>CAYQKY010000005.1:0-106355 GCA_964418125.1 uncultured Phaeodactylibacter sp.
GTTCCAGGCCGGGCGGTATCACTCCTGGGCGGTCCGCTCCGTCAGCCTTCCGGAGAGCCTGGAAGTTACGGCGTTGGATGCCCAGGGCGCCATTATGGCCATGCGCCACCGGGAGTACAATGTCCGTGGCGTTCAATTCCATCCGGAATCCATAATGACGGAACACGGCAGGCAGATGCTGGAGAACTTTTTTACGTACTGTGTGCCGGGAGCCGTTTTGGCGGCTCAGAGTTCGGCAGTCCGGAGTTCTATCGCCCAATCTTCCTGAATCTCAAACAATTGAACCATGAAACAGATCCTTTCCCGATTATACGAGCACGAACGCCTTTCCCGGGAAGAGGCCCGGGAGGTGCTGCTCAATATCTCTCATGGCCAGTACAATCACATGCAGGTGGCCAGTTTTATTACCGTCTATCAGATGCGGCCGGTGTCTATCCCGGAATTGCAGGGGTTCCGGGATGCCTTGCTGGAGCTTTGTATTCCGATAAACCTGAACGGGACAGAGGCCATTGATATCGTCGGGACCGGGGGCGACAGCAAGAATACGTTCAATGTATCCACCCTGTCGGCAGTTGTGGTTGCCGGGGCAGGGTATAAAGTGGCCAAGCACGGAAGTTATGGGGTCAGCTCGGCGGTGGGGTCGTCCAACGTGCTAATGGCCCTGGGCTATGAGTTTACCGCCGATGAGGCACAACTTCGGCGGCAGCTCGACCGCGCCAACATCTGTTTTATACATGCGCCGCTGTTCCATCCGGCGATGAAAGAAGTCGTTCCGGTGCGCAAACAGTTGGGGGTGAAAACATTTTTTAATATGTTGGGGCCGCTGGTGAATCCGGCGCAGCCCAGCCATCAGCTATTTGGAACGTTTAGCCTTGAGTTGGCCCGCATGTACCAGTACATCATGCAGGAGACCGGCCGCCGTTTTGCCATCGTCTATTCCCTTGACGGCTACGATGAGGTTTCCCTTACCGGCCCGTTCAAGCTGCGCACTAATGAGCGCGATGCTATCCTTACTCCGCAGGACCTGGGCAAGCCCCGGCTCACCCAACAGGACCTGTATGGGGGCGAAACCGAAGAAGAAGCTGCCGCCATCTTCAGGAATGTCCTCAACGACGAAGGCACACCGGCACAATTTGAAGTGGTGACTGCCAATGCCGGCCTCGCTATTCAGTGCCTGAAGCCGGAGCAGCCGCTGGAAGATTGCATTGAAGAGGCCAAAGAGAGCATTAATAGCAAGCGGGCACTGAAGGTATTTCAAAACCTCTTAAACTGACGCCCATGAATATCCTGGAAAAGATCATTGCTTACAAAAAGCAGGAAGTAGCCGAGCGAAAATCGCTCTACCCGGCAAAACTCCTGGAAAAAAGTATCTATTTCGAAACGCCGGTAGCCTCTCTGAAAAAGTACCTGCTACGGGAAGATAAGTCCGGTATTATCGCGGAATTCAAGCGCCGTTCCCCTTCCAGAGGAGACATCAACCCCTACGCATCGGTTGAGCGCGTGTCTATCGGATATATGCAGGCAGGAGCTTCGGCTTTATCGGTCCTGACCGACAGCCGTTTTTTTGGTGGAAAGAACGAGGACCTTATCGAAGCCCGCCGTTTCAATTTCTGCCCTATTCTGCGCAAAGATTTCATCATCGATGAATACCAGTTGATAGAGGCCCGGTCTATAGGGGCTGACGCGATCCTCCTCATCGCCGAATGCCTGGATAAAGAGCAACTGGCCCAACTGGCCCGGGCGGCAAAAAAACTGGGGCTGGAGGTATTGATGGAAGCTCACAGTAAGAAGCAACTGGATAAATACACTCCGGATGTGGACGCCATCGGAGTGAACAACCGCAACCTGGAAACCTTCGAGGCCAGCATCGCCGCTTCCCTGGATCTAATTGCCGATCTGCCCGCTGAAGTTGTAAAGGTGTCGGAAAGCGGCTTGGACGACCCGCAGGCCATTGTGGAACTGCGGCGCTCCGGGTACCAGGGCTTCCTCATCGGGGAGTATTTTATGCGCCAGGCGGACCCCGGAAAGGCTTGCCGGGAATTCATCCGGCAGGTGCAGCATATCGAAGATCTGCTGCAGAATGCCATTGCCTGAGGTGATAATGGCCATAGGGGCACGCCCACCGTGCCCTGGCCTGGGTAACAGCGCCTTCGTGCGGATTTCGTGCCTTAGTGTTTTTGTGGCTTATTTCAATATTCTATAGATAAAGCATCAATTTTATGAAAATAAAAGTATGCGGCATGCGGGAACCCGAAAATATCAGGGGCCTGGCAAAGCTGCCGGTAGATATGGTGGGCTTCATTTTCTATGCCAAATCTCCCCGGTATGCCGGGGAAAAGGTGGCCAAATGGCTGTCCAAGGAAGGATACCTCCTGGAAGGTAAAAAGCGGGCCGGGGTATTTGTCAACGCCGAGGTTGAAGACGTCCTCAACCACGTGCATGACTTTGAGCTCGATTTTGTACAACTCCACGGTAACGAAAGCCCCGAGTACTGCCTGCTTCTGCGCGATTTATGGGAGAGTACTTCCATGCGGAAGGCCAAGTTGATCAAAGCCTTTGGTGTAGATGAAAACTTTGACTTCGGCGAGGCTGCCGCCTTTACCCCTTATTGCACCTATTTCCTTTTTGACACCAGGGGCAGGCAATTTGGCGGCGCCGGCCAGCAGTTCGACTGGAAACTTCTCGACAGATACCAGGGTGTTACGCCTTTTCTGCTGAGCGGCGGTATTGGGCCGGAGTCTGCTCATGCCATTCTTGACCTTAACCACCCTCAGCTGTATGGGGTGGATATTAACAGCCGTTTCGAGGAGGCGCCCGGAGTAAAAGACCTGGAGAAGGTTTCCCGGTTTATCACTGACTTAAAAGAACGTGCATTATGATCGGTATTGATGAAAAAGGATACTATGGAGAGTTCGGGGGGGCTTTCATTCCCGAAATGCTCTATCCAAACATCGAGGAGCTGCGCCGGAAGTATGTGCAGGTGATGGAAGAACCGCCATTCCAGCGGGAATTCCGAAAGTTACTGAAAGACTACGTAGGCCGTCCTTCGCCACTCTATCTGGCGGAGCGGCTCTCTGAACACTACAAAGCCACCATATATCTGAAGCGGGAGGACCTCAACCATACCGGCGCTCACAAGATCAACAATACGGTAGGCCAGATCCTTCTGGCAAAGCGCCTGGGGAAAACGCGGATCATCGCTGAGACGGGCGCCGGCCAGCACGGTGTAGCTACCGCTACTGTTTGTGCGCTGATGGGCATTCAATGTATTGTCTACATGGGGGCGGTGGATATCAAGCGACAGGCGCCCAACGTTTCCCGCATGCGCATGCTGGGTGCGGAAGTGCGCCCCGCCACCAGCGGCAGCCAGACCCTCAAGGACGCTACCAACGAGGCCATTCGCGACTGGATCAACAACCCGGAAGATACGCATTACATTATCGGTTCGGTAGTAGGCCCGCACCCTTATCCGGATATGGTGGCCCGCTTCCAGTCGGTCATCAGTGAGGAAATGAAGTGGCAACTGGAAGAACATACCGGCCGGGAGAACCCCGCCGCCATCATCGCCTGTGTCGGAGGAGGAAGTAATGCCGCCGGCGCCTATTACCATTACCTCAACGAAGCAGGCGTCCGCCTCATTGCTGTGGAAGCGGCCGGCCATGGCATCCACAGCGGGGAATCTGCTGCTACCAGTGTGCTGGGCACAAAAGGGATCATCCATGGCAGCCGTACCTTGCTGATGCAAACCGGGGACGGCCAGATCATCGAACCCTACTCACTCTCCGCCGGCCTCGACTATCCCGGCATCGGGCCCCTGCATGCCCACCTGATCGCCAGCGGGCGGGCGGAAGCCATCAGCATCACCGATGATGAGGCCCTGGCATCAGCTTATTTCCTTTCCCGGAAGGAAGGCATCATACCGGCGCTGGAGACCGCTCATGCCTTTGCCGCCCTTGATAAAATGGAATACCGCCCGGATGATGTTATTGTCGTCTGCCTCTCCGGGAGAGGGGATAAAGACCTGGATACTTACATCCGGCATTTCGAACGATTTCAAAAGTGAACGCTATGAACAGGCTAGATAAGCTTTTCGCGAATAAGCGGCAGGATATTCTGAACATCTATTTTACGGCCGGCCATCCCAAACTGGAGGATACCGGCAGGATCATACAGGCCCTGGAAAAGGCGGGCGCCGACCTCATCGAGCTGGGGATGCCCTATTCCGACCCATTGGCGGATGGGCCGACCATTCAGCAAAGCGGCCAGCAGGCCCTCAGGAACGGGATGACATTGCCTCTGCTTTTTGAACAGGTGCATTCCGTTCGGGAGAAAACGGAGATCCCTCTGGTCCTGATGGGGTATTTCAACCAGGTGATGCAGTACGGCGAGCAGCGCTTTATCGACAAATGTGTGGAGGTGGGAATAGACGGCCTGATCCTTCCGGACCTGCCTTTATATGAATACGAACACTTTTATAAGGAAATGGTCGAACAGGCCGGCCTGGGAATCAGCTTCCTGATCACTCCACAGACTCCGGAGGAGCGCATCCGGAAGGTGGCTGAACTGAGCCGCGGATTTATCTATATGGTAGCCAATTCTTCGATAACAGGCGCCAAAGGCGCCATTACCGAAAAACAGCTGGCTTATTTTGAACGGGTAAATGGCCTGCAACTCAACATGCCCCGCCTTATCGGGTTCGGGATCTCCAACCACGAAACCTTTGCTACGGCCTGCCGGTATGCCAACGGCGCCATCATCGGCAGCGCGTTCATTCGCGCTCTGAACGGTGCAAAAGACGTGGAAAAAGCAACGACAGATTTTGTAATGGCCATTCGGGGCATTGAGGTTTCTGCATAGATTAACCATTTCAAGCTGATAACATGATCATCCAACTGGACAGCAACATCACCGGCGTTCAGCTGAAAAGGCTGAAAGAAAAACTGAAGGAAATAAAGTACAAGGCCACCCACGTTTCCACGCAGTATTCCGATTACATCATTGGAGTCGGGAAACAGGAATTCGACATCCGGGCCATCGGCACCATGCCTGGCATCCGGGACATTCACCGCGTTAGTGACGCCTTCAAGCTGGTGTCTAAGAAGTGGCGGGTGGAAGACACCATCATTAAGCTGAACGAAGATCTGGAGATCGGTACCGGCCGCTTTGCGCTCATGGCAGGGCCCTGTTCCATAGAATCAGAGGAACAGATCGGGAAAACCATTGAGCACCTGGCCCAAAACGGCGTCCGTATCATGCGGGGAGGGGTTTATAAGCCGCGCAGTTCTCCGTATTCCTTCCGGGGGTTGGGCCTCGAGGGACTAAAACTATGGCACGAGCGGGCGCAGGCTGCCGGCATCAAGATCATTACAGAGGTGATGATGGTAGAACAGATCGAAGACATGGCTGATTATGTAGACATCTTTCAGGTTGGCGCGCGCAACTCCCAGAACTTCAACCTTTTGGATGCCCTGGGAGAAGTAGATAAGCCGGTTTTACTCAAAAGGGGTATCTCCGGGACCATCGATGAGCTGTTGCAGGCTGCCGAGTACATCTTTTCCAACGGCAACGAGCGCATTATGCTCTGTGAGCGTGGCATCCGTTCCTATGAGACTGCCTACCGCAATACTATGGACATCAATGCCATCGCCATGCTCAAGGAAAAAACCCACCTGCCGGTCATTGCCGACCCTTCTCATGGTATCGGCCTGCGGCGGTTCGTCAGCCCTGTGGCACTGGCGGCAGTCATGGCAGGTGCGGATGGCGTTATCCTGGAAGTGCATGAGCAACCCGAAAGGGCTTTTTCTGACGGGCAGCAGACGCTGAGTTTCCCGGAGGCGGAGCGGCTATATAAGCGGTTGAGGCAGGCCTTTGAGCTGAGGGAGAGGTTTTAGTTTCATGGTTCTATCGTTTCATGGGGTCACGGTTTCATAATGAGGTGCCCCCGGGGCTGTGGCAGTAGGGCAATTAATAAATCATTTCCCTGCCATTAATAGGATATTACCTGGATAACTACCCGATTGCCTGCCCTACGTCCGCAACAATATCCTCAATATTCTCAATCCCTGTGGAAATGCGCACCAGCCCATCGGTGATGCCGTATTGCAGCCGAATTTCCCGTGGTACGCTGATGTGCGACATGGAGGCGGGGTGCAGTACCAGCGTATCCACATCGCCAAGCGTGGGGGTGAGCGTGCAGAGCTGCAGGCGGTTCATGAATAGTTTACCGGCCTCCAGGCCGCCCTTCAGTTCGAAGCTCAGCATGCCGCCGAAGTCCTTCATCTGCCGTTTGGCGAGGGTGTGGCCCGGGTGGGAGGGCAGGCCGGGGTAGTTCACCTTTTCCACACTGGGGTGTTCTTCCAGCCATATGGCCAGTTGGCGGGCGTTGCTGCAGTGTCGTTCCATACGGATTTCCAGGGTCTTCATGCCGTTGTGGATCAGCCAGGCGTCCCAGGAGTTGCAGTTGGTACCTAAGAGCTTAAGCTTGGGTAGGATAGCCTCCTGCATCAGGCCGTTGTCCTTTCCGACGATCGCGCCGGCAGTGGAGTTTCCATGACCGTTGAGGTATTTGGTGGTGGAATGGATCACGAAATCGGCCCCATGATGCAAGGGTTTTTGCAGGTAAGGAGTAGCGAAAGTATTATCGGCAACGACAATACAATTATATTTGTGGCCCAGTTCTGCCAGGGCGGACATGTCGAAGCAATCCAGGGTAGGATTGGCGGGGGTTTCATAATAAAGCAGCCTGATGTTCCTGTTCTCCCGGAGCCTTTGTTCTACCGCATCGAGCTGAGCCAGGTTTACCACGTGGTAGCCGATCTGAAGGGGTTGCAGCACATCCCGGAAGAGGGCGGTGGCGCCGCCGTATAGGTTGCCCTGGGTGAGGATGGCCTCTCCGCTTTTCAGTAACCCCAAAAGCAGGGTGGAAATAGCCGCCATTCCTGAGCTGGTGAGCAGGGCGGTGGCCTTGGAAGCAGAGCCGTGCACTTCCAGTTGTGCGATCTTTTCCGCCACCGCATCGATAGTCGGATTGCCAAATCGGCTGTAGATGTGGCCGGGCTGGTTACCCAGGAAGACTTCCATCCCTTCTTCGATGGAGTTGAAAGCGAAGGATGAAGCCGCATATATAGGAAGCTGATGGGGGCGCGTGGAGCGGCGTTCTTCGGGCTCCTGTACGCAAAGGGAGCCGAAACCAATTTGTTTTTTCATTGTTGCTTATTTTTGAGTAGATTAAGGCCTGCCAGATCTGCCGGGCCTTAAGGCGAATAGCAGGAAAGCCATGAAAACATGCAAGATAATTATAACGACGAATACTACGATTATCAGGTCATCAAAGTTGACAGGAAGCAGAGCCTCATCCGGATCGACAAATTCCTGATGGACCGCCTGGAGCGTACTTCCCGCAGCCGGATACAGAACGCCATCAAAGCGGGCTCCATTCAGGTCGGCGGAGAAGATGTGAAGCCCAACTATAAGGTTAGGCCGGGAGATGAGATCTCGATCGTCATTCCCCGTCCTCCGGGAGAAGGCAGCCGGGTCATTCCCCAGAATATTCCTTTGGATATTCGTTATGAAGATGATGACCTTCTGGTTGTCCATAAGCCGGCGGGTATGGTTGTCCATCCGGGTATCGGCCACCATCGGGGGACTCTGGTCAATGCTTTGGCCTACCACTTCGGCCAGCAAAACCTGCCGGTTATGGATGGCAACTATCAGGACCGGCTGGGGCTGGTGCACCGCATTGACAAGAACACCTCCGGTTTGCTGGTCGTCGCCAAATCTGACTACGCCATGACTCACCTGGCCAAGCAGTTCTATTACCACACTGTCGAGCGAACTTACAACGCCCTGATCTGGGGAGAGCCGGAGGAGGAGGAGGGTTCCGTTCGCGCCAACGTGGGCCGCCACCCCCGATTCCGGCAAAAGTTTACCACTTTCGCCGATGGAGAAGGGGGGAAATGGGCGGTGACCCATTACAGGGTGCTTGAGCGCCTGTACTACGTCAGCCTCATACAGTGCAACCTGGAAACGGGCCGCACCCACCAGATCCGGGTGCATATGGAGTCGCTGGGCCACCCCTTGTTCAATGATGAGCGTTACGGCGGGGACCGTATCGTCAAAGGGACCATCTTCAGTAAATATAAGATGTTCGTAGAAAACACCTTTACCATTATGCCCCGGCATGCCCTGCATGCCCGTTCGCTTGGCTTTATCCATCCGCGCACCGGCAAAGAGATGAGCTTCGAGTCCGATTTGCCCGCAGATTTTCAGGAAGCCCTGGAACGTTGGCGCCGTTATGTGGCGGGAAGAAAGGCAGCGACGGGGGAGTTGGAGTGAATGAGTGATTGAAGGAATGAATGCCCGTCCTCATTCTTCGGCAGGGAAAAAATGAAGAAATGAATGAGTAATTCGATGCAAAAAGAAATAGAAGCTACCAGGCACTGGGTGGAAAAGATAGTGGTGGGGCTCAACCTTTGTCCTTTTGCGCGGCTGCCCTTCACTACAGGGCGGATCCGCTATGTAATGTATGAAGGGGCGGATGTGGTCCAGTTGGCCAGGTTGATGGTAGAGGAAGCCCGGTATCTTCAGCGTATTCCGGCTTTGGAAGTGGAAACAACCTTACTCATCCTGTCCAATGCGCTGCCGGATTTTCGGGATTACCTAGATTTTCTGGAAGAGGCCGAATGGCTCATCCGGGAGAACGGCCTGGAGGGCATCATTCAGGTAGCTTCTTTCCACCCTCATTATCAGTTTGCCGGCACAAGCCCGGAAGCGCCGGAGAATTACACCAACCGCTCTCCTTTCCCCATGCTGCACCTGCTGCGGGAAGAGAGTGTTGAGCGGGCACTGGAGCGGTATATTGATCCTGAAAAAATTCCGGAACGCAACATTAAAAAAATGCAGGAGCTGGGAGTGGAAGGGGTGAAAAAGCTGATGGAAGAGTAGGGGGGGCGTGATTTGCTGCCCGTGCCTTTCGGAGCCGGATGAAATTCGTGATTCGTGATTCGTGATTCGTTGACTCGTGATTCGTGAAGGCTATTTCTAGCGGCTTCTGACGTAATATTTAAACAAGGAGGCAATGATTTTACAAGAGCGAATAAAAATATTGATCAGGCTGGGCGATCACCTTCGGGGAGAAGATGAATATCTGGACGCCCTGATGCACCGTACCAGCTTTAATAATTCCTGGTTCACCATCGAAAGCCAGAAGGAGGCCGTGGCTGCCATTGCCGAAAATATGCTGAGGCCCGAAAAGCTGGAGGCGTGGCTGAGGCAATATGATATCCCTGAGGAAGTGACGCCCAAAACCGTGGGTATTGTCATGGCCGGCAACATTCCCCTCGTGGGTTTTCACGACTTGCTTTGCGTTTTTGCCGCCGGACACCGGGCGCAGGCCAAACTATCGGATAAGGATCAATATCTGCTGCCTTATCTCATCAAACTGATGGTGAAGTTCGATGAACGAGCAGAACCTTTCTTCAGTATTGTAAAACAGCTGAAGGGGTTCGATGCTGTCATCGCCACCGGCAGCAATAATTCCGCCCGGTATTTTGAAGCGTATTTTGGAAAATATCCCAACATTATCCGACGGAACCGGAACGGTATTGCTGTATTGAGCGGAGAAGAAACGGCTGAAGAATTGCGGGAATTGGGAAAAGACGTCTTTCAGTATTTCGGCCTGGGATGCCGCAATGTTTCCAAGGTATATGTTCCCGTGGGATATGACTTTGAAGGGTTGCTGGAAGCACTGCACGGGTATCGGCAGATCGTTCTCCACAACAAGTACAAAAACAATTTTGACTACAACTACGCCCTCCATACCCTTAATAAAGAGAAATTCAAGGCCAACGGTTGTATCATTTTGCGGGAGGACCCCAGCCTGCAGTCCCGCATTGCTTCCCTCCATTATCAATACTACGACAAACCCGAAGATGTGGAACGGGAAATAGACTCCCGGAGAGAAGAAATACAGTGCGTTATAGCCCGTAAAGGACTTTTAAAGGAACCCTCCTTCCCATTTGGCAAAGCCCAGCACCCTGAACTTTGGGATTACCCGGACGGGGTGGATACGATGGAATTTCTCCTGAATATTCAGGGGTAGCAGAGGGGCGGACTTTTATTCTTCTGGTACAGGGTGAATTCAATTACTCATTTTTTCCTAGTTTTAGTCGATGGTGGTAATTATCCGCCAATGACAAACTGCCGTGCCATGAAAACCCTCGAAGTTACCTTGTTGCTTTTGTCTTGTACTACCGTTCTCTTTGGGCAGCGCGACTCCCGGATAATTGGTTTGATGGATAAGATTACGGCCGCCTTCGAGGCCGATTACTACATTAGCGCTATTGAAGATGAGCGGCCATTTCGGGCCAACCTGGGAGTGGTCAGCCGGGGGCCGCGGAAAGACCTCAAACGGCCACTGATCCTGGAATCGGGTTTCTTTGAGGGCCTTTTGGCTCAGATGAACAATTGGATCAGGCCGGCCCAGGGCGCCGAACCGGTGGTGGCAAAATTGAGGGCCTTGTACATATGGGAAAAAGAGTGGATGAATACCGGGCTGGGGTTTATTCACCTTGAAATGGCCTTTGCCGGAATGAAGGAGGAAGGAGAGTCCATCGTCACCATTGAGTTCTCGGGGAAAGGCCAGACGGTGAGCCAAGGCCATGGCCCTCGCCTGGAAACGGCTTTTTTCCTTTGCCTTCAGCAATATGCCAAAAAACGGCAGGCTTTGGAAGTGACGGAAAGGGTTTCCAGAGTGGACGAGCGGCCCGATAACAGGAAGGCGCAAATTATGGCAGCGGAAAACTTTCTGCAGCTTTGGGAGGGAAGCCTCAACCCGGCTACCGGCAACCTAAGGCGTAAGGGAGGCCCCTATCGGTATCGCCTGAAAAAAAAGAAAGAGCCTGCCGAAATGCCACATTACGCCTTATTGAAAGAGGAGAGGCTGTTTATCCGGGCGGCCAATTATCCGGGGGGCGGCAATTATTATACCCGGGTGCTGGAACAGGGGCGCTACATGTTCATGATCGATGACCTGGTCATTAAGCGGGGCTCCGCCCTCAGCCCTGGCCTGGATGAGATCAGCGGAAAAGCGGGAATCATCATCGATATGAAAACAGGGGTGCCACATATTGTAAATGATGAACTGATGGAAGGGCTGATGGCCCCCTATCCTGACCTTCAGGAGAAATACCTGTTTAAAGACATTTTGGACTTTCCTTTTCAGCTTACCCGGGTGCAGTATGTCATCGCCGAGATCAACCGGCGGGAAAGAGAACAGCAAAGCCAGTAAAATATGGTTGTTACCTGAATTAAAGAAAAAAGGGGCAACCGTTTTCGGCGCCCCTTTTTTCTTTCGGACGGGCTACATTAAGGCGGCCCGTATCTTATTCAAAAACGATCTTTCGGGCTACCATCCCTTCCTCGAAGTGAACAATGGCGACGTATAAACCAGGTGGTAGATCTCCCCGGTTGAGCGTATAGGAGTTATCCCTGATGCCCAGGTGACTCCTCACCAGTAGGCCCTGTGTGCTGAACAGCCGTATATCCTTCATCGGATAGTCCGCATTGGTTTGCAGGAATACCGACTCGGCAGCGGGGTTGGGGCCCATCACCAGGCCGACCTGGCCGGCGTCGAGCACTTCCTCCACACCGACGACGCCAAGGGCAGTAGTACATTCCTCAAAGCCAAATGTCAGGCAGGCGCGAGGCGTGTAATAGGCCATGACCGTATCGATGTATCTGCGGGCTTTCTCCGCCGACATATCGGGGTTGGTTATGAGGCCATTAAAGTGAAGGGTGTCTGCATTGAAATTCGTACCGAAGATCTGGTTAACGGCGGCAATAGTAGCATCGAGCTGCGGCTTGCTCCACCAGTCCCACGGGCCGCCTCCCAGGCGGAAGCCAGGGGTCAGGAAAGGATACATGTGGTCTTCAGCCAGAGTAGTGGCGGCCTGGCCGGGGAACTGGAAGGGGACCGGTGCAAGCGTGTTGACCACTGCATTCATATAAGCGCCATCTCCGGCAGCCTGGCTCAGGGCAGGAGCCAGCGCGTCATTGGTGCCCCGGTCGTTAGCGGCTTCCATGGCGGTGCGGGTGCCGGACACGTTAACCACAAATTCGCCCGTAGTAGGTACGATTACCGGCCCGTCCCCGAAAGGAGCGAAGGGGTCGGTGGGCACATGGAATCCGATCATGACCGGCTCCTGGACCGGAGATTCGGTGCCCTCGATCCAGGACTTGTCTCCCAGGGCGCCGCCCATATTTACGGCGATCTGAAAGTCGGAGCTGTATTCGACGTGGTTCGGATTGTTCAACGGCGTTTCGTTGGTTCCATATACATTGCCATCAAGTTCCTCGGTGACATAAGGCTGAAGGGTCACGGTATTGATGAATTTATCGATCACGACTTGTTCGTAACGATCCAGAGAAGCTGCTCCGTAGGACAGATAACCACCGGTTCCAACTCCCCATACAACGATCTTGTTCCCGTCAATACCGAACCGGTTGTCTTCTTCCGCTATGCTTTTACGAAGGTAACGAATACATGTACGGGTGTCAATGATGCCGCGATAAGCCGCTTGCAACAGGGTGCTGGTCCGGACATTCTGGTCATCAGCCTCCGGGGCCCATCCCTGGCGGTATGTGGCGGAAACGGCGACATAGCCCATTTTGGCCAGCCGGGTACAGATCTCTACCGCAGTGGAATCCCGCTTGCCTCCCGTGATCTGGCCATTGAAATACTGAGGGAGGAAACTACCGGTATGAAGGTAGATCACCACCGGGCGGTCGGTAGCGTCATCTCCCGCCGGGGTATAGACATCCATCAGGAGGTCTGTGGGCACTGGCGTCATGGTAAGGATTGAAAGGTTGTTGCCGTAGACGACATCCGGTTCCACATTTACGTCAGAGAAGACCTCATCCAGGTAGCGCACCTGGCTTTGCAGTTGCGCTGTCATCAGGACGGAGAAAATTAATAGTAGAAAGTTGAGTTGTTTCATAAATAGTGAATTTTTTGTTTACGATCGGAATTTATTTCTTTTTGAATTCATACAGTACCGAGAAATAAGCCAGGCGGCCGATCCTTGGCCCGCCGTAGGTTTGGAATACCTGGTTGTCCAGTATGTTGGAAGCTCCCAGTTTGAAGGTGCAATTGACCTTGGGGGAGCTCCAGTTGACCTGTGCGTCCAGCAGGGCATACTGGGGGATATCTCCGGTAAACTGAGGCGAGCCTTCGAAAATAAAGCCGTCCACCCATTTGTAGTTGATGTTGAAGCCCAGGTTGGAGATTCGCCTTCCGCCCAGCCTCAGGTCAATATCCCTGCCGCCAAAGCCGATGTTGAATTTATGTTCCGGTGTGTTGAAGGCCGGTATAATAGGGTCATCAGTATTGGTATTGAGTTTATTCCAGGAGTAGTTTCCATTGATGGCGTAAAAGCGCCACAGGTAGTAGTTGAACCCGATGGAAAAACCCTGAGTGGTCACCCGGTCCGTAGCGTTGGCCGCCACCCGGTAGGCCTGGGCGGAAACCAGCCTGCCCAGGATCTGATCAAACCGGGCGTCTACTCCGAAGTTGAAGCCAATGAAATCCCGGTAAAAACTGTAGTAGTACGTTCCATCCAGGAAGAGTTTGTTTGCGATGGTAGTGCGGTATCCCACCTCCAGGGTTCTTACTTTTTCCGGTTCGATGGGCGCCACATCGAAGTATTCCAGCGTATCCCGGTTGCCGGTATTGGCCCAGTCGCGCAACGACTCAATGGTAATCAGGTCCTGGAAGCCGTCCAGGTTGCCGATCAGGATGGCCCGGCCGACATTATAAAAAAGGTACTGGTTGGTAAGCGTAGGGTTCCGGATCGCGGAAGAGAACGAAAAGCGCAGGGTTTGAGTAGGGGAAGGGTTGTATACCAGCGAAGCGGCTGGCGAAAGCAGGTAATCGAAATTCTCATGCTTGTCAAGGCGCAGCGACCCGCTGACCCGCAGGCGTTGGTTGAACTCGATGGTTCCGCCTCCATAGACGCCGAATTCATAAGTGTCGATGTTTCTTCCGAAAGTGTCCAGCAGGATAGAGCCTCGGGAATCAGGAGAGTAAAGGCGTCCATTGGCGCCTACCAGGAGGTCCAGGTCGGAGACGGCGCCCCGGTCCATCAGGTTATTGAACTTGTATTCTCCATGTGCATGGAAGAGGGCGGATTTATCGTAGAATCTCGTTCCTCCTTCCGTAAAGGAGATCCGGCTTGTTATCCGGTTGAACTCATTTTGAAACCGCTCAGTGCCCGGCTCGAAAAACTCTTCCGCGTCGACAATGGGGTTGGGGCTTCCGGCAAATAACGCCGCCTGGTCGTGCCACACGAAAAGAGAGTCCTGAAGGAAACCTTGCTGGAAGAATTGATCTACCGCCGCCCGGAATTCATCCGGCCGGCCCAGGTAATCTATGGGGCGGGGGTAGCCTTCCAGAGAGGTGATCTTGGGTACGATATTGATGTTCCAGAAAGCCCCGTAATCTGCCCGCCAGTCTTTGTCCGTTTTGGCATTCTGCTGGAGGAGCAGGGCGGTAAAGAAGGGGTCGAAGGAATTCCCGGCGTCCTCGTGGGTGGCATAAAAACGGAGGAAATAATGGTCGTATTTATTGAGTTCCAGGCGGTGCTGGTAGAATTTGATGTCCCGAAGGCTGAAGCGGTTGTCACCCTGATAGACGGTAGTGCCGGTGCTGAAATTGGAGGACAGGATCAGGGTGGGGGAGTTGATCACCTTGGCAGGCTGTAACCTCCAGTGCATGGCCGCCCCCAGCTTCAGGTTCTCGGAGTCGTAGTCCACCAGGTCCCTTTCTTCGTAGCCGCGCCGGTGAATGATCCCCAGGCCGGGAGCGGTCAGGACATCCCGAAAATCGTTGGCGCTTTGAAATTCATCCCCATAGATATTGACCGCATCGAAACCGCCGGGGTTGGATTCGTCGGTCTGCGTGTCAAATACCGGGTCGTAATTATCGGCTTCCCAGTCATTGGCCTGGAAGTAGAAGGCGTTCAGTTTGTACCCGAATACCTCTTCTCCCTTTTTATTTCGCAAGGCGTCTGCCCATCGTATTCCGGTCTCGATGAGGCTCCGTTCTCCGCCCTTTGCCATGATGCTGAGGCCTTTGTGGAGAAAGGGGTCTTTGGTCTCGATGCTGATCACTCCGTTAAAGGCATTGGGGCCGTAGAATGCCGAACTGGCGCCGACAATAAGATTAACCCGGTTGACGTCAAGCTCGGAAGCGCCCAGGAAGTTGCCCAGAGAGAAGTTCAACCCGGGTGACTGGTTGTCTACCCCGTCGATGATCTGAAGGGAGCGCACCGGGCTGGTGCTGTTGAACCCGCGGGTATTGATGATCTTGAAGCCCAGGCTGGCGGCGGTGAGGTCCACCTCTTTCAATGCGCCTAAACCATCGTAGAAATTCGCCGCCGGTGTTTCTTTGATGGCAATGTTATCGAGGGATTCCATCGTCAGCGGGGATTGCTGCTGCTTTTCGGAGATGCGCCTGCCACGGACTTCCACAACTTCTGTGGTGATGGATTCTTCTTCCAGCTCAACTTTTACTGAGCCTTTGGCCGAAGTGACTTCCACCATTTTAGCTCCGTAACCGACATAGGAAACGACGATCTGCAGCGGGAGAGAGGCTTTGGTTTCCAGTTCGAAGACCCCGTCAAAGTCCGTGACCGTGCCATCAGTCGAACCTTCAACGATGACGCTCGCTCCGATCAGGAGCTCTCCAGTCGCTTTATCAGCGACGGTCCCTCTGATCGTAGACTGAGAGAACCCCAACGATAAAAAGCCAAAAGCTAAAATAAAATTTAGAAACAATCCCTTGTATACGAATTTCATGCTATTTGCCTGTCTTGTTCGGAAAATTTATTCGGTTTTGCGATCCAAAATAACGATTTTTCAATGGAATTAACCTAGCCTTTACAAAAATTATTCGATCAATAACTGACGTAGGGTGAATTGTATTAGCAAACCACTTTGTTAATTATGAAGCTGACATAAAGGGGCGGCCGGGAAGCTGATCGCGTTCCCCTGCCAGTAAAACTGTTGGGAGGCTTGGGGTGGCTTTCAGTAAGTTTTTGATTTTCAATCTAAAGGAAAAAACTTGCTTTTGCGGCTGTAAAATATGAGGCGAACTTAAAGAAGAAATGCCAGTAGTGCAAGCCCCATTCCCAATAAAATTACGCCCATCTTTTTCCAGGAAACATGATGTTGCCGGCCGTCATCGGCTTCAAACAGGATAGTGGTGGCGATGTGCAGGAAGGAGCCGATGACAAAACCCAGCAGGTTGGCCATGGCCGCCGGGCTGAGCTGAAAGCTTCCGGCTACCATTGCCCCAAGGGGAGACATGGCGGAGAAAAAGGCCAGACAGCCCCATACGGTTGCTTTGCGAAAGTGGGAGAGGAGCAACAGAGAAACCAATGCAAACGCTGCCGGAAGCTTGTGCAGGACGATACCGATCAGGAGGTGCTCATGCCCGTGCCCATGCCCGTGCTGAGCATCATAAAAACTGCCGTAGTGCCCCAATGGCATTCCTTCCAGAAAAGCATGCAGGGACAGCCCGATCATGACCTGCAGGGCCATGGCCGAACCACTGTGTTCGTGAACGTGAACGTGCCCGTGTTCTATGCCCTGGGTCAATTGCTCGAGAAGGAGCTGGACTAAAAAACCGGCGAGTATCCAAAGGCCCGCCGAAGCCTCGGGCACAGAAAAAGCCCCCGGCATCAGGTGCAGCACCGTAATGCTCAACAGGTAGGCGCCGCTAAAAGATAATACCAGCTTTAAAGTGGACTGGGCTTTGCTGTGGAAACGAAAAGCCAGCGCTCCACCGAGAAGTACACAAACAAAGAGTAATATATATTCCCAAACTGCCATCTGCTTTTATTATGGAATGAAGGAATGAAGGATTGATTGTACCGCCCATTCATTCCTTCATTCCTTCATTCCCTATTACCTCCCGGTGAAGGTATACTTTTGCCATTATATAAGCAATCAATATGCCCACCAGTGCGCCGAAGAACACATCCAAAGGGTAGTGCACTCCGACATAGACCTGTCCGTAGGCAATACTTGCCGCCCATAACCATAGCGGCCACCTTATCCGACGGTAGACCCGTCCCAGAGTAAGGGCAAGGAAGGTAGCCAGGGCAAAATGATTGGCGGCATGGGAGGAGGTGAAACTGTAACTTCGCCCGCAGCCCACCAGCAGGCGCGCCTCCGCCCGGACCTCAACGTCCTGGCAGGGGCGCAGGCGCTCCACACTCTTCTTTAACCCCTTACTGCTTGCGATATCGGCCAGCCCCACAGTCAGCCCGACAGCAGCTACCAGCACCAGCCCTTTCCAGTGGTATTTGTAGAAGAGGAATCCCGCCAGCAGGACATAGAACGGGATCCAGGTTTTTTTATCCCGCCACAGAGGCATAATGGCGTCGAGCCACGGATGGTGCCATTCCCCGTTGATGAGGTGAAAGAGTTGATGGTCGAATTGTATGAGTTCGTTGAGCATCAATGTTTGGGTTGTGCCACCAGGATGAGCCGCGGGCTGCTCTCGCGACGGAAAGGCTGAAGCTGATAATCGCCGTATGTCTTTCGGATCTCAAGGCCGGCCGCATCGAACAGCCGTTCGAAATCTTCCGGCATGAACAAACGAACGCGCTCCCCGAAATGCCAGCTTTGCCCTTTGTCCTGAAAGTCGATGGATTTGATGACGTGTTGCCCTTCCACTCTTTTGTGGACCTTAAACAGGATACCGTCGATCACCTTCTCCTCGCTTCCGGTCAGGCGGTTGACCACATATACAGAATTAAAAAAATCCAGGACAAAAGTACCGCCTGGCCGCAGGCCGATAGCCACGTTGTGCAGCGTCTTGATATCGTCTTTCTCATTGTCGAAGTAACCGAAGCTGGTGAAAAAGTTGAAAACATAATCGAAGTAGTTTGTCCGGAACGGCAGGCGCATATCATGGGTGAAAAAGGAGAGGTTGTCGCGTTCGTACTGCCGGGCAAAGGCGATACTTTTTGGCGACAGGTCAATTCCGGTGACATCAAAGCCTTTGTCTGCCAGGTGTCGGGAATAGCGCCCCCGGCCGCAGGCCAGGTCCAGAATACGGGCGCCGGGCCGGGGCCCGAGCGTTTCCAGTAATTGGTCGATAAATCCTTCTGCTTCGGATTCGTCCCGGTTCTTGTACAGAATGTGATAATAGGGCGAGTCGAACCAGTTCTCAAACCATTTCACCCGTTTTGACCGTTTATTTTTTTCAACAGATATGCGTTTCACTGTTATTGTTTTTTCCCGCCCCTGGGTGCGGATGCTGTTTCAGCCTGCGCAAATATAGTGTGAGCGGCGAGCATTCCAAAATGACTTGTTCTACCCGCCGCTTCATAAGTTCGTACAGGCCGGGCAAAATTTCCTATTTTTGTGGGAAATCGAAAACATATTCGCAAACCAATCCTGGAATTAAAAAACAGAAAGATTTGACACTAATTAAATCAATTTCCGGAATACGGGGAACGATCGGGGGAAGAGCAGGCGACAACCTCACGCCCCGGGATGTCGTGGATTTTACCGCCGCTTTCGGGTACTGGTTGCGGGAGAACGGCGCCGCCTCCAAAGTGGTTATCGGCCGGGATGGCCGCATCTCGGGGCCAATGGTGAGCCAGTTGGTTGCCTCGACGCTGATGGGCATGGGCATCGATGTGGTTGACCTGGGGCCATCCACCACGCCTACCGTGGAAATGGCGGTTCCGGCCGAGCAGGCGGGCGCGGGCATTATCATCACGGCCAGCCACAACCCCGAAAACTGGAATGCACTGAAATTCCTCAACAACAAAGGAGAATTCATTTCCCAGGCCGAGGGGCAGGCCCTGCTCCGGCTGTTAGAGCAAGGTAATATTGAATATGCCGGAGTGAAGGAACTGGGCAAATACCGCACAGGCCAAGGGTATCTCGGCCACCACATCGAAAAAATACTGGGACTGCCTTTTGTAGATGCCGATGCCGTCCGAAAACAGGGCTACAAGGTGGTGGTCGACTGCATCAACAGTACCGGCGCCCTGGCCCTTCCGCCCCTGCTCGGGGCCCTTGGGTGCGAGGCCGTCCTGCTCAATGCCGAACCCAACGGCCGGTTCGCCCACAATCCCGAGCCCCTTCCCCAGCACCTGCAGGAACTCTGCCGGGTAGTAATGGAAGAAAAAGCGGCGCTCGGCGTGGCCGTTGACCCGGATGTGGACCGCCTGGCGCTGGTTTGTGAGGACGGGCAGCTCTTCGGCGAAGAATATACCCTGGTAGCCGTTGCGGACTTCATCCTGCAGCAGGAGCCGGGCAATACGGTATCCAACCTCTCTTCCACCCGCGCCCTGCGCGATGTGACGCACCGCCATGGCGGGCAGTATTTCGCCAGCGCGGTGGGAGAGGTCAACGTGGTGGAAAAAATGAAGGAAGTAAATGCCGTCATCGGCGGAGAGGGCAACGGCGGCGTGATCGTCCCCGGCCTGCACTACGGGCGAGACGCCCTGGCCGGGTTGGCCATCTTCCTCACTTACCTGGCCCAAAGCGGCAAGACGGCCAGTGAACTGCGGCGTTCTTACCCCGATTACTACATGGTCAAGGACAAGGCGGATCTACGGCCGGAGATCGACGTAGATCATCTGCTGAAGGAACTGGAGCAGCGGTTCAGCCGGGAGAATTATACCACCATCGACGGCCTGAAGATTGACTTCGAGCACGGCTGGGTGCACCTGCGCAAGTCGAATACCGAGCCCATCATCCGGATCTATTCGGAGAGTAATAGCCCGGCGGCGGCGCAAAAACTGGCGGATGAGATGAAAGCGGCGATGGAGGAGATCCTTGGGCAGGAGGCTTAGAGGTGGTATTGCTATATTGTAATATTGTTTTGCGGCAGCCCCGGTGGCTCTGGTTTCAGCAGGCCAGCCATTCATCCATTCATCCATATAGCCATATAGCAATAAACAATCCAGCAATTCAACAATATACCCATGCAAGCTATAACCAAAAATAAAACCAGCCAACTCGAGCAGTACTTCGCCCCCTTCCGGGGGAAGGTCATCGGTTACAATCAGCAGTTCGAAACGCCACATGGCCCCCGGCGGATCGTTTACGCCGACTGGACGGCCAGCGGGCGGCTCTATGAACCGATCGAGCGATTGCTCTCCGGCGAGATCGCCGCTCATGTCGGCAATACCCATACCGAAACCACGGTGACGGGCTCTTCCATGACCCTGGCCTACCACCGGGCCAAGGACATCATAAAGGCCCATGTGGGCGCTCACTCCAAAGACGTGCTGATCTCCTCCAATTCGGGGATGACCGGGGTGGTCAATAAATTCCAGCGCATTCTGGGCCTGAAGGTGCACGAGCGCTACACCAGCCAGGTGCGCCTGCCGGAAGAGGAACGGGCTGTGGTCTTCGTCTCGCACATGGAGCACCATTCCAACCAAACCTCCTGGCTGGAAACGCTGGCCGACGTGGAGGTCATCGAACCCAACCAGGAGGGGCTGGTCGAACTGGAACACCTGAAATTCCTGCTGGAAAAGTATAAGAACCGGAAGGTAAAGATCGCCGCCGTTACTTCCTGCTCCAACGTGACGGGCATTAAAACGCCATATTACGAGATTGCCGAACTGATGCACCTCAACGGCGGCCTTTGTTTCGTCGATTTCGCCTGCTCCGCGCCCTATATCCATATCAACATGCGGCCGGAGAACAAGCTGCAGCACCTGGACGCCATCTATTTCTCCCCCCACAAATTCCTGGGCGGCCCCGGCTCCACCGGCATCCTGGTCTTCGACCCCAAGCTGTACACCAACCGCGTGCCCGACAACCCCGGCGGCGGCACGGTAGACTGGACCAACCCCTGGGGCGGCCACAAATACATCGATGAGATCGAAGCCCGGGAAGATGGCGGGACGCCCGCCTTCCTGCAGACCATGCGCGTGGCCCTGTGCGTACAGCTCAAGGAGAAGATGGGGGTAGAGAATATCCTGAAGCGGGAGGAAGAAATGCTGGAGCGCATCTGGCAACGGCTGGATCAGTTGCCCAACCTCCATATCCTGGCCGACAATGTGCGGGAACGCCTGGGGGTGGTATCCTTCTACATCGACGGCCTGCACTACAACCTGGGCGTAAAGCTGCTCAACGACCGCTTCGGCGTGCAGGTGCGGGGCGGCTGCTCCTGCGCCGGCACCTACGGGCACTATTTACTGCAAGTCTCGCAGCAATATTCCCGTTCGATCACCGACAAGATCAACCACGGCGACCTTTCGGAAAAGCCGGGTTGGATCCGGATGTCTATCCACCCCATCATGACCGATGAGGAACTGGAGCATATCCTGGGCGCCATCGAGCAGGTCTATCACCACCACGAAGAATGGAGCCGGGACTATGTCTACAACCTCCACACCAATGAATATACCTGCAATTGTGACCCGGGCTATGAAACTCAACTGGTGGATGGCTGGTTTAGTAAGGAGTGGCTATAGGGCGGGCTACCTTTAGGTGGCCCGTATATATACCATAAAGAAGCAGGCCGTCAGTGCCGGTGGGCCAGGACTTCGGATAAAGGACCTGGATCCTTCCCGCGCAGGCAGGTAGATTTTTACCGGATTAATCTGGGTGCGTCCAAAAGTCAAAAAAGAAATGGCAAAAAGAATATACTTCGACAACGCCGCCACCACCCCTCTGGCGGAGGAAGTGATCGAAACCATGGCAAAGGCCATGCGGGAAAACTTCGGCAATCCTTCTTCCATTTACGCCGAAGGGCGTACCGCCCGTGCCGCCATCGAACAGTCCCGCAAGGAAGTAGCTCATTATCTGGGCGCTTCCATCGGCGAGGTCTTCTTCACCTCCGGCGGAACCGAGTCCAACAACATGGCCCTCAAATGCGCTGTACGCGACCTGGGCGTAGAACGCATCATCTCTTCCCCCATCGAGCACCACTGCGTACTGCATTCGCTGGACAGCCTGGAGCGATCCGGGCAGATAGAACGTGTGGAGGTACAGCTGGACGCTCAGGGCCATCCGGTTATGGAACATCTGGAGGAACTATTGAAAAGCAGCGATAAGAAAACGATGGTGTCCCTCATGCATTCCAACAATGAGATCGGCGCGATGATCGACTTGCAGGAAGTAGGGAAGTTATGTAAAGAACATGGCGTGCTGTTCCACTCCGATACCGTCCAAACCAACGGCTATTATCCCATCGATGTTTCCAAAACGCCGATTAGCTTTCTTTCCGGCTCGGCCCATAAGTTCTATGGCCCCAAGGGCGTAGGTTTTATCTACATCAACGGAGACAACAACATCAAGCCCTACGTGGACGGGGGCGCCCAGGAACGGAACATGCGCGGAGGTACGGAAAACATCTACGGCATCCTTGGCCTGGCCAAAGCCCTGAGCCTGGCCTGCGACAATATGGAAGAACGCCGCCATAAGGTTACCGATGTGCGGGATTACATGAAGGCACAGTTGGAGGCCAATTTCGACAACCTGCAGTTCAACGGCGACCCGGAAAACGGCCATTATAAACTATTGAGCGTAGCCTTCCCGCCCTCCGACAAGGCCGATTTGCTGCTCCTGAGCCTCGACATCGCCGGGGTGAGCGTCTCCGGCGGCAGCGCCTGCAGCTCCGGCGCCGATGCCGGCTCCCATGTCATCGAAGCCCTGAAGGGGGATCCGGATCGCAAAACCATCCGTTTTTCTTTTTCGCACAACAATACGCGAAAGGAAGTGGATGAGGTGGTGGCGAAGCTGAAGGAGGCCTTGCCGGTGGGGTTATTCACGAATTGAAAACAAGGCAAGGAAAAAGAAACAAACTGATAATGAATTTAATAAAAACTTTGATCTTATCTTATCTTATCTTATATTGCTATAGCAAAACAACACTAACGTGCGCAACCGTCCCTTCTAAAGGGCCGTATCGGCATTTCTAACGATCGAAGATACAAAAGAGAATAGAACTCATTTGATTTTTAACCAGCGGCAGGTATTCTTATACCCACCTAGAACTTTAGTATCATGAAAAATTTCTCATTTCTGTTTATCTCGTTAATTGTTGTTGTCCTGGCATTCTCCAACTGTTCCAAAGTTGAAAGTTCTAACAATGAAGGACTTGAAACTCAGCAAACTGTCAATCAGGAAATAATATCTCCTAATGGGGTACTTATGGCAAATTCTTTATCATCATTACATGAGATCATTAATCCTTCCGTAGAAAATTTATTTAATCATGGGGTGGAATTTGAGATCACGCGTTATGATTTTCTGGAGGCCGAGAGTCAAACGGCTCTATTTATTGACATTCTGACAAAAGACGGCATGGGCAGCCGGGTAATTCTTGTGAAGGAGTATTCTATGTTCAGAGCGCCTGACAAATGCTATACAATAACTTGTGACAGCGAAGAGTGTACTTGTCAGCCGGGAGGGACGGTTAGCAATGGTAGTGTTACGTTCAAATGCGAAGGCAGTTGTGCCTGTAGCATGACAGTCAGAGAACATGATTGTGGCAAGAAGTAGTAGTTTATACCTTTTCGGAAGGGGTTTTTAGCCGACTGGGAGGCAACATTGGGATGTGGGGAAACTGGAGCTGTCTTCAAATAGCCCGAAATGAAAAGGAGGTGGAAACAACCCGGCACCCTCGCCTCCCGCTCACTTATCCATACATTCGCTCCCCGAACAGCAAACTTCCGATCCGCACCATCGTACTGCCTTCCTCCAGAGCGATCCGGTAGTCATCCGACATTCCCATGGAAAGCTCCCGGAAGCTATCCTGGCTGGCGAAGAAGTTGTCTTTCAGGTGCTGGAAGATGTTTCGGAGCTGCCGGAACTCCCGCCGCACCTGTTCCATATCGTCGGTAAAGGTGGCCATGCCCATGACACCGGTGATGCGGACGTTCTTCATATTCCTGAATCCTTCGGAGCGCAGCATCTCGTAGGCTTCTTCCGGCTCGAAGCCGTATTTGGTATCCTCTTCGGCGATCTTGAACTGAAGCAGGCAGTCGACTATCCGCTTGTCATTTCCAGCGCGTTTATTGACCTCTTTCAGCACTTTGTAGCTGTCGATAGAATGGATGAGGTGTACCCAGGAGGTAATGTATTTGGCCTTGTTGGTCTGCAGGTGGCCGATGAGGTGCCAGCGGATGTCTTTGGGCATTTGCTCGTATTTCTCGATCATTTCCTGCACCCGGTTCTCGCCGAAATCGCGCTGGCCGGCGTTGTACAGTTCCATGATCTTTTCCGGAGGGTGGGTTTTGGACACGGCGACCAGGGTGGTGTGGGAGGGCTCGAGTTCTTTGAGCAGATTGTGCAACTCTTTCATTTCAGTTTGGATTTTCCGTAATTATGCTTCTGGAAATTAAACAAACCATACTACTGTACATGAGGTTCCCAAACGCTTGTAGCCACAAAGACCCACAAAGGCCGGCATCCAAACAAGCTCTTAGTGGCAAAAAAAAGCACCATGTACAGTAGTATGTAAACAACCCCTTCGGGTAGTAGTTTGTTCTGCGAGCAGCGAAAACCGAATACCGAACAGCCGCAGCCTCCACTTTTGGATTTCCTTAACTACAAATAGAGAATATTTACACTCTTTGCCTCGTTTATCCCACATAATTACTTCCAAAACCCTCGGCTATGTATTCCTACAATTATAAATTCGAGAGAGCAGCCAGGGCCCGCCGGGCCAAGGCGGTATTTTTCACCATCCTGTTCCACATCCTGCTGATTGCCGGCATCGCCTACGGCACCGGGGCGGATCTGGAGAAGTATACGCCGGAATTCGTCAAAACCCTGCTGGGCATGGAGGGGGATGAAGCCCCTACGGTAAGGGTGGAGGCGCCGAAGCCGTAAGAAAGGTGCTAAAGTGTAGAAGTGTATGGGTGTATAGGTATCGGCAGCGTTCCATATTCCCAAGGAAGCCCTCAGATCCGTGCCAATCCGCCGCATTCGTGTCATCCGTGTTCAATCAAAACAGCCCGTGCAGCTCCGCCCGCACCTGGTTCAGGATCTCTCCCAGGTCTTCCGGGTTGTGGATGAAGTCCACCTCATCTCCGTTAATGATCAGCAGCCGCCCTTCCTTGTAATTGCCGATCCAGTTTTCGTACCGCTGATTAAGCCGTTTGAGGTAGTCGAGGCTCATATTGCCCTCGTAGTCCCGGCCGCGTTCCTGGATGTGGGACACCAGGGTGGGGATGCTGGCGCGCAGGTAGATGAGCAGGTCCGGCGGGCGTATCTGGGAAGACATGGTCTTGAAGAGCTGGAAGTAGTTCTGGAAATCGCGGGTCGACATCAGCCCCATATCGTGCAGGTTGGGAGCGAAGATATAGGCGTCTTCGTAAATTGTCCGGTCCTGCACCACGGTCCGGTCGCCGTTGAGTATTTTGAGCACCTGCTGGTACCGGCTATTGAGGAAAAAAATCTGCAGGTTGAATGACCAGCGCTGCATATCGTTATAAAAATCGCTCAGGTAGGGGTTGTCGTCGGTAGATTCGTAATGCACATCCCATCCGAAGTGCTTGCTGAGCTGTTCGGTAAGGGTGGTCTTGCCGGCGCCGATATTGCCGGCAATAGCTACGTGTTTGACCTTAGGGGTGGAATCCTTTGGAGGCTGGCTCATAGTACAGTTTCGTTGTCCGCCACGAAAATATGTTGCCTGGGGCAAAATTTTAAACTTTTGAGGGTAAAGTTTATACCTTTGTTTGGCGATTAAAACAGGGCGAACATCTAAAAATCTGCGATGAAGATAGATAAGCAGTTAATTTCGAAGCTCGAACATCTGGCGCGCCTGGAGCTCTCTGAAGAAGAGGCCGGCCGCCTGGCCGATGACCTCAACCGCATCCTTGAAATGGTGGAAAAGCTCCAGGAACTGGACACTTCCGAAACCGAACCTCTGGTATACATCAATGAAGATGTGAATATCCTCCGGGAAGATAAGGTAGAAGGGCAGGTGAGCCGGGAAGAGGCCTTGCGCAATGCGCCGGATCATGACGGCGAGCATTTCAGGGTGCCGAAAGTAATTGACCTTTGACAGAAAGTTAAAAGATTGGTATGAGCACGATTATCTCCGTTAAAGAACTGACCAAGACTTACATCATGGGGACGACAAAAGTCCACGCCCTGCGGGGGATCACGCTGGATATTCAGCGCAATGAGTTCGTCGCCCTGATGGGGCCTTCCGGTTCCGGAAAATCCACCCTGATGAACCTGCTGGGCTGCCTCGATACCCCCAGCAGCGGAGATTACTGGCTCAACGGGACCAATGTCAGCACCATGGATGACAGCGAGCTGGCCGAAGTCCGCAACAAAGAGATCGGTTTCGTTTTTCAAACCTTTAACCTTCTTCCCCGCCTTACCGCCCTGGAAAATGTCGCCCTTCCCCTGGTATATGCCGGCATCAGTAAAGCCGCCCGCCGCGATAAGGCCATGCAGGTGCTCGACGCTGTCGGCCTGGGGGACCGCGTAGAACATAAACCGAACGAACTCTCCGGCGGCCAGCGGCAGCGCGTGGCCATCGCCCGCGCCCTGGTCAACGACCCTTCCATCATCCTGGCCGATGAGCCTACCGGCAACCTCGATACCAAAACCTCCATCGAGATCATGGGTATTCTGGAAAACATCCACCGGCAGGGAAATACCGTTATCCTCGTTACCCACGAACCAGACATCGCCGAGCACGCCCACCGCGCCGTGCGCCTGCGGGACGGAATGGTGGAAAGCGACGCCATCAATGAGAATATCGTTACCGTGGACGACCCGGAGCACCGTTATAAGCAGGGGTGATGCTTCATTAGGTTGATTGAGTTGTTTAGTTGATTGAGGGCTGCTTTCGAAGCCCTGAACTTAATCAACAAATAAACCCATCAACTCAATCAACCACCTCCTGCCCCCAAACTTCTCTACCATAGTTTTGTTATGTTTGACTGGAACAAACTAAAAAACTATGGCCTTTCGCATTTATACTAAAACAGGAGACGAGGGGGAGACTTCTCTATTCGGAGGCAGGCGCCTGCCCAAGAGCCACATCCGCATCGATGCCTATGGCACCGTTGACGAGCTGAATTCTTATCTGGGGCTGGTCCGGGATTACAGTGAAGAAGATACCACCAGGGCTGTGATAAAGGGAATTCAGGGGCGCCTGTTCACCATCGGTTCAAATCTTGCTTCCGACCCCGACAAAAAAATGGAGGTGCCTGATATCAAGCCGGAAGACATTAGCCTGCTGGAAGAAGAAATGGACCGGATGGATGAATCCCTGCCGGAACTTAAGAATTTCATCCTTCCCGGCGGACATCCTGCTGTGTCGTATTGCCATGTAGCCCGGTGCGTTTGCCGCCGTGCGGAACGGCTGGTGGTCGCTCTGGCCCAGCAGGAAAAGGTTGAGCCCGTAATTATCCAATATTTAAACCGGCTTTCGGATTACCTTTTCATTTTGGCTCGTCAGATAGCTCATTTACGGGGTGTGGAAGAGGTGCATTGGGCGCCCCGTAAGGCCGGCAGCTGAATTTAGCAGCAGTTTGTACCGGCTAATGCTTATATTTGTATACTATGAGTGCATGGAGAACGACGATAGAAGGCCTGCCAACCCTGGTCAAATACCTGATGATTGCAGGAGTGGTGGCTTTCATAACCTTTTTGTTTCCGAATAATGCCAAATTCAAATACGAGTTTGACAAGGGGCAGCCGTGGCGTTACGATGACCTGCGGGCCCCGTTTGACTTTGCCATCCGCAAGCCGGCCGAGGAGGTAGAGGCCGAAAAAAAGAAACTGCGCGAAAACTTTACTCCTTTCTACGAACTGAACCTGGATATCATAAAGGACAGGAAAAGAAGCCTGGCAGGAGAGTTTGACCACCAGCTGGAACTTGTACAGGGAGAAGGGCAATTCGAGGATGTGGTCGACCGGCCGGAAAAATACCTGCAATTTGGTAAGCGCTTCCTGGAGAATCTCTTCCAGCGGGGTATCCTTCAACTGGCGCCCCAACACCAGGACAAAGGCGAAGACTTCGTCATCAATGTGGTGCGGGGGAATACGACCCAGCCCCGGACGGTAGGCAACCTGCTCAAAGTAGATGAAGCCAAAGAACTGCTCAGTGATTCCCTGCCCTACAGCAACCTTGCCGAACCCGAGTTTTTGTACCCCCTCCTGGAGGGCCTGATCAGCCCTAACCTCACCTACAATGATACCCTGAGCCAGAAAATACTGGAAGAAGAGCTTTCTAAAGTTCCTGTTTTTAAGGGCCGGGTTTCGAAAGGGCAACTCATTGTCACTAAAGGCGCTTATATCACTGATGATATCTACCAGAAACTGATCTCCTTCCGGCAACAGTACGAGGAGGAGGTCACTCAGAAACAATCTTATTTAGGGGTACTAGGCGGGTATTTCCTTTTATCCGCCCTGATCATCGGCGTCTTCCTCCTGTACGTCCGCTTGTATGCCAAGCCGGTATTTGCCAGTTTCAATAAGTTGATCTTCATTTTATTGTGGCTCGTTGCCTACAGCTATCTGGTTTATGTGGTGGAGCAAGTAGAGGCCTTGAGTACTTACATGATCCCTTTCTGCATTTTGCCGATCGTGATCAAGACCTTTTACAATGAACGCCTGGCGCTGTTCACTCACCTGGTGGTCGTATTGCTGGCCAGTTTCCTGTCGAGCCTGGGGTATGAATTCGCCTTCCTGCAGATACTCGCTGGAATCGTGGTTCTGTTGAGCGATGTCGAAACCCGGGAGTGGTCCCGCTTTTTCTATTCGATATTCTTCATTTTCCTGGTCTATGCGACCGGTTACCTAGGGCTCTCCCTAATCGTAGAAGGATACATTATGGACGTAGACTGGACGGAAGCTTCCTGGCTGGCCCTCAGTTCGTTCCTGACGCTTCTGGCTTATCCGTTGATCCCGTTGCTGGAGCGCTTTTTCGGGTTCACTTCCTCGATCACGCTGGTGGAGTTGTCGGATATGAACCGCCCTTTGCTTCGGGAGCTTTCCCTAAAGGCGCCGGGCACTATGCAGCATTCGTTGCAGGTGGCCAACCTGGCGGAGGAAGCCGCCCGAAAGATCGGCGCCAACCCGCTTCTGGTCAAGGTGGCCGCCCTTTACCACGATATTGGCAAAGTGGCTAAACCGGAGTATTTCATCGAAAATCAAAGCGGGAAAAACCCTCACGACGATATCTCAGACCTCGAAAGCGCACGGGTAATTATCAGCCATGTCAATGAAGGAGTGAAAATGGCGAAAAAGGCACGCCTGCCGGGTATACTCGTCAATTTCATTAGAACGCATCACGGCACCACACGGACGGAGTATTTCTATCGGAACTACATCAAGGAACATCCGGAAGAAGAGGTGGAGGAAAGCGAATTCCGCTACCCCGGCCCCAAGCCTCGCAGCAAAGAGGAAACCATCCTTATGATGGCAGATTCTATCGAAGCGGCCTGTAAAAGCCTGAAGTCTCCCACCGAAGAAAGCCTGGGTAACCTGATCGACAAGATCATTTCCGGAAAGGTCACCCAGGGACAGTTCGAGAATTCCAACATGACCTTTGAGGAGCTGGAAGAATGTAAGGCTGTCTTCCGGCAGATGATGAAGTCCGTCCACCATGTCCGGATAGAGTACCCCGAAGATAAGGAGGAGAAGGAAACGGAAGAGAAAGAGGGGGCCCGTAAGGATTGATGGCGTTTAGTATCTCAGTTTCTGCCTTTTATTTTGTCCTTTTCCTGTTCTTCCTTTTTAAACCCATACGGGCAATGCCGGCAACCACTCTGGCAACAGTATCCCCTCTTCAGCAGATAGCGTTCTGTGAATACGAATAATCCGTTCTCGATATAGTAGTCAGTACCTTCCTTTAGCGTCTGTGGTTTGGGCATTAGCAGGGCCTTTGTCTGTTATCTGTTGCCGGATGGTCGTCCTGCCGCTCGGGTCCTGCGCCATTGGTTGTCAGTAACAACCAATAGCTGCAGGAGGCTCTGGGCAGGCATGATAACTTCCCGGGAACTTCGTTCCAAGGGTACTATGCCTTCCCAATCGCCAGAACAGGAAAGCGTCGCTGTGCCCATGCATAGCTGCCAAAGAGGACGCCAACATAGAACAGGTCGCCCAGCAGGGTATTCCAGAAGAAGGGGATACCGGCAGCGTATGCAGCCATCAGGCCGGCAGCTGTCTTAGGGTATTTCGGATCGGCCACCCATGCTCCGAAGTTGGTCACCAGGAAGAAGAGGACGGAGGCTATGAGGCTGGCAACCAGGAGGTTGGCAACCTTCACCTTCCGTAACAATACAAACCCGAGGCCGACGATGGCGGCAAAGGCGCCGTAAACCCAGAGGTTGCCGAACCAGACAAAGCCCTCGCCGTAAAAATCCGGATAGAGCCGGGCGTAGATGATGTTGTTTAACAGCAGGTCGCTAACCCACATGGCCAGGAAAGGCACCAGAAAAGCCAGGGCTTTCCTTGACAGATAGGCTGCGCCGAATAAGCCCATGGCGCCGATCGGAGTGAAATTGTAGGGGTGGGGAAGCAGCCGGCTCATAGCGGCTGCCAGGACTATGATAGAGATGATGCCAAATCGAAGCTGGATCTTGCTGTTCATAAATTCTTCTTGTTTTTATTGGTATGCCTTTCAGTTGAGGCAAAAATAATTCAATTCCCAAAAGAGGCAGTATGATCGCGTGACAAATTACAGAAAATGAAAAAACCACGGCCTTACTACATGGAATATAACAAGAAAAAGCGGTATTGAGGTTGGCCGTAGCTCCACTATTGGGCGATACCCCAAATATATCTTAGATTTGCACCGCAAAAAAAATGAATGCAAGTTATGAATGGGCTTTCCTGTATAGGCAGTTTCCTTCTGATGGCCACAGCGCTGCTTATGGCATGCAGTGGCGGGGGGGCTGAAAAGGACAATATGGCCAGCCGGCCCGGGAATGTGCTGGCCATCTATACTTATCGTTTATTACCCGGGCAAGATTCGGTATTCCAGCGGTTTGAACAGCGGAGCGGCCTTGAAGTGGAAGTGGTGGAAATGCCCGCGCAGATCCTGGCTTCCCGTATCCGGGAGGAGGGCGAGCAGTGCCCTGCCGATATCGTGATCTTTCCGGAGGTTTCGATGGCATTCCGTGCCCGGCTTCAAGGGCTGTTGCAGCCTTACGAACTACCCGGTATCGACCAGTATTTTAAAGATGTACTTGGTGACTACGAGGGGTACTGGACGGGGCTGAGCCGTATCGTGCCGGCCATTGCTTTCAGCAGTGAGCGTATCCAGCCCACTAACCTGAATACCTGGGTAGACCTGGCTATGCCCCGCTTCCGTGGCAAGGTGTTGGCGCCATCATCGGAGGACCCTTACCTCCAATCTCTCGTAGCTTCCTTCATCCTCCATAACGGGGAGGACGCTGCCCGCGCCTGGGTGGCCGCCGTAATGCTGAACTTTGCCAGAGAGCCCCAGGGCAATACCATGGACCAGTTGCGCGGCCTGGCTTCCGGGCAGGGCGATATTGCAATTACCACCGCCAGTGACCTGGGGTATCTGCGGTATCCGCTGACCTATCAGGAATACCTGATAGGCGAAGGGGCTCAGCTCATAATTCCCAAGAACGGGCCATTCAATACGCACATCAATGTCACCTGTGCCGCCGTACCCAAAGGAGGAGAGGTGAGAAAAGCCGTGGCTTTTCTGGAATACATGACCGGCAAAGAAGCTCAGATGGACTATCCCCGGGCCGCTCAGGAACATCCTGTCAACGTGATGGCCATCCCGTCCGATTTCATTGTTGAGGAGGTAGGGCCCGTGGAAGAGGACGACCTGGAACTCAACCTCCTGGGCCAGTACAATGCCAAGGCTGTGCAGATACTCAAGGAAGCCGGATGGCAATAAAAATTTAGCTATGTCATTTTTTGAAGCTGCCAGAAGGGGGGATAATGCTCCTTTCAAGTACGTAATAACGATTATTGTCGTGATCATCGGCGCTTTCATCGGGCAGCTCCCTCTTGGTGTTGTTATCAGTATGAAGATGGGCAAAGAAGCCGGTGGGTTCGAAAAACTGGAAGAATTCCAGGAAACGATGGATTTCTCTGTCCTGGGGGTGGACCCCAACCTCGGCCTTCTTCTTATACTGCTGTCTTTCGTAAGCGCCCTGGCGGCGCTCATTCTGTGTATCAAAAGCCTTCACGGAAAGAAAACCACTGATGTGTTCACCGGCCGCAGCCGGCTGGATTGGGGCCGTGTCGGCTTTGCTTTTGTTTTCTGGTTTGGCCTGAGTGCTGTGATGGAGGCTCTGGCCTATTTCATTGACCCCGGGAATTATAGATGGCAGTTTGAACTTTCCAGTTTTTTTCCCCTGCTTTTGATCGCCCTGTTGATCCTGCCCCTGCAAACTACTTTCGAGGAGGCTTTGTTCCGGGGGTACCTGATGCAGGGGTTCGGATTGTTGTTTCGCAACCGCTGGATGCCCCTTCTGCTTACTTCCGCCGGGTTTGGCCTCCTTCATTTTGCCAACAGGGAGGTCGGCCAGTTCGGTTTTGCCCTGATGATGGGGTATTATATTGGTTTCGGCCTGCTGATGGGCCTGCTCACTTTGATGGACGAGGGCACTGAACTGGCGCTGGGACTGCATGCTGCGACCAATATTTACGGGGCAGCCATCGTTAACTTTGAAGCTTCTTCCTTACAAACGCCTTCCCTTTTTCAGGTACAGGAACTGGATGCCGGCCTGATGCTGGCGGTTGCTATGGCGAGTGGCCTTTTGTTCCTGTTCGCCGCCGCCCGCCGGTACAAGTGGAAGGATTGGGGAAAGCTTTTTCGAAGGATCGAATTTCAGGATACTTCCAGCCCTCAGTGGACGGAGGAGGATTGAGTGTCCTGTTCGCCGTTGGTTTTGTCCTGGCGGCCTTATCCAAGGGAAAAATTTAACCTCTTTATATCGGAATAATCAAATAGTATAGCATGGCCAACTGGAAATTATTGGTGCTTTTTGTTTTGACCTCTTTCTGTATACAGGCGCAGCCAGAGCGCTGGCAGCAGAGGGTAGCGTACGAAATGGCGATCGATTTTGACGTAAAACGCCATCAGTTTACCGGTACCCAGCGGCTGGCCTACTTCAATAACTCTCCTGACACCCTGGACAGGGTATTCTACCACCTGTATTTTAATGCTTTTCAGCCCAATTCCATGATGGATGTACGCTCCCGTAATATCGCCGACCCCGACCCCCGGGTAGGCAGCCGCATATACAGCCTCCGGGAAGAGGAAATGGGGTATCATAGGATCCGTTCTCTTAAGATGGACGGAGAGCCGGTTACCTATGAAGTGGCAGGCACTATCCTGGAAGTGTGGCTGGATCGCCCCATATTGCCCGGCAGCAAGGCTGTTTTCGAAATGGAGTTCCACTCTCAGGTTCCGGTGCATATCCGACGCTCCGGCCGTGATAATGCAGAGGGCATTGCCTATTCCATGGCGCAATGGTACCCTAAGATGTGCGAATACGACTATCAGGGCTGGCATGCCAACCCCTACATCGGGCGGGAATTCTACGGCGTCTGGGGTGATTTTGATGTCACCATCAACATTGCCCGGGACTATGTTGTTGCCGCTAGCGGTTACCTGCAAAACCCGGATGAGATCGGCCACGGATACAGCGACAGCCCATCCGGAAGCAGTGGCAAAAAACTTAGCTACCATTTTATTGCCCCCAATGTTCACGATTTCGTTTGGGCGGCCGACCCGGATTACACCCACGATACTTTTACCCGTGAGGATGGTACGGTGCTCCACTTCTTCTATCAGAAGAATGAAAATACAACGGAGGCCTGGAGCCGGCTGCCTGGCATAATGGACAAAGCCTTTGACTTTATCAATGCGAATTACGGCCAGTACCCTTATAAGCAGTATTCCTTTATACAGGGGGGCGATGGGGGGATGGAGTATCCCATGGCCACCCTCATCACCGGAGAGCGGAGCCTGGGCAGCCTGGTTGGTGTCTCAGTTCATGAACTGATGCACAGCTGGTACCAAATGATCCTGGGCACCAATGAAAGCCTCTACGCCTGGATGGATGAAGGCTTTACCAGCTGGGCCAGCGACGAGGTGATGAATTATCTGCGTAAAGAAGGGCTGATCCCCGGGCGGGTGCTGGATAACCCGCACGCCAGTGATTATCGGGGTTATGTAAACTTTGCCAGAAGTGGCTTCGAAGAACCCCTGATCACTCATGCCGACCATTTCGTGACCAATACGGCCTATGGTATTGCCGCTTACGTAAAGGGGGCGGTTTTTCTGTCGCAACTGGAGTACATCATCGGCCGGGATGCCTTCCGCAAGGGAATGCTGAGGTACTTCGATACCTGGAAGTTCAAACACCCCAATTCCAATGACTTCATAAGGGTAATGGAAAAGCAGTCTGGCCTTGAACTGGACTGGTACCGGGAGTACTGGGTCAATACCACCCATACCATAGATTACGGAGTGAGGAGTATAGGCGAAGCTCCCGAATCCGCCGGCAAAACGGTAGTTACCCTGGAAAGGGCCGGCCCCTTGCCCATGCCGGTGGATGTCCTGGTCCATTACGCCGACGGGCGCAAGGAAATGTTCAATATCCCTCTCCGTATCATGAGAGGCCATAAGCCGGTTAAACCTTCGGATATCCCTTTCCGCGTCCTGGAAGACTGGCCCTGGGTAGCCCCAACCTATGAATTTGTCCTGGATGCCAGCCCTGATGACATTCTCGATGTGATCATTGACCCCGATGAGGGTATGGCGGATGTCAACAGGGATAACAACGCGCTAAAGTCCAAATAAGTATTTAAATATTTTCCAGGTTTTCGCCTGGAAAATATTTTCATCATTATTTTATTTTACTCAGTTAAAATTTTCTTTCCATTTTATCAATAAAATGATCAAAAAAAACATCCAAAACATAAAGCCGTTCACTGCCGGAGACGACACCCTCATCCGGGAAGTATTAAATCCCGGAAATGACGGGTTGGCGTTGGGTTATAGCCTGGCTTATGCTACACTGGAGCCAGGGCAATCTTCTCTGCCTCATATTCTGCGCAGCAGCACGGAATTGTACATCATCCGGAAGGGTAGGGGGCGGGCTTACATTGGGCAGGAAGAAACTGAAGCACAATCCGGAGATGTATTGTTCATTCCCGCCGGCGCCCGGCAGTACATCGAGAATACCGGGGAAGAAAGGCTGGAGTTCTGGTGTGTCGTATCCCCGCCCTGGAGTAAGGAAGATGAGATTTTGGTTGATTAGTTTGATGGGGTTGATCCGTTGATCTTGCGTCCGATTTCACCCTGAGCATCCCGCAGGGCAACCCGATTAACGAATCAACGAATCACCCAATCAACCATTCCCCCCTGCACCTCCGTCTATATAGAAGAAAAAGGCTATTTTTGCGAATCCGAACAGGGCCTCAAACCAGCAAACTGCATGAAAATACTTCAACTTTGCAAGAAATTCCCTTACCCCCTCAAAGACGGCGAGTCTATTGCAGTAACTACCCTTAGCCGGGCCCTTCACGAACTGGGCTGTGAGGTGTCTTTGCTGGCGATGAACACCCGGAAACACTACTTCACCGACAATGGCCGCCCGGAAGCGCTGGGCCATTACCGCGACATTTATAAGGTTCCCGTGGACAATCGCGTGAAACCGGCGGATGCCTTCCTTAACCTTTTTTCCCGGGAGTCATATCACATAACGCGGTTCATTTCCCAGGCTTTCCGGGCACAACTCATTGAGGTCCTGAAGAATAATACTTTTGACCTCATTCAACTGGAGACGCCTTACCTTTCGCCTTATATCTCTACGATCCGCCAATATTCGGACGCTTTGGTGTCTATGCGTGCACATAATGTAGAGCATGAGATCTGGCGGCGAATAACCGCAAATACAACCTTTCTGCCGAAGCGATGGTACCTGGAACACCTGGTACGTAAGCTATACCGCTATGAAGTTGAACAACTGAAACAATATGATATCCTGGTGGCTATTACACAGCGTGACCTGGATTGCTTCCGGAAACTGGGGTATAGAAATGCGGCGGTTGTCGCTCCGATCGGCATTTATTCTGAGTCCTATCAGCCCGATTACGACAGCTACCGGCGCCGCTTTTCCCTTTCTTTCATCGGTTCACTGGACTGGATGCCGAACCTGGAGGGCCTTCAATGGTTCCTTCAGAAGATCTGGGAGCCCTTGCGGAAGAAATATCCTGGCCTTGAGTTCCATATTGCCGGCCGCAACACTCCGGGCGGCTGGGAGCATAAACTCGCCCCTAAAAACATCATCATTCATGGAGAAGTACCGGATGCTGCGGAATTCATTAACGGGCACAACCTGATGGTTGTCCCCCTGTTATCGGGCAGCGGGATGCGTGCAAAGATACTCGAGGCAATGGCTCTGGGCAGGGTGGTACTGTCCACTACCGTGGGCCTGGAGGGCATTGCTGCGCGCCCGGGAAAGGAGGTTCTACTTGCTGATACGCCGGACCAGTTTCTGAGGCAGGTGGAATTCTGTCTTCAACAGGGCCGACAGCTGGAATATATGGGAAGGCAGGCCCGGAAACTGGTGGTAGAACAATACGATAGCCGGGCCATTGCCCGTCGGCTATTGGAGGCCTATCTTGCCTTAACGATGGAGGTAGCCTGATTATGGAGTGGATAGCAGCTGTCATATTCTGGCTGAGTTTATTGGGCATCCTGCACTCTTACCTGTTCTACCCCTTGTTGCTGAAGTGGTTATCCAGGGGGAAAAAGCTGAATACACATACCTATACGGAGGAGGATGAATGGCCACAGGTTTCCACCATTATGTCGGCTTATAATGAGGAACGAGTCATCCAACAAAAAATGGACAGCCTGCTTCGGCTGGATTATCCGGAAGGAAAACTCAGTGTGTATATTGGGTCCGACTGTTCAACTGACCGAACCAATGCCATTCTTGAAAGATATGCAGCCGATAATCCTAATATTCATTTTTTCCCTTTCACAGAACGCCGGGGGAAACCGGGGGTGATCAATGAACTGGCTGATATGGCCCTTAGGAAAAAAGGCGCCGGCCCGGAGCACATTTTCATCATCACCGACGCCAGTGTCATGATGGACCCGCACTGTGCCCGTGCTCTTGCCCGCCACTTTAAAAACCCTGAGATTGATATTGTAGATGCCCACATGATACACATTGGCATTACGGAAGAAGACATCTCTCGGGCCGAGGATGAATACATATCTTCCGAGGTTCGCCTGAAACATCGGGAAGGGCTGGTGTGGGGTAAGATGATCGGGCCTTTCGGAGGCTGTTATGCTCTTCGTGCGAACCGCTTTTCCAAAGTACCTTCCAATTTTCTGGTGGATGATTTCTACATTACCATGAAGGTATTTGAGCAGGGCGGTAAGGCGATCAACGACCTGGAGGCCACCTGCCGGGAACCCGTATCTCACGAAATTCGCGAGGAGTTTCGACGCAAAGCCCGCATTTCGGCCGGCAATTTTCAGAACATGCTTTCATTCCCCCATTTGTGGTGGCCTCCGGTAGGGCCGTTGGGTTTTGCCTTTTTCTCCCATAAAGTACTCCGCTGGGTGGGGCCGTTCTTCATGCTGGCCCTTCTCCTTTGTTCCGGCCTTTTGGCATTGGGAGGCAACATATTCTATACTCTGCTGTTTTGGGTTATGGCAGGCGCTTTGATATTCTTACCTTTGCTGGACGTGCTGTTTAACTCCCTGGGGTTAAACCTGTTACCACTGAGAGGAGCGCGTTACTTTGTAATGATGAACCTGGCCCTGCTCCGAGGCTTTATTAATTTCATAAAAGGTATTCGTTCTAATGTCTGGGAACCAACTAAAAGAGACCATCGATCAAAGCCTTAAACTGGATTCGATAGAAGAGGCCATTGCCGATATCAAGGCCGGCAAGGTGATCATCGTTGTCGATGATGAGGACCGCGAAAATGAGGGCGATTTTATTTGCGCTGCTGAATGTGTCACTCCGGAGATCATCAACTTCATGGCAACCCATGGCAGGGGCCTGATCTGCGCGCCTATTGATGAGAAACGGGCCGATGAGCTCGAGCTGGACATGATGGTGTCTTCCAATACGGCCCTGCATGAAACGGCCTTCACCGTTTCCATTGACCTGATCGGCAAAGGCTGTACTACCGGTATTTCAGCTTATGACCGGGCCACCGGCATCCGCGCTTTGGTAGACCCCGGTACCAAGCCTTCCGATTACGCCCGCCCCGGGCATATTTTTCCCCTTCGGGCGAAAACGGGCGGGGTGCTTCGCCGCACCGGCCACACGGAAGCGGCTATCGACCTGGCCAGGCTGGCCGGGTTTGCCCCCGCCGGCGTGCTGGTGGAGATCCTTAACGAGGACGGCACCATGGCCCGCCTTCCGCAACTGACGGATATTGCCGAAAAGTTCGGCCTGAAGATCATCGCCATAAAAGACCTGGTGGCTTACCGCATGCGTACGGAACGAATCGTGAAGCAGGAAGTATCCGTCAACCTGGAAACGAAATATGGCAACTTCGAGGTCATTGCTTTCCGGCAGATCACCACGAACGATATTCACCTGGCTATTAAGTGTGGCCAATGGGAACCCGAAGAGCCGGTCCTTGTCCGGGTCCATTCCTCCACCGAAACCGGGGATATTCTCGGCACCCTGTTCGATGATTACGGCGTACAACTGCAGCAGTCTATCGAGATGATATCGGAAGAAGGAAAAGGCCTCCTGCTCTACATGCGGCACAGTGAAAAGGCGGACACTATTCTGCACCGCCTGGAGGCCTATCGGCAGAAAGAAGAGCAGGGAGAAAATCCTGCCCTGGAGAAAAAAAGCGAAATGACCCAGCGGGACTTTGGCGTTGGCGCTCAGATCCTGCGCGAACTGAACATCTCCAAGATCCGCCAGATCACTAATAACCCCAAACGCCGCATCGGCCTGATCGGCTACGGGCTGGAGATCGTGGAGAATGTGCCATTGCCGTGAATCGTTGATTCGTGATTCGGGCCTTGCGGTGTGAATCAACGAATAACGAACCACGAATCAACGAATAACGAACCACGAATCAACAGCCTCCATGAGATACGAACGAAAATACAAACTCGATAATATCCACCCCGCCATCTTCGAACAGGCCGTCCGCCTGCACCCTGCCGGCTTTCGCCCCCTCTTTTCCCCCCGATGGGTCAACAACCTCTATTTCGATACGCCTGATTTCAGTGCCTTCCATGACAATACCGCCGGCGTTTCCCAACGCGTTAAGCACCGCCTGCGCTGGTATGGCCGGCCCTTTGAAGTGGCCAGAGACCCGGTTCTGGAAACCAAGGTTAAGGACAATCTGCTGGGGCGGAAAGAGAGTTTCCCTTTGCCAAAGGGCCAATATTTGGCGGGTAAGCTGGATGGCCTGCTGGAAAAGGCCAGGCGCCACCTCGGCTACGGCCCGGAATTGCAGCCGGTGTTGTTCAACTCTTACTACCGCTCCTACTGGGCCACGCCCAAAGGCCGCTTCCGCATCACTATCGACAGCGAATTGCAGTTCGGCGCTTACCGGGAACAGGAAGGGCGGTTGTTACCCTATTGTCTGCCGGCTGTTATTCTGGAGGTGAAATATGAGCAGGAAGACGAAGAGGAAAGCGACTTCATACTTCAGCATCTTCCCTTCCGGCCGACTAAGAGCTCAAAGTATGTGGTGGGGGTGGAACTATGTTACGGAATTATGCTCTAGAATTTCGGACACAACACCACCTCATCCTCATACTCCCCCAAATAAGCGATGGAGATCTCGATAGCCCCACGTCTTTCTCTCGGGGTGCCCAGCGCATTCGTCCGGGCGTCGTAGCTAAAGCCGAGCAGGAAGTTGCTGTATTCGATACCTACCATGCCGACAATGGCGTCGAGAGAGAAACTGTCGTCGGCATTGCGCACCGGGCGGGCCCAGGCGCCGACATGGAGAGCCGTGCCGCTGATGTCGTCGACGAGGAAGCGGATGTTGCTGCCGGCGTTGAGCGCAAGGTGGGGGCCCTGGTTATACAGCAGAACGCGGGGATGGAACTGAAGTGATTCGCTTACCGGTATCCGCAGGTTTACGTAGGCGGAATATTTGCGCAGTAGAGTATTAGGGTCTGCCCGGTCGGGGTCATCGTCGCTGGCGTAGAAGCTCACCTCCGGCTCGAGGATGTGGTGCATGGCCGCGCCGGCGAACAGCCCTACGGAGCGCTCGGGGGAATAGGAGTAGTTTACACCAACGGCAAAATCAGCTACGGTAAAGTTGTTTTCGGGAAATATCTCCCCGGTTGGGTTGTCGTAGCCGGAAGAACCGGAGAACTGGTCTTCGAAGAAGAGGTTTCCATAGCCAAAGTTGCGCTGGGAAATACCCGCCTGGCCCCCGATGCTCAGGAACTGGTCGTTGCGGGGGCTGAGCGACTTGTGGAAACCACCCGATACGTTGATCTGGTTGTTGGAATAGCCCACTTCCGGCACTTTGTCGTTGTAAAAAACCACGCCAACTCCGAAGGCGTCCTTGTACCGCTTGCCGATATTGCGGAAGTTGAACCGCAGGTCGATGGCCCCGGCAAAGGTCTTGTACGGCTCCTGGTCACGATAGATGAAGGCGACGCGGTATTTGCCGTCGAAAGTGCCGGTCAGCGCCGGATTGAGCGTCAGGGGAGAGGCGAAGAACTGGGTGAAATGCTGGTCCTGGGCCCCGCCGGCCAGGGCCGCAGCAAGCAGAAAAAGGATCGGTAAGTATTGTTTCATATATACTCGGTAGTGGTTGGTTAACCTGAAGTCCGCGCAAAAGTAACGGATAATTCAAAGAAGACAACGGACTTTCCCGGATAATTATTATTTTTGGTAATATGCTTAACCCAACCGCAGCAGGAGGAACTGGCAGCAGGGACGCAGGCGGAGCGTAAAAACGGCCCCACATGTCGTATGTAATTTGTCCGGTAAGTATTGTTCCCATTCGGAACAGCTCCTCGAATAAGAGCGAGATGACCTCCCAGCTTTTGTTCGGTGAGCTGGCGGAAGTGCTGGAAACCAAAGGCCGGCAATGGACGAAGATCCGTTGTGGCTGGGACAATTTCGTGGGCTGGGTGGCCTCCAATCAGCTCAAGCCCGTTACGCCCAGTGAGTTTGACCGCTTTCAGCGCGAATTTGCCTACAGCCTGGAACTCTTTCACACCATTCTCGCCCAGGACTTCTGCGTGCCCATTGTCATGGGGGCCCAGCTACCCGGCTTTGACGGTATGCGCTTTAAACTGGAAGAGCAGTACTTCACCTTCAGCGGCCAGGCCGTCTTCCCGGAAAACATCGATCAGACTCCCGAATTTATCCTCAAGATCGCCCGCAAATATCTGTATGCCCCCTTCCTCTGGGGTGGCCGTTCGCCCATGGGCATCGACGCCCCCGGCCTGATACAAATGGTTTTCAAGCTGGCCGGCATACAGATGCCGCGTGAGGCCGAGCAGCAGGTCTATCTTGGCGAAGCGGTAGACTTCGTCGAACAGAGCCGCGCCGGAGACATTGCCTTCTTCGAGAATAAGGCCGGCAGGATCGCTCACTGTGGGATCATTCTGCCCAACAATGAGGTGATGCACGCTTACGGTAGCGTCCGCATCGACTCTATTGACCACTTCGGTATCTACAATAAAAAACAGGCCCGTTACACTCATCGCCTGCGGGTAGTTAAGCGGATGTTGAAGGGAAAGGCCGCGGAGAAGGAAACTGTCGAAAAAACGATGGAAAAGGCGCGGGGGCAGTATGAACTTTTCTGACCATTTCTCCTCCCGCGAAATTCATGATGCAATAGGCCGGCTGAACTTTTCTTTTCTTACCTTAGCTCCATCCCATAAGCACTAAACGAAAAACCCGGTTTTCATGGCATACCGTTTTTCCGGAATCAAAGTAGCATTACTGCTCCTTTTTACTGCAGGTATTTCGGGAACCCTTCTCGCCCAGAAAGAGGTGACAGGGGTCGTAACCGACGCCAATAGCGGCGCCCCATTGATCGGCCTTAGCATTTTTGTCAAGTCCTATCCGGAAAAAGGAACGATTACCGATGTGGACGGCGCCTACCAGCTGGAAGTGCCGGATGACGCCAGTGTGTTGATTTTCAGTTATATCGGTTATAAAGCCCAGGAAGTGGAGATCAATGGCAGGAGCATTATCAGTGTTTCCATGCAGGAGGATGCCCAGAAACTGGACGAGGTGGTGGTGACCGCCCTGGGCATCAAGCGGCAGAAAAAGGAGGTCGGCTACTCTACGGAAAGCTTCGAAGGGGAAGAGCTTTTACTCTCCAATGCACCCAACCTGGTGAACGCTCTGAGTGGAAGGTCGGCAGGCGTGCAGGTTTCCAATACGAACGGGGTCGACGGCGGCACTACCCGCTTTGTTATCAGGGGAAATAATAACATCAACGGGAACAACCAGCCGCTCATCGTTGTGGACGGCGTGCCGCTTGAGAATGAACCGGGGCTGACCAGTATAAAGAATGGGGTGGATTGGGGCTCGGCCATCAACAACATCAACCCCAATGACATCGAGTCGGTCAATATACTGAAAGGGCCCACCGCTTCCGCCCTTTATGGTTCACGTGGTGCAAACGGCGTAGTCCTCATCAGTACGAAGCGGGGAAAGAAACGCAGCGGGATAGGTATCGATTATACCGTAATGCACAAGGTGATCGAGCCTTTCCGCTACCGCGAAGTCCAGAACATCTTCGGAGCCGGAGGGCCGGTCAACCTGCTGGAACCCTCCCTTCCGGTAAATGATGAAGGCGTTTTCATCTATCCCCGGGAGAACCATGCCGAAGATGGCCCCCTGGGCAAAGCGACCACCGAGCTGTTCGGTTTTTATTCTACCGGCGTATCCTGGGGCCCACGTATGGAAGGGCAGATGGTGCAGTGGTGGGACGGGGAAATGCGCCCCTTCAACCCCCAGCCCGACAACCTCAGGCTGTACTTTTCCAACGGCCACACCACCACCCACAACCTGTCATTTTCGGGGGGAGGGGAGATGGGAACCCTCCGGGTGTCCCTCACCCGCACTGATCACGACGCCATCATTCCCAACAGCAACTACAACCAGACTACCGTCAACCTCGGGTCCGGGCTGGACATCTCTTCAAAGGTGCATGCCGATCTTTCCCTGTCCTATATCAATTACCACCGCCTGAACAGCCCAACGCTGGGCGATGACGATGAAAACTCTTTCGGAAAGGGTATCCTCTACAGCTGGCCCCGCAGCTATAAGGGGCTGGAAAAGGAGATCAACATCCTGCCCGACGGCACGCGGAACAATTACGACTTTGAAGGGGGCTACCCATTCGACTTTTCTCCGCCTCACCTGTGGTGGAATACCTACAAAAACAACACCAACCTGGACAGGAACAAGCTTATCGGCGCCCTCTCCCTTACTTATGATATCACCCCCTGGCTGAACGCGATGGGCCGGATGGGGACTGATTTTACTCTTACGCAGTTCGAAACCCGGAATCAACCTATCGATAACCTGGGAGTCACCAGCGGGTTTTATTCCAATGAGCTGGGAAGGGACATCGTTCGCAACAATGAATTCCTGCTCACCTTGCATAAGGAAAGGGTTTTCCATTCCCCCGTGGGCGCGAGGTTGTCTTTCGGGGGCACCCAGTGGTCCAGAAGCCAGTACGGGCTGAAAGGCAGCACCGGCAGGTGGATCAACCCCTGGCTTTTTGCCTTGAATAACTTCGAAGACCGGCTGACCGTCCCGATCCCGAATGAATTCCGGTTCGAGAAAAAGATCAATTCCCTTTACAGTTTCCTCAACCTGAATTACGAAAACTACCTGTACCTGGAAGTGACCGGGCGTAATGACTGGAGTTCTTCCCTGCCACCCGGCGCCAATTCCTATTTCTATCCCTCGGCATCCATGAGTTTTATCGCCAGTAATGCTTTTGATCTCAGCCGTATAGGGTGGTTGAATTTTCTAAAACTCAGGGGGGCTTATGCCCAGACCGCCAGCGACACCGACCCCTACCAGATCGATTTCGTCTATTCAACCGGTACCTTCGGAAGCAACCAGACGGCATCTTTGCCCACCACCATTCCGCCGATCGGGCTGAAACCGCAGCAGGCCAACTCTTATGAGGCCGGACTGAGCCTTGGCCTGCTCAACGAGCGGGTGAATATGGACTTTACCTATTACTACATCCGCTCTTTTGACCAGATCCTCGATTCGCCCCTCCCGGCATCGGCGGGCGCCAGCACCGTGAGGATCAATACGGGTATCCTTGAAAACAAAGGCTTTGAAGCTATCGTCAACGCCATCCTGGTGGAGAAGCGGAATTTCTTCTGGGAAACCGGCTTCAACATCAGCCGCAACCGAAACTTCCTGGTTAGCCTGGGCGAGGGCGCCAAGAGCCTGGAACTGGCCAACATCTGGGAGCTCAACGGCCCTTCGATTACCGTCCAGGAAGGCGAAGGGTACGGCACCATCATCGGCTATGATTATATTTATCACGAGGAGACGGGCCAACCCATCCTCAACGAGGAAGGAACTCATTATCTGATCACCGACAGCCGGGCGCCCATCGGTAATGCTTCACCGGACTTTATCGGCGGCTGGACGATGCGCCTGGGCTTCAAAGGGTTGACTCTGAGTACACTGGTGGATACGAAGTGGGGAGGAGACATCTATGCCGGCTCTTATGTGATCGGGCTGCAGACCGGCCAGAGCCCGGAAACCCTGCCGGAACGCATGGGCCAGGGCCTGCCCTATACTGATCCGGACGGAAATGTCCGAAACGTGGGCGTTATCCTCGATGGCGTTTACGCTGACGGCAGGCCCAATGATAAGGTGGTGCATTATTATTTCAAATACATCGGTAATACCGGCGGCTGGGGCAGGTTCAACTCCAAACCGGGCATTATTGAAAACACGTGGGTGAAGCTGAGGGAGGTGGCCTTATCTTACCAGTTTCCAAAACAGCTGGCCCAAAAGACTAAAGTGTTTCAGGAGCTGAATATTACACTTACCGGAAGAGACCTGTTCTACCTCTACACGACTTTGCCGGATAAGGTCAACCCGGAAGGCAGCAACGGCGCGGGCAATGCGCAGGGCCTGGAGTGGGCTGCTTACCCGGGGGTGCGGAGTTTCACCCTCGGCCTGAACGCTTCTTTTTGAACCGGAGTGAGTAAGCGGATAATCGCACCGTTGTCAGTTGATCGTTGTTGGTTCGGCAACCCGTAGCCTTTTCCGCAGGCAACCAACAACCAACAACAATAAACCAACCTTGGGACATCAGTGCTTCCAAAGATTTCAGTTATGAAAATGAAGAGTTTTAAAATTATACTGGCAAGCCTCATCTTTCTCACGATCTCCTGTGACAAGGATTTTGAGGAGATCAATAAAAACCCGTTTTCTCCCACTCAGGCGGATATCGGGCCTTTGTTCAATACCGTCGTCGCTTCCCTTCGCCTGGGCTGGAACGAGCAGTTTTATGTACACAACGAAACTTTATATGGCATCACTCAGCTGGCCGCCAAGACCGGTGTGGGTTTCGACAACATCAATATTGGTATAGAGGAGATCTGGAGAGATTATTACCGGGGGCTGGCGCATATCCGGGAACTGGAAAGGCGCTTTGATGCGATGGAGGTAGAAGAAGAGGCTCTGATTAACGTCAGAGCTCAATTAAAAGTCCTGTTGGCCTATAAAACATTCCGAGTGACGGACCTTTTCGGGGATGTTCCTTTTTTCGATGCCGGGAAGGGTTTCGAAAGCCTGGATTTCTCCCGCCCCAAATTTGATTCCCAGGAAGAGGTATATAAATTCCTCCTGGAAGAACTCCGCTGGGTGGAAGAGAACATCAACGCCGCTCCCGACCCACGGACGGCCAGCGGAGAAAAATATGTGTCTTTCGGCGATTTCGACAACCTGTTTAACGGTGACCTCTGGGTATGGAGGAAGTTCGCCAATTCCCTGCGCCTGCGCCACGCCATGCGGATGGTGGAAAAAGACCCCGGTTATGCTGCGCCGATCATTAAGAATATCATCGAGAACGATTTGCCCCTTATCGAGTCGGGGGAAGAAGTCGGTATGCACCCCGGGAGGCAGGACTGGAGAAATGATGGGGTCAACTGGTCATTCCGTGAGCACAACAAGCTGCGCATGGGTACTACCATCTGGAATTACTTATCCGAAAATGACAATACGGATGGCAGCGGCATTTACGACCCCCGGGCTAATATTTTCTTTGAAACCAACAATGCGAATCAATGGGCGCCCTTCCCTCAGATCCCTGATGCCGATACGCCTCCCGCCGGCGGTATCCCTTATGGAGAGCACCGCGACAATAATTACGGCATAAAAGGGAATGCCAACATTTATTCTCCTTTCAATTATTACCTCATCCGGGATAATGTAGATATTCCCGAGATCATTCTTACGGCAGCCGAAATGGGCTTTATCAAAGCCGAAGCCTATTTTCGGGGTTTGGGAGTGGCCATGGATGAAGGGGAGGCAGAAGCGGAATATACTGTAGCGTTGGTAAACTCTATTAAATTCTGGCAGCGTTTAGCTGCCGGTTCGGAAATGTGGGCCAATGCACCGCCTGCTCTTTCGGAAAACGAAATATTTGCCCTACTTAACCATCCCCGGCTCAGCATTTTCTCCAGCGAAAACAAGCTGGAGCTGATCTACGCCCAACGGTGGCTGGATGCCTTCCGCCAACCCTGGGAAGCTTTTGCGCTCAGCCGCCGGGTGGGAGCTACTCCCCGGGAAGGAAATATGCCGGAATATTACCGCCTTCCTTATCCGCCTTCCGAAGCGGAGAACAATCCTGACAACTGGGCGGAACAAGTGGCCAGAATGGGGGAGGATTCGGAACGGGTGAAGGTGTGGTGGATGAATTGACCTAAATAAATAATTGAAAATCAGGAACTATGAAAAATATCTACTTCAGATTCGCTTCTTTAGCTTTTCTGCTGGCTTTGGGCACCGTTTCCGTGGATGGCCAGTCGAATCAGTACCTCCACTTCGACCGGGTGGACGATTACGTAGAAGTGCCCGGCGCTTCTCAGTACATTCAGAATTCAGATCAGTTCTCCATGGCCGGCTGGTTTTATACCGACGAGCTGGCATACGGGCAGGGCATGATGGGAATCCGCGGCGGCGGCAGCGGCGAAGGCGGCTTTTACCTCATTCAACTCAATAACGGTATCATTGAGTCCCGCCTGATCACGACCGCCGGATTCCACGAATTCGTGGCGCCGGCCTTCAGTATCGTTCCACAGGTTTGGCAACATATTGCCTGGGTGTATAACGGCAGCAAGGTAGAGCTGTTTATAGACGGCAACCCGGTGGGCAGTGTCGTGGCTTCGGGGACTTTTCCGGCCAGCAATAAGCCTTTCGCCATTGGAAAAAGTATTCAGGGCGGTTTCAACTTTGTGTTCGGAGGGCGCGTCGATGAAGTCAGCCTGTGGAGCAAAGCACTTACCCAGCAGGAGATACAGGACATGATGGATAATGAGCTGGGCGGCGATGAACAGAACCTGGAATTGTATTACAAGTTCAACCAGGGGGTGCCCGGAGAAGACAATACGGCTATCACCAAACTCGTATCGGAAGTGGGGAGCGGAAGCCGTGACGGCGACCTCATTAATTTTGCACTCACCGGCAATACCTCTAATTTTGGCGGAACCTTTGACCCTGGTTTCCAGGCTATTACCTTTCCACAGATCCCGAACAAACTGACTACTGACGGGCCGTTCCAACTCGAGGCTTCGGCCAGCTCCGGCCTGCCGGTGAGCTATGAGGTGGTTTCCGGCCCGGCTACCGTAGACGGGGACATCGTCACCCTCACCGGAGAGGCGGGTGAAGTCCAGGTCAAGGCCAGCCAGGAAGGGGATGATACTTATGACCCCGCCGCCGGCCTGATCAATACCTTCCAGGTGCTTGACCCGGAAACCTTCGTGCCGGTTATCGACGCCCGCAGCCCTCTGGCGGGTGATGTGTATGTTCCGGCACTGAAGCCGATCCAGTTGGCCGTCATTACTTCTATTGATTATCCGGAACTGTTTTCTGTCACCGATGTCAAAATTGAAATAGGAGGAGAGCAAATTTCCCTTACCAATTGGGGTAATGATCATTACACGGCATGGTGGATGCCCCCGGGATACGGGAGTTACACCATGAATATCGTTTCCACCAATAACTACGGCGCCAGCGCTACCCAGCCGGTCACGTTCAATGTGGTGGAACAGGCCACGAGCCTGGAAGTGACGGCTACCAATGAAGTATGGGTGTATTCCGACGTTCCTTCCCAAATGGTGGAAGCGGAATTGCCAAGCTATCTCGGGGCTTTTGATAATATTACCGCTGTCTTGTCCATTGATTGCCCCGACGGAGGCTGCGATCCCTGGGACAGGATATCCTCCATCGATGCCAAAGGACATAACGGAGAGTGGTATGAGATCATTCGCTACATCACTCCCTATGGAGTGGCCTGCGGCCATACGGTAGATTTGACGGACTTTATGTCCATCTTACAAGGCAAGATCGCTTTTCGGGTCAACCTGGGGACTCAGGGCAACGGCTTTTTGTATACCCTCTCCCTGAGCTACCAGGAAGGGCAGGAGGAACACCCTTATAGCCATATCCAGAACTTATGGCGGGATAATTATCCTTTCGGAGACCCTGCCAACCTTCAGCCCTGCGAAGTGATAGATGCTTCTTTCCCGGAGCACACCCAGGCCGCCAAGATCAAGCTGGTGGCTACCGGACATGGCTGGGGAGACAACAATACTGGCAATGCGGCGGAATTTCACGAAGACATTCATCACATCTGGGTGAACGGGGAACAAACCTTTGAGCACCACAACTGGAACGACTGTAATCCCAACCCGGATGGCTGCCAGCCACAAAACGGAACCTGGTTCTATAACCGGGCCGGCTGGTGCCCCGGAACCATAGCTCCCTGGTTCGATTTTGATATGTCCGGCTTCCTCGGCCAGGGGCCTCTGGAGTTGCAGTATATTTTTGATGAGGATTATGTGGACAATTGCCATGCCAACAACCCCAACTGCGTGAGCGGCGTCACTTGCCCGGATTGCAATGACGGCTTTAACCCCGTCCTGCTTACGGCATCGTATCTTATTTCAAGAGGCGATCAACCGCTTGACGGTGCTGTAGTAACAGATATTGAAGAGCCGCTGGTACAACAGGAGGCTTTGTTCCGGTTGTATCCCAACCCCTCTTCCGGTAAGGTAAACCTGGAATTGAAAAAGACGGTGAGCCGCCTGGAAGTACGGGTATTTAACGGATTGGGGCAACTGGCTTACCGCTTCGGTGAGAAGGAGCGCCCGGCTGCCAGTCATATCTTACAGCTGGAAAATCAGCCCAGAGGGATCTACGTGATAGAAGTGATAACGGACAAGGGAAGTGGAAAGGAGAAAGTGGTGATCGAGTAAGATGGATACGCTGATTTCGGCAGTTCGGTATTCGGTTTTCGCAGTTCGCGCCTGATGGGCGATACGCGAATACCGAACACCGAACACCGGCCAAAAGAGAGCTATACCGCCCGGATTATATCATACTTCGTCAGGATGTGCAGGGTGCCCGCCTTGTCTTTCGCCATTACGGCGGGGATGGTGCGGCTGACGTATTGGCTCAGCTTGCTGAAAGGCAGGTCTACCGGCACTACCGGGAATGGTTCGCCCATGATGTCTCCAACCTTGTTTTCGGAATTGTCAAAAGGGTTTTCCAGCAGGTAGGACAATACCGCTGTTTCGGTGATGGAGCCTACCATTTTTTCGCCTTCCATGACGGGCATTTGTGAAATGTCGTGTTCTTTCATGATCCTGAAGGCCTGCCGGACGGTGTCTCCGGTATCCACCGAAATAAACTGATGGTTCCCCTTCTTCATGGCCAGGATATCCTTCACGCTCAGCTCGCGCTCGAGGAAACCGCGTTCCCGCATCCAGTCGTCGTTGTAGATCTTCCCGACGTAGCGGCTCCCGTGGTCGTGAATAACCAGAACCACGATGTCGTCTTTGGTAAGCCTGTCTTTGAGCTGCAGCAACCCGGCCACGGCAGAACCGGCGGAATAGCCCATCAGCAGGCCCTCTTCCCGGGCCAGGCGCCGCGCCATCAGGGCGCCGTCCTTGTCCGTGACCTTTTCGAAGTAGTCTATCACGCTGAAGTCGACGTTCTTGGGCAGTATATCTTCACCGATACCTTCCGTGATATAAGGGTAGATCTCGCTGGTGTCGAACTCGCCGGTTTCGTGGTATTTCTTGAATACAGACCCGTAGGTATCTATGCCCCACACTTTTATGTTGGGGTTGTTCTCTTTGAGGTATTTGCCTGTGCCGGAGATGGTGCCTCCGGTGCCCACCCCGACAACCAGGTGGGTGACCTTCCCGTCCGTCTGGTTCCAGATCTCCGGGCCGGTGGTTTCGTAATGGGCCTGTTTGTTGGAAAGGTTGTCGTACTGGTTGCACCAATAGGAGTTGGGGATCTCTTTACTCAGGCGGCTTGCCACCGAGTAATAGGAGCGGGGATCTTCCGGCTCGACATTAGTCGGGCAGACGATTACCTCGGCGCCGACCGCCTTTAACATGTCTATCTTCTCTTTCGATTGTTTGTCACTGGTAGTGAAAATGCACTTATAGCCTTTAACGGCCGCTGCCAGGGCCAATCCCATACCGGTATTTCCGGATGTGCATTCGATGATGGTGCCTCCGGGCTGTATGTCACCTCTCTTTTCGGCATCCTCCAGCATCTTGACCGCCATACGGTCTTTGATGGAGTGGCCCGGGTTAAATGTTTCCACCTTCATCAGCACCAGCGCAGGGATCTCCGCCGTCACTTTGTTGAGCTTTACCAATGGCGTATTGCCGATGGTTTCGAGTATATTATCCTTATAGTTCATATTCTTCGGGTTTGATTGGTTGAGTTGATTGGTGATTGGTTGATTGAGTTGATTTGGCCGCAGCGTTCAACATACGTTGCAACCGGGAGCAGAGCGCACAAATCACAGCCTAATCCACAAAACCAACCTAATCAACTAAGAAACCGCAAAGGTATTCAAATTGTATTAACGATAATATTTCACCTTTACGAAAAAACGGGCGTCGATGGCCCCCAGCAGTTTGGCGGCCAGGGGAGACAGGATAACCACCACATCGTCCCGGTAGGCCGAATCCGGAATCTTGCCTATGACCTTTACGTAAACAATGCGGTTGTTCATCGGGTTTAACACTTCGATGATGGCATTCCTGGGGGCGTAGCGGTGGAGCGCGTAGAGGTCGGAATCTTCCTTGCTGTCCTTCTGCCAGAAGGCGACACCCTGGCTGTCGTATTGCCGTTTTCCCGCAGCTTCAAACTGGTAGATCTTTTTCAGGGCGGCGTTGCGGCGGGCCAGAGGGCCGCCGGCATGCTGGCGGAGGGTATCGGGGATGCCGAATACGCTGATCCATCCGACGTGCAGTTGCTGCCCCTCTTTCAGGGTGTGGCCTGCCATGTTGTTGCGGGCCATGAGCAGTTCCATCGGCATGCGAAAATAGGATTTGGCAATGCGATACATGGTGTCGCCCTTTTTGACCACATAGAATACCGGTACATTTTCGCTGGGCTGGAAGCCGGATTCCATGTATCGCTTGATGGCTGCGTTGGGGATGGGCACGCGGATGGGCATACCTATTTTCACCGGCTGGTCTTTCAGCCCCGGGTTGAAATAATACAGCTCCTCGACGGACAGCCCGTAAAACCGGGCCAGGGAATAGAGGGTCTGTTTGGGGGCTATGATGTGGTCGAAGTACTTCTCCTCAAAAGGGCCGATGCTCAGAAATATAGTATCTTTGGCAGTCAGGTAATTCAGGCTGTCACCGGTTGCCGCCAGTTTATCCGGAAGTGATAAAAGGAGGAGCGCCAAGAACAACAATTTTCTCATAGTGTTTCAAACTTGTTTGGAATAACATGGCATATGCCGCAGCGTGCGCCACGGCATTGTTTCGATCACTGTACAGGTACAAATATATGAAAACCATAGGTATCATCCCTGCTCGTTTTGCCTCTTCCCGCTTTCCGGGAAAGCCCCTGGTGGAAATTGCCGGAAAAACGGTCATCCGGCGGGTTTATGAACAGGCACAGCAGGCCCGCCGCCTGGATGGAGTTGTTGTGGCCACTGATGACGCGCGCATTTACGAGCACGTCGAAAGTTTTGGGGGCAATGTGGTGATGACGGGCGCCCACCATCGTAGTGGCACCGAGCGTTGTGCTGAAGCTGCCGCCCGCCTGCACGATGCCGATGCCATCATCAATATTCAGGGAGACGAGCCGTTTATCGCTCCGGAGCAGATCGACCTGGTGGCTGAGCCGCTGGCCCGGCGGGATTCCGTGCAGATCAGTACCCTGGCCAAACGAATTGAAAAGGCGGAAGAACTCCACAACCCCAACGTGGTGAAAGTGGTTTTTAACCGCCGGCAGTCGGCCATGTACTTCAGCCGCAGTACCATTCCCTACCTTCGGGATGTGCCGCCCGGCGAATGGCTGGCCAAAGCGGAACACTATAAGCACATCGGCCTGTACGGCTTCCGCAGGGAGGTGTTGCTGGAACTGGCAGATTTGCCTCCTTCCCATTATGAGCGCTGGGAATCTCTGGAGCAACTCCGCTGGCTGTACGAAGGTTTTTCCATTTTTGTGAACCTGACCGAAGAAGAGACCATTGGTATAGATACGCCGGAAGACCTCGCGCGCGCCATGGCCACAATAAAACCGGAAAGATGAATTTTTGCAGCCATTGCGGGTCGGATCAGCTGGAGTTCCGGGTTCCGGAAGGAGACAACCGGCCCCGGCACGTGTGTTCAAATTGTGGCGTCATCCATTATTCCAACCCCAAGATCGTCACCGGCTGCCTGCCGATATGGGAGCATAAGGTGCTGCTGGCCCGCCGCGCCATCGAGCCGCGCAAGGGCTACTGGAACGTCCCGAGCGGATATATGGAGAACGGGGAGACAGTAGAACAGGGCGCCGCCCGGGAAGTATGGGAGGAAACCCTGGCAAAAGTGCAGGAGCTTCGCCTCCATACCGTTTTCAGCATTCCCCACATCAACCAGGTCTACATCCATTTTCTGGCCGAGCTCAATGATCCGGATTTCGGGGTGGGAGAGGAGTCGCTCGACGTACGCCTCTTTGCCGAAGAGGAAATTCCCTGGAAGGAGATTGCCTTCACTTCCTCTGTGTTTACCCTGGAGCGATTCTTTGCAGACCGGCGCGAAGGGCGGCAGGAGGTGCATATGGGGGTGATGGAGTGGGGGTGAGGGTGCAGGGAGAAAGTGGTGTAAAAAATAGCCTGCCAATCAAATTCCAATTGGCCACTTCTCATCGGGTGGGGCGGTTCTTCAATTGACCGATATCCGCAATATGAAAGCCCTCCATCACAAAAACCCCCCATGAAACCCCATCGGCAACAATGCCTTACCCGACTCCAGCATATAGATCTCCCCTTCTGACCCCTGTAAAATAATCACCATGTTTCCCCCCTGCCGGTCCTCTGTCTCACTGATGGCCTGCCGGCAGGCGCCGCAGGGCGAGACCGGCTGGGCGATCACCTTTTTGTCGCTGTGCACCGTCACCGCCATGGCGCGGACGGTAACTTCCGGGTGCTGCATGGCGGCGTTGCCCAGGGCCGTCCGCTCGGCGCAGATGCACATGGAGTAGGCGGCGTTCTCCTGATTGGCGCCCTGAACGATCGCCCCGTTGTTCATCAGCACGGCCGCCCCTACCCGGAAGTTGGAATACGGAGCGTAGGCCTTATCTCTGGCGGCCCGGGCGCTGTCCAGCAACTTCTGGTATTCGGCGGGAAGTTCTTTTGTCGACTCGTAGACTTTAATTTTTGTGCTGATCGTTATTTCTTTCATCGCTTTACCTGAAGTGAATAAAACACTATATTGCGCCCGTTCGTATAAGAGGCTCTTGCATTTATACAGAACAGGAAAATTACCTCATTGTTAAGACAAAACCAACTTATGAACAGCATATTGATTATCGGCGCGGGGCGTTCGGCTACTGCATGTATCAGATATGTGCTGGATAAAGCCAGGGAACGCAACTGGTTCGTCACCGTTGCCGATGCCGACCCGAAACTGGCGGAGGCCAAAGTCGCCGGCCACCCCAATGGCCGGGGAGCCTGGCTGGACGTACACAAGGCAAATGACCGGCGCGACCTGATCGGCAGGGCAGACGTGGTCGTTTCCCTTCTTCCCGCCCACCTTCACCTGGAAGTAGCGCACGATTGCATTAAGCTGAAGAAGCACCTCATTACGGCCTCTTACGTTTCCCAGGAAATGTACCGGCTGGGCGATGAGGCGCGCGACCGGGAGTTGATCTTCATGGGAGAAATGGGCCTGGACCCCGGCATCGACCACATGTCGGCCATGCGCCAGATCGCCCGGATCAAAAAAGACGGAGGCAAGATCACTGCCTTCCGCTCTTACACCGGTGGCCTGATCGCTCCGGAAAGCGATGATAACCCATGGAACTATAAGTTCACCTGGAATCCCCGCAATGTGGTGCTTTCCGGGCAGGGGACAGCCCAGTACCTGGAAGGGGGAAAGTTCAAGTTTATCCCCTACAACCGCCTCTTCGAAGAACACCGTACTATTGACGTTCCGGGGTATGGAGAATATGAAGCCTACGCCAACCGGGACAGCCTGCTTTACCGGGAAGTATACGGGCTGGCGGGTATTCCCAACATTCTGAGGGGCACCATCCGCACTAAAGGTTTCTGTGATGCCTGGAATGCCCTGGTCCGGATCGGCCTGACGGACGGAGGGTATCCCATCGTGGATTCGGGAAAACTTACCTACCACGAACTGCTGGAAGGTTATCTCAGCCCAGATGACAATTCGGGTTCAGTAAAAGACCGCATTGCCAGGCTGATCGGAGAAGAGCCCGATTCCGTTGTGATGAAAAAACTGGAATGGCTGGGCCTGTTCCGGAAGAAGAAGATCCGGGTGCCGAATGCCACCCCGGCCCTTATCCTGGAAAACCTGCTGCTCGACAAATGGAAGCTCAGGCCCGAGGACAAGGACATGATCATCATGCAACACGAATTTGAATATGAGCTGGACGGAAAGCAGAAAGAAACTGTTTCCACCCTGGTTATGAAAGGGGAGGATGCGCAGAGTACGGCAATGTCGAAGCTGGTGGGCCTGCCTCTGGGTATTTTTGTCAAACTGGTTATGGAAGGAAAGATCACCTCTACCGGAGTCAACATCCCGGTAATGCCCGAAGTGTATGAACCTGTGCTCGACGAACTGGAAGAATACGGGGTCGTATTTTCGGAGCACGAAAAAGTATAGGCTAAACTGAAGATCCTTCAACCTCTTTACAGCAGCAATATCCGGGCGCTGCAGGCATTCAACCTGCTGCGGCAGGGTGTAACCATCCTCATTGCCATTTTACTGGCAAAGAGCCCGCTGTCCACTACCGAGATCGGCATCTACGAGATGCTTCAATACATCGGCTTCACGTTGTCGGCTTTCTGGGTGACGGGGCTGATGCAAGCCTTTCTTGCCAGCTATCCGCAGTTGCCGGAGGAAGAGCGCGCGGGATTTTTATTCAATGCGTATTTGTTTTTTCTGGTGTCCAGTTCGGCAGTGCTGGCCCTGATGCTGGGGGCAAAAGAAAGCGTCCTGCTGGTGCTTACCGGCCAGCCGGAACTGCCCTACTATGAACTTTTTGCCGTTTTTCTCTGGCTCAATGTGCCGACGTACCTGGTAGAGAATTTCTACCTCGTGTTGCGCCGTCCAAAGGCGATCCTGAATTTCGGTTTTTTTGCATTCGGCCTTCAGGCTCTGGCAGTACTGGCCCCGGTTTTTTTGGGGTTCGGTTTGTTATGGAGCTTTTATCTGCTAATTGCCCTGGGAATTCTGAAATATGTATGGCTTTTCTTTTTGCTGGTGCGCCGGAGCGCCTTTCAGGTCAATATCAACATGGCATTTCAATGGGCCTCGTTGTCCGTCCCGCTTATACTTTACGCGCTGATGGGTAGTTTCAACCAGTCTTTTGACAACTGGCTGGTAAACTTCCACTATCAGGGCGATGAACAGGTGTTCGCCATTTTCCGGTACGGCTCCCGGGAGCTTCCCCTGGCTCTTGCCCTTACGAATGCCTTCGGTACAGCTATGCTTCCCGAGGTAGCGAATAACCTGGAGGCTTCCCTCAGGGCCATCCGGAAAAAATCCCTGAAGTTGTTCCACCTGTTATTCCCGCTGTCCATTTTGATGGTGCTCACCAGTGAATGGCTGTTCCCGCTGGTGTTCAATGAAGACTTTCACGCCAGCGCCCTCATCTTCAATATCTTTTTGTTGGTGACGGCCAGCCGGCTTGTCTTTTCCCGCACCATTCTGGTGGGGCTGAATGCCAACCGCATGATCTTTTATTTTTCCGTTCTCGAGTTGGCTTTCAACATAGTGCTTAGCTTCGCATTGGTTTCTTTTCTGGGGTTGGCGGGCATAGCTGTGGGAACGGTAGCGGCTTACGCACTGGAAAAAGTCCTGCTTTGTTGGTATTTGTACCGCAAATTTGGCATCGGCATCGGCAGGTATACCGATATGCGTTGGTATCTGCTCTATTCCTCCCTGATGGTTTTAGCTTTTTTGACGGCGTTGTTTTTCTAAAAAACTGGCTTATGATCCAATACCGGACACCGGACATCACGGTTTTTGAGAGTGCGATGTACCGCACCACCTGTACGGTTATCCAGACAGAAGGCATTGTGCTGGTTGTGGACCCCAACTGGTTGCCCGCAGAAGTTTACCGCATTCGTCAATTCGTGCGGGATATTCGTGCGGGCCGGCCCCTGTATCTGCTCTTTACGCATTCCGACTACGACCATATCCTGGGGTGGCAGGCCTTTCCCGGAGCCAGGGTGATCGCTTCTTCCGCCTTCATCGACAATCCGGAGAAGGAAAAGTGTGTGGAGCAGGCCCGGCAGTTTGATGAGGAGCATTACATCCGCCGGGATTATAACCTGGCGTATCCTGTTGCAGATATCGAGGTGTCTGAAGATGAGCAGGTTGTCGAATTGGAGAAAACCCGCTTGCGGTTCTTCATGGCGCCCGGCCATACGGCAGACGGGCTGTTCACGCTAGTGGAGAACACGGGCGCCTGGATAGCCGGCGACTACCTCAGCAATATCGAGTTTCCATTCATTTACGATAGCAGCCGAGCCTATGAGCAGACGTTGCAGAAGGCGCTGGGCATTATTCGGGAGTATGAGCCGGCTCTGCTCATTCCCGGGCATGGAGATGTTACTGCTTCCCGGGCGGAAATGCTGCGGCGGTATAACGAATCGCTTGAGTATATCTACAATCTCCGGCTCTCCATTCAGTCCGGGGAGCCCTTCCCTGAGGAGGCGCTTTGGAAACGCTACGGAAACGAGCGGGGGCTGGCCGGGCCGCACCGGGAGAATATGGATTTTGAAAGGAAGGAGTTGATCCGCCAGGAGAGCAAACCCTGAACCCGCCAGGTTGAAATGTGTTATATCGAAAGCTGAAGCGATATAAAATGGGGCTCTCGAATTTTTGAGCGCCAATCCCTACAACCGCTTTAAAATAACTACATTTGCGTGAAATTTTGCATGAACCAAAACGCTAACTTCCATTATGTCAAAAGTCCTGATCATTGGCGCCGGGGGGGTAGGGCGGGTCGTTACCTACAAATGTGCCCAGCACCCCGAAATATTTTCCGAGATCGTACTGGCCAGCCGTACCCAGTCCAAATGCGATGATATCGTGGCTGACGTCAGCCGCGATACTGGCCATCCCAAAATGCTGACGGCAAAGGTGGATGCGGACAATGTGCCGGAACTGGTTCAGCTGATCCGCAAATACCAGCCGGAGATGGTCATCCATGTGGCCTTGCCCTATCAGGACCTTACCATCATGGACGCCTGCCTGGAAACGGGCGTTCACTATCTCGATACGGCTAACTACGAGCCGAAAGAAGAAGCCAAGTTCGAATACAGCTGGCAATGGGCCTATCAGGATAAATTTAAAGAAAAAGGCCTGCTGGCCGTCCTGGGCTGCGGTTTCGACCCGGGGGTGACCAGCATCTTCACTGCCCGCGCTGCCAAGCACCACTTCGATGAGATCCACTACCTGGATATCGTCGATTGCAACGCAGGCGACCATGGCAAGGCTTTCGCCACCAACTTCAATCCGGAGATCAATATCCGGGAGATTACCCAGAAAGGAAAGTATTACGAGAATGGTAAATGGGTGGAAACAGAACCCCACGAGATCAGCAAAATGCTGACCTATCCGGACATTGGCCCGAAGAAGTCCTACCTCATCTACCACGAAGAGCTGGAATCCCTGGTTAAAAATTTCCCAACCCTCAAACGCGCCCGCTTCTGGATGACCTTTGGTGATGAATACCTTACCCACCTGCGGGTGATCCAGAATATTGGAATGTCCCGCATTGACCCGGTCAAATACAAGGGCGTGGACATCGTTCCGCTGGAATTCCTAAAGGCGGTCCTGCCCGACCCGGGCGAACTGGGAGAGAACTATACCGGGCAGACCTCTATAGGTTGCCGTATCCGCGGCGTCAAAGACGGGAAGGAACGCACCTATTACATCTGGAATAACTGCAGCCATGAGGCGGCTTATAAAGAGACCGGTGCACAGGGTGTTTCTTACACTACCGGCGTGCCGGCCACCCTGGGCGCTATGATGATGCTCACAGGCAAATGGGCCGGAAAAGGGGTCTTCAATGTGGAAGAGTTCGACCCGGACCCCTTCCTCGATCAGCTCGGGCCGATGGGCCTGCCCTGGGAGGAGCAATTTGATGTAGGCCTGGAGGTGGATTGAAAAAAGGGTTGCTTAAAAGTGTAAACGTGTAAATGAAGGGAGGCAGCTATCCGGCTCCACATTTACACATTTACACCCTTACACATTTACACACAGACAATGGTCGATTATTCCAAGATACCTTCCCCTGCCTTCGTGCTGGAGGAGAAATTGCTCCGGCAGAACCTGGAGCTGATCCGGGGCGTGCAGGAACGGGCCGGCGTTTCTATAATACTGGCGCTGAAGGGATTTGCCATGTGGAAGGTATTTCCCATAGTTGCGGAGTACCTGAAAGGGGCTACCGCCAGTTCTCTGCATGAAGCCAGGTTGATCTTCGAGGAGATGGGCGTTCGCGCCCACACCTATTCTCCGGCATACCTTCCCTCGGAGTTCGAGGAGATCATGCGGTACAGCAGCCACATAACCTTTAATTCACTGGCGCAATACGATCGGTATAAAAATCTGCTGGCCGGCGCCTCGCATAAGATATCGCCTGGCCTGCGCGTCAACCCCGAATATTCAGAAGTCGAAGTGGATCTGTACAATCCTGCCGCCAAAGGCTCCCGCCTGGGGGAAGCGCCGGACAACCTCGGCGGCACATTGCCGGAAGGGATTGAAGGACTTCATTTTCACACCCTCTGCGAGTCCTCCTCCTACGACCTGGAGAAGGTGCTGGCGGCTTTCGAGAAACATTTCGGCCGCTTCTTTTCCCAGTTGAAATGGGTTAACTTTGGCGGAGGCCACCTGATGACCCGAAAGGGGTACGATATTGAACACCTCGTCGGCCTGCTGAATGCCTTCCGGGAGAAATATGGCCTGGAAGTCATCCTCGAACCTGGCAGCGCCATAGCCTGGGAAACCGGGGGCCTGGTGTCCACCGTTCTCGACATTACCGATAACCGGGGCGTAAAAACGGCCATCGTTGATGTATCCTTCACCGCCCACATGCCGGATACCCTGGAGATGCCGTACCGTCCCCGCATCCTTGGCGCTACGGATGCCCAACCCGGAAAACCTGCTTACCGCATCGGCGGCGTCAGTTGCCTGGCCGGCGATTATATGGAAGCTTATTCTTTCGGCCGGGAACTGCAGGTGGGGGATCAGCTTGTTTTCAGGGATATGATCCATTACACCATGGTAAAAACAACTACCTTCAACGGCGTTAAGCACCCCAGCATCTGCATCTGGCGGGAGGACGATACGCTGGAGGTGGTGCGGGAATTCGGGTATGAAGATTTTAAAGGGCGGCTGTCCTGATCGGCGCCGCGGCCACCTTGATCGTTCGGCATTAAAACGTGATTAATGAAATGCGAATAAACGCCGAATCTCCTTGACCGTTCACCAGGCATACCAACAACTTCTTGCTGCCCTGGAGCCTCTCTACGGCTCCGGCGAGGCTCGTAGTATCGCCCGTATTGTGTTTGAAGATGCATTTGGCATCCATAACTTCGGCCGCAAAGATGCCCTCTTTCCTGAACAACAAACCCGCCTTCACTCTATCACTACCCGCCTGCTGGCCTACGAGCCCGTGCAGTATATCCTGGGCACGGCCGATTTTTACGGCCTCAAATTCAAGGTAGATCCACGTGTACTGATCCCCCGCCCGGAGACGGAAGAACTGGTGCTTTGGATGCTGGAAACCCTGGAAAAAAAAACGCTGAGGGTATTGGACATCGGAACCGGCAGCGGCTGTATCCCCATTACCCTGAAACACCACCGCCCGGAATGGGAAATGTGGGCGGTGGATATCAGCCGGGAGGCCCTGGAACTGGCCCGGGAAAACGCCCGCATGAATGGGGTGGAGGTGTCTTTTCTGGAACTGGATATTCTGGATGAAAAACAGTGGCCGAGGCTCGGCCAATTTGATGCCATTGTAAGCAACCCACCCTATATTCCGGAACGGGAGGCTTTTATGATGCCGGATAATGTCAGAGGGTTCGAGCCTCACAGAGCTCTTTTTGTTGGTAATGAGGACCCTCTGATTTTTTACCGGGAAATTACTTCTTTTGCCATCGGCCATCTGCCGCCCGGCGGTTGGTTATTCTTTGAAGCTAATGAATTCAATGCAGATAAGTTGGTTAAAGTACTTGAAAACCAGCAGTATAAGGATGTTGAGTTAAAGAAAGACTTGAGCAACAAAGAACGAATGGCTCGGGCCAGGAAGAGGCTTTTCTAACCGAAAAACGATTCCACCAACTCCACCAATACTCCATTCAGCCGTTCAATAGCCAGCGGGACATTCCAATTTTCACGGTTTCTTGCTTCCACGTAATTGGATATTGCCCTGATCTCCACGAAAGGAATGCCTTCCATCAGGCAGGCGTAGAAAAAAGCGGCGCCTTCCATGCTTTCCACCTCCACCTCTGGGTATTTTGACCGGACGGCCTCGATGTCGGGCAGGTATCCGTGGACTTTATTGACGCTGGCCCCGTGGGCGGAGGGAAGGAAACCGAACTGTCCGGCTGCTTTATTGACGAGTTTTCCATCTGAAAAGGGGCCTTCGTTGCCATCGATCAGCCCAAGTTCATGGACATCAGTGAACCTGTTGTCGGCTTCCTGTACGCCCAGGTCGGCAAAACGCTCGCTGGCTACTTGTACCACATCGCCGATCCGGAGTTTCCGGTTGAAGGCGCCGGCGATGCCGGCATTGACGGCCAGGTTGGTTTCTTTGCTTCCCAGTATTTTTCCCATGCCGTAAGCTGTCAGAGGCATACCTACGCCGGTAATCAGTACGGAAACCTCCACGGCGCCCTTCTGGAAGGTGAAATGTCCGCTGGGAACGAACTTTTTATTTAGGTATTCCAGGAAGGGTTGTATTTCGAACGATGTGGCGGAGACGATCAGGAGGTTCATGTTTGACTGGTTGTTACTGGATTTTACTTAATGTTCAGCACTTAAGCTGTTCATTATGCATTTTTTGTTTCACTTATAATAAGTTATCCCCGCTGCCGGCGTAAAGCCCAGCACCTGGTGATAATTCGATGCGATGTCGATCCTGAGCCCGCCGGGCAGGGCGTAGCCCAGGCCGAAGCTGAGCTGTGTGGGCTCAGTAGCTACCCCGCATCTAAGAAAGAGTGGCTCGACTGCCTGGTATTCAATGCCGAACCGGGCGCGCGCCGGGTAATCGATATCCTTTTCCAGCTCCGCCAGCAGGCTGAGTTTTTCAGATGGCAGATAGCTGAACCCCAGCCTGAGGATGGTGGGCAGAAACTCTTCCTCTGAAACCCTTACCCGGGCAGGGCTGAATAGGTGAATGCCCAGGTTCAGTTGGGGTAACAGCTCCGCCTGTACACCAACTTCGAAGGTAAAAGCTGCTTTATTGCCGTATTCCGGGATGCGGGTGTTGAGCATCAGGAACTGGGCGCCAATGGACAGCTTTTCAAGCAACCTCCGCCCGTATGCCAGCCCGATGCGTTGCTCATTATACCCCTCGAAACCGAAATAGTGAAGGCTAAGGCCGAAGGCGCCGGAAGGCGTAGGCAGCCCGGCCCCCAAAGCGGCCGACCTGATCTCGCTCACCAGGAAACGCTGCTCTCCGTAAGCTGTTATTGCCGGGCTTTCCAGGTAGGCCAGCCCCGCCTGGTTGGCGAAGATGCTGTTGATGTCCGTATAGGTAAGGCCGGTTTGTCCCATTGCTATACTTCGGGCTCCGCCGGCGGGAGGAGCGCCGTTCTGGGCAAACAATACGCCCGGTAAGAGTAGTATTAAGAGAAAACACCTCATATGAAATTCTTATTGCCGATTAGCGCCGATGTTGCCGGCCCCTTATCTTAAAAAGGAATGCCAGAGCTATTCATTCCATCATTCCTTCCTCAAACACTCACCCCATTCTCCCTTGCCACCTTCGCAAAGAACTTCCCGGCTTCTGTCATTTCCCTTTCCATCGTGTCGAGGCCGACCCGCACCAGGCCAAAGCGGTAGGTCGGGCCGAGGTTCCATTCGAAGTTGTCCCATGTGCTCCAGTGGATAAATCCCTGCAGAGGAATGCCTTCCTTTATGGCGCGGTGGCAAACTTTCAGGTAATCCTTGATGGCCTGTATCCGCCGCTGCGGGTCGTCAGTACAGATGCCGGTTTCCAGCAGGATGATGGGTTTGCCGTAGCGTTTGTGGAAACGGCGAAAGATCTTTCCGAGCCCTTCCGGTTTGTATCCCCACATCTTGTCGTGGGGGATGCCCATTTTATCCAGTTTGCCGGGTTTCTCAATTTCCGTAACGGGATAGGGGGTAAAAGGCACATGGGCATAGTAACTCAGCCCAATATAGTCTACCTTTTCAAAATGGCGGGCTGCCCGGTTGATGAACCACCAGTCGGTGATCCTGGCGGGGATCTTTCCCAGCCAGTTGGTACCCTCGAAACTGCCCGTATTCAGGGAAATGCTGGCCGGTTTTTTCGGACAATGGGCCTTCAGCAGGCCGTATACCACTTCGTGGGCCTGTTTGAGGTGGCGCAGTACGCGATTTGATTTGAAAAGGCTGCGTTTGTGCGGAGGAAACACGCCCAGCAGGTAGGCGTTCATGGCATACACATTGGGCTCGTTGAACGTATTCCAGTTGAAAACGAAAGGCTCGAAGTATTCTATGCATTGCCGGGCGTAGTCTACAAAGGCGGAAATATTGTCTTCGTTCAGCCATCCGCCATTGTTCTCAAACCACAAAGGGTTGGTGAAGTGATGCATGACGAAGAGTATGCGGGTGCCGCCATTGTTGAGCAACCGGAAAAATTTCTGGTATTCTACCACCACCTCTTTTTCGAATGGGGCGAAGGGCCCGGGCTGTAGCCTCGCCCAGTCTACTCCGCACCGGTATACCGTGCCAAATTGCATGATGTATCCGGCATCCAGTTCCCGGAGTTGTTCGTGAGCGGTAGTCTGTTCCAGGACGTGCCCGTCTCTGGCCCTGAAACCGCGCCAGTTATGGGCTGAAGCGGTTTCTGTCTGGGTGGCGGATGTTGAGGTGCCCCAAAAAAAGCCTTCCGGAAACTCAAGGTGCATAGGCTGTGGGATTGTCAGTGGGTCATTCTATCCAGTCGGCCACAAAGACATTGGTACTCCGGGTGCCGCCGTTATTCCGGTTGGAAGAGAAAGCGACCCGCTTTCCATCCGGGGAAAACATCGGGAAGGCATCAAATGCATCGTCGAAGGTGATCTGCTTAAGGCCGGTGCCGTCGACGTTGATCGAGAAAATGTTGAACTGCCGCCCACTGTCGGTATGGTGGTTGGAGGCAAAAAGGATACGCTCGCCGGACGGGTGAAAGTATGGCGCCCAATTGGCCTTGCCCAGGTTGGTGGCCTGCTGCATTTCACTGCCGTCGACATTGCAGACAAACACTTCCATGTTGGTAGGCTGCACCACGTTTTCTGCCAGCAGGCTTTTGTACAACTCCACTTCCTCTTCGGTTTTGGGCCGGGAGGCCCGGAAGACCAGTTTTTTGCTGTCCGGAGAGAAAAAGGCCCCGCCGTCATAGCCCAGTTCGTCGGTTACCTGCCTGAGGTTGGCCCCATCAATATCCATGGTCCACAGTTCGAGGTCACCGGAGCGGGTGGAGGTGAAAACGATCTTCTTGCCGTCGGGAGAAACGGTGGCTTCCGCGTCGTAGCCCGGGCTGTCTGTCAGTTGTTTGACGATTTCCCCGTCGAGATTCGCTACAAAAATATCGAATTCCGCATAGATGGGCCAGACGTATTTACCTTGGACGGACCGGGGCACTTCCGGGCATGCTTCATTCCCGAGATGGGTGGAGGCATAGAGAATGGCGGTATCTCCCGGCATGAAGTAAGCGCAGGTCGTCCTTCCTTTGCCGGTGCTTACCAGGGGCGGCTTGTCTCCGGAAAAACCCGTTGCCGGCATATAGAATATCTGGTCGCATTCTGCTCCCCAGTTTTCGTTAGTGGCCTGGAAACTCAGGTACTGCCCGTTGAAACTCCAGTAGGCCTCAGCATTGTCACCGCCAAAGGTCAGCTGGCGAACATTTTTCAGGTGGCCTTCCTGTGGATAGCGAAGGCTATCGGCGGTAGTATCTTCTTTAGCTTTTTCCTGGTTCTGCTGATCGGCTCCGGATGGCTGGCAGGCCGTGGCAGCCGCAAAAGACAAAAGGATGGCGATGTTTCGTATGGTCATGCTAATTCTTCGTTTTGTGCAAATATACTGGCCGGCAGCCGGTCTCAAAAGAAAAGAAGTTTTTTTGTTACACCCCATCTTCCATTCCTCACAGCCCTCCATCCGCACTGTCATTCACATCCCCCACTTTCACCCCCAGCCAGTTTCGTGGGGTATTGTCCAGAGGCGAGAAAAACAATTTGCCGGCATCTCCGGAATATACCTCATCAAACGGACTGGCCGGATCCTGGAACTGGTAGCCGGGATTGACGAATATCCAGGACTCCTGCCCATTCAGTTCGGTATCAATACCAAGGATCAGGCGCCGGAGAAAGATCAGGTCCAGAGTGGTTACTTTACTGTCCCGGTTGGCGTCGGAAGCCAGGATTAGCAATGGGCTGTTGAATGATGCCACTCCCAGAATGTGCCGGCTGATGAGCAGCAGGTCGTGGGTGCTGACTCCGTTGCGGTCCCCGCCGTTTTTAAAGGCCTGCAGGGTGTATTGCTGGCCTGCCGACAATTGGGCGTTGAGGCTGTACTGGCCGTTGACATTTGAGGTGCCGGTAGTTCCCGGCAATTCTGAGATCCCTACCGTAACGCCGTTGATGGGGCCGCCCTGAGGGGTTGTGATACTTCCTCCGCCGGTGTAATTGATCAATGGCCGCACTGCGCCGGTAGCGGCAATGGCGGCATCGACAGCATCGATGGTAGCTGCCTGAGTAGGGCCCCTGGGGTTGTAATTGACCGTTCCATCGGGTGCGATGACTACAAACGTAGGCGTGCCTAAGAAGAGCCCGTATGTGCCATTGCGATAGGGGAGGTTGGCATCCAGGCTGCCTCCATCGGCGCCCACTCCGGGAAAAGTGTGGCCATGATTGGCTTTGTAGCCGGCCACATCGGCGCTGGTGTCATCATTCTTGGTCGTCAGGCTGATAAACTCAACATCGCCGGAACCACCGCCCCAGGTCTGGTACAGTGGTTCCATCAGGGGGGCGATGGCATTACATGGAGGGCAGTAGGTGAAAAAAAGTTTGATCACCACGGTTTTGCCCTGGTTGAGGTAGTCGGTGTAAAGCCGGTGTTGTTGCCCCTGGCTGTCGGTAACCAGAAAGTCGGGAGCAAGCGGTTGAGCGGGCAGTTTGAAGAGGAGAAAAAGAACCGGAAAAATAGTTGCTGTCAGTTTTTTCATGATCGGTTGGGCTTTATTATACAGCCAAGTTACTCATCTTTTAAACACTGAATGTCTGTTTTTACGTTAGAATCTTTACCTTTGCGCCACATTTTGAAAAGATGCAAAAAGTTGTATATCAAGACCTGGGGCTGATCAGTTATAAGAAGGCATGGGGTTACCAGGAGGAACGGCTCCGGGAACTGGTAGAAAGGAAGTTGAATAACCGGAAGCTGGAGCCTGAAGACAGAGAAGAGCAGCGCCATTACCTGCTATTTTGTGAACATCCCCCCGTTTACACGCTTGGAAAAAGCGGTTCACTGGAAAACCTCCTGCTGGATGAAGAAGGATTGAAGCGGGAGGGCTTTGAATTTTTCAGGATCAACCGGGGGGGGGATATAACCTATCACGGGCCGGGGCAGGTCGTGGGATACCCCATTTTTGACCTGGACTGTTTTTTTACGGACGTGCACCGCTACGTTCGTTTTCTGGAAGAGGCCATTATCCGAACAATCGCCGAATATGGTTTAGAAGGGCTGCGGATGGAGGGATATACCGGCGTTTGGCTGGAAGCCAGTGAGCAGCGCCCCAACCGCAAGATCTGTGCGATCGGCGTTCACCTCAGCCGATGGGTGACTATGCATGGGTTCGCTTTTAATGTGAACACTCAGTTGGCTCATTTTGACAATATCATCCCCTGCGGGATTGACGATAAAGATAAAGGGGTCACTTCTCTGGCTCAGGAGCTGGGCGGGGAAGTTCCCATGGATGAAGTAAAAGGTAAGTTACGGCGGCATTTTGCCGGCTTATTTGGATTCGAGTTCTCGGGAAACATCCCGTAAACAAGGAGACGTACTCCAAATTTATGCGTTCCTGGTTATGATGAAAGACATACCCAACTTAAAGGTGGAAGATATCGCCATCGCTGTCGTGCCAAGAGATGAGGATACCTCGGAAGATGATCTGTGGGATACCTATCTTATCAACCTAAAGGAAGAACCCATAACGAATGTCCTGATTAACTCTAAAGGTTACGGGGAAGTAAATGGGGAAAAGATGAAAACGACGATCCTTCGCCATTTCTTCGAAGCGATACCTGCCCTTTCAATTGTCAAGGTCGAGCCTATACAGGTTAAACTTTTCGGGCTGACCAATGAGTATTGGGTTAGCTTTACTTACGATGAGTACATGTACGATAAGAAGTACATCTTTGTCAACGGCAGTATCGTAGAAGAGAACTTCACCCGGATTCCTTTTCTCAACAGGCAGGGAGTCATGATCCGATAAAATGATCCCTCCTCCTTGCCAGAGAACCAAAATGATGACATGAGCGAACAGTTAAAGCCTAAAAGAGTAAGCGATTCCCGTACAATAATGACGGAGATGGCCATGCCCAACGATACCAACCCCATGGGAAACCTGATGGGGGGCAATCTGCTGAGATGGATGGATATAGCTTCGGGAATCTGCGCCGGCAAGCACTGTGAAGCTCATGTCGTTACGGCTTCAGTAGACCACGTCTCCTTTCAAAAACCCATAAAACTGGGCGACGTGGTTACTCTGGAAGCGACGGTTACCCGGGCTTTCCGCACCTCCGTTGAGATCCATGTTGAAGTTTTTGCCAACGATATCAAAGGAGGAAACCCCCGCCGCTGTAATCACGCCTACTATACCTTTGTGGGGATGAATGACGAAGGCAGCCCTCAACCGGTGCCGCCGGTACTGCCCCTCACCGAGATCGAGCAACAACGTTATGACAGCGCCTCCAAGCGAAGGGAAATGCGGCTTATCCTCAGCGGCAGGATCAAACCCGAAGAAGCGACGGAATTCCGCGCTTTGTTCCTTGCCAGGGAGTGAGGGAAAGAAGGAATGATTAAGGGTAGCCCATTCATCAATCATTCCCTCGTTCCTTTTTTAATCCTCCTCTTCCTCCTCATACTGTTCACGCCCGGAGCGGTCGATTACCAGGCTGCTGGCCTGCTGAGTGCCCTGCAGCGTGATGTCCAGTATGTTGACATGGGGCGGGCGGGTGGCCATGAAGAAGATGGCTTCCGCCACATCCTGGGAGGATAGGGGCTTGAAACCTTCGTAGACTCTGGCCTTTTCTTCGTCTCCGTCAAACCGGACGAGCGCGAATTCGGTTTCCTCAACGTGTGCCGGGCTGACCATGCTGACCCGCACATTGTGCTGGTGCAGGTCGAACCTCATGGCCTTTGTCAGAGCTTCAACAGCGGCTTTGGTAGCACAGTATACATTTCCATTGGGATACACGTCCTTGCCGGCGGTGGAGCTTACATTGATGATGTGGCCGCTTCGGCGTTCCACCATTCCCGGAGATACCGCCCGGGTCATATACAGTAGCCCTTTCAGGTTGGTGTCGACCATTTCTTCCCAGTGTTTCAGCTTGCCTTCGTGGATGGGAGCAAGGCCCTTGGCCTTACCGGCATTATTGACCAGGATATCGACCTTCATTTCTTTTTCTTTCAGTTTTTCTATCACTTCATCTACCGCTGCGCCGTCTCTGACATCGAAAGCTATGGCGAGTACGTTTGCATCATAGTCGTCTTCGAAGCGGGCTTTCAGCTCTTCCAGGCGTGAGGCACGCCTGCCGGTGATGATGATGCGGTATCCGTTTCGGGCAAATATTTCGGCGGTGGCCCTGCCAATGCCGGAAGTTGCACCCGTGATGAGTACCGTTTGATCGGTTTGAGGTTTTTCCGGCGCCGGTTCTTCCTTTTCTTCTTCCATTTCCTGCCGAAGCACTTCCGCTTCTTCTTCCCGGGCTTTCAGCAATTCTTCCAGGCGGTTGATGTTGTCTTTCAGTGCCTCAATGGTGTCGTGTTCGATACCGGAGATAGCAGCTGCCGGTGAAGGCTTGTCCTGGAAAGCGAGGTCGTTTTCCGGCGTGTGAAGTTCGGGGTTGATCGAAATGGCGCGGGCATAAGCCTGCTTGGCTTTACCCTTTTGCCCCAGTTGGTAAAAGACCAGCGCCAGGTCATAGTTGGCAAAGGGGTGCCGGGGGGCGATCTCCAGAGTCCGCTTCAGCAATTTAATGGCCTTTTTCGGTTTACCCATGGCTTCGTTGAGCAACAGTGCATACTGATAACAGGCATCGGCATTATTCTCATCCTGTTTAATGGCCTTTTTCAGGTATTTGGCGGCAGCTTTTTGCTCACCTTCGAAGTGGGCCGCAAGGATCATTCCCAAACGGTAGCAGGCATTGGGGTATTTGGAATTGATGCCGATCAGCTTCTGGTAATATTCGCGGGCAGCCTCAAAATCTTCAAGGAGTTCATTGAGTTCGCCCATGAGGAAAAGAGCGTTCTGGTTGTCTGCTTCAGAATGAACGGCCGGTTCCAGTGCCTGACGGGCAGCTTTGTAGTCCCGGCCACGCTGTGCCAGCATCAATGCATAGTTATATCTCAGGAACATGTTTTCCGGATTTTCTTCCACAGCCTGGGCCATAAATGCCAACCCTTCCTGTAACTGGCCGGTATTGAAATAATCCAAGGCTTCTTCGATGAGGACGGAAACCTGGTCTTCCTCTTCCTCTTCTTCTTCCTCTTCCTCTTCTTCTTCTTCTTCTTCCTCTTCTTCTTCTTCTTCTTCTTCCTCTTCCTCAGCAAGGACATCATCCTCTTCGTCATCCAGGTAGAATGCAGTTCTGGCATTTTCGTCTTCTTCGTCTTCTGTTGGAGCTACTTCCTCTTCCTCCTCTTCTTCAGAAGAACTTTCCAAACCGGCCTCCTCTATGGCGGAAGTAATGGCATCGGCAACGCCTTCCATAGGTGGTTCTGCAGTTGCTGATACCTCCTCTGTTTCTTCCTGAGTTTGCCGATCTTCCAGTTGGCCGATTCCCGGGATCTCTGAAATGTCTACCGGCGGTTGTTCCTGGCCGGTTGTTTCCTCTTCAACCGGCGCTTCGGGCCTATCTTCTGCTGTTTCTTCCGTTTTTTCCTCTTCTTCGGATGCGGGAGCAGGTGTTTCTTCGGTGGGCAGTTTTTCTTCTGTAACCGGCGCGGCAGGCTCGGTAGTGATGGCCGCCGGAGTTTTAGACTTGAATCGGGACCAGGACTCAAGGTCGTTGGTGAATTTAAAGAATTGCTCGAAACCGTTAGCGGCCAGCTGTTGATAGGTCAGGTAATTCATACCCCTTAAAACCCGGAGGAATTCTCCGGCTTCACTGGATATCTCCCGCATGGTTTTGAGATGTGCGTTGAAGGCATCTTCGTCGAAGTCCTTCATTTGCCGTTTTTGGCGGCGCAGGTCCAGGTATTGATCCTGCCAGTAGTTGATGTATTGAATGATATCGCTGACGCGCTCGAAGTCGGTCTGTATTTTTATGGGCTTTCCGGTTTGTTCATCCTCAGTTACACCATCGATCACGACAGGCAATATCTGGTTTCTCTTCTCCTGCAGTAATTTGAGGCCACGGTTCATACACTGGGCGGCCTTGAGGAAATTATCGCTGACGATCAGGAGGATGGGGTTAGGCTGATTGAGCAGTTGGTCGGAAAGGGGCGGCCCGGCAGTGGATTTGGTGCCGGCAAAGTGCTGGAAGTGGTATCCGGCGAGACTGAGTTGTTGTTCGATTTGCTTCACTACCTGCTCATTGTCAGCACAATAAGCAATTGCAATGTTTTTTGCGCTCATGATTTCAAATTGATTTCTGGTTTACCTTTTCTTTCAGAAGTTGGTTGATATAGTTTGAAATTCTTTCTCGAACGATACCCCATCACAGGTTGTCCGGTTCCGGCAGTTGAAAATCCGGGTTGGCTTTCGCCCTCCAGAGGGTTTTATAGTGTTTGCCGGAACGGAAAGACCCGATGAGGGATCTGTCCGGCAGGATCTTGGCTTCGAACAGAAAGGCGTTTTCGCCGTCGAAGCGGCTCAGATAGAGCTTATCATTCTGTATGGTCCCTTCCAGAAGCCCATAGTTGCCGGTTTCGGTAAGGAAGGCGCCGGACAAGTGGTTGCCATCCTGTTTGAACTCACCCACGGCCTTGTAGGGCTCCTCTTCGCCTTCGATCCCGAAAGTAGCTTCCCACCGTCCGCTGACGTCCATGGCCGGTTTTTTGCGCAGGGTGGTAAAACGATGGGCCTGCCCCTGATAGGCTTTGAATGGGATCCGGTAATTTTCCCTGCCTTTGTCAACCCATTCTCCTTCCATAACGTCTTCTTCGAAGATGGCCCGTATGTAGGAATCGCTGGCCGGCAGGCTGATCACCACCGTGTCTTTAGCGGTAGAACGGTCGCGGCCGATGAAAATATTGTCCAGTTTGATCCTTTCCTGGCCGTTGATGACCTCGATGTAAAAGTTCTGTTTATCTGTGTACTTGACCTCGAAGTTGAACGGCAGCTCTCCCTGTGTCACCTCCTCAAATTCCAGGTTCATCAGTTGGGGAAGGGGCTTTCCCTCAGGGTTGGCCACCAGGGAGCGTGGCTCCAGTTCCAGAATGGCTCTCCACGGCCCGGGCGGCAGCCCGGTAAAAGGGTTCTCAACAACAATACAGGAAGGCCATCCTGAAATCAAAACCAATACCAGTATCCAAAAGGGCTTTGCGTGCCTTTTCATTGCTTTATTTTACTAAAAAATTTCCGAAAAGATTCACCTACTCTGACAAAATTTGCACACAGCTGCGGCCGAAGTGCCGTAAGGCTCTTTTTCCGGGCCCGGATGGCGCTTTCTGTGCAATTGGCCAGAGAACAGAACTGGGGTGATAATGTTAAAACCCCATTATTCGCCCATTGTTGCTGTGAAAAGCGATTCCTACCGCGTTTTTTCGCCTATGAAGTAGTCCTCCTTGTATTTGAAGAGGACATTAAAAGTAGTAAGGCTTCCGTATATGCGGGTTATGTACTGCTGCAGGTTCACTTTCTCCTCGTCGTTGAGGTTAGAACTGTTGATCCTTTGTTCCATAACCCGCAATCGGTCTCTGACCATAACGACCTTATGGAAAAAGGTTTCAATCGGGATCTCTTTTTCTTTCAAGCCCTCTTCGCCCGGCCGGAGGATCATCACCCCGCCGTCCCACCGGTCACCAAGAGGGATTTCTTCCGAAATATCGGAAAAGGCGCGCAGTACCTTGATCATGGATTTTTCGATCTCGTTGAATGAGATGCCCTCTTCGGGAGGAATGGCCTCAATGATCTCCCATTTTTCGTAATCCTTACCTACCTGTTTGATCCCATAAAGCATAAAACAAACGTCATAGGCAGCTTTGTGCAGGCGTATGACCGCTCCTTCCCCGTAAGCCGGGTGCCGAACGCGGGAACCAATGCCGAGGATCTGTTTTTCGCTCATGTCTGTCGTTATATTTAGTTGTTTAGTATGTGTCAACTGTCCTTCTCCTGAAGGGGAAGCCCGAAAAAAAACTATCGCCACAGCCGGCAACAATATAACAATATAACAATCTATCCATCCCGGCCATTGCCTGCCTACAGAGCCGGCTCCGCCTTGACCTCCAGTTCCCCTTCCGACTTGGCGATCAGGCTCGAAACCGTGGCGTCGCCCGTCACGTTGACCACGGTTCGGCACATGTCGAGGATGCGGTCGACCGGGAAGATGATGGCGATCCAGGCCGGGTTGAGGCCTACCGATTGCAGGACGATGATCATCATCACCAGGCCGGCGCTGGGCACTGCCGCCGAGCCGATGGACGCCAGCGTGGCCGTCAGCACGATGGTGATCTGCTGGCTCAGGTTGAGGTCGACCAGGTGCATCTGCGCCAGGAAAACGACGGCTACAGCCTGGTACAGGCTGGTACCGTCCATATTGACCGTAGCGCCTATAGGCAGGACGAAGTTTGTCACATTCTGAGAAACGCCGATATTGTCGCGCACGCATTCCATGGTGACCGGCAGAGTGGCGGCGCTGGAACTGGTGGAAAAGGCCAGAAACTGGGCCGGGCTGATGCGGCGTAAAAACTCGCTGTAGGAAAGCCCTTTTACCAGCAGGCTTATCAACCCCGGGTAGAACAGAAAGATCATGGCGCCCAGCCCGAGAACCACGACAACCGAGTAGCTGAGCAATCCCTTGAAGATCTCGACGACCTCCGCCGGCGTGTCCGCCATCTTGGCGATCACCCCCGCCATGAGGGCAAAAACGAAAAAGGGAGCTGCTTCCATGACGATCTCCACCATTTTCAGGAAAACCTCGTTGATGCCGTTGACCAGGTCGATGACCGGCTTCACCTTCTCCTGAGGAATGAGTAGCAGCACGATACCGAAGAAAATACCGAAGAAGATGACCTGCAGCATGCGCCCGCCGTCACTGAGGGCGGCGAAAATGTTATCCGGAACGAAATCCACCACGAATTGCAGCGGCCCCTGTTCTTTGAACTGCTCGGCGGCGCGCATGCGCTCTTCTACAGTTGTATTGCTTTCCTCAGCCTGCATGGCTTCGCTGGCGGCACTGACCAGTTCAGCGTATTCCGGGTTGGAGAGATAATCTTTTCCATCCAGTATCCGCCCGCTGGGTGTGGCTTTGGCCCAGAGCTCATACTTCAGGCGGTTCTTTATCCTTTGCCCCTCATCGATGTAATTGCCGGGCTTCAGGGTATTGACCAGAACCAGCCCGATGGTGACCGCTGCGACGGTCGTCACCAGATAGGCAAAGAGCGTTTTGGCGCCCATACGGCCCAGTTTGGCAGGGTCCGGAAGTGCTGAAACGCCGGCAATGATAGAAAACAAAACCAGGGGGACGGCGATAAACTTCAGTAGCCGGATGAAAATAACCCCGAAAGGGTCGATCCAGTTGATGGTGAATTTGTTCCAGCCCATATAACTCGATATCAGAGAGTAAATGATACCCAGGATCAGCCCTATAATGATCTTCCAGTGCAGCGGTATTTTTTTCATCATTTCAAATGTGCGGATTTGCGAGCCCCCAAAATAGAGAAAATCTGGGAACTGCTGTATTGGTGTATTCGTGCATTTGTGTATTCGTGTATAAGTGGGCTTCAATTGTAGGCTAATGCACGAATACACCAATACCCGAATACACGATTTTTTACCTATGTTTGCGGCATGGAATTGAAAAACGACCTTTTGCTCCGCACGGCCCGGGGAGAAGCGGTTGAGCGCCCCCCTGTATGGCTGATGCGGCAGGCTGGCCGCATACTGCCTCAATACCGGGCGGTACGCGAGAAATTGTCCGGCTTTAAAGAGCTGGTAGAGACGCCGGAGCTGGCGGCGGAAGTAACCATTCAGCCTGTGGATGAACTGGATGTGGACGCGGCTATTATTTTTTCCGATATCCTGGTGATACCGGAAGCTATGGGGCTGGGGTATGAAATGGTGGAAAAGAGAGGGCCGTTATTTCCGGAAACCATTCGTTCGGAAAGCGATATTCAAAAACTGGCTACAGGAGAAGCGGCGGCGGCCCGCCTTAGGTATGTATATGACGCTCTGGAATTGACGCGGAAGAACCTGGACGGCCGGGTGCCTCTCATCGGGTTCTCCGGCGCGCCCTGGACTTTGCTGGCCTATATGGTGGAAGGTAGCGGCAGCAAGACCTTTTCCCGGGCCAAGCGCCTGCTTTACCAGGAGCCGGACCTTGCTCACCACCTGTTGGAAAAGATCACCGAAACCATCATTGCCTACCTGCAGGAAAAGGCACGACATGGTGCGAACCTCATTCAGCTTTTCGACTCCTGGGCGGGGATTCTGAGCCCTGCTTCCTATCGGGAGTTCAGCGCGCCTTATTTGCATCAGATTTGCAGCGCCATCACCGATGTGCCGGTTACGGTTTTTGCCAAGGGCGCCTGGTTCGCCCTGCAGGATATCGCTGGAATGGATTGCCAGGTGGTTGGCCTGGACTGGAACATCAGCCCGGACGAAGGGCGCCGCCGGGTGGGGCAAAAGAAAGTATTACAGGGCAACCTCGATCCCTGTTACCTGTACGCCGAGCCCGAAAAAATAAGCCTGGCCGCCCGCGATATGCTCGACGCCTTCGGAGGAAGGCATATCGCCAACCTGGGGCATGGGGTTTATCCCGATACGCCCCTGGAAGGCGTTCGGGCTTTTGTACAGGCAGTGAAAAGCTACCGGTATAAATAATTGCCGCCATTTTTGTAAATTAGGGGAGCGCGGCCTTATTTTTGGCATTCACAAAGCGGGGGAATACTTTCTCCCCGGAGCCTGGTGGCAGCCCCCCGCCGGGCGTTTGAATGATAAATTAATACGACTTTATGGGTTGGTTTAAACGACTAAAGGACGGCATTCAGACGGCTACCAGGAATAAAAAGGAGGCCCCGGAAGGGTTGTGGTACAAGTGCAGGGAGTGTAAAGAAACCACTACGGTCAAAGAGCTTAAAGAAAACTTCTTCAAATGCCCCCAGTGCAATTATCACGTCCGGATCAATTCCTACGACTACTTCGAGATCCTCTTCGACGGCAATTACGAAGAACTTTTTACGGGCCTCGTTTCCAAAGACCATCTCAATTTCACTGACCTCAAACCTTACACGGAACGGTTGAAGGAAGCCCGGAACAAGACCGGCCTGAATGACGCCATGGCCGTAGCCAAAGGCAAGGTCAACCGCCGCCCTCTGGTCGTTGCCGCCATGGATTTTAAATTCATTGGGGGGTCGATGGGGTCAGTAGTGGGAGAGAAGATCGCCATGTCGATCGACCACTGTATCGAAACGCGCACTCCCCTGATGATCATCTCCAAATCCGGAGGGGCCCGCATGATGGAATCGGCCTTCTCACTGATGCAGATGGCGAAGACTTCCGCCAAGCTCACCCAACTGGCGAAAGCAAAGATCCCCTATTTCTCCTTCCTGACCGATCCGACCACCGGCGGCGTGACCGCTTCCTTCGCCATGCTGGGCGACATCAACTTCGCCGAGCCGAAAGCCCTCATCGGCTTCGCCGGCCCCCGCGTCATCAAGGAAACCATCAAGAAGGAACTGCCGGAAGGCTTTCAGACCTCCGAATTCCTCCTCGAACACGGCTTCCTCGATTTCATCGTCGACCGCAAAGACCTCAAGGAGTCGGTCTCCGACCTGCTCTATTTCTTCGATACCAACTGAAACCCTCTCAAGTTATGCACGAATTCATCGACCTGGAAAAACTGCCGGAAAAGGAACTCGCCCCCGGCTTCAACGCCCGCCTCATCCACACCGGCAAGGTGACCATCGCCCATGTGACGGTGCGCCGGGGCAGCGCCCTGCCCGCCCACAGCCACTTCCATGAACAGGTGACCAATATCATCAGCGGTGAACTGGAGATGACGGTAGGCGGTGAAACGGTCCTGTGCAAGCCCGGCATGTCCATCAACATCCCCTCCAACGTCCTGCACTCCGCCCGCGCTGTCACCGACTGCTACCTGATCGATGTGTTTTGTCCGGAAAGGGAGGATTATAAGTGATTATTAGCCGGGAGGGGCACTCCTCATTACTTTTACCGGTCGATGATCACCGTAAAGGTCTTTTCCATCGGGTCAAGTTCCTTCTTCAGTACTTCAAAAAACTCCCGCCCGTATTTCAGGTAATACATCATGAAGTTATCGTAGCGCTCCTGGAGGCCGTTTCCGGGAAATAGCTTATCCTTCAGCGTCCGCATCTGGTTGATGGCGATATCGTGGCGTTGTTTTTCGGCGCGCATCAGCTTGCCTTCCAGTTGCTCCATGCTGTTGATCATCTTCTGGCCTTCAGCGGCGGCCGTCTTTACCAGGGTGGGGTCCACTTCGCGGGCTTTTTCCTCGATGCCTTTGACCAGTGCTTCCAGTTTGGCCTTCTCTTCAGAGAGGGTGATCTCTTTCTCGGTATTTTCGTGGACGTAATCTTTTATCAGTTCCTCAATATCACCGAAGAGCTGTTCTACCGTCATTTCCAGTTTATCCATACGTTTGGCGTTGCCCTTATCGATGAACAGAACGGAATTGCGGCGCACCAGCATGGGATAATTGACGCCGAAGTGCTCGAACTGGCTTTTGCGCTCCAGCCAGTAGGCCAGTTCGCCGCCTCCGCCGATGTAAGCCAGGTTGGGCAGTACTACCTCCTGAAATACGGGGCGCATCACCACATTGGGGCTGAAGCGCTCAGGATATTGTTCGATCTCTTTGATCAGTTCTTCTTTGCTGAAAGAATAATCGGTGTTCAGCACCTGATACCGGCCGTTATCCAGCACGATGCGTTCGCGCTGCCGCAGTTCGTGGCCCAGGTAGAAAAAGTTGATCTCCCGTGGGTAGGCCTGCTCGGAGAAACCGGCTTTTTCCAGCTCTGCCACCGTAGCTTCCACCAGCCCTTTTGAGGGTTGTTCCAGGATCTCTTCCTTGATGTAGGGGATGAACAGCTCCTTCAGCCGGGCGTGGGACATGTCGATGATCACCAGGCCGTAATCTTTGAATAGTTCGTTGGCAAGGTGGCGCGCCGTCTCAGAATAACGGCCGTGGTTTTCCACGGACTCCCGGAGAAGGTTGTACAGTTCTTCCGCTCTGTCCGATTCACCAAGAACTTCTTTTACCTCGGCCAGTACGGGTTGAAGCGTATCCGTTTTCATCATGCCTACCGGGCCGGACTCTTCATTTTCCCACCTGATGATTTTGCCAAAGAGGTGAAGGTGGTTGACCTCCTCAAAATCATGGTCTTCCCCCCCGCTGATAAAAACCGGTACGAAGTGTTGTTCAGGATATCTTTCGTTGAGCTTTTCCGCCAGGTTGATGGTGGAGGCCACCTTATAGATATAGTAGAGCGGCCCGGTGAAGAGGCTGGGCTGATGGGCGGTCACCAGGGTGAAAGTATTTTCATCCAGCAGAGACTCAATATTGTCCTTTACCGCCTGGGTGGTTTCCATGCCGGAGTATTGTTCCCGCAGCACCTCCACCAGAGTTTGGCGGTTGGTGTTGTCCTTTTTTTTGTCTTCGACAACCTGGGCGAAAGCATCCAGGGTGGCGTCGTATTTGTAGAAGGGCCTCAGCTCGGATGCGCCCATGGTATAGGCCTGGTCTCGTTTGGAAAGGTAGGGCACTTTGTCGAAGGGTAACTGGAAGGTATCCATTGTTTAAAGCAGGTTTTGATATTTTGTTGGAAAGGGGAATTTTGTTAAACCCGTGGTATGCGGTATCTTTAGTGCTCTTATGAAATGTTTTGAAAGCAGCCTTGGTTTAACTATTTACCAAATTTAATTTCAACAAACGAAAGATCAATATCCATAACACCTATGGCGAAACAAACCTTCATCCTTGCCCTCGACCAGGGAACCACCAGTTCACGCGCTATCCTTTTCGGCCGGGAAGGAAATATCCTGGCTGTTGAGCAACAGGAATTCACCCAGATATACCCCAGGCCCGGCTGGGTGGAGCACGACCCCAAGGAGATCTGGAATACCCAACTGAAGGTCATGCAGGTTTTACTCCGCAGGCAAAACGTCGCTGCCGGGCAGATTGCCGCTATCGGCATTACCAACCAGCGGGAAACGGCGGTCGTCTGGAACCGCAGGACCGGAGAGCCCATTCACAATGCCATCGTCTGGCAGGACCGGCGCACGGCTTCCATCTGCAACCAGCTCAAAGAGGATGGGCACGAGCCCTATATCCGCGAAAATACCGGCCTGCTGGCCGACGCTTATTTTTCCGGGACCAAGGTGAAATGGATGCTGGATAATGTGCCGGGCGCCCGTGAACAGGCAGAACGGGGCGAGTTGGCCTTCGGCACGGTCGATTCCTGGCTGATCTGGAACCTCACCGGCGGGAAGGTGCACATTACCGACTACACCAATGCTTCCCGGACCCTGCTCTACAACATCAAAAAACTAGAGTGGGATAATCACCTGATGGACGTCCTGGGCGTGCCTGCCAGCATGCTGCCCGAAGTCCGCCGCTCCAGTGAAGTATACGGGCATACCAGGGAAAACCTGCTTGGAGAACCGGCGCCCATCGCCGGCATTGCCGGCGACCAGCAGGCGGCTCTCTTCGGGCAGGCCTGCCACAGCCCCGGCATGGCCAAGAACACCTACGGAACCGGTTGCTTCATGCTGATGACGACCGGAGATGAGGCTGTCACTTCCCGATCCGGCCTGGTCACGACCATCGCCAGCAAACTGGATGGCACCCCTCAGTACGCCCTGGAGGGCAGCGTCTTCATCGCCGGCGCCGCCATTCAATGGCTGCGCGACGGCCTGAAGATCATCGACGATGCCCCCGATTCGGAGTTCTACGCCATGAAAGTGCCGCACACAGATGGCGTATACGTAGTGCCTGCCTTCGCCGGCCTGGGCGCTCCCTACTGGGATATGTACGCTCGCGGGGCCATCCTGGGGCTGACGCGGGGCACAACCAAGGCTCACATCATCCGGGCCACCCTCGAATCGCTGGCCTATCAGACACGGGACGTTTTGGACGCTATGGAAAAAGACTCCGGGCTAAGCCTGCAAACCTTGCGCGTAGACGGCGGCGCCAGCGCCAACGGCCTGCTGATGCAGTTCCAGGCGGACATCCTGGGCGCCAATGTCGAACGCCCTCGCATCATCGAAACTACCGCCCTGGGCGCCGCCTACCTGGCCGGCCTGGCGGTGGGCTTCTGGAAACCCGGGGATATCTCGGATAAATGGCAGCTGGATGCTACCTTTGTTCCGTCAATGCCGGAAGAAGAACGCAATAAGTTGTACCGGGGCTGGCAGAAAGCGGTAAAGCGGGCAATGGACTGGGAGGAGGGCGGGTGAGTGGGAGATGGGGAGAGAGGCTCGGGTACTGTTGCCCGGAGCTGGTTAAAAAAAATGAAGGAAATTGGCGACGAAAAGGATAACGGTTAGCGAAGTGCTGGACCTGGAGCCGGGGCGGGTGCTCTTCGACGTGCGCACGCCGGCGGAATATGAGAAGGGGCACATCCCCGGAGCGCTCAACCTGCCTCTTTTTTCCAATGAAGAGAGGGCTGCGGTGGGCGCCACCTATAAACAGGTTGACCCGTATAAAGCCTTTCTTCAGGGCCTGGAGTACGTGGGCCCTAAGATGCGAATCTTTGTCGAAGAGGCGCGGAAGGAAGCGCCTTCCGGCAAGGTGGCCGTGCATTGCTGGCGGGGCGGGCAGCGCAGCAGCAGTATGGGTTGGCTGCTCGGCCTGGCGGGTATGGATGTGCAGGTGCTGGTAGGCGGGTATAAAGCTTACCGCAATCATCTGCTGGAACAATTTGCCGAATGCACGCCTCCGCTGATCATCGTGGGTGGCCCGACGGGCTCCGGCAAAACCAACATTTTGCATGAGCTGGCAAAGCTTGGCGAGCAGGTGATCGACCTGGAAGGCATCGCCCACCATAAGGGGTCCGCCTTTGGCGCCCTGGGGGAGGAACGCCAGCCCTCAGTTGAGCAATTTGAGAACAACCTCTATGACACCTTCCGGCAACTGGATCATAGCCGCCGGATCTGGCTGGAAAATGAAAGCCGCCCCATCGGCAGGGTCTATATCCCCGACCCGCTATGGCAGCAGATGGTAAAGGCGCCTTTGTTGAGTGTCGAGGTGCCGCTGGAAGTTCGCCTGGAACACCTGGTGGAAGCCTACGCCCGGTTTCCGGTTGAGGCCTTGCGGGCGTCCTTCGAACGCATCCGCAAACGGCTGGGCGGACAGCACTACAACGCTGCCATTGAAGCCCTGGATGCCGGCGATTTCGAAGAGGCCGCCCGCATCGCCCTGGTTTATTACGACAAAGCTTACAACCACCATACTTTAAGCAGGAGGATAAACTCCGGCATTTTTAAAATTGCAGTAGAAAAGGAAAGCGCTGAGGAAACTGCCCGGCGCCTGATAACGTTTGCTGAAGAAAATAACTTATGGTTGCCGATTACAAACTGACCCAATACAGCCACGGGGCGGGATGCGGCTGCAAGATCGCGCCCCGGGTACTCGATACTATCCTGCAGCACCACGCTGAACAATTCCACTTTCCCCAGTTGCTGGTGGGCAATGATAAGCGGGATGACGCCGCCGTTTACGACCTGGGTGATGGAACGGCCATTGTGAGCACCACCGATTTCTTTATGCCGATCGTCGATGACCCGGAGGACTTCGGCCGAATTGCCTCGGTCAATGCCATCAGCGACGTGTACGCCATGGGTGGCACCCCTCTGGTAGCCATCGCCATCCTCGGCTGGCCCATCGACAAGATCCCACCGGAAGTGGCCAACAAGGTGATCGACGGAAGCCGCAAGGCCTGTGCCGAAGCCGGCATCCCCCTGGCCGGCGGCCACAGCATCGATAGCCCGGAGCCCATCTTCGGCCTGGCGGTGACCGGCAGGGTCGACAAGAACTACCTTAAGCAGAATGGCGGCGCTACGCCCGGCTGCCGCCTTTTCCTCACCAAGCCGATCGGAGTGGGCATCCTCAGCACCGCCCAGAAAAAAGGCAAACTCAAGCCTGAACACGCCAACATCGCCCGCGACAGCATGGTGCGGCTCAACAAGGCCGGCGAAGCCTTCGGCCGCCTGCCCTATATCAAGGCCATGACCGACGTCACTGGTTTCGGCCTGCTGGGCCACCTCACGGAAATGTGCGAGGCCAGCGGTGTCAGCGCCGTGGTGGAGTTCGATAGGGCGCCTTTCCTGAACCTCGACATCCTGGACTATTATCTCGAAGAAAAGTGCATCCCCGGCGGCACCCACCGCAACTGGGACAGCTATGGCCACAAAGTGGCGCCTCTTCCGGATCGCCAACGTTTCCTTCTCTGCGACCCGCAGACCAGTGGGGGGCTGCTGGTGGCCGTGGAGGCGAAAAGGGAAGCGGAATTTCGTATGGAGGCCAATAAATCAGGCCTCATTCTTGAGCAAATGGGATATATAACTGAACGGGAGGAACATCTGGTGCGGGTGATCTGATTCGTGGGCTGCGATCATCCTGCCCGGGCATGCTCCATCGAGCTTTCAGAAAGCCAGCCCGAGCTGAAAGCGGGAGTGTACTTCCATCCAGGAGTCCTCCTAGTCACTTCCCTTCCGATCCTCCAGATAATCGTACGCATCAATGTAGGAAAGTCTGTCCAGTTCACCGGCTTCCTGCCGGTACTCAACGGTAATAGAATCCTGCTGGCTTGCCAGAGAGAGAGTGAGAAGTAAAAAGAGAAAAAAAGTAAAAGACTTCTTCATAATGTCAGCTATTTTAGTGAGCGTTTATTTTTCTTCGGCGCATGGCTGACTTAAGAGGCTTTTGATTATTTCTCCGGGCCGGCAGTTTTCGACAGGCCTGATTCAGGGCCGCTGTACTTCCTTCGGCCTTTCCTTCTCCAGGTAAACATCCCCGAAAGTGATCGATATAGTAATGCTGGGGTAGTATTCCCGGTTCGGCTTGAATTCCATCTTCTTCAGTTCTTCCTGTTCGGACAGCAGCTCCAGGCCCAGGTCGCCGGGGTAGTTGACCTGGCCGTGGCGGGTGGTCAGGGTATAGGCGTACTCCCGTAGTTTGGGGTCGAAGAGGTAGACGTCGCCCTTTTCGGCATCAATGTTGAGGTCGAGCAGGCCGGCGACGGACAGGATGCTGACCATGCCGTACTGCGACTGTATGTCGAAGCGGCCTTTGATCTCCTCCAGGGTGATGTCGGAGCGGCGGGAGGCGATGCTGACGTTGCCGTCCAGGAACTTGCCGAAGATGTCGCCGAAGCGGGTCTGCAGGTCGACGTTACCCTGAACGTTTTGCATGTCGATCTTGCTGAACTCCCCGAAAAAGCGGAAGCTGTTGGTGAGGTTGCTGACGGTGGCCTCGCCAAAGTAATTTTTCAGGTAGACCGGGCAGTCCTCCGGCACGGTGATGACGTACTGGGCGTGCAGGTTCGACTTCGGTTTGGCCTCGCCTTCCTTCAGGCCGATGTAATTGCGCAGGTAGATCTTGTTCTTCACCCGCTCGGCGAGGTAGCGGATCTTTTCCAGGTCGGCCTCGGCGGTGGCCTTGTCGGGGTGGCGGGCGATCAGCTCCAGGCGGACGCCGATCTGCGGCTTGTCCCAGGTTTCTACCAGCACGTCGGCCTTTTCTCCTTCGATGTTGACCTCGTATCCGGGCTGGTAGGCGAAAGTTTTCTCCAGGCGCTTGGTGATGACGTGCAGGTCCGTTGTCTGGGCGCCCAGCAACAGGGGCCCCACAACCCAGAGTAAAAGCGATAGTTGAAGAACGGATCTTTTCATTTCCTGCGGTTGTGCAATTTTGAGTTTGATGATATAAGCGTAATATTTTGGCTGTTGGCAGCTTTTTGTTGTTTGTTCTCCAACAACGATCAACCGACAACGATCAACAACCAACGAACGCCATCAACAGGCGCCTCCTCACATCGCCACTGCCATCACCCGGATCAGCCGGGAACGTTCGCGTTCGATGTCACTCATCTGGCGGACGAGGCGGGCGTCTTTGCCATACGTATCCATAACCGCTCTGATCTCGGTTTTGGCTTCTTCCAGTTCTTTCCATTCGTCGAGTATCCGGCCGTAATCGTCCTGCCTTTTGGCCACGGGATCACTGGAGAACTGTTCGACAACAGTTTTCATAGCTTGTTCGTCGTCATCCCAGTCATTTCCAAGCAAATCCAGGTTGGCCTTTTCGACAGAATAGGTATACTCCGGATGCAGGCCTGCTTCTACAAATGGATTGAACAGGAAGAAGGCCACCAATATCGCAATGCTGGCTGCCACCGCCGGCCAGGCGAGGCGGTGCAGGCGCGCCAGGGCCTTAGGCTCCAAGCCCGATTCGATGGCTTCCCACACTGCCGGCGGAGGGCTGTAGGCGGGGAGCTTTTCCAGGGCGTCCTGCAGGGCGCGTTCCTGTTCCTCCCGGCTCAGTTCAGATTCAATCTGTGTCCACAGCCCGGCAGGCGGCTCATGCTGTGGCAGCCGGTTCAATGCCTCTTTCAGTGTTTTCCGGTTGTGTTCAGTATCATTCATCGGTCCACATATTTTTCCAGGGCCTGCCGCAATCTTTTCTTGGCGTAAAAGAGCTGGGATTTGGAGGTGCCCACCGAAATATCCATCAGGCCGGCTACTTCTTTATGGGAATAGCCCTCTATCTCGATCAGGACAAACACCATTCGGTATCCTTCCGGTAGATCCTGGATGGCGCGTTCCAGGTAATCGATGTCTATCTGATGCCCCCAGTCAATGGGCTGTTCAACCGCCTGTTGATCCAGGGGTTCGAAATAGGGCTGCCGCTTTACCTTGCTGAGGGCAGTGCGCAGGACGATGGTTTTGATCCAGGCGCCCAGCGTCGACTCCCGGCGAAAGCCCGGCAAGGCGCGGAAAACTTTGAGGAAGGCTTCCTGCAGGACGTCATTGGCAAGTTCGAAATCGCAGGTAATGCGATAGGCCACCGTATACATTGCCCGGCTGTAACGGTCGTACAGTTCTTTTTGTGCCCGCCGGTCATTGGCCAGGCAGCCTTCTATCAGTTCGTCTTCCGTCATTCTGGTAGTAGCGTAGACCATAAGGCCGGGATCCCTTTTTTGTACTTAAGGAGCGGGGTGCCGGCCCCGGGGTTGTATGGCCTGTTTGTTTTTCGTTATTTTTTCCCGAAAAGGATCCCCAAAGATAGTAAGATGCGGGAAGGATAGTTGTCGAACGCAAATTGCTGTCCGTGGAAGGTAATGTGATCCCCGAATTTGGAAAAGTTGCCTTCATAGCGGACATCCAGCATCAGGTTCCACAAGTCGAGCCCTAGGCCGGCAACCCAGCCGTAGGTGGCTTGTTCAAACTTCTGCTCGTATCCCGGAAAGTCAAATAGCTCGGAACTGCTGTCTATGAAGATATGAGCCACCGGGCCGGCATGGAAACGAAAAGGCTTTGCCTGATAACCCAGCAGGAATGGAATGTCGAGTTTCTGATATTTCTCCGTTCGAATGATTGTTGCTACAGTGCTTCCCCTGAGGTCTTCCACACGGTAATCGACCCGGTTGGAGTTGAAAAGGAACTCCGGTTGGACCAGAAAACCGCCCAGCCGGGCCTGAACCACAAGGCCGCCGTGGATGCCGAAGTACAGGTCCTGGACGTCTATATTCAGGAAATCCCCACCTCCTGGTTCGGGAATATCGATCTCATTTGTATTGGCGCGGGTCGTGCTCATGCCCATGCGTAAGCCCAGTTTCACCTGAGCAGGCAGAACCGTGATGGCGCCTGCCAGCAGCAAGAGTGTTAAAACCTTTTTCATATCTAAAAGTTTTTGGGTACGGACTGGTACAAATATGCGAGATTTTACGCTGAAAACGGTATAATTGTTATTTTCAGAATCACAAGTGGAAGTATGGACATCAAGCACACGGCCTTTGCCGGGAGTTTTCCTTCGGAAGCCCAGTGTCCTGCGGATGGGAAGCCGGAGTATGCCTTCATCGGCAGGTCCAATGTTGGTAAATCGTCGTTGATTAATATGCTTACGGGACGGAAGAACATCGCTCATATCTCCCGGACCCCAGGCAAAACCCAACTGATCAACTTTTTTCTGGCAGATGGCGAATGGTATCTGGTTGACCTGCCAGGTTACGGTTACGCCCGCATTTCCAAACGAAAGCGTCAGGAGTGGCGGCGCATGATCGAGGGGTATCTCCAGAAACGCCAGGTTCTTCAGTGTGCCTTTGTCCTGTTAGATGCCAATATACCTCCTCAGCAACTGGACGTTGATTTCATCAACTGGCTGGGGGAGTCCCGCATCCCGTTTGTCATCGCCTACACTAAAACAGACCGGCTGAAGCCGGAAGAACTGGAAGCCAATATCAGCGCGATACAAGAGGCGCTGTTGCAGCACTGGGATGAACTGCCCAGGCAATTTATCACCTCTTCACGTGAAGGGCAAGGCAGGGAAGAGATCCTCCAATTTATCCATGAAGTGAACGAGCGTTATTATAAAGCACTGTAAACATGACAGAGGAGCCCAAAACATACGATCACGTTTTCCCGAACATAGAAGATTGGCCCATTTATAAGCTGAGCGAAGACCGGCGCCATTTCATCCAGGAGATCGACGAGTTCACCCTGGAGCGCTTCATGCGCAAGCCTTCTCCCCAATTGACGGATATTATTTCCAAGACCATCTACCTGGAGCGCATCCGGATGAAGGAGGAACCCTGGAAAGTGGACCCGCCCAATGAACGCCAGTTCTGGAGGAGGATAAGGAACAAACTGGTCGGCCAATCCCTCGACCGCAGCGAGGAGGAAGCCCGCAAGACCAATGAAGAGATCCTCCGGCAGATCATCCACCGGTACTCGGAAGAGATTGTGGGCACTTTCCGGATCGGCACCTTCCTTTTTGCCCGGCGTTTCCTTACCCTTTTCTTCACCCGCCTGCTCAATACGGCTGCCAGCCGTAACTGGCGCAGGATACTGGGGTCGAAACACCGCCTGGCGGACCGCCTGCTTGTAAAGGGAAAGGTGGAGGAAGTGCGCAGCCTCATACAAAAGGGGACGGTGGTGATCGTGCCTACCCATTTCAGCAATCTGGACTCCATACTCATCGGGTATGCCATGGATGCCTTTGTCGGGTTACCCTCCTTTTCCTACGGAGCGGGCCTCAATCTGTACAATACCGGCTATACCGCTTATTTTATGAACCGCCTGGGAGCATACCGGGTTGACCGGCGCAAGAAAAACTCCATTTACCTGGAAACGCTGAAAGCCATGTCGAACCTGTCCCTTCAACGGGGCGTCAACAGCCTCTTCTTTCCGGGAGGGACCCGCTCGCGCTCAGGTTCGCTGGAAAAAAAGCTTAAACTGGGGCTGATGAGCACCATCCTGGAAGCCCAGCGTGCACTTTATCAGAAAGGGGAGGATACCAAAATATTCATCGTGCCCCTCATTCTGAGCTATCACTTTGTGCTCGAAGCCCAGTTCCTGATCGAGCAGCACCTCAAGCAGATGGGGAAGGAGCGGTATATAAAGGCAAAAGATGACTTTCACAGCATCCGCCGCCAATTGCGCTTTGCCTGGCAGTTCTTTTCGGAGAGCAATGACATTACCCTGTCTTTCGGGCAGCCCATGGATGTATTGGGAAACCCTGTAGATATCAATGGAGAAAGTTACAGCCGGCACGGCCGGCGGATTGACCTGAAAGAATACTTCATGACGAACGGAAAAGTGACTGAAGACTTGCAGCGGGAATCGGAATACACGAAAATGCTGGGCAGCCGGATCGTAGAACGCTACTACAAGGATAATATCGTACTGACGAGCCACCTGGTAGCCTTTGCCGCTTTCGAGATCCTGAAAAACCAGAATAGCCGGCTGGACCTGTACGGCATTCTCCGCCTGCCGCCGGATGACTTTGTCTTCACTATGGAAGCTATGAGGGATGTGGTAGGCCAATTGAAAGTGAGGTTGATCGAAATGAGCCAGAAGGATGAAGTCAAGTTGTCGGAGCAGATACTCTGGGATGTGGACCTTCTGATCAAGGATGGAGTTTCCCGCCTGGGAACCTATCACCTGGCCAAGCCCCTGCGCTTCAGGAAGGATGAAGAGATCGTCAGCGAAAGCTTTAAGCTCCTGTATTTCTATCACAACCGGCTGGACAACTACGGACTGGAGCATAAGATCAGCTGGAAGAAGTATGTACTGGAAATGGTGTGATCAATTATGTTGGAGAAGCTCTTTTTTTCAGAACGTAACATAATGGTGGCTATCCTGCTCAATGCCATCATTCTTTTTGCCCTTTATTTTCCCGCTTGCCGGGATAACCCGACGCTGGAGGCGATCGACCATATTTTCCTTCTTTTTTTTCTGATGGAGGCGATCGTGAAAATATACGTTCTGGGAGTCAAAGGCTATTTCCGGAACCCGTGGAACCGCTTCGATTTTATTATTGTCATGGCCAGCCTGCCTTCGGTGCTGGTTACCTTCATGGATATTCCTGATACTTCCCTGCTCATCATTCTGCGCCTTTTCCGCCTGATCCGCCTGATCCGTTTTTTCCGCTTTGTTCCCCATCTCAACAAGATCATTGACGGGCTTAGCCGGGCGCTGCAGGCCTCGCTTTTCGTATTGCTGGCGCTGATATTCCTCAATATCCTGCTCGCAATATTTACCTGCCACTTTTATGCGCAAATAGCGCCGGAATATTTCGGGGATCCACTGATTGCTTCTTATTCCATTTTTCAGATGTTTACCATTGAAGGGTGGAACGAGATACCGGCACTTATCGCCCAGCGGGTTCAGGAAAACGGAACAGGAAGCAACTTGATAAGTGCTACTTTCATCGTTGGAATAACCCGGTTCTACTTTGTGTTTATCGTGCTCATCGGCGGCATCTTCGGCATGTCTCTGGCCAATGCGGTTTTCGTCGATGAGATGACCATGGATAATAACCAGACGCTGGAGAACAAGATCGACCGCCTGCAGGAAGAGATTGCCGAGCTGAAACAATTACTGGAGAAAAGGAGTTGAAAAGGATTAGAAACCAGCTCTTTGGCCCGGACAGGCCCCTGCCCGCTCCCCCAGAGAGATAAAAACGACCAAGATTGAACTTCATCGTACTTGACCTGGAAGCAACCTGCTGGGAAGGGCGCCCGCCATCCAAAGTGCAGGAGACCATCGAGATCGGGGCGTTGAGCCTGAACCGCTACGGTGAGGTGACCGGCTCCTTCAACAAGTTTGTAAAGCCAATCCTCAACCCCCGCCTTTCTCATTTCTGCCGGGAGCTGACATCCATTGAGCAGGAGTACGTCGACCGGGCTAATGAATTTCCGATGGTAATTGAACAGTTTCAGGACTGGGCGGAAATTTTCGACGAGGAATATCTGCTGTGTTCCTGGGGCAATTTCGATAAGAAAATGCTGATCCAGGACTGCCGGCTGCACCACCTGGAATACGACTGGATCGAAGGGCACCACATCAACCTGAAAGGCCAGTACCACGATATCAAGCGCCTGCGCCGCCCCCGGGGACTGAAAAGAGCGGTGACCAACGAGGGCTTTGAATTTACCGGCACCCATCACCGGGGCATTGACGATGCGGAAAACCTCGCCAAGGTTTTCGCCAAGTACCTGGATGAATGGCGCTACTGAGATTTCCTCTTTTTCAGCTCATACATCGAACGAATATATTTTTTAGCCAGGGGAATGATCTGTACCCGGCTGCTGGAAACGTCGTCCGTCCAGGTCACCGGCAACTCACATATCTTCAGGTTCAGCCATTCAGCGGTAGTCAGCAGTTCGGTGGAGAAGAACCAGCCGTCGTTTTGAGCGCCGGCTTCGTAGAGGCGGGGATAAACTTCCCGCCTCAGGAATTTAAAACCGCACATGCCGTCCGAGAAGCGGACGCCGAGGTAGAGTTTCAGGAGCAGGTTGAAAATCCGGGAAGCTATTTCCCGCTTCAGCGGGCGGTTGATGACCTTTGCCCGGGGATGCAGGCGGGAGCCGTAGGCAATATCATATCCCTGGTGGGCGATAGCGTCGTAAACCTCCAGAAAGTGAGAAAGGCCAGTGGCCAGGTCCAGGTCCATATAGCCCACGATATCTGCCTTCGACTGCCCCCATGAGGTTTTCAGCGCCAGGCCGACTCCTTTTTCGGGAACTTTCACATAGGTGATCTCCGGTATTCCTGCAGAAAGCCCCCGGGCGATTTCCAGCGTCCGGTCGGTCGATCCGTTGTCGGCGATGACGATCTGCCACTGGCCGTCATCCGGGAAGTGTTCTTTCAGGAAATGGTGCAGGACTTTAACGTTTTGCTCTAACGTTGCCTCCTCGTTCAATACAGGAATGGTCACATCGAAGGTCATAATGGCCGCTTTCTTTAAAAGGCGGACTGCCTGGAGAAGCTTTATTTAGGCTGTATTTCCGCCCGGTTCTTGTCCGCCCTGCGAATATAGGAGCTTTTTTGAAAATTACCGGCCTGCATGATGCGGTTGGCGATTTAAACATTTTTTTTCTTACTTTGTAGATGGCAATTCAGCCTTTGTCTATTTTCTGAAACTATTACCTTTACCCTGTCATCTTATCCGAAAGAGGCCGGAATATGAGCATGTGGAAAAACATCAAATCTCTTTTTATCATTGAAGAGGAGGCGCCGAAAGAAGAAGCGGCTTCCGGGCAGGAGCCGCCAGTTATTCCGGAGGGGCAGGAGCAGGCCCCTGCCGGTGGAAAGGTATCTGAAAAATTTACCGAGGTTTTGTTCCGCGCTATGAGTGAGCAGAATATGGAAGGCTTTGATTACCTGGAGTATAAAAAGTCCCTGAATTCTCTCCGGGAGATGCCGATGGATGAACAGACCCGTTACCAGTCGGCCTTTGCAATGGCCCAAACCATGGGGACTACACCCCAGCACCTGATACAAACGGCTCAGCATTATATCGACGTGCTTCACAAGGAAGAACAGAAATTCCGGCAGGCCCTGGCCAACCAGGAGAAATTGCAGATCGAAAGCAAAGAGCAGGAGATCCGAAAACTGGAGGAGATGATGCAGAGCAAAGCCGAAAAGATCGCCCAGCTGACCCGTGAGATCGAAGAGCACCGGCAAGAAAAAACAGGGCTACAGCAGGAGATGCGTTCGGCAGCAGAGAAGGTTGAGGCTACAAAGCTGGACTTTATGGCTTCTTACAACTCGCTTCTGGGGCAGATCGAGAAAGATGTAGACAGCATGAAGCAATATTTGAAGGAAGACTGATCAAGAACTTAAAAACACAATTTCAATAATGGACACATATCAAAAGGAACTCAAGCCAAAGTCATTCTGGCAGCGCCCGGAAGGGGTGACCGGAATGGTCTTTCTGGCTGCCCTGGTTATCGGCGGTGGTTACCTGATCCTGGCCAACCTGCCTTTTATCATTGGGCTGGTCCAGAATACGATAACGCTGGCCGTCCTCCTGGTCGTCCTGGCAGCCATCGTCTATATGGTGCTGGACCCCAAGATGCGCAACCTGGTCTGGTATGGGTATAAGAGCGTGATGCGCTGGGTTACCGGCCTTTTTGTACAGCTTGACCCCATCGGCATCCTGAAATCCTACGTGGAAGACCTCAAGGATAACCTGCGCAAGATGAACAAGCAGATCAGCATGCTCAGGGGCCAGATGCATAAATTGCAGGAGATTATCTACAACAATAAAAAACAGATCGAAAGCAACCTCCAGCTGGCCAGTAAGGCCAAGGCCAGTAATAAGCAGGCCATCATGATACTCAAGTCGCGCAAGGCCGGCCGCCTCAAGGAGTCCAACATGCGCCTGGAGGACCTCTACAAGAAAATGGAGGTGCTCTACCGCGTGCTGACCAAAATGTACGAGAACTCCCAGATCCTGATGGAGGATATAAAGGACCAGGTGGAAGTAAAAGAACAGGAGCGCAAGGCCATCCATGCCAGCCACAGCGCCATGCGTTCGGCCATGAGCATCATGTCCGGGGACCCGGACCGCAGGGCCATGTTCGATGCGGCTATGGAGGCCATCGCCGATGATGTGGCCAGCAAAGTAGGGGAGATGGAACGTTTCATGGAAATGTCGGCCAACTTTATGGATTCCATTGACCTGCAAAATGGCATTTTTGAGGAGGAAGGCATGAAGATGCTTGAAAAGTGGGAAAAAGAGGGCGTCTCCCTCATCCTCGGCGAAGAAAAGCAGAACCTGCTGACTAAAGCCAACGATGACGATGAGGTGCTCGACCTGAAGGAGCCCATTAAAGAACCGGTACGGGAGCCCGGCCACAGGAACCAGTATGATTCTTTCTTTGAATGAGGCTGATGATAGAGTAGTTTCGGTATTCGGTATTCGGTATTCGGTATTCGGCCGAGGAACATCCAATACCAAAAATCACATATCGCAAATCAAGCGTCAAAGATCTACCGGCTGTCATAGCCATCCCCACCTCTCAGGCGGAGCGCCCAAGTGCGGCTCCGCCTGTTCATTTTAGATTTTCCAGATTTCCAAAAATCTGGAAAATCTTTATATAATATTCCCTTTCCCCCCGGCGTTCATGCCAGTATGAAGCAACGAACGATCCTCATTACCTTAGTAACCCTCCCGGCATTGCTTTTCGGACAATCCTACAACACCGCCTTTGGTATGCGCCTGGGTACCGACTACGGCGTTACCATCAAACAGCGGGTTGGGAAGACCTCCAGCCTGGAAGGCATCATACAGGGAAGCTTTCAGCGGGAGGAAGCGCAGGTAACCCTGTTGTACGAGGACCATTTTCCCCTGATCTCCCGCCGGTTCAACGTATACGCCGGCGGAGGCTTGCACAAAGGCTGGGTTACCCGCGAAGGCACTGAAGATGACCCGGTATATAAAGACCCGTTCGGAGTCAGCGCTATTGCCGGCATAGAATTTACCCTGGGTAAGCTGAACCTTTCCTATGACTTCAAGCCTGCCGTCAACCTGGTTGGGGGGAAGCATACCATTTACAGCCAGACGGGCGTATCCCTGCGCTATGTTATTGCGAAGCGCCCCTGGCTCAATGATCCCAAGGCTAAGAGGAAGCGCCAGAAAGAGCGCGAACGCCGCCGCCGGAAAAAGGACGGCGACGGTTTCAATTGGAAGTTCTGGGAAAACTGGTGAGTTGAGAGGCTTGGGGCGCTTTTTGGCACAAAAGCACATTCCGGCCTACTGCACAGGTATACTATAATCCTCCGACAATATCTTCTCCAATCTCAGCGGCCCACCATCCGCCTCCTTATCCAGCAGCACTACGGCCGAGCCTTTTTCATCCCGAATGAACTTGCCCCTACCCAGTTCGGAAGTGAAACTCAGGGTCACCGGGTTGAGTTCCAGGCTGGCGGCTTCTTTTCGTTCCAGGGAGGTCATAAGCAGGTTTAATTGATTTACCGGAGGCAGAATGCCGTCCATCTGGAAGTATTCGGCCTTGAGCGTATCTTCTTTCAGCCCGACGAAAAGGATGTGTGAGCCCGTTTCCCGGCTAAGGGTGTAGGTACCCACCAGTTCTTCTTGCTTCACTGGCATTTGCAGGTTGAACTGCCCGTCGGAAAAGATCCCTATTTTACTGTAGTGATAGCTTTCCTCTTCTTGTCCTTCCTCAGCCCAACCCTGATAGAAAGTTATGGTGGAATCTTCCCTTATGGCATAGAAATAATCACCGGCGCCGGCCCACCAGCCACCAACGGCGGCCAGGGCTTCGGCCGGGATTTCGTAATCCTCATAAGAAGCCGGGGCGATTGAGTCGCAATTACTGATGCTAGCCAGTTTCACCTTGTTCTGGTTCACGATGGCAAATACGGCGCTTTGCGGAAAGGCCTCATCTTCACTGACGGCCTGGCATTGCAGCCGGACTTTATAGCTCTCCTCTTTCTCTTCATCCGCCGGGGCAGTCTGGCAGGCGGTGAAAAGGATGACTGAGAAAAATGTGGGGAAAATGATTTTGGTTGGAATCGTCATGTTGGTTTGTTTTTTAGCAAAATAAGGGGTAGGAGGGGGAAATGCAATTTTTTCCTGCATAGTGCATCCTTGTTTCACTTGGAGTGTCTTTCAAGGCAGAGTACAAAAACTGAACCAATGAGAAAGACAGCCTTATTTGTATTGTTATTTTGTTTTACAGCCTTCTTTTCCTTCGCTCAGAATGAAACGGGGAAGGAAACCAGGGAAGAGGCGAAAAAAGAAATGGAGGCGCTCCGCCTGGAGTTGAAAGCCGTAATGGAGAATGTACAGGCAGAGCTTCAGAATTTGGACATCGGCCTATCCGCCCTGGATCAGTTGCAGGATTTCGATTGGGAAACTCATCTGGATAACGAGGAAGCAATAGCCTACCTGAATTCGGAAGAATTCAAGGAAGAGATGAAAGGAGTGCAGGAAGAAGTAAATGCAGCTATGCAGGAAGCCCGGGAAGAAATGGCCAAGGTGGAAGCGATCAATTGGGAAGAGATCAACCAGGCGATTGAAAAGGCTATGGAAGAGGTGGAAAGGGAACTTTCCGGGCTAAGGGAGGAGGAGTAGCCAGAAATTATGCGATCTGAACTAAAAAAGCCATCCCGAATCTAGGCGAATGCCACTTGCCGGGATGGCTTTTCTTTTTTTGGGTGGCTAACCGGATTTGAACCGGCGACCTCTGGAACCACAATCCAGCGCTCTAACCAGCTGAGCTATAACCACCATAAGGAGCCGGGAATTCAATTCTCCATTCCCTTTTTCTAAAGCGATGCAAATATAGGATAAGTTCCAAAAAGGGGAAATTTTTTTGGGCAAAAAATTGGGAGGCGCCCCTTGTTTTCACTGCTGCCATTAGAGGTTATTTCTCTGTATCACTTTGTATTCCCCTTGCCCCGAACGGAGAGGCCTGCATCCAGTACGCCAGGTCCAGGTACTCAAAGAAACGGGCTTCCCGGGAGGGCAGCATTCGCTGTTTCAGGTTCTCGCCAAGTTTGCTGACAATCTCTTCCTTTTGATGCGTGTCCGGAGCGTTTACCAGCCTCCGCAGGCTGTCCAGCAACAGGTTCTCTGCCTGGTAGGCAGGCTGAAGGCCCTGGTGCTGCCGGCGGGTGGAGGTAATAAGGTAGGAGAGGAGCTCATAGTTGCCCAGCTCGTAATGCACGAGCAGCTGCAACAGCCTGGCAAAGCGGTACAATTCCTCCATCAGGCCCTTGCGCTGTTCCTGAAGTATCTGGTTGAGTACACTTAGGCTCTGGTTGTACTCCTTGTTCAGAAAAGCAGTATAGGCCAGTAGGTACTGTATGGAGAGTTTGTTAGGCAGCGCAATGGATGCCGAGTAAGCGGACAGTTCCTCCATTATGGCGGGCAGTCGGCGGTAAGCCTTCCGGTATTCCTTCCGGCTGGACAGCATGTTGAGTTCCAGCAGCGTGCTCTGCTCGAAGATCTTTTTTTTCACTCCCTTCAAGGCTTTGAAAGCGGGGTGGGAGGGAAGGCTCCTGAGTTTCGCCAGGCCTTCTTCTACCTGGGCCCAGTTCTTCAGCTGGAAGTTGTCGATCAGGTAATTGTTCAGGGCTACGATATAGCGGGAAGGGTATAATTCCTGGAGGAAAGGGTGTTCATCCAGCAGATTGAGCAGGGCCCGGTTGCAGAACAGGGCCCTTTCGGCTTCACGCGCCATAAAATGGTAGGTGGCCAGGGTGCGGAAGTAATCCATTCGTGCCAGCAGGCTTTCCGCCCTTTGCCCCTGAGCAAAATCATCGTCGTTGATGATCTCCTGAATAGCGTCTTCTTCACCGCCCGCGGAGAGGCGAACTTTCTGGTATTGCCGTTTTGCCATGCGCAGGTGATAATAGGCAAAGCGGCCTTCCTGTTCCAGGTTGCTCAGGGTTTCATTCCATTCCTTCCTCCAAACTTCCAGCTTCCGTCCGTGGGGAAGGCGGGAAATTTCTTGTTCCAGAAGGTTCTTTTCCAGTTGCAGCAACTCCGGCAGGTGTACAAATAACTGATAACGGTTGATGATCTTTCGGGCGCTTTTCAACTCCCGGTAAGATTCCGATAGTAGCCCTTTTTCCTTTAAGATGCCGGCTGCCTGTATTTTCCGTTTTACCTGTTCGGCGGGGTGAGCCTGCCGGTGATATTGCCCAAGGCAGTCGAGCAGCAACTGATACAACTGCCGCTTGAGGACGGGAAAATGATCTTTTTGTCCACTATCGGCGAGGGCCAGTTTCAGGGCCCTTTCATCATAGGTTTCCTGTTCATTGACGAGCCGAAACAAACGCAGGTAGTTGTTTTGCGCCCCGATCACGTGCCGGTTCGCATACAGGTTAAAATAACGCTTTTCGGCAGGGGCCATGGCTTTGATCAACCGGAAAAGGGATTCATTTGGTTTTTTCATCCGGACTTTTAATTTATAAATCCAATATACGCTGTTTTAAATAATAAGAATACCTGTATTTGATTTTTATGACTTTTTATTTATGCCCTAAACTCCATTTGCATACCCCCGCCGGAAGGCCGATTTTCGTGGAAAAAGAAAGAAAATGAAGAATATTGCATTACTTGTTATACTCGTTTTTTGTGTCCTGGCTTTACCGGGGCAGATGATTGAATGGAAAAGCTACACTGTACCCGGCCGTGCTCAGAATCTGCTGGAGGAAGAACGTACGATTTGGCTGCCTACTGATGCCGGCCTTTTGGAAGTGGATAAACAATCCGGGAATTACCACCTTTGGAATAAGGTGAACGGAGGCCTTTCCTCCAATTCGATCGAAGCCGTTGCCCGCCATCCCATCACCGGTGATTTTTTCATCGGGACTTACGATGTTGCCCTTATGGTTCGGGAAGAACCCGGCGGCTCCTGGCAGCCTCTGCCTTATCCGGAAGAATGGGATACTTCCCCTTTTCAGCCGTTGCTTACCTATTGTCTGCAGTTTGACGCGGAGGGCACCCTTTGGGTTGGGACCAGCAAAGGACTGGCCCGGTATGATGGCGAAAGCTGGGTATTGTACAACCAGGAAGGAGGCCATGAGTTCCTGAGCTGGGTAAAGGACATAGAGCCGGCGCCGGATGGAGGGCTTTATGTGGCCAGCCATGTAGTGTACCATGTAAAAGATGAAATCTTTACCCCGTTGAGTACAGCTGACTTTCAGTCTGAAGATTTTATTTTTTCCTACGGAGATGCCGCCATGCATTACCAACCTGATGGCAACCTGTGGTTTTTTACCGATGTCGGCACAGCCGGGCGCTATCAGGATGGGCAATGGGAAGTTTTTCATGCTGTCGACAGCATGAATTTTTTCCCATCTCCGCCCCAAATTCTCACTGAATCCCCTACCGGTGAGCTTATTGTTTACTTCGGGAATGACAACTGGTACCAGTATTCAGAAGAAGAGTGGCGCGCCATTTCAGCGCCTCAGGATATTGGCCAACCCCTGTATTTTTCTTTTACGGAAGAAGGGTATGTTTCCGTTAACAGAGAACAGGTATTCATTCAAAATGCCGGCGGTACTCAAAATATCTCTTTCCCGGAATACCCGTTTTCCAGCCAGCCTTTTTCATTCTACAATTCTCCTGATGGCCAACTTTGGGTGAGAGATGGCAGTATCTTGCGAAACCTGGATTCCGGCCAGGGCATTTCTCTGGAAGAGGAGGGCGCGCCTCAATATTTTTCCAGTTATGCTTTTAGTGCTCAAGGGGAGCTTTGGGCAACCCAGCACGGGGCGGTTTTTCAGTTGGACCATAATGAGGGCTGGAAACGCTATGACCATACCAACACTATCCTTCCGGACGCTACCAATTCCTGGCGGCTCAAGATCGGGGCGGATAATACTGTATGGCTAAGCATTTATAACGAGGGCCTGTACAGTTTTCGCAACGGAGTATGGGAAAAACACCAGCACCCGGCTCTGAGCGCCTACAATATCAGTGAAATGATCCCTCTTCCGAATGGAGAACTTTGGCTGGAGTTGTGGCGCCTGGGCAATTCCTCCCGCATTGCTTATCTTGACAGCGAAGGGCTCGGGCTGTTCGAAGATGGCGAACAAGGATACCGCCAGGCCAATTGGCAGCAACTGAGCCATGACCCGGTTACCGGCCTGCTATGGGCCCTGGACTGGAGCGGCCTACAGAAATTTGACGGCCAATCCTGGGAACAGGTAGCGTTCCCATTTGATCGGGTAACGGACATTTCGGAAGGCTTCAGAAGCTTTTCAGTACGGGGAGACAGGATGCTGGCCGTTTCCAGTCACCGCATTTTTATTCATGATAACGGCGAGTGGGCTGTTTATTCCGCCGATAATGCTCCGCTGGCCAATGAGGATATTCGTGAAGCCGGCCTTACACAGGATGGAAACTTATGGGTGGCCCATCAGGGAACTGCTTTCATTGAAAAGGGGCAGTTGGTGCTGGCATCTGCTTCGGAAAGCCCAGTCGATATAAGGCCGGTAAATGGACTTGGCGTTTTCCCCAATCCGGTTACAGGGTACGTTTCTCTTTCAGGAGTATCCGGTAACGGCCGCGGAGTGATCTTCCTTTTTGATGCGCAGGGAAGGCTCGCCGGAAGGTTTCAGGCCGATTTTAGTGAAGGTGAGCCTACAACGATCACCTTGCCGAACCTGAGGCCGGGGTGGTATGTGGGGAAGGTTGAGTTGAATGGAAAGCTGTTTGGGTTCAGGATGTTGAAAACAGATTGAATTTCCTTTCGGGATGCGATTTTCTATTGCACTCCGGCTTCCAGTTATTGGCGGTTTTTTCAGTTTGACGCACCATATGATGAATATGGAACGTCCGGTTAGACGCTTTCCGAAGGCTTTTCGTCTTCGTCCGGCGCGCCCTTTTTTTCCCTTACTTCCAGCCGCACGTCCCGGTAGTGGCGTTTCAGCCAGGTTGCCAGGCCATCGAGCCCGGGGAAGAGGACCCGCTCATTGATGTTGGACTGGTCGAGCTTGTCGCGGATCTCCCATTTCATAGCGGCCGGAATGATGATCCTGAAGTAACTGACCTCTCTTCCCTTCAGCCAGTCGCTGATCAGGATGCTGGGGTTGGACATCATCGAGAATACAGCATATTGATTGACGATGCGGTCATCGATCGATGGGGGTTCGAAAAAGATGGGGAAATCATCCTTTTTAAGGTTGCTCAATTCCGGCAGGTTGGAAACCGTCCGTTCCAGCATTTCGGCCGTAAATATATGGGAACCTTCCTCTTCAATGATCCGGGCGAGTTGGTCGGGAAGGTAATTCTTGGTGTCTACGTAGTTAACTGCCCAGATGACCCCGTCCTTATGGTATTTGGTGAAATCGGCCGTGGAGAAGTGCAGGGCGACATAGGGCGAATAGGTCCAGTCGAGCATGCGGGTTGGCAGTCCGTGGTGTTGGGCGAGGGCCAGCCAGTTCCATACTGACTTATACTCAGAGCTGATCTGTTTGTGGCTGTATTTGCGAAAGTTGCGCAACAGATGTTTTTCCAGGTGTGATTCTCCCAGCCGGTTAAGGGTTGAGGTCAGCTTGTAGTTACTATCTTCCAGCCCGCGATATACATAGGCGGAGCGATAGCGGTGCAATTGCTCGTTCCAGGAATCAAAATACAGAACTTCCTGCAGGTGCGCCCAGTTTTCAATAACGATATCTTTGCCATTCATGGCGCAAAGGTAAGAAAAGAAAACGCGGCCTCCGGAATAAAAAAGGCGGCTCAGCCTCCTTTAAGGGCTAAACCGCCACGTGCCACATCATCATTTTCAGTCGGGTAATTTCTTGGTTGATGGGTTGATCAAGTTGATTGGGTTGATTGGGAACTCAATCATCCAGTCAACCAAACCATCAGGGCTTCGGCTCCTCATAGTTCACCCCCAGTTGCGCCAGCAATTTCAGCGAGTTGGCCCGGACATTATCCGGCGGATTGAGGGAAAGGGATTTCTTCAGGGCCTTGACGGCCTTCTCCTTTTGCCCGGCGTTGACGTATCCTTCGCCCAGGCTGTCCCATACGTTGGGGTCTTCGGGGTGTTTCTCCGCATTGGCCTCGAAGATCTCGAGCGCTTTATCGGTTTTTCCACTGAAGAGCAGCTTATAGCCGTAATTGTTAAGTTCGGCATTGGTGCCCCGGGCGATAGCCTCTTGTTTGGTTTTTTCGGCTTTTTGACTATCGCCTTTGACTTCCAATACCTGGGCGTGGGCCATCATTGTTGTCATGTTGGGCGCCATGCTTACTGCTTTTTCCGACCAGGCCAGGGCTTCCTCGTATTGCTCATTTTTCAGGGCGTAGTTGGCGGCGGCGCTGTACTCTTTCCAGGTGCAGGGCAGGGATTCCAGGTCCTTGCCCATAGTTTTCATAGCTACCTTGACTTCCTTACCGGTATCGCCACCGCCCTTAACCTTGCCGGCCAGTTGGGCTTTGATGAGCAGGTTCTGAGCATTGGGGGCCATGAATACCGAGCGGCTGGCCCACCCCAGGGCTTCCTCCTGGTTGACATCATTTTTCAGGCAGTAGGCCGCTGCTTCCTGCCAGGCCTGTGGGTTGAACTGCGAGATGCCTTTCAGTTCGTCCCGCATACTGGCCAGCACCACGTTGTTAACGTTAGTTTCGATCCGGAACGGAACGGACTTATCTGCCCACTTAAGGGCACAGGTGGCGCTGTTAGGGCTGATATCCTCGAATTCGAAGGCCAGGTGTTCATGGAAGGCTTCCGCCTTTTGGGGCATGACTTCCACACGGAGGGCGTCTTCCGATTCGTTGTACCCGAAGCTGCCCCATGCATTGGTGTTGTTTGAAAAAATAACGGCCCACTTCTCTTCGGTGGGGATCATGTGAAGGCCGTATGCGCCGGCAGAGAGTTCCTGCCCTTCAATCCAGACATTGGTTGAAAATTTGATAACCGTGTTCTCGTTCGCGCCGGCCCGCCAGACGGCATTCATCGGTACGAGTTTATCCCATACCTCCCGCCCTTTCACTGCCGGGCGGTGGTATTTGACCATTACGTCCGTCAGCCCGATAGTCTGCCCGACAAAAGCCTTCTGGCTTACCTGGGGGGCTTTGAGTACTGGCTGGGTATAACTGGAAACGGAAGAAAGGAACAGAAAAAGGAAAAAAGCAAGGAATGGGTGTAGTATCTTTTTCATAACAGCCGGGTTTATTCGGCGAAGAGAAAATGGAAGAAGCCGAAGCTTTCCATTTTCTCTCTTTCGCCTAACAACAGTTTGTGGGTGATTTCTTAATACAAGGTAAGGCCATGAGCCTAAGGATGCAATAAAATTGTGGCCAGCCGCGCGTATTGTGATAGATGGTTAGGCAAAGGCAAGGAAGAGCAGAAGGAATGATGGAATTTCACCCGGCTGAGCTGAAGGTAAGACGGGGAAGGAATTCCTTCACTCCTATCACAACTCCTTCCTGATCTTTTCATCGTCCAGGTACTCATGGATGGCATCCCTGTAACTGCGGCTGGAGAGCAGGCAGCGGCCGTCTTTCATGTGGAAAGCATATTGGTTATTCCCCTCGTATTTGATTTCCCGTATATATCGGGTATTGACCAGCAGCGAGCGGTGGATACGCAGGAAGAGGCCATCATTGAGCTGTTCTTCGACGGATTGCAGGGTATGGCGGATGAGGTAGGCCTTATCAGGCGTATGTACTTTCAGGTAATTGCCATCGGCCTCGATGTAGCGGATGTCGACGGCCCGGACCAGTATGGTGCGCCCTTTCTCTTTGACTTCCAGGTTTCGGAGCTCTTCACTTTGGCCATGCTGGTGAGATTCCAGCAGCCGCACCATTTTTTTATGCAACATCGCATCCTCTTTGAGGCTGATCTGCTGACGGGCGTGCTCAACGGCGCGCAGGAAGCGCTCGTCGTCGTAGGGTTTTAGCAGATAATCGACAGCATGCACATCAAAAGCCTTAAGGGCATATTGGTTGTAGGCCGTCACAAAGATTATGAAAGGCAGGGGCTGGAGTTCTTCGCGGGAGAGCACCTCGAAGCCGGTCAGGTCAGGCATTTGTATATCCAGGAAAACGAGATCGGGCCGGTATTCTTCCATCTGGCGGAGGGCTTCCCTTCCATTCTTACATTCCCCAATAATGGTGATGTAATCGATCGACTCCAGTAATTTTACGATCCGGGCCCGCGCCAGCGGTTCGTCATCAACTACCAGGGTACGGATCTTCTTCATGGCCGTTGTCGTTGAAATGGAATAATGATAGTGACTTCAAACCCGCCTCCTGTTTCTGACCGTACATTAAAAGTGAAGTTGTTGTGGTAGATCAGCTTCAATCTTTCCTGTACGTTTTTCAACCCGATTCCGGAGGAAGCCAGTTCCTCCGGCGCCCGGGAACTTCCTTCTCCATCATCGCGGACGATGACCATCAACTGATTGCCTTCGATCTTTTTGCAGATCAGCCGGATCTCTCCCGGCTCTATTCGGTTGGCAAAACCGTGTTTGACGGCATTTTCCACAAGGGGTTGGAGCAATAAAGAAGGTATCATTGCTTCCAGCGCCTGCTCATCGATCTGGTATTCCGTTCTCAGCCGGTCGGGAAAGCGGGCCTGTTCAATATTGAGATAATTTTTTATAAAGTCAATCTCCTCCCGCAATGGCGCCAGGTTCCTTTTGTCCTGGTCGAGGACGAAGCGGAGGAGGTTGCCCAACTGCGATACCACCTTCTGTGCCTTTTTTTTGTCGAACTCCATCAGGGAAGAGATCGTATTGAGCGTGTTGAACAGGAAATGGGGCTGCAGTTGCAGGCGCAGTGCATTGAGCTGAGCGCTGGACAACTGCCCTTCCAGTTGGGCCAGTTCGAGCTGTTTGTTGCGGTATTTTCGGCGTAGCTCAATGGCAGTGATTACCGCATAGATGATCCCGAATTCGATCAGGCGGGTGATCACGGCGGCCGGCAGGACGCCTATCATATGCTTCACCGTATCGAAGGTCATTTTTTTGACCCCAAGGAAATGAATGGTGGGAAAGTAGAGCAGGTTGGATACCAGCTCGTGCAGCAGGGCCAAAACGGCGCCCCCCAGCAATATCCTCAGGAACAGTATGCCATTGTTGGCGCTGGGCCGGTCCTGAATGCGGCCGACGACAAAATACACCAGAGGCAGGAGGAGCGCCCAGGTCAGATAATTGACAACATGGATGAACCACCCGCGGTCCCAGGTGAACTTATCGGCTTCATTGTAGTACATCATGAAGAGGAAATTGCGCAGGCCCACCAGTGAGCCCAGAGCAATACTTGCCAGAATAGCGTACAAATACGGTACCGGTAATTTGCGCATACTCATGTCCCAAAGTAATTAAAATTGCAGGAAATAAACGAACCCTTTGGGGCCAATGGATAGAAAAGTGGCCATTTGGTTTTTCAGTAGCGAAAAGCCCGTTATCTTGGTGGGGTTATGCCAGATAGCCGTAAACACAGAGGCCAGCATCCTTCGGATGCCAGGTTGTTCGGTAAAAGCCAGGTCCCGAAACTTCAGCAGGCGGTGCGGGACCTGTCCTGGCTTTTATCCCGCGGTTATTCTGAAAAGTCCTCGCTGAAACTGGTGGGCGACCGCTATCGCCTGCAGAGCCGGCAGCGCCTGGCCGTCAGCCGCTCTTCCTGTTCCCGCCAGGCGGCGGCCCGCCGGCGCCTGCACGCCCTTCCGGAGGAAGCGATGAAAGGCAATACCCTTTACATCGACGGTTTCAATGTGCTGATCACCGTCGAAAGCGCCCTTTCGGGAGGCTTCATTCTGGAAGGAGTTGATGGCTGCTACCGGGATATGGCCAGCATTCACGGGTCGTACAAGCGGGTTATGGAAACCGAAGATGCCATTTTGCTGGCGGGAAAAGCCCTCGAGCAACTGGAAACCAGGAAGGCGGTGTGGTACCTGGACCGCCCGGTGTCAAACAGCGGCCGGCTCAAACAAATAATCCTCCAAATTGCCGGAAGCCACAACTGGGATTGGGAGGCTGCACTTTATTATAACCCGGACAACGTCCTCTCCGGCCAGGCTGAGCCGACTGCTTCTTCCGATAGTGTGATCCTTGATGGAGCGGCTCAATGGTTCAACCTGGCACGCTACGTGGTTAACCTGTTTGTTCCCGACGCCCTCGTCCTGCCTCTTGGGCAGCTGGCCAGGGCCTCTTCCTACTGACCGATGGCTGCAACAGGCCCTGGCATTTGTCAAATTTTTTTCTTAAATTTCTATCCTTGGAGCCGGGTTCAGGGTGCTTCCAATCCGTCATGCCCGCCGGCCATTCAGCAGCAGGGTTACCGCTGGACTTTTCAGCGCATAAATAAAAAGTGAAAAGCTACGGTGCAACCAGATTAAATCACAAAACCGAGAATATCTATGTTCAGGATTGCCTTCATTACAGCCCTGTTGGCCGCCTCCTCTTTTTTTTCCTTCGGGCAGAAAAAAGCTTCTTCTCCTTCTTCCGAGGAAATGGCAATAAAAGAGGTGATCGAACAGGAATCCCGCACTTTCTGGGCCCGAGATTTTAAAAACTGGCAGAAGCTGTGGGTTCATGCCCCGTATACCGCGTGGACTTCGGCGTCTAATACCGGTGTTCGCCAGTATCACGGCTGGGAAGCCTGGAAAAAACAGGTAGAAAGCCTCTTTGAGGAAAGCCCGGAACCTATTCCTTACGATGGAGACGTGGAAAAATACAATTACAATTTCCGGATCTATGGCGATGGCGCCTGGGTGACTTTCGAACAGAATAACAAAGGTACGACCACCTTCGAGACCCGGATACTGGAAAAGCACGGTGGAAAGTGGAAAATAGCTGCCGTCCAGCTACTTTTCAATGCCAACCAGGATGAAGAAACGCCCGCTGATGAGGGCGCCAATGAGTAAACCTTCCCGCCTTGGAGCATTGGTGGCCACCGTAATTGCCGTCTTTCCCGTGGCCACCGCTCCTTTTTTATCCCTCCTATTTGCATTTCAGTTTGATGATCCTGCACTTCAGGGGCCTTTTTTTGCCCCGGCGCCCTTTTGCCGGCAAATTGTGGTAAAAGCGCGTTGTCATGCTTGTAAGGGCCACCTGCCTGATATCATTTCTCAGTTTGCTCTCCTGCCCGCTTTTCGGACAGGTTGTCATCTCCGGAAAGGTGGTGGATGAAGAGGGGGCGCCTGTTGTGGGCGCCAATGTTTTCATCCATGGCGCCTTTGACGGCGCCTCCACCTCCGTTGATGGCTATTTTGCATTCAAGACAATGGTGAAGGACTCCACGGCGCTTTCCATCACTTACCTGGGGTACCGGCCATTTGAACAGGTATTGTCTTTGAAAACAGATAGCCTTTGGGTAGAAGCCCGCCTGCAGCCCGTAGCCAGTGAGCTGGACATGGTGGTCATTACCGCGGGGGCTTTCGAAGCCAGCGATGAGAAAAAAGCGGTGGTGTTGCGGCCCCTGGATATCGTCACTACCGCCGGGGCTACCGCTGACATCGCCGGGGCACTCAATACATTGCCCGGAACCCAAAGAGTGGGAGAGGAGGGGCGGTTATTCGTCCGGGGTGGAGATGCCCATGAGGTGCAGACATTTATCGATGGCCTTCAGGTACAGAACCCTTACAGCAGCTCCGTGCCGGACCTTCCGGCACGGGGGCGATTCTCTCCCTTCCTCTTTAGGGAGACTACCTTTGCTACCGGAGGGTTCTCAGCGGAATACGGGCAGGCCCTATCCTCCGCGCTAATTCTGGAAACACAGGGCCTGCCGGAGGAATCCGTTACCGGTATTTCCCTGATGAGCCTCGGCCTGGGGTTATCCCATACCCAACGCTGGGAAAAGTCTTCTCTTGCCGTCTCGGGAGACTATTCCTCCCTTGGGCCGTACATCGGATTGGTACCCCAGAATATTGATTGGGAAGATCCGGTGGAGAGCAAAGGCAGCCAGGTAATATTTCGGCATAAACCTAATGAGGATGGCATTTTGAAATTCCAGGGAAGCGCCCAGCTTTCAGGTTTCACACTGTATTACCCAGACCCGGAGGACGTCAGCCGGCAATTGCCCCTCAGCCTGGAAAACGACAATTATTACGCCAATACTGCGTACAGCGATATTTTGGGTGAAAAGTGGAGTTTACATGCCGGCCTGGGGTTCGCTTATGACCGGGAGGATATCCGGCAGGGCTTTCATCTAAACAAATCGGAACATTCTGCTCAGGTAAAAGTGGCGGCTCATTACTATTTCAGTGAAAAAACTACCCTTAAGGTTGGTACAGAGGCCATTCGCCATCGCGTTGAAGAAAATTTTAACGAGCCAGCCAATTCTCCTTTCCAAACCCTGCTGGGAGATACTTACTCGGCAGCTTTTGCCGAAGTGGAGTCACATCTGGGGGCCCGGCTGGCCGGCAGGGCCGGCGCCAGAATGGAGCACAGTAGCCTGCTGGATAAGGGCGCCCTGTCTCCCCGCCTTTCCCTTGCCTGGAAAACGGGAAATTTTAGCCAGATATCGCTGGCCTATGGCCATTTCTACCAAAAGCCCAAAACAGAGCAGTTGCGCTTTAACCATGAACTGGGGTTCGAAAGGGCAACCCATTACATCCTGAATTATCAGTACCAGCGCGGCCGGCGCCTTTTTCGGGTGGAAGGGTATTACAAAAAATATGGCCAACTGGTGCGCTTTCAGGCAGAACAGCCCTGGTTGAGCGGCAATTCCGGCTCCGGCTATTCCAGAGGAGTGGATGTTTTCTACCGGGACAGGTCCTCCGTACGGAATGGCGATTTCTGGATCTCCTATTCCTTTCTTGATACCGAGCGGGAATACCTGGACTTTCCCGAACCGGCTACCCCCTATTTCGCTTCCCGCCACAACCTGTCGGCAGTGTACAAGCACTGGCTGAATGCCCTTCATACCAGCGTCGGGTTTACCTATTCCTATGCCAGCCCGCGCCCCTTCAATGACCCCAATATACCCGGCTTCAATACGGAGCGGACCATGGGTTTCCAGGACCTCAGCTTTAATGCCAGTTACCTGACTAACCTGTTCGGGCAGTTTACGATCCTCTATGTATCCGTTTCGAACCTGCC
>CAYQKY010000005.1:106365-137162 GCA_964418125.1 uncultured Phaeodactylibacter sp.
GGCAGCGACACCTGGAACACCGGCACGTCCGCGTTCGGGTACAGGTACAGCAGCCGGCCCAACGAGCAGGGGCAGTTCACCCGCTCACCGGTAGAGCCCCCGGCCCGGCGCTTTTATTTCGTGGGGCTATTCATCTCCATAGGCGAGCAATTTGATAACTAAAAAATATTCCAATCATGAAAAAAATGATCTTAACCTGTGTGGCTTTGTTTGTCTTTTTTTCCGCTTTTTCCCAGAAGAGCCAGTACGCGGAGGCGATGGCCCAGGCGATAGAGCAGCTCTACGCCGCGGAAGGCAAAAGTGAGATCCTCGAAGCGGCGAACCTGTTCGAACGCATAGCCGGGGCGCGGCCCGAAGAGTGGCTGCCGGCATATTATCACGCCTACGCTCAGATGCTGCTGGCCATGGCCAGCATGGATGAACAGCACATGGAACAATGCCAGGCCCATGTAGACAAGGCGCAGGCCTCCCTCGACAAAGCTTTGGCGGCAGGGGGGGAGAATTCAGAGATCCTGGCGCTGCAGGGGCTGGCCTATCAGGGTAGGATCTGGGAAGACATGCAGGCAAATGGCGCAGAATTCAGTATGAAGTCGCATAAAGCCCTGGATAAGGCCATCGCCCTCGACCAGCAAAACCCCAGGGCGTATTACCTGAAAGGGCAGAACATCTTTTTTACGCCTCCATTCTATGGCGGCGGCCCGGAGGCGGCCCTGCCTCTGCTGGAAAAGGCGGAGCGCCTGTTTGCCGCGGCTGAGCCCGGTTCTGCCCTTGCCCCCCGGTGGGGCAGGGAATCTAACCAGTGGTTATTGGATCAGGCCAGGGGTGATAAAAACGAAGAGAAGGATTAACTTTGCAGAATATGGGGCAAGATGTTCAACGGCACGGCATTCTGTATCACCTGAAGGGGGTGGCCTTCCATTTCCTGCTGGGAGGCGCCGCGCTGGTATTGGTGCTCAACTTTAATGTAGTCCTGAAAGGAGAATGGGGCAAAGTTGTGGAGCTCTGGGCCTTCAACGGAACGCTCTGGGTCGCTTTGGGGTTTGGCCACGGGGTGATCGTTGACCGCCTGGAAAAGAAAATGCCCTGGCTACAAATGCCGGTAAAACGCTTTTGGGTAAGCCTCGCCGTTTCTTTGGTGTACACCACTGTAGTGGCGGTGGTAGTATTTGTGGTTTTTGTTTCCATCACCTATGGTGTATCTATTTCCCAGAGCTTTGCCGCCCTGGACCAGGATTTTCTGCTAACGGTTATTATCGTCACGCTTGTCATTTCTCTTTTTCTGCACGGCAGGGGCTTTTTCTTTTCCTGGAAAGAATCCATCCTGGAAGCCGAGAAGCTGAAGCGGGCGCACCTCTCGGCTCAGTACGAGAGCCTGAAAAACCAGGTTAACCCCCACTTCCTGTTCAACAGTTTTAATGTGCTTTCTTCTCTGGTTTATAAAGACCAGGGCCTTGCGGCAAAGTTCATACAGCAACTCTCCCGTGTCTACCGCTATGTGCTCGACACCCGGGATAAGGAAGTAGTTTCCCTGCCTCAGGAACTGGAGATGCTCGAAGCCTACCTTTTCCTGGTGAAAATGCGTTTCGGAGAGGCCTTGCGGATAGAATTGTCCCTTGAGCCGGATGACCAGGTGGCGGTAGTGCCCCTGTCCCTGCAGATGCTGGTGGAAAACGCCGTAAAACACAACGTGGTGTCCAAACGCCGGCCCCTGACACTGGAAATACGGCGGGAAAAAGGACAGATCGTCGTGCGCAACAATTTTCAGCCCAGGGAAGATGAAAGGGAGTCGCTGGGGGTAGGCCTGGCGAATATCGGGGAACGATACCGCTACCTCGCCGGGCTGGAAATTGAGGTAGCGCAGGCCAACGGTTTTTTCACGGCCCGGATTCCTGTAATCCTCCTTCAGGAATAAGAAAAAAATGGATGTATGACAGTTGTGATCCTGGAAGATGAAGAATTGGCGGCGGAACGCTTGTCAAACCTGATCCATCAATACGATGATAGCATCGAGGTATTGGCGACTCTCGATTCGGTGGAAGATGCGGTGGAGTGGTTCCGCAACAACCCGGCGCCCAGCCTGGCCTTTTTTGACATCCAGCTGGCCGATGGCCGCAGCTTTCAGGTATTGGAAAAGTGCGAAGTAGGTTGCCCGGTCATCTTTACCACCGCTTTTGACCAGTATGCCCTGCAGGCATTCAAGGCCAACAGCATCGATTACCTGCTGAAACCGATCAGCCTGGAGGGCCTGACAGGGGCATTTAGGAATTACCGGGCCATGAAAAAGGCGTTGAGCCTGCCGGATCAGGAACTGGGCCAGATCCAGCGGGCTTTTCAGATGATGGCCCGGCAGTACAAGTCGCGGTTCATCATCCGGGCCAACCACCAGTTTTTTTCGGTGAAAACGGAGGACATCCTGTTTTTCTTCAGCGAACACAAGGTAGTCTGGGCTCAACACCGCAATGGCAAAAAGCATGCCCTTGAGTACACCCTGGAGCAGCTGGAAGAGATGCTGGACCCCGGCCGTTTCTTTCGGGTCAACCGGAAATATATCGTCGCATTCGATGCGGTGGAAGAAGCCATTATTTATTCCAACAGCCGGCTTAGGTTGCGCCTGTATGGGCTACAGGCCAGAGAGAAAGTGCTGGTTAGCAGAGACCGGGTGAAGGGCTTTAAAGAATGGATGGATCAGTAAGTGCGGCGCCGGTTGTTCGTTGGGCGTTGATTGCTGCCAGCCTCTGGCGAACAACCGGCAACCGCCTTATTCCCCTTTGAGGATCTCCCGGGAAATGACGAGCTTCTGGATCTCCGAGGTTCCTTCTCCAATGGTGCATAGTTTGGCGTCCCGGTAGTATTTCTCAACGGCGTATTCCTTGGTGTACCCGTATCCGCCGAATATCTGAACGGCATCATTGGCGATCTGTACGGCCGCTTCCGAAGCGTAGTACTTAGCCATGGAGGAGATCTTGGTGGTCTTGAGCCCCTGGTCCTTCATACGGCCGGCTTTGCGGGTAAGCAGTTCAGAGGCCTGTATCTTCGTAGCCATATCGGCAAGTTTAAAGCCGATGGCCTGGAAGCTGGAGATCGGCTTGCCGAACTGATGCCGTTCCTGGGCGTATTGTACGGAGGCTTCGTATGCCCCTTTGGCGATGCCCAGGGACAGGGCGGCGATGGAGATGCGCCCGCCATCCAGCACCTGCATGGACTGAATGAAGCCTTCTCCAACCTCTCCCAGGATCTGGCTTTTGTGAACCCGGCAATCGTGAAAGATGAGTTCCGTAGTTTCGGAAGCGCGCATTCCCAGTTTATTTTCCTTCTTGCCGGCGGAAAAGCCGGGAGTTCCTTTTTCGATAATGAAGGCGGTCATGCCACGGCTGTCCAGCAACTCTCCGGTTCGGACGACAACTACGGCCACCTGGCCTGATTTGCCGTGGGTGATGAAGTTCTTTGCCCCGTTGATGATGTAGTAGTCCCCATCTTTTTCCGCTACGGTTTTCATTCTGCCGGCATCGCTGCCCGTATTGGGTTCGGTCAGGCCCCAGGCGCCGATCCATTCGCCGGCGGCCAGTTTGGGCAGGTATTTTTCTTTTTGTTCTTCATTTCCAAAGAGGAGAATGTGGTTGGTACACAAGGAATTGTGGGCGGCAACGGACAGCCCTATCGACCCGCATACTTTGCTTATTTCTTCAATAACGGTGATGTATTCCTGGTAGCCGAGGCCCGCGCCATGATATTGTTCCGGCACGAGGACGCCCAGAAAGCCGAACTTGCCCATCTGGTGGAACAGTTCAACCGGAAAATGCTGGCTTTCATCCCATTCCATGACGTAAGGGCGGATGTGGTTCTCGGCAAAATCCCGCGCTGACTCTTTTATCAATTGGAGGTTGTTAACCGTCTCTACACTCATTGCTCTGTTTTTTAGAATATTATTTTAGGAAAAGGCACCAGATAAAATAAATGCCGGTATAAAACTGAGATATCTGTCAGAAACCCAATTTTTCGGTAATCAACAATATAACGCCATTCCGCATAGCTGGTTTATTTCAGGCATGAATAATTGATGAGCTAAGCCCAGCGGTTCATTCTGAAGATGAAGTAGTTTGTTCATTGATGCCCAATGCTCTTTTCATTTTATAATAGATCTCTGTGTTTTCGTATATACCGGAGAACAGTTCCGCCGAAGGCCCATAAGCAAAGACGGGGATCATTGCTGCAGTGTGGCCATTCGTAGTAAAGGCCAGTTGAAGTTTATTCATCTCAGAGCCGGGATTGAGGGCCAGCCCGCCACTTTCATGGTCTCCGGTAACCAGGACAAGAGTTTCTCCGTTCTTTTTAGCAAACCTGAGCGCTTCTCCGACCGCCCGGTCGAAATCTATAGTCTCTTCAACGAGAAGGCCGCCGTCATTGGAGTGCCCTCCCCAGTCGATCTGGGAGCCTTCCACCATAAGAAAGAACCCCTTTTCACTCCGGCGCTCCAGGAAATAGAGGGCAAAGTTGGTAGCGTCCGGCAAATATTCCCTTCCGGCGGCGTGGGTCAGCGGATGTTTATCAGCGGTAAAGTATACGAAAGGGCGTTTGCTGGTTGGGTTGACATGGCGGAAATCCTCCCGGTAGTAATCCGAAACGAAATACCCTTTTTTCCGGAGTTCTTCGTACAGGTTTCGGCTGTCTTCTTCTCTTCGGTCGAAATACCGCTTTCCGCCTCCGATCAGCAGGTCGACGTCAACGTTGAGCATATCAGCCGCAATGGACTCATAGAATACCCTGATGGGCTGATGAGCGACGAAGGCGGCTGGAGTGGCATGGACAATGGTAGAGGAGGCAATGAGGCCCGTGGCAAAACCCCGGGATTCCAGTTCTTCTACGATAGTGAAGCAGGGCAGGGTATCCTGGCCCATGCCAATGGCGCCATTATAAGTCTTGACCCCACAGGCAAACGCCGTGGCGCCGGCGGCAGAGTCGGTGATGAGGTCGCTGGCGGAATAAGGCTTATGAAAACCGACCACAGAGAACTGCTCAAGGTTGAGTTTGTTGTTATTACTGTAAAGAGCTGCCGAGATCTGCGGAACGCCCAGGCCGTCTCCGATCAGTAAAATGATATTTTTAGCGGTCCGGACCTCTCCCTCCGGAAAGCTTACGGCTGCCTCCGGCGCTTTACAGCCCTGTAGAAGGACAAACAGGAAGAGAATTCCCGACAATGGTCGATAGGGCATGTTTCTTATATTTTGTGGGCACTTCATTAAGAGCGTGGATATTACACAATTTCCACCTATCATAAAATAAATTTACAGGCAAAACTATTGTTTAAAATTTAATTTTTTTAACATAAAATTAATCTCGTAAAACTGGAATTTTATTTGGTTTCGGCATAGCTTTGCAATCAAATGGCAATTATTATTTTTTTGTAAGATAAATTTTCAAGCCATGATCACCCGAACTTTAAAAACCCTTGCAGTCCTTCTGGCTGCAACCACTACCATTTTAGCTGTTCCTAAGCAACCTTCCGGTACCATCTTCGATCATTTTCTCCAAGATGACATCCTTGAGTTTACCCTCGAAACTGACCTTACGGAACTCCTCGAGAACCGGCGTACGGAAGATTACCTTCCGGCGAAGTTCACCTTTGAAGATAAAGAAGGGCGGGAGTTTACCCAGGAGATAAAGGTAAAACCGCGGGGCAAATTTCGACGGAGAGTTTGTAATTTCCCCCCCCTGATGCTCAACTTCTCGAAAGGCAGCCTTGAGGAAAAAGGTTATATCCCGGAATATGACAAGCTCAAGTTGGTGAGCCACTGTATTGACGATAAGTTCGAAAGTAAGGAGCATGTGATGAAGGAATATCTGGCCTACAAGCTTTTCAACGAGCTTACCGGCCAGAGTTATCGGGTACAGTTGGCCAAGGTTACTTACATAGACAGCAAGGGCACTCTCGGCAAGATCAAACGCTATGGTTTCATCATTGAAGATACTGACGAAATGGCCCGGCGGCTGGGAGGTGAAGAGTGTGAAGACTGCCATGGGCTGGGGCCAGACACTTTAGCGCTGGGCAGTGAAAACCTGATGGCCGTCTTCCAATATATGATCGGGAACTCCGACTGGAACCTGAATATGATGCGCAACCTGAAAATGGTGAAGCCATTCGACGGCGGCCCTGTCATACCGGTACCTTACGATTTTGACTTCGCCGGCATGGTAAATGCACCTTACGCCATACCGAATTCGGAGGTGGGCCAGCTTACCATCCGGCAGCGAGTCTTTCAGGGGCTGGAGGCGGACCAGGAGCTCTTCCTGCAGACCTTGCAGTATTTTATGACAAAAAAGGAAAGCTTGATCGAAGAGGTTAGGCGATTTAAAGAGTTGAGCGGGAACAGCCGAAAAGAGATAATCGATTATCTGAATACCTTTTTTCAGGATGTGGAAGCCATTCTGGAAGGGGAGCAGCCACAGGAACCATCCCTGCAGGAGGCCATCAGGCATCCACAGCCGGCTGAAAAACGCCAGGGAACCAAAACAACTTCCTTTGGGAAGTAAAACTCCCTGGAGACAGGTAAAGTGCCTGGTTTCTTTTGTCAGGTATACCTCTCCAGGATTTTCTGAACGCTTCTCGCGTACCCTCTGCCAAAGAGATTGACATGTACCAGCAGGTAGTAGAGCTGGTAGATGTCAATTCTTTCTTCCAACCCTGGCTGAGTGGGATAAGTTTCTTCATATGACCTGTAGAAATCAGGAGAGAAGCCACCAAATAGCTGAGACATGGCCAGGTCCATCTCCCGGTGGGCATAGCTTACAGCCGGATCTATCAGGACAGGAGTGGGCCCTGGAGCGGAAATAAAATTACCGCTCCAGAGGTCTCCATGAGTCAGAGACGGGGGCTCTTCCGGGCATAATTCTTCAATGCGCTTATACAATTTTTCGAAATCCTGGGCGGCGCCTGGCCAAAGCCCGTTCCCTGTAATTGCCATACTGGCCTGAGGCTCCAGCCTTTCAAGGACGTAGAATTCGCTCCAGCTGCCGTGCCGCTGGTTGGATTGAAGAAGGCTGCCAATATAATTACTGTGGTTCAGCCCGAATTGGTTGTCTGTTTTTCGGTGTAACTGCGCGAGCGCCTGCCCGAAATTCTCCCAGAATTGCCGGCTTCGGCCGGTTTCTTCAATATATTCAAGTATCAGGAAACCGTAATTTTCCGCCTCCCCTGTGCCAAGGGATTCCGGTACCCGGATGGCTTCGCTTTTTCTTAGAAGCCCGAGGCCAGCCTCCTCTTTTTCAAACATGCGTATGGCGCCGGGCTTGGAGTTCAGTTTCAGAAAAAAAGGGCCTTGCCTGGTTTCCAGCAGGCGGGCTTCGTTGATGTCCCCTCCACCAATGAAGGAGGCGCGGGAGATGGGCGCCCCCAGTTTTTCTTCGCAGGCAGCTTTTACAGCTATGGGCAACACTGTTATAGCCGGTTTTTGTTTATGATCTCCAGCAGTTCGTCCCGGTAATTCTTTCCGATAGGCAGGTGTTTGGCCTGGTTCTTTTCAATGACTTCGACCATATTGCCGACAACGGCTTCGATCTTATCGACATTCACGATGTAGGACCGGTGTATGCGCTTAAAGATATTTTGCGGCAGTTTCTCCTCCAGGCTTTTCATGGTCTGCAGCGTGATCACCCGGCTGTTATCCATCCGAATGATGACATAATCTTTCAGCCCTTCGATATAAATGATATCGGCATAGTTGATCTTCACCAGCTTCTTATCTGCTTTGACGAAGATGAAATCAGGCTCTTCTTCTTCCTCGCCTGCCGAGCCGCTTCCGCCTCTGCTTTGCAGTTCGAGTTGCTCCACGGCTTTGTTGACGGCCTTCATGAACCGTTCCAGGGAGATTGGTTTGAGAAGATAGTCCAGAGCATTGAGTTCGAACCCTTCAATAGCGTAATTCGGGTATGCAGTGGTGAAAATAACCAGTGGCGGGTGGCTGAGGGTTTTCAGGAAGTCGATCCCGGTCAGTTGGGGCATTTGTATGTCCAGGAACATGAGGTCTATCTTATGGTTTTTCAATGCCTCGTTAGCTTCCAATGCGTTGCCGCACTTCTCGACAAGGTTGAGCTCAGGTATCTTTTCAATGTAAGTTTCCAGGACATCCTGGGCCAGGGGCTCGTCATCAACGATGATTACGTTAATCATGAACTTTGGTTTAAAGTTTTATGCCAAATCTAATTTAAGGTTTACAGCATAGGATCTTGGTGAATCCTCGATCTCCAGTTCGTATTGATTCGGATAGAGCAGGTTCAGGCGCCGGTGGATATTGACCAGGCCGATGCCTCCGCTGCGGCGGCTGTCTTGTTTGGGTGGTGTATCTGGTTTACTGTTCTCTATAAAAAAGTGGATCTTATGTTCTTTCACAGCCAGTTTAATGTTTACAAAACCGGTAGCGATCTGGTTGCTCAGGCCGTGCTTAAAACTGTTTTCCAGAAAAGGTATGAACATGAGCGGAGCGATCTTCTGGTCCGCAATTTCTCCTACTACTTCAAAGGTGATCTCCACATTCTTACCCTGCCGAAGCCTTTCCAGGTCCAGGTAATTGCGGATATAATGTACTTCCTTGCTTAACAAGACCTGTTTTTCATTGCACTCATATAGCATGTAGCGCATCATCTCCGACAGCTTAATAACGATCTCCGGAGCCTTGTCGGATTTCTTGAGGGTCAGGGCATAGAGGTTGTTAAGCGTATTAAACAAAAAGTGTGGGTTGATCTGCGATTTGAGAAAGCGCAGTTCCGACTGCATGGTCTGGGTCTGCAATTCCTGTTTTTCCCGCAGGTGGCGCGCCCAGTCGGCAATGATCTTGTAAATGGTGGAAGAACCGGCGATGAAAAAAGTGACCAGAAAATACCAGTTCATATTGTTGAGCAGCTCAGCCTGTGCCTGGGGGTAGCCGGCAAATTTGAAATAAAAAGCCAGTACCTTGAGTGGGGTAATAATGAGTGTAGCTACTATAAGCAGGCCGCAGTAGGTCAGGAACCGTTTTTTTGTCAGATAATTGGGGATCAGGTAAAATAAGTTGAAATAGACGATAAGCCCGTAGAAAAAAATATTGATCAGCTCATTGCTCAGTGTAAATAGAAAACCCTGTTCTGTACCCTCGGTCAAGGTCAGAAGCAGCAATAATACCAGCCAGAATAAGAGGTGATAGGCCACCCTTCTGCTGATCCAGGCATTAATCCTGCCGGCGGGAGTTTTCTGGGCTATTGTATCCATACCTGATTCGCTATACCCGGGTTAAAATAGTAATTATTCAAATGCCGTCTAAATTTTTTCTTCACTGGCAGCAGTATTGCCTTTGAGAACGGGAACCACAACACTTTTTCCTTAGTTAACCACCTCAGGCGGATTCAGTTTGCAGCCCGCTGTTTTTTTATGTTGCCGGAATTTTATGATAAAAAGATGGCTTGCCGAAAAAAAATAGACATAGAGCCCGATTTGATCGTTATGGGAGGGGGCATAATACTCCGGCGCCGGGATAGTTGTTTACTGCATTTTGTACTTTTGCGCTGAAGATGGTATTATATCAAGTAGAATCTTAAAAGAAGAAGGATCTATGCCAACAACGAATTCTGAAAATTTCGAGCCAGTGGCGCTGGACGGCCTGGTGGAGGATTTTGAATCAGTCCTGAGAGCCATTGGTGAGGACCCCGCCCGAGAAGGCCTTTCCAAAACCCCCGAAAGGGCGGCAAAGGCAATGAAGTTTCTGACCCAGGGGTATGAACAGGATGCGGAGGCGATCCTCCGTTCTGCCATGTTCAGGGAAGACTACAGCGAGATGGTGCTGGTTAAAGATATTGAACTGTATTCTCTTTGTGAGCACCACATGCTTCCTTTCTTTGGAAAAGCCCATGTGGCCTATATTCCCAACGGATATATAGTTGGCCTGAGCAAGATACCGAGGGTTATTGATGTTTATGCCCGGCGGCTTCAGGTTCAGGAACGCCTGACCGACCAGATCCTTCATTGCCTGCAGGATACGCTCAACCCTCTGGGGGCTGCGGTGGTTATCGAAGCCCGCCATATGTGTATGATGATGAGAGGGGTTCAGAAACAAAATTCGGTGACTACTACTTCCGCATTTACCGGAGAGTTCCAGCGGGTCGAAACCCGTAATGAGTTCCTTAACCTTATCGGTTCCAACTTACTGTAACTGTTATCGAAAAATCAAACTTTAGACCATGAAAGCTTATGTATTTCCCGGCCAGGGATCCCAGTTCGAAGGAATGGGAAAGGACATGTTCGAAAGTTCAGGGGTGGCCCGCGAATTGATGGAATCGGCCAATGAGATCCTTGGCTTCAGCATCACCGATGTTATGTTTGAAGGTTCTGCGGAAGACCTGAAACAGACGCGTATCACTCAGCCGGCCATTTTTATCCATTCCATAGCCAGGGCCAGGATGGCAGGAGGCTCCTTCCAACCGGATGCCGTTGCCGGACATTCCCTTGGTGAGTTTTCGGCGCTGGTCGCTGCCGGAGCTCTTTCCTTTGAAGAGGGCCTGCAACTGGTACACAATCGTGCCCAGGCTATGCAGAAAGCCTGTGAAGCGGTAGACGGCACCATGGCGGCAATCCTGGGGCTGGAAGATGATGTGGTGGAGAAGATATGTAGTGAGATCGGCGAACTGGTGGTGCCGGCCAACTATAACAGCCCGGGGCAGCTGGTCATTTCCGGTACCGTATCCGGAGTGGCCGAGGCAGTGGAAAAATTGCAGGAAGCCGGCGCCCGCCGGGCCGTGGTCCTTCAGGTTGGCGGGGCATTTCATTCACCGCTGATGCAGCCTGCCAAAGAAGAACTGCAGGCTGCCATCGAAAAAGCCCGTTTCAGCGTTCCTTCCTGTCCGGTTTATCAGAACGTGAACGCACTGCCTCAAAAGGAGCCGGAGCAAATACAGGCTAACCTCATCGCCCAGTTGACCGCTCCTGTGCTTTGGACACAGACCATGAAAAACATGATCGCTGACGGGGTTGCCGAATTCATCGAGGTGGGGGGCGCCGGAAAGACACTCCAGGGCCTGGTGAAAAAAATTGACCGTCAATTTCCTACGAGTACGTTGTAGGACAATAGGGCGATTTTAAAGCAGTAAGAATTGCTTTTCTGGCAAGAAGGCTTCATATTAGTGAGGTTTTCAGGGAAAACTGCCGCGGAGGGCTTTCTCATTACCGTATTTTGAACCTAATGGGGCCTTCGGGGGGTTAAATAATAACAATATTTTTATTATCAAAGTACTCATTCATGGTAAGACAAGAGGTTTCCAGCGGAAAAGTATTACTGGCGGAGCCTTTCATGCTTGACCCCAACTTTAAACGTTCAGCCGTCTTGTTGTGTGAACACAGCGAAGAGGGTAGCGTCGGCTTCATTATGAACAAACCCCTCAACATGCGGATCGATGAGCTCATCGACGGCTTCCCGGAATTCGATTCTGAGGTTTTCTTCGGTGGCCCCGTACAAACGGATACGATCCATTACATCCACAATGCAGGCGGCCTGGTAGAAGAAAGCGTTAAGGTTACCGATGGGGTTTTCTGGGGAGGGGACTTTGAAAAGCTCAAGTTCCTGATCTCATCCAACCTGATCTTACCTCAGAATATCCGCTTCTTTGTCGGTTACTCCGGCTGGACGGAAGGCCAGCTTGATGACGAAATGGTCTACGGCTCCTGGGTGCTTGCCGACATGGACGCCAATTACCTTTTCAAGTCAGAACCCAAGAAGTTATGGACACAGGTTATGTACAACAAAGGTGACGCCTACACCGTCATCGCACAGATGCCGGAAGCATCCAACTGGAATTGAAAAAGCGTTCTTGGCAGAAATAAACGAAAAACCCCTCAGCGGATCTCTCCACTGAGGGGTTTTTCGTTTTGTTTTGAATTGTCTGTCTGGTAAAGTTTGATAGCAGAGTCCTCAATCATCAGGGATTGCCATTTTCTACTGGTACTGAAGAGCTCTCCAGCTGCAAAGGGGTGGCTTTTTCCAGCAGTGACAGGTACCTGTCGCGCAATTCCTTGAATTGAGGCATATCTTCGTCCGGCAGTGGCTTGGCCGGGGGGAATGTCAGGTTGAGGTGATTAACCTGTTTGCCGTCCTTCCAGAAGCGGAAGCAGACATGAGGGCCGGTGGCCAGCCCGGTCGACCCTACATAACCGATGACCTGGCCTTGTTTGACATGGGCGCCGGAGCGTATCCCCTGGGCAAACTTCTGCATGTGCAGGTATTGGGTCTGATAGGTACCGTTGTGTTTGATCTTTACAAAGTTGCCGTTTCCTTTAGTGTAGGATGCCTTGAGGATGACACCGTCTCCAACAGCGTAGATCGGGGTTCCATACGGCGCTGCATAATCTGTCCCGTAATGAGGCCTTCTCCGCTTCAGAATGGGATGGAAACGGTTCAGGTTATAATAGGAAGAGATCCGCGAATATTTCACCGGAGCCTTAAGGAATCCTCGCTTCATAGGGCGGCCTTCCAGGTCGTAATAGCCTTCCGTTTTCCCGTTATCATAAAAAATGGCATGAAATTCATTGTTGCCGGTTTTGTAATAGGCGGCGTGCACCCGGCCGATGCCTACTTCTTCCCCTTCAATGAACTTCTGGTCATAGACAAGCCTGAATTCATCATTTTTCTGGAGGTGGTGAAAGTCGATGGACCACTGAAGGGCATCTTCCATCTTGGACGCCAGGTCATAGCTAAGCCCTTGCCCGACGATGGCATTCCACAGGGATGTTTCCAGGGTGCCGGCAGCGCTGCGGACTTCCGTCGTGACTTCACGCTCGTGGCGCGTCACCTTATTATCTCCTTTCAGCTCAAAAACGACGTACTCATATACGTTGGGCTCGTAGATGAGATAATCCGCCTGTTGGGTGCTGTCCTTTGTAAGTATCGTGAAGGGGTAGCCTACCCGGAGGTGCTTTACATCGAATACCTCACTGGAGTTGGCGACAATTTTTTCAATAGATGGATAATCAACCTGCTGCCCCAGCAAGATGTCGGCCAGGAACTGTCCTGGCCGGATGGCCCTTTCCAGCACTTGAAAGGTGTCAATGGCAAATCCGTATTTTATGGTGGGAATGGTAACGGGGAAGGAGCCCAGTTCAACGGGCGTTTCGGCAGCAACAACGGAGGCCTGTAGCCTGTCCTTGATATCAGTGCTGAAATAATAAAGGGCTGCTCCAATTAACAGCACTGATAAAGTTGAAATTCCGATCTTAAAAATTTTCCGTTTCTGTTTCAGAATTTGGGTAAACGAGTCTGGCAAATCCACTTTCTCATGATTTGGTTAAACAATCGCGTTATAAATACGGCAGATCAACCCACCCGGAGTACTTGCGGCTCCGCTCTTTTATGGTCATAGTTTTTGGGTTGAAAAGCCTGATGTGCATGGGATTGCTTTCTGCTCTCAATTAATTGCCGTGTGTGCAAATATAGAATTGCATCCGATTTGCACCTAATGAAATTTGTTAAAAGTGCGATTTATTTGCCTTTTGTGGAAAACTTTTTGGTTTTGGAGCCATGCAACGGCTTTCCTGAATTTATCCTTACCTTTGCAGCCTAAACGAAAAAGGAAGCCATGCCTGAACAATCCAAATACGGCCTTAGGGGTGTGTCGGCTGCCAAAGAAGAGGTTCATGCTGCTATCAAAAACCTGGATAAAGGCTTGTACCCCAATGCCTTTTGCAAAATACTTCCGGATGTGGCCGGCGGGGATCCGGCCTACTGCAACCTCATGCATGCCGATACGGCAGGCACTAAAGGCAGCCTGGCCTATCTGTACTGGAAAGAAACCGGCGACCTCTCGGTTTGGGAAGGGATCGCTCAGGATGCCATCGTCATGAACCTGGATGATATGGCCTGTGTGGGTTGTACCGATGATATATTGTTGTCTTCCACCATTGGCCGTAACAAAAGCCTCATTTCCGGGGAAGTGATCAGTGCGATTATCAACTTCGCCGGGCGCTTTGCCGCAAAAATGGCCGAATATGGCGTAAACATCCACCTGGCGGGAGGGGAGACGGCTGATGTGGGAGACATCGTACGCACCGTCGATGTCGGCTACACCGCTTTTGCCCGGATGAAGCGTTCAGACGTCATTGTTAACGACATACAGGCAGGGGATGTGGCCGTAGGCCTGTCTTCCTTTGGCAAGGCTTCCTACGAAACGGCCTATAATGGCGGTATGGGCAGCAACGGCCTTACCTCCGCCCGGCACGACGTTTTCCATCACCTGTACGCCAAAAAATATCCGGAGAGTTACAGCCCGGAAACTCCAGCAGAAGTCGTTTATGTGGGCAGTAAAAAAATGACGGATGAGGTCGATGTGGGGGGAGAAACCGTCACAGCCGGTAAACTCGTACTGTCACCGACCCGCACTTATCTGCCGGTACTGAAGCAATTGCTTGGAGAACTGAAGGGAAAGATACATGGCCTGATCCACAATACCGGCGGTGGCCAGACAAAGGTGCTTAATTTTGTAACGAACAAAACCATAATTAAGGACAACCTTTTCCCTTTGCCGCCCTTGTTCCGCTTGATCCGTGAAGAATCCGGTACGGATTGGAAGGAAATGTACCAGGTCTTCAATATGGGGCATCGCCTGGAGGTTTATCTTCCGGAGAAATATGCTCAAAAGGTGATCGACATCGCCAAAGAGTTTCAGGTCGGCGCCCGGGTGATAGGCAGGGTAGAGGAGGGGAAAGGCAATATCCTGAAGATCAAAAGCCCATACGGAGAATTTGTTTTTGGCCAGCCGGAGTAAGCCATTGCTCAAAATCGATCAATTAACCGATGAACCGCATCAGCAAAAAAGAAAAAGCCGCAGCAATAGCTGAAATACTGGACGAGCTATATCCCGAAGTCCCCATCCCACTGAACCATCAGGATGCCTACACGCTGCTCGTCGCCGTTCTTCTTTCCGCCCAGTGTACCGACGAGCGGGTCAATAAGGTCACTCCCCATCTCTTTGAACTGGCCGACAACCCTTACATTATGGCGGAACAAAGCGTGGAGGATATAAAATCCATCATTCGCCCCTGTGGGCTTGCCCCCCGAAAATCGCAGGCTATTTATGAGCTTTCCAATATCCTCATAGAGAAGCACGGCGGGCAAGTGCCTAAAGACATGAAGGCCCTGGAGGCCCTCCCGGGAGTTGGGCATAAAACAGCTTCCGTAGTTATGGCGCAGGCCTTTGGGGAACCCGCTTTTCCGGTGGACACTCATATCCATCGCCTGGCTTACCGCTGGGCGCTGAGTACCGGCAAAAATGTAGAAAGGACGGAAGCCGACCTGAAAAGAGTATTTCCCCGGGAAAAATGGAATAAACTCCACCTGCAGATCATCTACTTCGGGCGGGAATATTGCCCGGCACGGAGGCACGACCCCGGCCAATGCCCCATCTGTAGCAAATACGGGCGAAAGAGCCTTTTTAAATAAGAGTTTGTTCAAAATTCAGTTGTTTGTTATTCGTTTTGAAGCCTGGGCCTGCCCCCGGCCGGCCATCAAATAACAATCAACTTACCACAAACAACATCAGAAAGGGTATCCAAAACCGAGGTTAAAAGAAACGATATCCGTCAGCTTCAAGCCCCCCCTGCCAACGTGCCCGTCTTCCCGGAAATCCCGGAACCAGTAATCCTCCCAGCCCCCGCTTCCGTTCCGGGAAGGCACAGGAGCCGCATGCCTGAACTTGACTGCCATATCAAGGCGGAGGATGAAATAGGAGAAGTCCAGCCGCAGGCCGAAGCCGCCTCCTATCGCGATCTGTTTATAAAAAGGCTCATTGGTATATATCGTTTTTTCTCCCCTGTTGTCCGTACAACTGTACTGTGTACTGTTGAGGAGAAACTGGGAGCCGCAGCGAGCGGTGTCCCGGTTGAGGGTCCATACATTGCCCGCATCGAGAAAAAGGGCGCCGTTGACCACCCAGAAGATATTGAACCGGTATTCGAGGTTGGCTTCCAGTTGAATATCGCCCGACTGGTAAAGGCGGGTATTGAAGGTCTGGTCGAAAGAGAGCGTATCCTCGAAAGCGCCGGGGCCCAACCCCCGGGGCGCCCAGGCGCGTATGCTGTTAGGGCCGCCTGCGTAGAATTGTTTGACGTAAGGGACGTCGGTGGTGTAGCCGAAAGGCCGGGCTACCCCCAGGGCGAAGCGGGCAGCCAGGGAACGCTTGGGCGAATAGGACCAGTATTTTCGAAGGTCTATTTGTGCGCGGGCATACTGGGAAAAGTCAATACTTTGCCCCTCCCGGAAACGCAGCCGAAGCGTGTCTTGTGTCAGGGCAAAGGCGTTGTAGATAGCGTTTCCTGCCCAGACTTCTGCGCCGGCCAGTTCCAGGTTGGCGCCAATATAATGGGAATTGCCCCTTCGATTGGGGCGTGCATTGTGAACAAAGTTGAGGCCGCGGAATAAAAAGCTGGTAAAGAGCTGTTCGCCGAAGGAACGCGCCAGGAAAGGGTTGACGTTCAGGATGGAGTCAAACCGTGGCTCCGTAATTGGCCGGAGGTAGTCCAGCCCGATATGGTTCACAATGAGGCGCTGGTTGCGCTTGCGGGGGAAGTCGAACCCAAATGTGCCCGTGAAGAGATTGTACCGGTAAAAGTCCAGGATGAGCAGATAGTTGTAACTGGCGGATAAACGGGTAGCGGCAGTTTCCTGCAGGGCGTTGTAGAAATTATCGCTGACGAATAGCTCCCGCTCGCCTAATGTAGGGCGGTTGAGGCGCCCCCAGATACCAAGGTAGTCGACAAAACGGGGAAGGTAAAGGTCTGTTTGCAGGCGTATATCTATGGTATTCCAGAACCGGCTTTCGGCAATGGCGCTGGGGGCGGGATTGACCTCTACCCCGGCCGAAAAATCGGCGATCAGCAACTCCGCCCCCTTGAAGAGGTTGCGGTGGCGAAAGGAAGGGCTGGCAGTCAGGCCGATGAGATTGCCCGCGCCCGATGCATTGCGGCTGGCATAGTTGAGTTCAAAGTCAAGCCCCAGTTCCATCTTTTTATGTTGGGTCAGCTCCACCCTGATATCGAGCCTTGAGGAATCCTCAGGGTCCACCTCCTGTTTGATGCGTACAAACCGGAAAACGCCCAGGCTGGTAAGTTGCTGGGTGGTAAGGTCGATCTCTCTCTGGTTGTACTGCCTGTGCTTTTGGATATACAGGTTCTCGAGGATAGTCTCGGGCCGGACGCGGAAAAAAGGGCGGGGGGTGCGGAAAATGATCTCGTTGATGGTGGTATCATACAGAAGAGTATCTTCCTGCCCGGGAATGTAGTCCATAAAGACCGTGATGTCATCAATGGTGTAGGCCTGGTGAGTGCTGTCTTCCAAAGGCGGCAACACCTCCAGATAAAGCCTGGCCCTTTTGCCCGTTACGGTGGTGTCGGCCTCCAGGGGGGCTACGTAGTTGGCATAAAAGTTGGCATAGCCGTGATTCCGGAGGTATTGTACGATGCGTTCCCTTTCCCGGTCATATAAGCTGCCGTCTATGCCGGCCCCGGGTTGTAATTGGGTGCGGCCGGCAATTTCCTGTAATATATTGTTGACCAGAGTATCCTCACTGAAAAACAGCGCGGTATCGATCGTAAATTGCTGGCCGGGATCCACATGATAGGTTATATAGATCTTCTTTTTCCTAACATCGGGGATCGAAAATACCCGGGCATTGAAGAACCCTCTGTATTGCAGATAGAACTGCATCGACTCTTCGGTTGCCTGTGTGAGCTTGGGGTCGTAGATAGCAGGGGGTTCGGCAATGACCCGGCGCTGCCACTGGTCGAATTTGGTGGTATCTTCGGGGCCCTGGGTCACGAAATAGAACCACTCTCTGGGAATGAAAAAGAATTTGCCGTTTTCCTGCTGCTTGTAGAGGGTGGAAAGCTCGTACTTCAGTTCCCGCTTCCGGTTGATGTCGTCCTTGCTTTTCAGTTTTATGCTGTTACCTTTGAGCAGGTACTGGTCGGCAGAAAGATACCTGGATGTATTGCATGCAGAAAGCAGAACTACTGCCAGTATTGACCCAAATATGTATTTTGCACAGTGCTTTACAGACATCGCAATATCAATTCCTGATGAAGCTTTCGAAAAATAAGGTAAAATTCATCAAATCCCTGCGATTGAAGAAGTTTAGGCAAAAGTATAACAATTTCATCGTCGAAGGGGATAAAATGGTGCGGGAGTTACTGGCTGAGGCTCCGGAAAACGTTGCCGAACTCTATGCCCTGGACGACTGGCTGGCGGGGGTGGAAGAGGTGGGCAGGGTTGGGCGGGAACGCCTTGTTTCTATATCCCCGGAAGAGTTGAAAAAGATCTCCAACCTCAATACCCCCAATCAGGTGCTGGCGGTATCCTCAATTCCCAAGGCGGAGGTGGACGCGGGACAGTTGCGCCGATCCTTATCCCTTTATCTGGATGGAATTCAGGACCCCGGAAATTTCGGAACTATTTTGCGCATCGCCGATTGGTTCGGCATCTCTTATGTCTTCTCTTCTACGGATTGTGTGGATACCTACAATCCCAAAGCTGTCCAGTCTTCCATGGGGGCCCTGTTTCGGGTCGTGAGCATAGAAACTCCTCTTGATGCGCTATGCCGCAAATACCCTGGCCTGCCGGTATACGGGGCGGTAATGGATGGGGAAGATGTTTTTCACGCCTCCCTCGGGCAAGGCGGCGGAATAATCGTGATCGGAAGCGAGGGGAGCGGTATTTCTCCGGCTGCGGAACGCCTCTTGTCCCATCGGGTCTCCATCCCTCCTGCAGCCCACAGCCGGGCGGATTCCCTCAATGCGGCGGTTGCCGCCGGCATTCTGTGCGCTGTTTTTCGGGACAGGGGAGGGGGCAAATAAGGAAGTAGAGGCGCCGGGGCACGGAAAAAACACCGAAAGGCTGGCGGTTCAAGCCTGTGCCCGGGCATCCGCTTTTACAATAATTTCTTCAATTCTCTTTCTATCTGCTCAGCTCCTCTCAGGTTTACGGCGGCGATTTTCCCCTCGCGGTCGATCAGGAAAGTCCGGGGAATGCTCCGGACACCGTACTTGGCAGCCGGCGCAGACTCCCATTTGCGCAGGTCACTGACGTGGTACTCCCATTTCAGGTTATCTTCAGCGATAGCGTCGATCCACCGCTGCTTCTGGTTGGCCAGGTACTGGTCCGCGGATTCCTGATTGGGGAAGCGGCTGCGGGTGCGCGAATCTATGCCATCCAGAGAGACGCTGAAAACGGTGAAGCCCTGAGATTTGTACTTGTCGTAAACCTTTACCACATTGGGGTTTTCCCTCCGGCAGGGGCCGCACCAGCTGGCCCAGAAATCGAGCAATACGATATTGCCTTTTAGGTCGGACAGGGAGTATTCCTTGCCGTTGGGGTTGGTTAGGGTAATATCCGGGGCAGGCTGCCCGACCTGGATGAGTTCGTCGGCCATCTGGGCTTGATACTGGCGTTCTACCTGAGATATGAACTTGGCGTATTCCTGGCTGGTTTCCGAACCCGGGTCCAGCTTCTCCAGTGCTTTTTTCTGGGTGTCGAGGAACTGCCCGGAGGCGCCCAGAGAACGATAGGCCACAAAGGCGCCCACCTCCGGGTTGGATACCGTATCCACAAAAGTAGCGATGTCCTCGGCATTAACCTGCCGCTGGAACAACCCGCTCATGATATTGACCAGGGATTGGCTGTCTTCGGAACCGCTGACCGTAAACTGATAGTTTTGAATGGTTGCCAGGTCCCCTTTGATCTCCACCAACTTCTCGGTGCCGTCCATAGCGAGATTGACCCGCTTGGCGCCGAGCCGGAGCTGATAGATACCGGCGGGAATGCCTTCCGGAAATTCGAATTCGAAATTTCCATTGGCATCGACTTCCGCTTTCGCCAGAACGTTACTGGCTTTTCCGATTACCACATGGTCCAGGAAAACCTGTAGGTTTGAGGCGTTGGTTACCTCTCCGGTTATCACGGTTCCTTTCACAGGAGTTTCACATTGCCAGGTGGTGAAGGCTAAAACCCCAGCGATAAGAAGTATTGCGATCTTTCTCATGTCCAGCAGGATTTTTGATTATATGATTTCAGGATTCAGATTATTGAGTTTTGATAATGAACAGGCCGGCAAATGTGTGCCCTGTATTTTGCCAGGAGGGAGCTACCTTGCCGGTTATGCTTGGTGTAATGGGAGTTCCCGATTTAGTAAATGAAACATTACGGGAATTTAGATGGTTTACCTGCCCCGCTCCATTGCCACTCAGCAAATATAACTAACAAGTACCGGACATTTTATCCTTCCGGTAATGATGGATGCAAAATTAAGGGTAAGTAGCTGGTTTTCAAAACCCGGCGCTCAGCGGATGAGGTAATTGATATAAAAGAATACCACCAGGTAGATCCATAAGCCATCCAGGAAATGCCAGTAGACAGTGAGCAGGCGCAGCTTGAGGCGTTTCTCCGGGTCGGAAAAGTAGACCAGTACACTTACTGGTTCCTTCATGCGTTTTCGGGCTGTCCACAGGAATATGCCGAGAAAGGGCAGGCCGGCAATAACGTGAGCAAAATGCAACCCGGAAATGACGTAGAGGTAACCGGCAGAATTGTCCGTATGGATATAGACCTGGTTGGCAAACAACTGCCACCAGCCCATCAACTGAAGGGCCATGAAGAGAACGGACAGGAGAATGGTGGCTGCAAGTGCGTACTGGTAATTGCGGGTCTTGTCCGCTCGGTAGGAACGCCGCGCCCAGATCATCGTCGCGCTGCTGCCCAGCAGGATGAGGGTGTTGAAAAAAAATATATTGGGAAGTTTTAATGGGGGTAGCCCGTTTTGAACTCTGGTATAGATGAAAGCTATAGTAAAAGCGAGGAACAGGGCGGCGATGCCAAAAAGGACGAGGGTCAGCAGCACGTTGTAAGGGTGAAACGCAAAGGAATCGTATTCACTGCTGAAATCTTTCTTTCCCTCTTTGATCGGTGGTGTTTCATCCATGTATTTAAAAATTGATGGCTTACCTTATTCGTATCTTACGAAAGTAACAAAAGCCTGCGCGCCTGGTTGGCCAAAGCCGAAGAAATTATATTGGTGAACTATATTAAGGTTTCGGTTTCCTTATTGGGTTTTCCTTCCGCTCCGGGCGTGCCGCCGGCAGCGTTCACTGCAGTATTTTACCTCCTCCCAGCATTTCTCCCATTTTTTGCGCCAGCTGAACGGGCGGCCGCAGTGGAGGCAATCCTTTTGAGGCAGGTTTCTCCTTTTGTGGTTGGGCGGCATATTTTTTCCGTTAATTTTCAGGCTAAACATTCAAGCCGCCTAAAGGTTTTACCAGTTTTTCCTTAATTTTCGCGCCGATGAAATGTCCTGAATGCCAGACCGAACTGCCACCCGGCGCCCGCTTCTGCTTTCACTGCGGCGCCCCTCAGCCAGCTGAACCCAGACGGGAACGGCAGCCTCAGCCTAAGCCCCTGCTTGACCTGAAAGGCGATGTGGAACGGCAGTTGGTGGAGATTTTCTTCCAGGCCCTGCGGCGCCGGGTTGAAGAAGAACACCGGGGCGAACAATTCCAGGCCTACTCCGAACGGCTCTATGAATCGGGCTTCCGGGATACGGCCTACCGGAAGGCAGCTCATCTGGCAGAGGAGTTGAAGGCCCTGGACAAAAAGGAAGAGGCCCGCCCGGCAGAAGTGAACCGCCGTATTGTCGAACTTTTTGAAGATCAGCTCGATTATTTCATCATTCATCATTGCCAGGACATTAACGACATACCCCTTCCCGAAACCATTCTGCGCTGGCAAGGATTGGGGCTGGACGATATCAACCTTATCCAACTCGTGCTGGACTATCTGGACTTCGGCGGCGAGCCGGATGAGGTGGTGTATACCGATTTCCTGAAGATGCCGGTAGACAAGCTGAAAAACACCGGCAAATACTTCCTTTTCCCGAAACGGGAGGAGCGCATCTTCCTGATCTGCGACCAGAGCCTGTTGGGGTCCTGCAAGGAAGGCTTCGCCCTGACGGAGCGGGCCCTTTACTGGAAGGCACAGTTGCAAACAGCCCGGAAAGTGGAATACCGCAACCTGCAAAGCATCCGCCGTGAAAAAGAATGGCTTTTGATCAACGGCCATTTCTTTCACGCCAACCTTTCCCTGGACCTGAAGATCATGAAATTGCTGAAAAAGCTCAACCGCCTTTTAGCCTAAAGCAATCTTCGTAAAATTGCCGGTGGGATATCCTACGCATGTTTGTACCACCCCTCCCGTGGCCGTGCTGCTGAGCGGGCCTTCCGGCAGGTACATCTTCACTTCTCCTTCCAGGCAACGGGCGGCACAACTGGTACAAATACCGCTTCGGCAGCTGTAGGGCAACTCGACCCCGGCCTGCTCGGCAGCTTCCAGTATAGTCTGGCCGGCGCGTATGGGAAAAGCGTTGGTTTCTCCATTCTTCGATAGTTGAATTTTGCCATCCGGAAAATTTTCGGAGGCCGGCCTGAAGGGGGCGGTGATAACGAATACTTCTTTGTGTATTCTCTCTTCCGGATACTCCATAAAACGAAGGGTCATTTCGGATTTGAGCATAAGCCCGGAAGGGCCGCACAGATAAAAATCAGGAGGGGGGCCTTCTCTGGGGAGGTGCTTTCGGATCAGTTCTTCCAGCAGTGCGTTGCCCAGCCGGGTGGGAAGTATCTGGGAACCGCTCGTTTCGGAAATTTCTGAAGGATGGCCGCCCGGGTTGCTGAGCAGAAGTATGGCCTTTAAGCGGCCCGGGTACAACTGAAGCCATTGGGCCAGTTCTTTCCCGAAGATCAGGCTTCGTTCGTCCCGGTTGGCGTATATGAGGGTAATGCGGAAGCGGTTGGTGCACGCCAGTGCATATTTGATGATGGAAAATACCGGTGTGATCCCGCTTCCGCCGGCTATCATGAATAAGTGGTGCGGGTTTTGCCATGCCGAAGGAAGGATGAACTGGCCGGCAGGAGGCAAAGCGGCCAGCATTTCCCCGGCCCGGGCCTTATCCACCAGATAAGAGGAGGCAAGGCCATTGGGCTTTCGCTTGATCGTAATGACGGGGTAGGCGTCTACTCCGGGGCTGGAAGAAAAGGAATAGGAACGGCGTATTTCCCGGCCATTTAGGGATAAAACCAGGGTCAGGAACTGTCCGGCCTTATAGGAAAAAAAACCATTCACCGGCCGGAGCACCAGGCTCACCGTATCGGCCGTTTCTACTCTTTTTTCAAGTATTCGTAGATGTATCCTGTCTTTCATATATAAGTGCGGTATAGGGAACGAGGGCCGGGATAGCATCGGGGTTTCAATTCAGCCTTCCATCTAATCTATACGAATTGCAGGGAATTTGTTGCAATAAAAGGGATAAAGTACACCCTGTTTCTCTCATGCTTGGGAAAAAACCCAAAATGTGTTTTCTTTACGGCTCGTTCTCAATAAGCATGCTCATACTGCAAACAAGGCAGTTGTTCGTGTGTTCTAAGAGATTGTAGATAGTTTTTGCCGCCTCGTTTGTGAGCTGCCATTATTTTACAGTATCTTTAAGTACACCCAATTGAATAAAACAGAACCATTTTATGGATACAGCGACCAATAAGAAAAAAACAAGCAGTAAAAAATCATCAAAATCCGGTAAATCGGGATATGGTAAGGAAATGTATCTCAGCTGGTATGAGCTCATGCTCAGAATACGCAAGTTTGAGGAAAGGGCACTGATGATGTACGGCCAGCAGAAGATCAGGGGGTTCTGCCACGTATATATCGGGCAGGAAGCTGTTGCAGCTGGGCTGGAATCAGCCATCCGGCCCGAGGACGCTGTGGTTACCGCCTACCGCCAGCACGGCATTGCCCTGGCCCGAGGGTGCTCCTCCGATGAATGTATGGCCGAACTGTTCGGCAAGAAAACAGGCATCGTCAAAGGTAAAGGAGGGTCCATGCACTTTTTCTCCGCCGAGCACCGCTATTTTGGCGGCAACGGAATTGTCGGAGCTCAGATACCCATCGGGACAGGAATAGGATTCGCTGAAAAATATAAAGGGACAGACAACCTCTGCGTCACCATGTTCGGTGACGGAGCTGCCCGACAGGGCTCCCTTCACGAATCCTTCAATATGGCCATGAGCTGGAAACTCCCCGTCCTGTATATCGTGGAAAACAACGGCTACGCCATGGGTACCAGCGTGAAACGGACCAGTAACGTGACGGAGCTCTACAAGCTGGGCCAGTCTTACGACATGCCCGGTGAGCCCGTTGACGGGATGGACCCGGCCGCTGTCCATGAAGCGGTAACAAAAGCCGCCGAACACATCCGTTCGGGGAAGGGCCCATTCCTTCTGGAGATGCGAACGTACCGCTATAAGGGCCATTCGGTTTCCGATCCGGCCAAATACCGCACCAAGGAAGAAGTTCAGGAATACAAAGAACGCGACCCCATCAAGATGATCGAAGAAGCCACTCTGAAGGAGTCGCTGGCCACTGAGGAAGACCTCAAAGCCATACAGGACAAGATCAAGCAGGAGATCGCCGATGCGGTCAGGTTTGCTGAGGAATCCGAATTTCCGGACCCTTCCGAATTGTGGGAAGACAATTACGTACAGAAGGATTATCCATTCATTATGGACTAGGCATAATTTCCATTTGGAAGCAGGCGGTGACAGGGTATCAAGGCCCTGCCGCCGTTTTTTTATGCCAAAAACCTTCAGGAAAGAAAACTTTATTTATTTTTGCGTGGCTTTTCCAAACCGCATTGAAAATTGATAAAATTGACGACATAAAATGGCAAGAAGAAAAAGAAACCAGAAGAAGGCGGACGAGACTTTAGTAGATATTGTCGAGGTCAGAGATAGCGCTCAGGGGTTTATCGATGAAAACCAAAGGTTGATATTCGGCGCCCTGGTCGCCCTGGTGCTGATCGTAGGGGGGATATTTGCCTATAATAACTTTTACAAGAAACCCCGGCAGGCGGAAGCTGAAGAGCAAATATTTCGCGCGCAGGAACAGTTTGAAAGGGATTCTTTTGCCCTGGCATTGACCAACCCCGGGGGAGGCTACATGGGTTTCCTGGATATTATTGACAATTACGGCGCAACTCCAGCCGGAAACTCTGCCCGGTATTATGCCGGTATTTCCTACCTGAACCTGGGGAAATACGAAGCTGCCATCGATTACCTCAAGCAGTTTAAGGCAAAAGGAGAAGTCCTTCCCATCATGAAATATGGAGCTATGGGAGACGCCTACTCGGAATTGCAGGACTTTGACAATGCAATGAAGTTCTACAAGAAAGCCGCCAATGAAGCTGAGAACGACCTGCTGACTCCCTACTACCTCAAAAAAGTTGGCTTGCTGCACGAACGCAACGGCAATTTTGCAGAAGCTCAGGAGGCCTACAAAGAGATCCTGGAAAAATATCCGGATTCGCCGGTTGGCAGGGATATTGAAAAATACATCACCAGGGCCGAGGCCAAAGGCTAGGCCGGTAAAAGGCTGGAACGCAGGAAGGGGTAAGGAGGCAGGTTTTCCGGCTTTCTTACCCCTTCCTTGTTATTATTATCACCATCAAAAGCAAATATCATGGCCAGTGCACTTAAAAACCTTTCTGATTATGACGAATCAACCATACCCTCTGCTGAAGATGCTTCCTTTGGCATCGTCGTGTCAGAATGGAATGCGAGGATAACCCATGCCTTGTACGAGGCCTGTTATGATGCGCTTGTCAAACACGGCGCAAAGGAGGAGAACATCCACGTAGCCCAGGTGCCGGGATCTTTTGAACTGCCTGCCGGGGCCAAAATGCTGGCTGACGAATACAAGGTGGATGCCGTGGTCTGTATCGGCTGTGTGATCAAAGGGGAGACCAGCCATAATGAATATATCAATTATGCAGTGGCCAATGGGCTTACTAATCTCAGTATGGTTTACGGCAAGCCTTTCGTCTTTGGCGTTTTAACTCCCGACACGGAAGAGCAGGCGCTCGACCGGGCAGGCGGCAAACATGGCAACAAAGGGGTAGAAGCGGCCGTGACAGCCATAAGGATGGCGCACCTGAAGAAAAGTTTTAAAAGCGGTAAGTCGAAAATAGGTTTTTAGCATGTTTGGAGTTGGTTGCCGGTTGTTGGCTCTCCGGGCGGCTCTGGCCTGAGAAACGAACAACCGGCAACCAATAACAGGCCACATAATGCCCTTTACAATTTCACCATCCGCCCCAGCAGCAAATGGTCGGCCAGGACCAGGGCGGCCATGGCTTCGACAATGGGTACCGCCCGGGGAACCACGCAGGGGTCATGGCGGCCCTTGCCTTCCACCATTACCTTTTCCCCCGCTTCATTGACGGATTCCTGGGCCGGGACGATGGTCGCCACAGGCTTGAAGGCCAGCCGAAAATAGATGTCCATTCCGTTGGAAATACCGCCCTGTATGCCTCCGGAATGGTTGGTGTCCGTACGGATCACCCCACCTTCGTTGTAGAACCGGTCGTTGTGTTCTGAACCGCGCATCTTAACCCCCTCAAACCCGGAACCGTATTCGAAACCCTTACAGGCATTAATGCTCAACATGGCCCGCCCCAGGTTGGCGTGTAATTTGTCAAAAGCGGGATCACCCAGGCCGGGAGGGCAGCCGGTAACCACGCAGCTGACAACCCCTCCGATGGTGTCGCCCGATTTGCGGACTTCCTTGATCAGCGCTTCCATTTTCCGGGCCATGGAAGCATCCGGGCAGCGGACGGGATTTGACTCCACCTGGCTGAGGTCGAGTTCATGGTAAGTCTTGTCGAGAACCAGGTGGCCCACCTGGCTCACATAGGCCCTGATGTCGATGCCGTGTTTTTGTAAAAACAGCTTGGCTACCGCCCCTGCCGCCACCCGGGCCGCCGTCTCCCGGGCCGAAGAACGGCCCCCGCCCCGGTAATCCCGGATGCCGTATTTGGCCTGATATGTAAAATCGGCATGGGAAGGCCGGAATTTGTCGGCAATATGGCTGTAATCCTTCGACCGGGCGTCGGCGTTGAAGATCACTATGGCGATGGGCGTGCCGGTAGCCTTGCCTTCAAAAACCCCGGAAAGGATCTCTGCCCGGTCCTCTTCTTTGCGCTGCGTGACGATCCTGGATTGCCCGGGGCGCCGGCGCCTCAGCTCTGCCTGTATGAAATCTTCATCGATCTCCAGCCCGGCCGGGCAGCCGTCCAGGATGAGCCCAATGGCCCGGCCGTGAGATTCGCCGAATGTCGTTACCCGAAATGCTTGTCCGAATGTATTTCCTGCCACTGTTCTTATTTTCACTTGCCTTAAAAATGAAGCCACAAAGTTAACAAGACGGATGGAACTCTTGCGTCATAATATTGTTTCCATTGATCGGAGACAGAATAAACGGCATGCGAACAAGGTAAGTGACGCTCCGGCTATCCGCTTTTTTACCGGCGAATCCTTTATATTCGCACTGCTGGAAAAAATGGCAAACGAATGAAACTGTTACCCCGAGATATTTACGAGAGCCTGGAGTTTGATAAGATACTTGAATTGCTGGAGAAGGAATGCCTGGGCGAACTCGGCCTGGAAGCCGTCCGGTCCATAGAACCGGCAACCGATATTGAACTGGTTGAACGCAGCCTGAATGAAACCCGCGAATTCAAGCTTGCCATAGATGAGAATGACTATCTTCCCGTATCCGCTTATTCGGTTATTACCGAAGAACTGCGCATGCTGGAGGTGGAAGGGTATGTGTTGCCGGAGGAAGGCCTTCGCGGCATTCACGCCGTTCTGGCTTTTACCCGCGCAATTTTCCGTTTTTTCAAAGGGGCTCGCCGGGAAACTTATCCCACACTGTACGCCAATATCCGTGAAGTATCTTTCGACGAAGGGCTGATCGATGCCATCGAAAAGGTGATCGACGAGGAGGGAAATATTCGTCCGGATGCTTCTCCGGAACTGATGAAGATCCGCCGGATGATCCAATCTAAGCAAAAGGAACTGGAGCGGCAATTCCGCATCGTCATCAACGAATACCGAAATAAAGGCTGGCTGTCCGATAATATAGAAAGCTTCCGCAATGGCCGCCGGGTGCTCAGCGTGCCTTCCGAGCACAAGCGCAAGATCCGGGGCATCATCCATGATGAGTCGACCACCGGCAAAACGGCATTCATTGAACCGGAGGCCATCATTGAGATCAACAACGACATCTTCGACCTTGAAACGGAGGAACGGCGGGAGATCTATCGCATCCTTCGGGAGCTTAGCGCCGAGCTGCGCCCCTACGTCCCTCAGATTCGCGTTTACCAGGACATCCTCGGCCATTTTGATTTCATCCAGGCCAAGGCGCGGCTGGCCCGGCAAATGAACGCCATACAGCCCAAGGTTTTTCCGAACCCCCATTTCGGCATTCAGAAAGGGCGGCACCCCTTGCTTTACCTGAAAAATGCAAAGCTGGGCAAGCCGACAATACCATTCGATTTTGTGCTCTTCGGCAACAACCGCATCCTCATGCTCAGCGGCCCCAATGCCGGGGGAAAGTCTATCACCCTCAAGTCGGTGGGGCTCCTGCAGCTGATGCTCCAGTCTGGCCTGCTGGTGCCTATGGATGAGGGCTCGGAAATGGGCGTCTTCCGGGAGGTCTTCGCCGATATCGGAGACCAGCAATCCATTGAAGACGACCTCAGCACCTACAGCTCCCACCTGGAAAATATGCGCAGCTTCCTGGAGCACGCCGGCAAAGACAGCCTGGTGCTCATCGACGAGTTCGGCTCCGGGACCGACCCCAAGATCGGCGGGGCCATCGCCGAGGCCATCCTCAAGGAACTCAACAACAGGAAGGTATATGGCCTGATCACGACCCACTACAGCAACCTCAAAATTTTCGCTTTCAAGAACAAGGGTATCGTCAACGGCTCCATGTACTTCGACAAGGAAAACCTGTCGCCGACCTACGAGCTGCAGGTCGGCCGCCCGGGAAGTTCCTACGCCTTCGAGATCGCCGAGAAAAGCGGCCTGAGCAAAAAAGTGCTGGACCACGCCAAACACCGAACCGGAAAAAATGAGCAGGCCGTCGACCAGTTGCTGGTGGACCTGCAACAGGAAAAACAGGAACTGGAAGACAAGATCCGGGACATGAAAGAACGGGAGGAGAAGCTCGATAAGCTCATCAAGAACTATGAGCAGCTGCACCGGGAACTGGAATTCCGCCGCAAAAAGATGAAGCTGGAAATGAAAGAACAGGCCTTGCAGCAGGCTGCGCGCGATAACAAGGAAATGGAGCGAATCGTCCGGGAGATCAAAGAGCAGCAGAACATTGAAAAGGCGAAGGAACTGGCCATGCAGGCCCGCGAAGAGCGCCGGCAGCTCTCCGAAGAAGTGGGCGGCCTGAGGGAGGAAGTCTACTACAAGCCCACTGCCCGGGAGGACAGGAAAAAAGAGATCGAGGTCGGCGATTTTGTCAAACTGCGCAGCGGCGGCGCCACCGGCACCGTTGAGTCAATTGACCGCAATAAGGCCGTGGTCACCATGGGGCAGATGCGCATGACCGTCAAGCTGCGGGACCTACAGCACGCCCAGGCCCCTCTGGAAGTACAGAGCACAAAAAGCGTGCAGGCCGATACGGTCGCCCAGCCGGCGAACTTCGAATCCAAGCTGGATATCCGCGGCATGCGCTACGATGAAGCCCTGAAAGTGGTGGAGGATTTCGTCGACCAGGCGCTCATTACCAGTACTCACAACCTGCAGATCGTACACGGTAAGGGCAATGGCATCCTGCGCAATGCCGTGCGAAAGAAACTCCGGGAATACAATGTGGATATGGACGTCTGGCATCCCGAACAGCAACAGGGGGGAGATGGGGTGACGCTGGTGGAGATCAAATAGGGAGTGAATGAAGGAATGAGGGAATGAATATTGCCAACCCTGGGCCTAATCATTCCTTCAATCACTCATTCCATCATTCCTTTCCTTTTAAAACATCTCCGTGGCCGCAAAATGGAAGCTGGCCTCCCGGGCGGCGTTCTCATCCGAATCTGCGCCGTGGACGGCGTTTTCGCCAATGCTTTTAGCAAACAGCGCGCGGATGGTGCCGGGAGCGGCTTTTGCCGGGTCGGTGGCGCCGATCAGTTCGCGGAAGGACTCCACTGCATTTTCCTTTTCCAATACGGCGGCGACAATAGGCCCGGAGGACATGAACTCCACCAACTCGCCGTAAAAGGGGCGCTCTTTGTGTATTTCGTAGAATTCACCGGCCTTTTCCGGAGACAATTTGGTGAGCTTCATCGCTATGATGCGGAAGCCGGCCTCGTTGATCTTCGCCAGGATGGCGCCGATGTGCCCCGCCTGCACGGCATCGGGCTTAATCATGGTAAACGTTCTGTTTCCAGCCATTATGATATACGTTTTTTTGCGTTCTAAAAAAGCGCTGCAAAAGTAAGGAAAGTGGAGGGAAGGGGGAAAGGTGAGCGGGTATTTTTGCCTGGTTGGCCAAAGTTTTTTAGCCTCGCAGACGGGTGCTAACGCCTCTCTCGGCAGGGGTTGTGTAAAAAGGTCAAAACTGGACAAGATTAACAGGGTTTACAACATGTAGCGGATTGTGCCACAGTGGCGTACAAATCCTGAAAATCCTGTCGACCCTGTCTGCATATACTTATTACACAACCCCTCGCAGACATGGCTTATAAATTCGTTCCCACAGCCAGCGGCCGGGCCGCGTCGGTGATAGCGCCGATCTTGGCTGCAAAGCCGGTACGTTTTTCGACCTCTTCATCCGTTACAATGTGGATGTCCAGCAACCCTTTGACCTGATGCCCGGTGCGCAGGAAATAGATGTATTCCAGGCTGTTGCCCC
>CAYQKY010000006.1:0-117472 GCA_964418125.1 uncultured Phaeodactylibacter sp.
CAGGGTCTCAGTCGGAGCGCCGAGCAACCCCGCGTTGGGAACGTTGGTCGCCCCACTCGAGCCAACCGGCAAGAGCCCGGTAGCACTTCAAAAAGCGCCTTGTCTCATCAAAAATTGACACTTTTTATCTTCAAAAGCGGCCTCCAAACAAGCTCTAAGGTATATTTCGGACGGGCTGCCCCGTCTTTTCCCGGCAATTGTCGGGATCAGCCGGGTAAACTTTAGGCGGCCCGTAGTATATGTAGCAGTTTCTATTTCTTTCCTACCTTTGCTCCGCACCTGAAAACCAGTTCACGTTCTTGCTTATTCAGGACCGGAAAAGAAGGAGATATGAAGCAATACTGCACCACACTGGTTTTTCTGTTATCTATTCCTTTGGCCCTTTACACGCAGGCGCCTACTCAAACCATTCGGGGCGCCATCACCGACGCTGACAGCCGGCAGCCGCTGCCGGGGGCGACGGTACTGCTGAAGGGACTGGACAAAGGGGCGGTGGCGGATTCTTCCGGCCACTACCGCCTGGAGGAGGTACCGGTAGGCCGGTATCAGCTGGAAGCCCGCCATGTAGGCTATGATGGCCGGCTGCTTGCCGAAGTGTTGGTGGAGTCCGGAAAAGAAACCATTCTGAACATAGAGCTTCAGGAAAGAGTACTTGGACTGGAGGCGGTGGAAGTACGCGCTTCCCGCAGTGACATCCGGGTGGTTCACCCGCTCAGTGTGCAAACGATCACGGTGGAGGAGACGCGCCGCTTTCCGGCGACTTTCTATGACCCGGCGCGCCTGGCGACGGCATTTGCCGGGGTGGTGAACGACAACGACCAGGCCAACGGGCTGGTGATCCGGGGGAACTCGCCCAACAGCCTGATCTGGCGCCTGGAAGGGATAGACATCGTCAACCCCAATCACACCCCTAACGCCGGCACCTTCAGTGACCGCACCACGCAGAACGGAGGCGGGGTCAACATCCTGAGCGCCCAGATGCTGGGCACTTCCCATTTCTACACAGGCGCCTTTCCCGCCGGCTACGGCAACGTGCTGAGCGGCGTGCTCGATATGCGCCTGCGGGCGGGAAACGACGAACGGCACGAACAGGTCATACAGGCAGGCCTGATCGGCATTGACCTTGCGGCCGAAGGGCCCCTCTCCCGGCAGAGCGGCGCTTCCTACCTGGCCAATTACCGCTACAGCACCGTCGGCCTGATCACCGGCCTGGGCGTGGATTTCGGCGATGAACAGATCAATTTTCAGGACCTTTCCTTTAACTTCACCTTTCCCTCCAAAAGCGGCGGGGAGTTTACCCTTTTCGGCCTCGGCGGCCTTAGCGAAAACCTGTTTGAAGCCGAGAGAGATTCCACCCTTTGGGAATTCGAAAAGGACCGCTTCGACATTACTTTTCGTTCGAAAATGGGGGCCGTTGGCGCCAGTTATTCCGCTCCTGTTGGGGAACATACCCTCTGGCATACGGCCGTTGCCGCCTCGGCCGTCAACAGCACGCGCACCGGCGACCGGCTGGGGGAGGAGTACACACCCCTGCTTCTGGAAGAGGATGAACGAACGGAAGCTAAATTCGCTCTGCACAGCTGGGCCAGCCACAAGCTGGCCCGGGGCGCTACTCTGCGCCTGGGCTTTCAGGCTACCCGGCAGGAGTTCGATATCCTTTCCGTTGATGATGGAACGGACACCCTGGCTTCGGGCTCCGGCGGAGGGCTTTTGCTGCAGCCCTATGCCAACTGGAGCGGCATGTTGTCCTCCTCTGTACGGATGAATGCTGGCCTGCATTTCATGCATTTCGGCCTAACCGGCAGCAATGCCCTGGAGCCCCGGTTGTCGGTGGAGTGGCGGCTAAGCTCCCGCCAACACCTCAGCTTTGCCTATGGCCTGCACAGCCAGCTGCAGCCGCCCCAGTTGTATTTTGCCCGTGCCGGAGGAGAGGAAGCGGAGCGGTTGGGTTTTACCCGCGCCCATCACGCTGTGCTGGGCTTCCGGCAGGAATTGGGCTGGGCCACTTCCCTGAAGGCAGAGGTGTTCTATCAGTCGCTTTTCAACGTGCCCGTTGCTGCCAATGAACGCAATTCCTTTTCCGCCCTCAACCTGGTGGAGGGAAGGGTTGTTGAAGCCCTGGCCAACGAAGGTACGGGAATGAACTACGGGCTGGAGCTGTCCGTGCAGCGCCTGTTTACCCGGGGCTTTTTTTACCTGCTGAACGGCACTTACTACGAGTCGAAATACAAAGGCAGCGATGGCATCCGGCGCGATACCCGCTTCAACGGCAACTTTATTCTGAACGGAACCTTTGGCAAGGAATGGGACAAACAGAAAAAAGAGGGCCGCCTGGTGGCCTGGGGCGCAAACGTACGCGTGGCATACCTGGGCGGCTTCCGGGAGACGCCCATCGACGCTCCGGCCTCGGCGGCAGCCGGGCGGACGGTTTATCGGGAGGAAAAAGCTTTTTCGGTGCAGCAGCCGGCCTTTTTCCGCACCGCCCTGCGTCTCTACCGGAAGTGGAACCGCCGGAAGTTCAATTCCACCCTCGCACTGGATATACAAAACCTCACCAATGCGCAGAATGTGGCGTTCAGCTATTACGATGTCCAGAAAATGCAGGTGGTGGAAAGGTATCAGTTGGGTATTATTCCGATCATTACGTACCGGATAGAGTTTTGAGCTTACTTAGAGCCTATCCGAAAACCCCGCTCAGGGCCTGCGAAAGGATGTTTTTCACCTGGCCTTCGTTGCCGGAATGATCATGTAGCATGGGCTACACTCACATCCCGGCGTCTTGGCCAGGCAAAAAACCTCGCTTTCTCGGCTACCTTCAGAGGTTTTCGGATAGGCTCTTAATCTTATCGTTACGGTCCTCCTTTTCGTATAATTTTCTTGGCTGGAAGCCCTATTCTCCGGATCATTCTGTTCTTATGGCCATCACCCCATAAATTCATCAACCAAATCAACCAAATCAACCACCCAACCACCATGCTCTACTTCAACTCCCGCTTCTGGCACTTCGCTGTTGTCAGCACCCGCATCTTCCTGGGTATCCTCTTCTTCACCGGCGGCATGTCCAAGCTGATGCCTTTTCCCGGCGTCATGGGCCCCACCTGGCTCATCGAAACGCTGGCGGAGTACGATCTGGAGTTGTACGGCTATTTCATTGCCTACTCCCAGGTAACCATCGGCCTGTTGCTGCTTTCCCAGCGCTTTGCCACCCTGGGAGCGGTGATGCTTTTCCCGCTGCTGGCCAATATGTTCATGATCACGGTATCCATGCACTGGCGGGGTACGCCTTACGTGATCGCCGTTTTCATCCTGATGAATATCTTTTTGCTCATTGCCGATTATCACCGGTTGAAGTACATCCTTTTTCCGCGTACGGAAGCACTGAAGGAGCCTCCGTTGAGGCGGCCCTATCCGAAGCTGGACGGATTGGCCCTGTTCGGGATCATTCTGCTGCTCGCTTGCCCTGCGCTCTATGCCCTGGCCGGAAAAGTGGCGTATGTGGTTGCAGCTCTGGGGATACTTTGTTTTCCTGCCGCCTGGGCCATCGAACGGTTTATAAAGAAGAAGAGCCTGGCGGGTAATACGGCAAAATGAGCCATTGCTGCTGATCAAAGTCACCGGAGGTGAGCGGGATCTTTTTTAATTTAAAGCCTGGCTTTTCTCCGTATGGCCGGTATTACAACGCTCAATCCGCAACAGATGAACAAGGAACGCGAACTGCTTTTCGAAGAAGATGGCTACCAAATGTACAAGGAGTATAAGATGGGCGATGAGTTTTTTGAAATAATGGAGCAGGTGTCCTTTGGCACCAGCCAAACCCTTTACCACCACTATTACAGCCGGGAGCATCTCAGCCATATTCCCGATCCCTATTTTTTCACGGTACGCCGGGAAGGGAGGTTGCAGTCGGTAGTCACCTTTTGCGGGCGAAGGATCAGGAGCCTGGGGCAGGAAGATCATGGTATTTACATCCGTTACTTTGCCGCCGCCCCGGAGATACAGGGCAAAGGGCTGGTCGGCCGGTTCAGCAAAATGGTGATGAAGTGGGCGGTGGATCACGAAGACAGGCAGGCGGCATTTCATGCTTCCATAGAAGCCAGAAACGCCAGAGTGCGAAAAGTGATACGGTCAGTGGGTTTCAGTGAGCTGGCCACCGTAAGAACCGTCGGCTTCAGCCGTTTTTTTCCGAAGCCCGATAAGGCGGTGCGGCCCCTCGACAGAGAAGAGTTTGACGCGTTCCTGCCCCGCCTGGCAAGCTTTTACGCCGGCCATGCGTTCTGGACATCCGATAACCTCTTCCTTGATAACGATTATTTCATCCTGGAAGAAAGCGGGCGGATCATCGCCGGGGTGCAGGCCCACCGCGGCCGTTGGTCTGTTGACCGGCTGCCTGGCCCGGTGGGGATGCTTCTGCCGGCCATTCCGTACATCCCGTTAATAAACCGCATCTTCAATCCCCGGGATTTCCGCTTTCTCACCTTCGAGGGGTTTTATGTGGAGCCGGGCCGGGAGGGCCGTATCCAGAATTTACTGGAAACCCTCCTCGCCCGGTACGGTTGTCATTCGGCCCTCCTCTGGTTTGACGAGCGCGACCCGTTTTACCGACGGCTGCTGGACAAAAATGACATGGGCCTGCTGCATAAATTTGTCGGAGATTCCAATGCTACTTTTATCATCAACCTGAAGGGGTTTTCAGCGGAGGCGGAGGCCCGGTTGAAGGAGCCCCCCCTATACATTTCGGGACATGATAATATTTAACTGATGGGGACGCGGGTTTATCGTCTTCGACGCCAAAAAATTTTGGTTCACCCTGTGGAATTTGTATTTATTCCACAGGGCAGGCCGAGTTAGCGTTGGTTTTTACACATCAGCACATTTACACCTTACCTCCCTTCATACACCATAAGCATCGCCTTGAGTTCCTCCAGCGTATTGGCCTCCCGTATGGGCTTGTCCTTTCGCCAGCGGCTGATGCGGGGGAAGCGAAGGGCTACACCCGACTTGTGGCGGTTGGATGCCCGGATGCCCTCAAAGGCGATCTCGAAAACATGAGTGGGCTCCACGCTGTGTACCGGGCCGAAGCGCTCGCGCGTATTGCGGCGCACCCAGGCGGTGATCTCGCGGAATTCCTTATCGGACAGGCCGGAATAGGCTTTGGCGAAAGGCACCAGGTTGTCGCCGTCCCAGACGGCGAAGGTGAAATCGGTGAACAGGTTGGCACGGCGCCCGTGGCCGCGCTGGGCGTAGATCATGACGGCGTCGATCATTAACGGGTCGACTTTCCACTTCCACCAGTCGCCCTTTTTGCGCCCGGCTTTGTAGTGGGAGTCCTTTCGCTTCAGCATCAGCCCTTCGCTATGGTGTTCGCGCGAATTTTCCCGTTCCTGCGCCAGCTCGTCCCAGGCGCTGAACGGTACGGTTTCGGAGAGCAGGAGGACGCCATTGGTTTCGCATCGTTCCACCATCTGCTCCAGGAGCCGGCGCCGTTCCTGAAAGGGAAGGCCGCGAATGTCTTCGCCCTGCCATTCCAGCAGGTCATAGGCCATCATTACCACCGGCGCCTTTTTGAGGATGCTTTTGGTGACGTTCTTCCTGCCGATGCGGGTTTGCAGATCGTTGAAAGTAAGCGGTTTTCCGTCCTTAAAAGGCAGGATCTCGCCGTCGATCACCGTGCCGTTGGGGAGCCGTTCGGCCAGTGGGTGATACTCCGGGAATTTGTCGGTCACCAGTTCTTCTCCACGCGACCAGACGAACAGTTCATCCTCGCGGACGATGAGCTGGCCGCGGATGCCGTCCCATTTGCGTTCGGCCATCCACCCGGAAGGGGCGCCCAGTTCTTCCGGCTCGCTCTCCAGGGCATATGCCAGGTAGAAAGGGTAGGGCTTGGAAGTGTCTTCCAGCGGGTCTTTGGTCAGGATGAGGTTTTCAAAAGTGGTTTCGGCGGGGTCCCAGTTGCCCATGATGCGGTGGGCGAGGGTGTTTTCATCGATTCCGGTATATTGGGAAAGGGCCCGCACCATCAGTTTCTGAGAAACGCCAACACGGAATCCGCCTGTGATGAGTTTGTTGAAGGCCAGGCGTTCGGTATAATCCATACTTTCCCAGGCAGCGGTAATGCGCTTCTTTTTTTCTTCCTCTTCCAGTTTGTCCAGCGACTTGATGTATCCGATCCAATACGTGAGGGAGCGGTTGTGTTCCGATTGCGGTTGCGGGAGGGTTAGGGCGATGGCCTCGCTCAGGTCGCCCACTACGTGATAGGATTCCTCAAACAACCACAGGGGGATGCCGGCCAGCTCGGCCGCCCAGGTTCGCAGCAGGGTGGTGTTGACCGTCCGGCGGGGGCGACGGTGGGAAAGGATGGCCACCGTCCACAGGCGGTCTTCCTCGCTGGCCTGGCTGAAGTAGCGGGCCAGGGCGTCGACCTTGTCGTTGGTCTTGGTGGTCTGGTCGAGTTGGGTGTATAAGGATGCGAATTGTTTCATGGTTCAGTGCCTTGTCGGGGCCATGGTTAAATTGTTGTATGGCTATATTGTTATCGTTGCGGCTTTCAGCCGGGTAGCCCAACAATATAACAGTCCGGCAATATAACGATCCTCACTCGTCTGTCCCTTCCTCCTCCATATCCGACGGTTCCCCTTCGAATTCCGTTTGGGCCTCGTAGGCCTCCAGCCCTCGTTCTTCCCGGAGCCAGCGGGTGAAGATATGGGTATAGCCGTGGGTGACGAAGACCCGCTCGGCGCCGGTGGCGGTGATGGCTTCATTGAGGCCCTCCCAGTCGGCATGGTCGGAGAGGACAAAACCGCGGTCGGCGGCGCGGCGGCGGCGGGCGCCCCGCAGCGCCATCCACCCGGACGCGATGCCGATGGAGACGGGGCTGAATTTGCGCATCCAGGGTGCATTGATAGCTGAAGGCGGGGCGATCACCATTCCACCGATATAATCTTCCTTTTTAAATTTACCGGATACCCGTTTGGCTTTCGGCAGGCGGACGCCCTGCCTCCGCATCACCCGGTTGGTGTTTTCTATGGCCCCGTGGGTGAAAATTGGGCCGATACTTTCATCCAGGCCGCGCATCAGGCGCTGGGCTTTGCCCAGGGCGTAGGCGGTGAGCAGGCTCACCCTGCGCTCGGCCTTGTTTTTTTTCCACCAGTTGTTAATTTCTGCGAAGATCTCCTCCTGCTTTTTCCAGCGATAGACAGGCAGGCCGAAGGTCGATTCGGTGATAAAAGTGTGGCAGGGCACCGGTTCGAAAGGCTCGGACAGGCCGTCGTCCTCGAGCTTGTAATCTCCCGAAACCACCCACACTTCTCCCTGGTGTTCGACGCGGACCTGGGCGGAGCCAACGATGTGGCCGGCTGGATGAAAGGAAAAGCGGACGCCATTGTGGGAGAGCTGTTCCCCGTAACGGATAGTTTGTATCTGCACATCGCCCAGCCGGTATCGGATGACGGGTTTTGCCGATTCGGTGCACAGGTAGTACTTGTGTCCCCAGCGGGAGTGATCGGCATGGCCGTGGGTGATGAGGGCCCGTTCGACCGGCTTCCAGGGGTCGATGTATACATCGGCGGGCGGGCAGTAAATTCCTTTATCGTTAAATTCAAGTAGGGCCATGATTGTTGTATTAACAATAGCTGTGGGCTTTGGTTGCAGCCTTTCTCATTTGGGAATTGTGAAATAGAAGGTGGAGCCCTGCCCCGGCCGTGATTCTACCCGGATCTTGCCGCCGTGTTGCTCCACTACCCGTTTGCAGAGGGACAGCCCGATGCCGGAGCCGGGGTATTGCCGCCGGCTGTGGAGGCGCCGGAACAACTGGAAGATCTGCTGCTGGAATTCCGGTTTGATGCCGATTCCATTATCTCTTATCGCGAATGTCCAGTGGCCTTCCTGTTCAAAGGAAAAAACTTCCACAACCGGCACTTCCCCGTTTTGTTGGAATTTGATGGCATTGGAAATGAGGTTTTGAAAGAGCTGGCTGATCTTTGTCCAGTTGCCCCTGATGGTGGGCATGGGCGTGCAGATATTGACGACAGCAGCCCGTTCGGAGATCAGCCCGTTCAACGCATTGGCGACAGCCTGCAGCAATTGGTCCAGGGGAATATCTTCCGTTTCATGTTCATCGTTATTAAAGCGGGAGTACTCCAGCAGGTCCTCGATCAGGGTGTTCATACTGGAAGCATTGGAGGCGATAAAATCAAGGAAGGCATTGGCGTCTTCATCCAATTGGCCGTGGTATTTTTTTTTCAGCAGCTGAGCGAAGCTGTTAATGGTGCGCACCGGTTCGCGCAGGTCGTGAGAGACCGTATGGGCGAAGTTTTCCAGTTGGAGGTTGGAGTCGACATACTTTTGGAGCTTCTGGTTGTTCTGGTCGAGTTCCCGGATCTTGTTTCGCAGTTCCTGCTGGGTATGTTTAAGGTCGGAAATGTCACGTACGACCACCATGGCCTCTTTTTCGTCAATGGCGCTGATGCGGGCTTCAAAATAATGCATGGCCCCATCCAGCATCAACGGGTATTCAAATGCCTGAACACCGGACTTTTCCATTGCCAGCCGGAGATTTCTCAGGATTGCCTTATAGAGATACTCCGGCATCACTTCCGTTACCGGTTTCCCGAGGAACTTTTCCGGGCTGATGAACAACCGGTCGGTTTCTCCCGGCGAGGCAAAATAGTCGAGAAAGACACCCTCGGCGTTAATCCGGAACTTGAGGTCCGGCAGAGCATTCAGGATGGCCTTCTGTATGCCCTCGCTCTCTCTCAGTGCGATTTCCTGCTCTTTTTTTTCGGTGATATCCTGAGTGACGGTGATGATCTCCTCCAGTTGGCCATCCGGGCCGAAGCGGAATGGCCGTACGCGGGTGAGAGCCCAGGCCCAGCTCCCGTCCTTGCGGCGGATGCGGAATTCGAGGTTCAAAACCTCATCGCTGATGTATTCGACCATGTGTTCGAAGAAGGACTGGCCATCACCCTGGATATCATCGGGGTGGATATGGCTGAGGATGAGCTCCACCGGGTCATCGGCGTTGATGAGGTCATGGCCAAAAAAATAGGGCCCCAGGTTATAATAGGATAATCTCCGGCTCCTGGGGTTAAAAACGTAGATGTAGTCGGGCACGGTAGTCAGAATGGCTTCCAAAGTGCCATGAAACAATGCTTCGCCTTCTGGCCTTTCTGCCGCCATTGTCATTCTAATGTTGGATGTAAAAGAGGAGGTTACAATTTACGAAAAAGATCGCTTGCCAGTTTTCAGAAGGGCTAAAAACTGAATATTTTGTGAAAGCACACCGTTTTGATCAATCCCAATTGAAGGGGTCACCGTATCACCTTTTCCCCTGGCTTAGTAAACAATACCGCCCCGGGAAAAAGCTCTGCCGCCTGCCTTCGGTTCTGAACTTCCCATTCCGGAGAGACGTGAACGCCGATGATGTGCTCTGCCCGCACGTACTTTCTCACCAGTTCAGCGCCTTCATCGTAGGCCACCCACCAATCGGGCAGCAAACCGATGTCAATACCCCTTTCCTGAAGCCGGAAGGGCCGCACCGCCTTTTCCTCAAAGCCGGGGTCGCCGGTGTGAAGGATGCGCCGGCCGCCGACGGTGGTGAGGGTGGCGATGTTCTGGGTGACGGTCCTTTCTTCGGAGCCGGAATGGGGCATGTTGAAAATGTCTATTAGAATATTTCCCACAGCCACCGAGCCGGTATCGTACCGGATGTAGGAAGGGGCGGTATGTATCCGGGATTCCATTGCCCCAAAATCGGCGGAGGCCTTGCGCAGGCTGTCCTTCACCTCCGGCGGCCCGATGAGCTGTACGCCCGGCTGCCGGGCCAGGAATTCGGCCACGGTAGCGCTGTGAAAATGGTCGCCGTGGATGTGGGAGACGATCATCACATCTACTCCGTCGAAGGGCGGCCGGCCGGCCATCATTTGGGCGATCATGGTGTCAGGAGTGGAGATGTACTCTTTGAGGTAGGGGCGGTGCAGGGCGTCGATGAGCACCTTGTCGGGCCCGGAGCTGATCAGCACGCCGGCATTGGCGATGTAGGTGATGATAAGGGAGGTGTCAGTAGGCGAGGCGGCAGTTGCCGTTTCCTGTCCATTGGCCGGCTGGCCACAATCGCTTAAAAATAGTATTGGAAGCAGGAAGGAGAAAAATAATTTGAATCCGTTCATCTGTAATGCAGTTTAGTGAGGCCCGGAAGCCGGTGTGATGCGAATACAGATGATGTGGCTGGAATTTTTGGCGGTTCGGAATTCGCTGTTCGCTATTCGCAAAGCGTGGAACACCACCAAATTTTCGTAAATATCGCCTGTTCTGGTGGATAAAGCAAGCACATCCTCTCAGGCGCTCTTACAGCGCAATCCTCCCTCCCTCATTCCCCCCTCCAATGCCACCCCAGCGCCAGCCCGCACAGCAGCAGCCCCAGGAATTCCCGCGCCAGCTCCACATGGGGCGCCTCCGCTTTCATGGAGCCGGTGATCGTCGGCATGCCCATTTTCACCCAGTTGATGAAATCGGGTAGCAGGGTGAGCATCCAGATCAGCACCACCCCAAGCCCGAGATACAGGATGTACTTATGATACCGCCCGAAAGCGGCAAAGGCGGAGACGATGGCCACGAAGCCGTACATCAACACCCATGCCCAGGGGTCGGGGTCGTTGAACTGCACGGCGGCGAAAAGGGCGAAGAGCAGGGCGAGGAAGAGGTTGAAGTATTTCATACCGGTAACAGATCAGGAAAATTTTCCACAGCACGCCTTACGATCTCAGGCTGCTCAGTTCAAAGGTAAAGCCCGGCAGCACTTCTTCGCCGGAGAGGGCTTCTTCAAAACTTTTAATAACTGAAATGGACCCATCCGCTCGGTAAACCCTTGCCTGCGGCAGGATGGGGTCGATGAGCCAGGCCAGCAAAACGCCATTCTCGATCCACTCTTCCATTTTCTCATACAGCTTATCTTCCTTATCTGTGCTGGAGCGGACTTCGATTATGAATTCCGGAACCACCGGGGCAAAGCTCTTCCTTTCCTCTTTACTGAGAGCGTTCCATTTTTCGTTGGAGAGCCAGGAAGCATCGGCGGAGCGCACGGCCCCATTGGGCAGGGTAAAGCCGGTGGAGGGGCTGAATACCCGGCCGGGATTGCCGTTTTTTTTGTTCCAGGACCTTAATTCGCCAAAGGCTTCTCCTTCATAAAAACCGGTTTCCGTATAAACTGGGGGCATAATTATGACATTTCCTTCACTATCGCGTTCGATACGCAGGTCTTTATTGAGCGCGCAAAAAGCATAAAACTCCTCCATGCTCATCCGGGGAATGAGCCCTTTGATTACAACTCCATTGACGATCAGCTCTTTACTCTCGGTGGCTACCTCTGCGGGCATAGTCCTTCTGTTTTTATCTACAAGATAATTAAATCAGTTCAGTATTGCAATTGTGGTGCATGTTCCCGATTCTGCCCAAAAACTTACTATCTTACGCGATATCAATGAAAAAAATGAGACCACTCAACAGAATAGCCAGGATTGCCGGCCTGGGCTACCTCGTCATTTTTATTACCGGTTTTTTCGCCAACTTTTTCGTGCTGGAAGGCCTGGTGGTGGATGGAGACGCGGCGGCAACTTTCGACAACATCGGGAGCAACCTCATGCAGTTTCGCTGGGGCATCTTCAGCTTCCTGATCATGGTTATAGCGGATGTGTTGCTGGCCTGGCCGCTTTACCTGCTGCTCAGGCCGGTGGATAAAGATCTTTCCCTGCTATCCGCCTGGCTCCGGCTGGTGAACGGCGCCATCTTTGGCGTGGCCCTGGTCAACCTGTTCGGCGTGTTGCTGCTGTTTGGCGGAGAGCCGTACCTTGCCGCTTTTGAACCCTCAGCATTGCAGGCCCGCACCCGGTTTCTGCTCGATGCTTTCAACTACACCTGGCTGATCGGGCTGGTGTTCTTCGGTCTGCACCTCCTGGTTTTGGGGTACCTGGTGTTCCGGTCCGGGTACATCCCGAAGGTGTTGGGGCTGCTGCTGATACTGGCTGCCCTGGGCTACCTCACCGACAGCTTCGCCCATTTCCTGCTGCCCAACTACGCTGACTATTCGGCGGTATTTGAAATGATAGTAGTGGTACCGGGAGTGGTTGGAGAATTTTCATTTACGGTATGGCTGCTGGTTAAGGGGGTGAAATCACTATCTTTGGATCAAAACAAAAAAGGCCCGATATGAGAAAAACCTCATTAATGATCCTCTTGCTCTTCACAGCATCCATTGCCGGCGCCCAGGAAAGCGCCAAAGATCGCATCAAAGTGTACAGCCGCGCCATCGAAGGAAACCTCGTCAACGACCCTGCCGAGCGGGATGTGACGGTGTATCTCCCGCCTTCCTACCAGGCGGAGCCCGACAGGCGGTATCCCGTGCTCTACATGCTGCATGGCTTTACGGACAATGACAGCCAGTGGTTTGGCTGGGAAGAACACTGGATCAACCTGCACGAGGTGATCGATTCGGCGCTAGCGGACGGCCAAACCCGGGAGATGATCGTGGTAATGCCCAATGCCTACAACCGGTTTAAGGGGAGCATGTATTCGAGTTCGGCGGCCATCGGCGACTGGGAAACCTTTGTGGCCAAAGAACTGGTCAATCATATCGACGCCAATTACCGCACCATTCCCGGCGCTGCCAGCCGGGGGCTGGCCGGCCATTCGATGGGCGGATACGGCACGATCCGGCTGGGGATGAAATACCCGGAGGTGTGGTCGGCCATATACCTGCTCAGCCCTTGTTGTATGGACGGGGTATTGACGGAGGTGAACCCGGAATTTGCCAAGACGGTGGAGGCTGTTACCACGGTGGATCAGCTGGATGCCGCCAATTTTTTTGTAATAGCCACCCTCGCCTCGGCCGCCGCCTGGGCGCCCAATCCGCAAAAGCCTCCTTTATATCTCGACCTGCCTTTCGCCGATGGGAAAGTGCTTCCGGAGATCGCCGCCAAATTCTCCGCCAACCGGACGTTGTACATCATTGACCAGTACATCCACAACCTGAAAAAGCTGAAGGCCATCGGTATGGACGCCGGGCTTCAGGATTACGGGATCAGCGGGGCCACCCAAAAGCTGCACGAGCTGTTGGAATCTTACGGTATTCCGCATTTTTACGAAAGCTATGAAGGCGGCCACCTCAACCGGATCGCCGAGCGGATACGGACAAAAGCGCTGCCTTTCTTTTCGGAGCATTTGGGGTTTGAGTGAATACTACCCCGGCACCTGCTTCCCTCCAAGGAAAGGCTGCTCGTAGAAACGCTTGCCCGTCGCCCGGTACAGCGCATTGGCCACCGCTCCCATAATGGGCGTACGGGCGCCTGAGTCGGCCCTGGCCGGCCAGTGTTGGGCTTTTTCTATTTTATCCCGTAAGCCATCAGCGCACTTCCATGCCGCACATACAACACCCCGTCCTGTATGACAGGGTGCGCCCAGTGCGGGCCGTCTCCCTGCGTGACCTTGAATTCGCTGACAACTTCAAGTTTTTCGGGATTGGGCTTTACCAACCCCATCGCCCCGCGGCGTTCGTCATAACAGTACAGCATGCCGTCCGCTGTTATGATGGCGCCTTTGCTCTTTCCGCCGGCCCATTCGTCCTCATATAGCGTCTGTCCGGTATCCCAGTCCACCGCAATCCAGTTGCCCTGGTTGTTGCTGATCCAGTTGGAGCCGTAAATGACGCCATCGACGAGGACGAACCCTCCGATATGGGTGTCGAAGTCGTCGTTGCGCCAGGCCAGGCTTACCGCTCCGGCATCTTCGCTCAGTTCCAGCATAAAGGAGCCCATATCGTAGCCAAAGGAAAAGAAGAGGCGGCCATTGTGGTAGAGCGGGGTATTCGGGGCGATGTTTTCTCTTCCTTCTTCGTGCCTGCCCCAATCGTCGAAGGCCCAGTCGATATTTCCAGTCTCCGGATCAACCCCGATTACGTTCCGGGCGGTTACGCCAATGATCTTCCGTATTCCGTTATAAGTGATCAGAAGGGGGGAAACGTAACTGCCCGGATCCCCCAGGGGCCGGCTCGTCCAAACCGTTTCTCCGGTTTCCGTATGGAGGGCAACCATTGTCGTCTGGTCGCCGCCGGGGGTGTAGATCACCTTATTGTCGAAAACCAGGGGGGATTCGGCCGTTCCCCACCTGCCCGTCTTCCTTTCGAATACCGTGGCGCCGTCCACTTTCCAGGCGATATCGCCATCTTCGATGTTGAGGCATACGATCTCACCCGACCCGCTGATCACGTAGGCCTTGTCGCCGTCAATAGTGGGGGTGGTGCGGGTTTCGGGAAAAGTATTGTCCCAGGGGGCGCCATAGGCCGTTTCGTAAAGTTTCTTTCCGTCCAGGGTGTAAGCGGAAAAGGTTTCTTTGTCTTTTTCGTCGTTCATCCCGGTTACATACAGGCGCCCATCCACAATTACCGGGCTGGAGTAACCCATTCCCGCATCCGTGGTTTCCCACAACAGTTCCGGGCCTTCCGGCGGCCAGGTTTTGAGCAATCCGGTTTCCGGGTAGGAACCATTGCGTTCCGGCCCCCGCCAGCCGTGGGGCGATTGCGCCGGGGCAGCGCTCATTAAAGTGAAGCAAAGAAGCGTGCAAATACTGAGGTGATGGAATTGCGTTGCCATATGATCGGTGTTTTTGTTTCGTCATCTATGGCTTTTGCTTAGAGCCTGTTTAAATATGAGAAGAACAGAGCCATTTTTATCACTCTAAAAGCCCCTTGTTATTGTCATTAGGCTCCAAAAGATCCCACAAATTACCATACAGGTCTTCAAAAACAGCAACAGTTCCATATGTTTCTTCTTTGGGCGGCCTTACAAACTTGACGCCCCTTTCTCTCATCTTCTCATAATCCCTCCAAAAGTCGTCCGTGAACAGGAAAAGGAAGACGCGCCCGCCCGTTTGGTTGCCTACACTTTCCAATTGCTGTTCATTGGCCGCTTTGGCAAGCAGTAAGGTGCATTCCTGAGCGCCCGGCGGGGCGGCCAATACCCATCGTTTGCCTTCATCAATACGGGTGTCTTCAATCAGCGTGAAATCCAGCTTTTGGGTATAAAATTTGATGGCCTCGTCGTAGTCCGGTACCACTAATGCAATGTGTGCTATTCGCTGTTTCAATGGTTTTTTTTTATGATTTAAATCGACTTTGAAACGGCATTTCTGATTGCCATTCCAGAAGCGTTCAGCCAGGCGGTGCTTCGCACATCGTACGCGGCTCCATGGCTCTGCTGGGTTCGTACATCGCACACTCCCCTGCGTACTAAGGCCCTTCCCACCTCCAGGCGGCTACCATATCCTTACCAATCGCACTTTCCCATTTTCCCAACGGATGCGCCTTCGCCTGCTTCGCCAGCTCAACCTGCCGCGGAGACAGCACCCCTTCCGGCGATTTCCCCTGCCCGATCAGCGCATTGGCCCGGGCGGCCTGCAGGGAGAACATGGGCACGAAGCGGTAGTGCGTTTTGGAAAGATAATACTTGGGCTCGCGGTCCGAGCGAAAGGCGGAGCGGGCGCCTGTCTGGCCCTGCCCCAGCATGGCGGCGGCGGCGGCCTTCTGGGCTTCATTGTGAGCGTATACCCGGTCGGCACATTTTGACTGCCTGCCTGCTTTTACAACATCCTCAAAGGAAATGGCCCGAGGGTTGTACGTCACCTGCACCACCTCGTGGCCATCCATAAAGCCGGCCTCGGTAGCGATCACGCCGTCGAGCTGCCCCAGCATCTTTTCCCCCGTCCAGAAGCAGTACATGGAGAGGGTAGTGGTTTCCGTGCCCTGCTGCCGGGCCAGCAGTTCTTCGTAGAGCAACTGCAGATAGGCGGGGATGGCCCTGCCGCGCCGCTCCAGGGCGAACACCATGGCCTGCGCCACACCCAGTTGGGAATAGTTGCCACTCACCCGCGGGATGATGTCCAATCTGTCGTAATCGACGATGCGCACTACCGGGTTGTTCCAGGAAGGTTCGTTGTAGTAGCGCAGCACTTCGGCATCTTTGCCGCCTTTGTTGTTGAAAATGGCCACCGGCACGAAGAGCGTCTCGATGGCCTCCACGATGAGGGGATGGCTGAGCACCTCGGCGCCGTAGTTGCGGCAGGTGGCGCAGCCGGGTACCTCCTGGAAGAGGAGGAAGACGGGCTTGTCTTCCAGGGCGGCCCGTTCGAGGCCCTTGTCGAAGTCGCGCAGCCATTGAACTTTGCCGAGCTCTTCGGGCTGGCCGGCACGGACGGGCTGGCTGCAGCTGGAAAGCAGAAAAAAGACAGGGAGGTATAAGTGAAAACGCATGATGAAAATGAATTTGAGGGTTCAATATACCAGTTGATAAGGTACGGAATTGAAGCGGAGCGGACAAGAGAGGGGAAATGCAAAGTACAAGCGGGTAATCGTTATATTTATAATTATTACAAAAATAACGATTATAAAAGTAATGATTATGTTTGTAACGATTAACGATTAACGATTAACGATTAACGATTAACGATTAACGATCAGGCTTGCCCATCGTGTAGCTTTCCTGGCGGTACTCCTTTCGGCCATTCCCTTATCCAACAAAGCACTGGCCCACCGATTGGAATAGCCTGCCGGCGGCCATCAATTTTTTCCTTATTTTCGTTCTTTCCAAAATTCAATGACCTATGCGATCCCTTATCCTGGCCATTTTCCTGAGCGCCTGTTATATTCCCTCTTATACCCAGAAGGACTCCATTCCAACCATCACCCAAAAGACCCGGGGCATGGAGGCCTATGAAGGTTTTTTCAAATTCTACTACGACGCCACAGGCGGCAGGATCTGGCTGGAGGTGGACAAGTGGGAGCAGGAATTCCTCTACGTCAATTCCCTCACCGGCGGGCTGGGCTCCAATGATATCGGGCTGGACCGCAACCAGCTGGGCGATAGCCGGGTGGTGAAATTCCTGCGCTCGGGGCCGAAGGTACTGTTGCTGGAACCCAACTACCGGTACCGGGCGGAGACGGACAACCCCGAAGAGCGGCGGGCGGTGGAAGAAGCCTTTGCCCAATCCGTCCTGGCCGGCTTTAAAGTGGAAGCCGAAGAGGAGGGGCGGGCCCTCATCGGCCTGACGCCCTTCCTGCTGCGCGATGCCCACGGGGTGGCGGAGCGGCTCAAAGACAGGAAGCAGGGCAGTTATAAACTCGACGAGAAGCGCTCGGCCCTCTGGCTGGAGCGCACCAGAAACTTTCCGAAAAACAGCGAGTTCGAGGCCCTGCTCACCTTTGAGGGCAACCCTGAAGGTGGAGAGGTGCGGTCGGTGGCGCCCACGCCGGAGGCCATTAGCCTCCGCATGCACCACAGTTTTGTAGAACTGCCCGACGGCAACTACCGGCCCCGGCCTTTCGATCCCCGGTCCGGGTACTACCCCCTGAGCTTCCAGGATTACGGTACGCCCATCGGGCAGCCGCTCACCCGGCGTTTCATCTTCCGCCACCGCCTGGAAAAGAAGAACCCCGGCGCGCGGATGAGTGAGCCGGTGGAGCCCATCATTTATTACCTCGACCGCGGCGTGCCGGAGCCGGTAAGGTCGGCCCTGCTGGAAGGCGCAGGCTGGTGGAACGAGGCCTTCGAAGCCGCCGGCTACCGCAATGCCTTCCAGGTGGAGGAACTGCCCGAAGGGGCCGACCCCATGGACGTCCGGTATAATGTAATCAACTGGGTGCACCGTTCCACCCGCGGCTGGTCGTACGGTTCTTCCGTCTCGGACCCCCGTACCGGGGAGATCATCAAAGGGCACGTTTTGCTGGGTTCTCTGCGCGTGCGCCAGGATTTCCTGATCGCTCAGGGCCTCGTCCAGGCCTATGAGGAGGGCAAAACGCCGGACCCCCGCCTCGAAGCGATGGCCCTGGCGCGGCTGCGGCAGCTCTCCGCTCACGAGGTCGGCCATACCCTGGGCCTCACCCACAACTTTGCCGCCAGCTACAATGACAGGGCTTCGGTAATGGACTACCCGCACCCCTATATCACACTTAATGACAAGGGCGAAATGGACTTTTCCCAGGCCTACGACACCGGTATCGGCGAGTGGGACAAGCGGGCCATCCTCTACGGCTACCAGGATTTTCCGGAAGGGACGGATGAGGCGGCGGCCCTGCAGGCTATCCTTCAGGGATCTGTCGATATGGGCCTGAAATTCATCTCCGATGAAGGCGCCCGGCCCGAGGGCGGCGGCCATCCTTCTGCCCACCTCTGGGACAATGGCGCCTCGGCGGTGGAGGAACTGGAGCGCCTGCTCAAAGTCCGGGAAAAGGCGCTGAACAATTTTGGCGAAAAGAATATTCCCGAGGGCGCCCCCCTGGCTACGCTGGAGGATGTGCTCGTTCCGCTGTACTTCGCGCACCGTTACCAGGTGGAGGCGGTAGCCAAGCTCATCGGCGGGGTGGATTACACTTACGCCGTGCGGGGCGATGGGCAGGAGGTTGCGGCACAGATGGTAGCTCCGGAAGTGCAGCTTCAGGCCCTGCGGGCCCTTCAGCAAGCACTGAAGCCTCAGTATCTGGCCCTTCCCGAAGGGATACCGGGCGCTGTGCCGCCCCAGCCCATCGGCTACAGCCGCGGGCGGGAACTGTTCAAAACCTACAACGGCGGCATCGGCCTCGATGCCCTGGCGGCGGCGGAAAGCGCCCTCAGCCACACCATTCAGCTCCTGCTTCACCCCCAGCGCCTCGCCCGCCTGGTGGAACAGCACGCCCGCGATGAGGAACAGCTCAGCGTCAATTACCTCATCGAAGAAATGCTCACTTCCGTGCAAGTGTACAGTGAATACACCCCATTGGAGAAGCAGGTCGCCCGTATCGGAGAGAAGCTGATCCTGCATCAGCTGCTCCGCCTGGGGCAGGGGGAGGAGGTTATGTCCCAGGTATCCGCCCTTGCATGGTTCAAGATCAGCCAGCTCGAGGAATACGTCGATGTATTATTGGAGAGAGAGGAGGATGTGGAGCAACAGGCACATTATATATATATGCTGGAGCAGATCCGCCGTTTTCGGAACGACCCGGAGGGCTGGAAAATGCCCGAAGGCCGGCCGTTGCCGGACGGGGCGCCGATCGGGTGCGGGGAATAGAAGTGCTTTAGAGCCTATCCGAAAACCGTTTTTGAAGCCGAAAATGGCCGGATTCGGGTTCTCACAAAGCCATTTTTGAGCTTCGTAGTGGGGCTACGGAGCTCAAAAATGGCGAAGTGAGGTTCCAAAGATGGCCATTTGCAGGCCAAAGGATGGTTTTCGGATAGGCTCTTAGTGCATTTGTGAGGCTGCTCCGGAAAGCCCCGGAAGGAATGATGGAGCGGGGGCCCGCCTTCGCTAAAGCTACGGCAGGGTAAAAATGAAAGAATAAAAATAATTTCATATGCATTAGTTATTGCAAAAAAGACTTTAATATATGGAATTCGCATTCAATCATTCAGTCCTCCAGTCATTATTCCCTTAGAGGGCTTTCCGGAGCGCCTCACGAATCCACGAATCCACGAATCCACAAAAATCCCCGTGCGATATTTTTACTGTTTTTCAGTAAGTTACGTTTTTCAACAGGTACTTTTTTTTCAAAAAGGCTTGGTTATTGTACAAAAGAGATTTACCTTTGCACCTGCCTTTTCGGAGGCTGCCCGATCATCCTGATTTTTGGATAAGATTGCTCACATTAAAAACAAGAAAATTGGATACGTTAAGTTATAAAACGCAATCGGCGAAGAATGAAGAGGTGGAGCGGAAGTGGTACATCGTTGACGCTGAAGGAGAGGTGGTCGGACGCCTCTGCAGTAAGATCGCAATGGTCCTCCGCGGTAAGCACAAACCCTCCTATACGCCCCATGTCGACTGTGGCGACCACGTGATCGTGATCAATGCAGGCAAGATACGCTTCACCGGCAACAAGCTGAGCCAGAAGGAATACCAGACCTACTCCGGGTACCCGGGAGGCCAGAAGTCCACCTCGGCCAAGGAAATGCTGGACAAGCACCCCATCCGGATTGTCGAGCGTGCCGTCAAGGGCATGCTGCCCAAGAACCGCCTCGGGCGCCGGATGTACAAGAAGCTGCACGTCTATGAAGGCGCCGAGCACCCGCATGAGGCCCAGAAGCCGGAACCATTTAATTTCTAATTTGAAAAGAAGGTAAAGTTCGAAGAGATATGGAAATGATCAATGCCATCGGGAGAAGAAAGTCGTCCGTCGCCCGCGTGTACCTGACCAAAGGCGAGGGAAAGATCACCGTTAACGGTAAGGACTATAAAGAATACTTCCCCCAGATCCACATTCAGCAGAACATCACCTCTCCGTTCCAGACGGTAGAAGTTGAAAACATTTACGACCTGCAGGTCAACGTTGACGGAGGGGGCTTCAAAGGGCAGTCGGAGGCCGTCCGCATGGCCATCGCCCGCGCGCTGGTCAAACTGAACGAGGACTTCCGCAAATCCCTTAAGGATAAGAAATTCCTCACGCGCGACGCCCGCGAAGTGGAACGTAAGAAGTACGGTAAGCCCAAGGCCCGTAAGAGCTTCCAGTTCAGCAAGCGTTAACCTTTGTTTTCTGATGTTCGTGCCTCTGCCGGGCCACCCCCGGCATGCTACTTATTAATCTCAAATCAAGAGTTCAATAATGGAAAAGCCCACATATAAAGACCTGTTGGATGCCGGCGTACACTTTGGCCACCTCAAGAAAAAGTGGAACCCCAAGATGGCGCCCTACATTTTTATGGAGCGCAAAGGCATCCACATCATTGACCTGAACCGCACGCTGGAGTCTTTGGAGCGTGCAGGCAACGCCGCCCGCAGCATCGCCCGCGCCGGAAAGAAGATCATGTTCGTCGCCACCAAGAAGCAGGCCCGGGATATCGTCGCCGATGCAGCCCGCAGCGTAGGCATGCCTCACGTTACCGACCGCTGGCTCGGTGGTATGATGACCAACTTTTCCACCATCCGCCGCTCGGTGAAAAAGATGAACAACATCGACCGTATGCTGCAGGACGGCACCCTGTCGAACGTCACCAAGAAGGAGCGCCTAACCCTTACCCGCGAACGCAACAAGCTGGAGCGCGTGCTGGGCGGGATCGCCAACCTGAACCGCCTGCCTTCGGCGATTTTCATCGTGGACATCCACCACGAGCACATCGCCGTGGCCGAGGCCCACAAACTGGGGCTGAAGACCTTCGGTATCGTCGATACCAACTCCGACCCCAATGAGGTCGATTATCCCATTCCCGCCAATGACGACGCTTCCAAGTCGGTGGCCATCATCACCCGGTACATCGCCGAGTGCGTCCGCCAGGGCCTGGAAGAACGGGAACGCAACAAAGCGGAAAAAGAAGCGGCTAAAGGATAGGGATAAAAAAATCCATTTACATAAAAATCAACGGACTAACCAATGAGTGCAAATATTACGGCAGCCGATGTCAAAAAGCTGCGCGAGATGACCGGCGCAGGTATGATGGACTGCAAAAAAGCCCTCGCCGAAGCGGATGGCGATTTCGAAAAGGCCATTGAAATCCTTCGTAAGAAAGGGCAGAAAGTGTCTGCCAAGCGCGCCGACCGCGAAGCCAACGAGGGAGTGGTCATAGCTGAAGTCTCCAATGACAAGAAGAAAGGCGTGATCGTCAAACTGAGCTGTGAAACGGACTTCGTAGCCAAGGGTGAAGATTTTGTGAACTTTGCCAAGGGCGCCGCCGAGCTGGCCCTGAAGCATTTCCCCGCTACGCTGGACGATCTGCTGAAGCTCGATATGAACGGCCTGCCATTGAGCGAGCGCGTTAACGAACTGGTGGGCAAGATCAATGAGAAGATCGAACTGGCCGCCTATGAAACCCTGGAAGCCGCCCAGGTTTGCCCCTATATCCACATGGGCAACAAAGCCGCTGTGCTGGTAGGGTTGAATAAGGACAATGGAGATTTCTACGATGCCGGCCGCGACGTGGCCATGCAGGTTGCCGCCATGCACCCCGTAGCCGTTGATAAAGACGGCGTAGACCAGGCTACCATCGAGAAAGAGATCGAGATCGGTAAAGAACAGGCCCGCCAGGAAGGCAAACCGGAACAGATCCTGGAGAAGATCGCCCAGGGTAAACTGCAGAAGTTCTTTAAGGACAGCACCCTGCTCAACCAGCAATTCGTCAAGGACAACAAGCAGACCGTCCGGGATTATCTGCACAGTTTTGATAAAGAACTGACCATCACCGATTTCAAGCATGTAACGCTCGGTTAAAGAAAAAAGGCGAATTGGTTTCCAATTCGCCTTTTTCATATCTTCATCTTTGCTACAGTATAATTTCGCAGGCATGATCAAATACAAAAGGGTACTCCTCAAGCTCAGTGGGGAATCGCTGATGGGAAAGCAAAAGTTCGGAATAGACCCCAACATGCTCAGCCATTATGCTTATCAGATCAAAGCCCTTACCGAAGTGGGCGTTCAGGTGGCTATAGTAATCGGCGGCGGCAACATCTTTCGCGGCCTTCAGGCTTCCGAATCCGGCATCGAACGCGTACAGGGTGACTACATGGGCATGATGGCCACCGTGATCAATGGTATGGCCCTTCAAAGTGCGCTCGAAACCATCGGCGTATTTACCCGCCTCATCTCTGCCATCGAAATGAAGCAGATTGCCGAGCCCTATATCCGCCGCCGCGCCATCCGCCACCTGGAAAAAGGCCGGGTGGTTATTTTCTCCTCCGGCATCGGCAGCCCCTATTTTACCACCGACTCCGCCGCCGCCCTGCGTGCCAATGAGATCAATGCCGATGTTATCCTTAAAGGCACCCGCGTCGACGGCATCTACTCCGCCGACCCCGAAAAGGACCCCGCCGCCACCAAATTCGACAAACTTACCTTCGCCAAAGTGATCAGCCTCGGCCTCAGCGTGATGGATATGACGGCATTTACCCTTTGCCGGGAAAACAACCTGCCGATCATCGTCTTCGATATCAACCATAATGAGAATTTGCTTCGCATTGTGAAAGGGGAAGCTGTGGGTACGTTAGTGGAAGGGTAGGAAATACGGGTTCATTGTATCACCCCGCAATCGCTATGGTCGCCATACTTACCTTTACCCCCTCCACTTCCAATATCTTCAACGCACAGGCCTCCAGGGTGGCGCCGGTAGTAATGACGTCATCGGCCAGCAGCACATGCTGGCCTTTTAGTTTTTCAGGGTGGGGTATAACGAATGCCTTTTCGACATTTTCGAAGCGCTCCAGCCGGCTCTTTTTCGTCTGGGTGTCTGTATATTCCCTGCGTTTCAGCCCGTCGGGCAGGCAGGGAATGCCCATGGACTCCGACAACCCCCGGGCGAAGAGGGCGCTTTGGTTGTAGCCCCGCTGATGTTGCTTGCGGGGATGCAGCGGTACGGGAACGATGAGCGTCGTTTCCCGGAAGATGGAGGTTTCCCGCAGAACTTCTCCGTAGAGTTGCCCCAGGTAAATACCGACTTTCCGTTTGCCTTCGTATTTGAGATGGTGGATGAGCCGCTGGGCCCTGCCTCCTTTGGTAAAATGCAGGAACGCCGCTCCGGCCTGCAGCGGTATTCTGCCCCAGAAGCGCTCGGTAAAAGCGTTTTCAGGCTCCAGGTGAAAGCCGGTTTTGGGGAGCTTGTAACGGCAGCTGATGCATATGCCCTCCTGCTGAGGCGGCAGGTTGTGGCCGCAGGCCAGGCATAGGTTGGGGTAAAATAGGCCGAGCAGGTTGTTCAGCCAGCGAAACTGGGGGGTGTTTAGCATGAGCGTCGTTTTAGATTAATTTAGATTTTCCGGGCCTGTCTAATGCCATACTAGCGATAGATATGGAAAATCTAAAAACTAAATTTACAGAGAATCCAAAGCGAATGGGAGAGAGGGGCCTTCTTCCGGAAATGACAATACAGGGTTTTAAGGCTACTGGAATATTTTGATAATCAAAGTTTTGTCTGCATTTGATTTCCGCTTTTGCCATAAAAGGCCATGAGGGAAAGGGGGAAACTGTCCTGAAAAAAAAGGGTTGGCCTGCCGCTGTGTATTACAAGCGCTAAAACTTCTGAAAGCTGGAATTTTTTGTACGGGGCCTAAAGGTATTAAACTGCCGGTTTTTAAGGGGATAATCAGGTTTTTCCCTTCTTTTCAGCCCCTGGTATTCAGATATTTTTCCTCAGCCTCCGCCGAAAACTGCGTTCAACTGTACTTGAGCCCTATCCTTTGTAGGGTTATACTTGCTTAATAATCAAGTGTTTAACCCTAAATCGAAAGTCATGAAGAAGTTGTCTTTTCCCATTTTTATATCCCTTTTGCTGGCCGTTTCCCTCAATGCCCAGTATTTCTCAGCCACCTATCCGGGGGCGGGCAATGGCCTGTCTGCGGGCAGTACCGCCGGCGGATATTTCGTTACTACCACGAAAGGCGTGCTGAAGGTGAGCCGGCAGGGACAGGCAGCCTGGAGCCGCCATTTTACGGGTATTTTCCTGCTGGAATCCACATCACTGAATAACGGCCAGATGGGCATCACCGGCTTCAAAGGCGATGATGTCTATTTCAACACCATAGACACCAACGGCATCCTGCAGCAGAGCAGCGTGTACGCCCTGACTAACTACCTCGGCCAACAGGATGTAGGGCAAACCGTCCGGCGGGTAGGAGGATACTATTGCCTGGCGGGCACTTACCGAAAGCAGGGTGTCGCCGGAACCGAGGCGTTTTTTATGTGCCTTAACAGCTCTCACAACATCGCCTGGGCCTACAAGATGGAAGGCCCCCGATCGGAAAGCTTTTCTGATTTCCAGCCTGTCATCAACGGCGGCGGGTTCAGCCTGCTGGCCAATACCGACAGTGATGGTTCCGGAGCAACCGACATCCTGCTGCTCCGTACGGCAAACGATGGAAGCCTGCAGGGGTACAGCTTGTTCGGCGGCTCCGGTGAAGATAAAGGCTGGGCAGTACGCCCCCTTTCCGGTGGCGGTTTTGCCGTTGTCGGCGAAACCGGCAGCTTCGGCAGCCAGCAGCAGGGCTTCCTGGCGCGCCTGGACGGCAGTGGCAACCTGCAGTGGGCCCGGGTTTTCATGGGTACAGCCAGCCTGCTTGATGTGGAGGAACTGGCCGACGGCAGCCTGGTATTGCTCGGCAATACGGGAAGTGTTTCTTCACCGGGTGATATCACCCTCCTGAAAACCGACGCTTCCGGCCAGCTGCAATGGGCCCGGTCCTATGGTGACAACAATACTGCCGAACGGGCGGGCAGCCTGAAAGTTTTGCCCGACGGCGGCTTCCTCATCACCGGTGGCGCCGGTACGCCTGCATTTGACGATCTTTTCCTGGCCCGCACGGACGCCGACGGCAACGTCAGCAACTGCACGGGCAACACCCTCAACGCCACCGCAGCCAGCATAACATTCCAGGCGCCCCAGCCTTCCGGCCAGCTAACTTATAACCTCGCCACCGGCCAGGCCAGCCGCTGGAGCGTGGTGACGAACTACAGCAGCCCTGCTATCACTCCGAACCTGTGCATCCCGGTCGGTACAGCAACCACTTCGGCCTTGTCCGAAATGAGCCTGAATATCTTTCCCAATCCGTCGCCAACCCTTCCGCAGTGGGCCATCGAATGCCCAGAGGCCATGACGGTGCAGGCACGGCTGACAGACGCTTACGGCAGGCTCGTCGTGCAGGAGCAAATTCAACTTTCCGCCGGGTTTAATGAATGGCGCCCCGGGCTTTCCGGCCTGACAAAAGGCGTGTATATCGCCAGCCTTTCCGATGGCGAAGGGATTGTTTTCAGAAAGTTTGTCATACAATAACCGGAGGGAAGGATGGAACACGGATGTGCACGGATGCTGCCGCCCATGCCGATAGCTATCGGCATGGCGTCGGGAGATGGGACGGATTTCAGCAGTGTACCCGAACCCGCGGGGAGTGTTCGGAATTCGCCGTTCGCGAGTTCCTGAAAATTAAGGGGTATTTTTTAGAAGACACAGAAAAATTGAACTATCCCGAACCCGCGCCGATCCGCTCCATCCGCGTTCTATCCTTCTCCTGCCCCCTGTTCAATCCCGGATCAGCTGCAACTTCATTTTCCGTATCCGGTCTTCCAGCTTTTCCGAACTCAACCGCTCGCGAAGGCGGTCCACAATGATCGGAAAGGCAAAGGGTGTCGCCCGTTCCGGCCGGCTGAGCACGATGCGCTGGCCCTGGATGCGCCTCAGGGCCGCCCGCAGGCGCGCCTCTTCCAGCTGGAAGCTCATTACCTCGTCGTAGGCCTGCAGCAGGAGCAGGTTGTTGGGCTCGTAGTCGTTGAAGACGTCGAAGAAGAGCTGGGAGGAGGACTGCAGGTGGCGGTCCTTCTTCTGTTTACCGGGGTAGCCTTTGAAGACGAGCCCGGCGATGCTGGCGATGTCCCGGAACCGGCGCTTGGCCATTTCGGCGGCGTTGATGCTGGCCTGGATGTCCTGGCTGAGGCCTTCTGTAGAGAAGAGCCCCCGGCTCAGTGCCTCTTCAATGGGTATCCCGGAATCGGAGAGTAATTCAAAGCCGTAGTCATTCATGGCGATGGAGAAGCTGAGCGGCTGCAGGCGGGAGATGCGATAGGCGATGAGGGCGCCCATGCCCTCGTGCACGAAGCGCCCCTCGTAAGGGTACAACACCAGGTGGTACCCTTCCCGGCTTTTGAAATACTCGATGAGGAATTCCTCGGCGCAGGGCACGTGAGAGCGCCGGGCCTGCAGCTCGATAAGGGGCTCCAGCTTTTCCAGTTCCACGTCGGTGAGGTCGCGGCGGCTGAGTTGCGCCATTTTAAAACGCAGAGAGGAGGATAGCTGGGAAGACAGCGGCATTTTTCCGCCCAGCCAGCTGGGGATCTTGCCCGTCTTTTTCTTGCTGCGCCTGACCTGTACCGTCATGTCCTTGATGCGTACCAGTTCCAGGCTGCGGCCAGCGAACCAGAAAACATCGCCGGGGCGCAATTGTGCAATGAACCACTCCTCAATGGCGCCGATGCGCTTGCCGCTCACGTACTTGACCGTCATGCTCGCATCGCCGACGATGGTGCCTATCTGCAGGCGGTGGCGCATGGCGGTGCGGCGGCTGACCACCTTGTAGCGCTCATCCTCCACGATCACCTTTTTGTACTCATCGTACGCTTCCAGCGACTGGCCGCCGGTGGTGATGAAATCCAGGCACCAGGCCCATTCGTCCCCGGTAATGCTACGGAAGGAATAGGTGCCTTTTATCTCGCGGTAGATCTCTTCGGGGCGAAAGCCTTCGGAAACGGCCAGGGTCACCAGGTACTGCAGCAGCACGTCGAAGGAACGGATGTAGGGTATCCGGCTTTCCAGCTCCCCTTCCCGGATAGCGCGGCGCAGGGCCGCCGCCTCGATCAGCTCCAGGGAGTGTGCCGGCACGAAGTATATCCTGCTCAGGGCGCCCGGTTGGTGGCCGCTGCGCCCGGCTCGCTGCATAAAGCGCGCTACCCCTTTGGGGCTGCCGATCTGGATGATGGACTCCACCGGGCGGAAATCGACGCCCAGGTCGAGGCTGGAGGTGCAGACTACTGCCTTCAGGATACCCCGGTGCAGGGCGTCTTCCACCCAGTCGCGCAGCTTGCGGTCGATGGAGCCGTGGTGCATGGCGATGGCGCCCGCCAGTTCAGGCGCCACCTCCAGCAGGTGCTGATACCATATTTCGCACTGCGCCCGGGTATTGGTGAAAATGAGCGTGCTCTGGCTTTGTTCCAAAACGGGCAACACTTTTTCCAGCAGCTTAATGCCTAAATGGCCCGCCCAGGGGAATCGCTCGATGTCATCGGGGAGGATGGATTCGATCTCGATCTGTTTGGGGATGTTGGCGCGCACCACTTTAAAATGGCCGCTATCCATGGTGTTGCCCAGCAGTACCGCCAGGGCTTCGTCCATATTACCGATGGTGGCGGAGATCCCCCATACTTTCAGCCGGGGCAGCATGCCCTTGAGCCGGGACAAGGCAAGCTCCATCTGCACTCCGCGCTTGGAGCCGATAAGCTCGTGCCATTCGTCTACTACTATAGCCCTGAGGTTTTTAAAGTATTGGGGGTAGCCTTTACTGGCCAGCAGGAGGTGCAGGCTCTCAGGAGTAGTGATCAGTACCTGCGGAGGGTTCTTTTTCTGTCTTGCCCGCTCGCTTGATTTGGTGTCGCCGCTGCGAATGGCTACCGTCCAGTCGAGCCCGAGGTCATCGGCAGCCTTTTGTATAGAGCTCTGGATCTCTTTTGTTAGCGCCCGGATGGGGGTGATCCAAATGGCGAAGAGCCCAAGCCCCCTCCCGGCCTCCAGCCCCTCCAACAGGATCGGCATCGCCAGCGAATAGGTCTTGCCCGTACCCGTCGGCGCATTGACCAGGCCGCTGTATCCGCCGAGGTAGTGGCGCCAGGCTTCCAGCTGAAAGGGAAAGGGCGCCCACCCCCGCTGTTCGAACCATTGTTTGCCGATATGAATGAGCTCCTTCTCGTTCATACTCTGAATATTAATATGCAATAAACACAGGGGAGAGGCGAAGGTTGCCGGGAGGAGGAATCTTCCCGTTCGGCAAGCTGTTTGGCAAAGTTTATCGCAATTCGTTTCCGGCTACCGGCTGTATTTTATATTTTCGAGACGCAACGAAACAACATACTCCCCTCAAGGCCAGCCTTTTTTTAAAAAAAAACTTAATGCGAACGATAATTGCCCTGATCCTGATACTGGCTTACGTATGCCCGGTTTATACCCAGGGTATCTACTATCGGCCGATTGAGAACCTTCCCTTTTTTCAGGGAGAGGAGGAGTTGTCTTACGCATTGGCAGGGGGGCTGGAAGCACCCCAGTTCGCCAATATCCACCTCAATGAGGATAACCACCCGGACCTGCTCGTCTTTGATCGCGTCGGGGCGAAAGCTCTGCCCTTCCTTGCTGTTGCTACTTCTGAAGGTATTCATTATGAATATGCTCCTGCCTACGAGGCGGAGCTGCCTGCCCTCAACCAGATGGCCAAGGTGGTGGACCTCAACTGCGACGGGCTGGCCGACCTGCTGACCACCGAAGAGCTGAGCAGCGCCGCCGATGTCGCTTTGAAAGTTTACCTGCGGCAGCCCACGGCCGACGGCAGCCTGGCCTTTCAACCAGCACGGTTACAACTGCACAACAGCCTCAACGACACCCTTATCCGTATCCATGCTTTTGACCTGCCCGCCGTTGACGATATCAATGGCGACGGCCTGCCCGACCTGCTCTATATTCCGTTGGGTGGTACTCAACTTCAGTATTACGAAAACATTTCGATGGAAGTGGGAGGGTGTGGCAGCCTGGCCTTCGAGCTGCGCGATGATTGCTGGGGAGATGCCACCTATACCCTGGAGGGCGCCTTTGAGCTGCACTCCTGTGAACCCGGCCGTTTCCCACCTTCCTCCGGATGCGCCGGTTCGGCCATGCTTCTCCTGGACGACGATGGGGACGGCGACAAGGACCTGCTCTTCAGCGGCATCTATGATTACCACATCCAGTTGCTGGCCAACGGAGGCGATATGCAGATTGCGGAGCTGAGCAGTTCCACCACAGAATGGATCTACGGCGGGGAGCCTTTGCTGGAGTTCCCGGCCCCTTTTCTGGTGAACCTGGGAGAGGGCGGGAATACGAGCCTGGCTATCGCCACTAACCGTATTAATGGAGCGGGGTTCAGCCCCTTTGCCTCCAATGTATACCATTTCCGCCAGGACGCCGGCGACGGAAGCTGGAACCTGTTGTCCCGCCGCTTTATGGTGGAAGGCATGGTTGACCATGGCTTCCGGTCCAGCCCCACGGTATGGGACGTCAACGAAGATGGCCTGCCCGACCTCCTGCTGGGGTATAACTCCTCTCACCCGATCTACGGCTATACTTCCCGCATCGCTTTGTACCTCAATACCGGAACGGCCACGGAGCCGGCCTTTACCCTGAGCACCGATGATTTCGGAATGCTGGGCGTATACAACCTCAAATCCATTCATCCCGCAGTGGGAGACCTCACCGGCGATGGGGTCCCGGAGCTGGTGCTGGGGCTGGAGGACGGAAGGATCGAGATTTATACCAACAGCCAGGGTGCTATGAGCAACTATTTCCCTATGAGCCCCGGCCCCCTGGAGGGTGTATTCCTTTACGGATACGCCCGCCCTCAGCTGATCGACATGGATGACAACGGAACGCTCGACCTCCTTTGTGGAGCCCGCAACGGGACGATGGCGGTGATCGAAAATTCCGGTACGCCTTCTGCGCCTCAGTTCACTCTGCTGGAGGACACCCTGGGAGGGGTGGCGCCCGAAGGCTATTTCCAGGAGTGCAGCCCCTTCTTCCTGAAACAGGAGGATGGCAGTTATCTCATTTATTACGGCCGCCTGGATGGCGCCGTCAGCCTGTACAGCGGGCGGCTGGATAACGATTTTTCGCTGGTGGCCCCTTCCTTCCCCGGCATTGACGTAGGGGAACGGGCAACCTTGTATCTTCACGACCTGAACGCAGACGGGGAGCCGGAACTGCTGATCGGCAATATGCGGGGCGGGATCGAGATCTTCGGCGCCAGCCCGCTTTCTCCTGCCGCCGGCCCGGAGAACAGCCGGGTCATTACCCGGGCTTTCCCCAACCCGGCCCGGGGAGAAGTATGGATAGAAATCAAGGGGCTGGGCGAGGATGCATCCCTGTTGCTCTTCGATATGGCGGGCAGGCTATTGCGCAATGAAAAAATACAGGCCAGTGCAGACACTTACCGCCTGGGCCTGTATGGCCTGGAGGCAGGCCTTTATTATTACCGCATCCGATCCGCCGGCCGTGTGGGCGGAGGAAAATTGATGATCACAAAATAGAACACCCAATGGGAAAACTCTACTGCAGAATTACAGCTTTACTCCTGGCCCTGGCCACCCTGCCCGTTATCGGGCTGGCCTGCGACGGCTCGGGTTATGTGATAAACAGCCTGACGGACAATAACGACGGGACTTACACCATCAACATGACGATCCATATTGCCGGGGTCAATCATCCGGGCGGTATTATAGGCGGCACCCAGGGCTTCTATTTCACAACGGCTACGCCTATCCTGAGCGTCACTCCCCTGAGCCTTACCAGCCTCAACGGGACCACCCTCACCGGCGCCATTTCCGGCAATACCGTGACCTGGGGCATTCCCGGCAGCGGCCCTTATTTCGTCAACAGCTCGGAGCCCACCCAGACTTTTGTCGTAACCGTGGTCGTCGATGGGTTTCCCAGTAACTGGAACGGCGGCGGTATGGAGAATAACCAGTGCCCGGGCGGCCCCGGCACCAGCACGCCCTCTCCCGGCTATTCCGGGACCTTCTGTCTTCCCCCTACGATCAGCGTTGCCCCTGCAACGATAAACGCCTGCTTCGGCGACCAGGTTACCCTTTCTGCCATCCCTTCTCCGGGTTCGACGGTCAGCTGGTCGAACGGCATGTCCGGCTCGACGATCACCTTTACGGCCAATAACTCCGGCCCTGTGACCGCTACGGCGTCCAGTAGCTGCGGGGCCGCTTCGGAAACGGTGACGGTCAACGTCACTCCTCTGCCAACCGTATCCCCTCTGCCTGACCTGGATATCTGCGAGGGTGAACTGGTCAACCTGAACGTTCAAACGCAAAACGCCACCTCCATTGAGTGGTCCAACGGCTTTACAGGCACTCCTATCGTTTTTTCGCCCACCTCTTCCGGGGTGCTGACGGTGACTGCCTCCAGCCAGTGCGGAAGCGCTACGGAATCACTCAACATCAATGTGACCCCCTTGCCATTACTGTTCGTCATCCAGGGAGATCAAAGCATTTGCGAGGGAGAGGTCGCAACCCTGGAAGTCCAGTATGAAAATGCCGATAATTTTTTCTGGAACAACGGCCCCACGTTGTCTACGATCATGGTGAGCCCTTCCCAGACTCAGATCTTTACCGCCACCGCTTCCAACCGCTGCCAAACGCTCGAAGAAGACATCATCGTCGATGTGAGGCCCCTGCCCGACCTGGATGTGATCCAGGGGGATCAGTCTGTTTGCATTGGCGAAAGCGTTACTTTGGAGGTGTTTTCCATCTTTTCCCAGGACATCGTCTGGTCGAACGGCGCCTCGGGGTCAACCAATACTTTTACTCCTTCCCAGACGGATACTTACACCGTAACCGCCAGCAACAGTTGCGGCACGATCGATGAGCAGGTCACCGTCGAGGTTTCGGAAGGGCCTGCCCTGGAGGTTATCGAGGGCAGCCAGGCGATCTGCCAGGGAGAAAGCGCTACGCTCACCATTTCGGCGGAGAGCGCCGACGCCATTCAGTGGTCGAATGGCAGCACCGACACCACGATCACCGTCAGCCCCGGCCAGTCGGAGTCCTATACCGTCAGCCTTACCAATACCTGCGGCACTACGGATACCACTTTTGATGTAGACATCCTGGAGCCTCCCGTGATCGACGTACTGCAGGGCAGCCAGGAGATCTGCATCGGAGACAGCGCCGTCCTGCAGGTCAACGCTCCCTTAGCCTCCTCTCTGCAGTGGAGCACCGGCCTGATGGATTCTACCTCCCTTACGGTTATGCCTGGCCAGACGGAAAGTTACAACCTGGTGGCCGCCAACAACTGCGGGCAGGCCGACACCAGCTTTACCATCGCCGTCAACCCTTTGCCGGAAGTGGCCGTCATCGACGGGGATCAAACGATCTGCGAAGGGCAGAGCGCCACCCTGTCGGTGGAAGCAACCAACGAAGACAACCTTTCCTGGAGCAACGGGGAGACGGATTCCCTTATTACCGTCAGCCCCACCCAAACGGAAACCTTTACCGCCACCGTTTCCAACTCCTGCGGTGAAGAAAGCGAAGACATTACCGTTACGGTAAACCCTGTATACGATACTAACCTGGAACTGGAAGCCTGTGCGGGCACTACCGTCACTTACAACAATACCACACTGCAGCCCGGGGATAGCCAGAGCTTTATGCTGGCCACAGCGGAGGGTTGTGATTCTATTATCAACGTTTCCGTCATCGAATTGCCCGTTTTCGAATCTACCTTGCAACTGGAAGCCTGCACCGGCAGTACGGTTGTCTATGAAAATACCACCCTCAACCCCGGCGATAGCCAGAGTTTTACCCTCGCCGCTCAGAACGGTTGCGATTCGGTAGTCCACGTGGAAGTGATGGAGCTTTTCCCGGTTGAAGAAACCCTCGAGCTCCAAACCTGCCCCAACTCCACCATTCAGTACAATGGAACGGAACTTGCCCCGGGCGACAGCCAGGATTTCCTCTTCACCGGACAGAACGGCTGCGACTCTACGGTCCATGTAACAGTGAGCGAGCTGGCTGTCTTTGAATCCAGCCTGGAACTGGAAGCCTGCACGGGCAACACGGCTACCTACGATGGCACTACCCTCGATCCCGGCGAGCAACAGGACTTCACTTTAACGGCATCCAATGGCTGCGACTCGGTGGTCCACGTTACGGTCCTGGAACTGGAAGTATTTGAGTCCGATCTTCAGCTGGAGGCCTGCACCGGCAGCACCGCCCTGTTCGATGGTATGGCCCTTGCCCCCGGCGCCACGCAGAGCTTCACCTATACCGCCGCCAACGGCTGCGATTCCACCATCAACGTTACGGTCCTGGAACTGGAAGTGTTTGAATCCACGCTGGAGCTGGAAGCCTGTACCGGCGCCACGGCCGATTACAATGGCACAGCGCTTGATCCGGGCGCCATGCAGAGCTTTACCTTCTCTGCCGTCAACGGCTGTGATTCGGTCGTCCATGTTTCGGTTCTTGAATTGCCGGTATATGAATCCGAATTGCAATTTGAAGCTTGTTCCGGCACGGTGATTACTTACGATGGAACCGATCTTCCGGCAGGCAGTAGCCAGCGTTTTACCTACACTACGATCAACGGCTGCGATTCTATTGTTGACGTCACGGTAATGGAATTGCCGGTTTTTGAATCGGCCCTGGAACTGGAAGCCTGCTCCGGCTCCTCCGCCACCTATAACGGTACGGAGCTTTCGGCGGGCAGTTCGCAGGACTTCACCCTGACGGCCGTCAATGGTTGTGACTCAGTTGTCCATGTCTCGGTACTCGAGTTGCCTGTTTTCGAATCCAGCCTGCAATTGGAAGCCTGCACCGGCAGTACGGTTGTGTATGAAAATACTACGCTCAACCCCGGCGACAGCCAAAGCTTTACCCTTGTGGCACAGAACGGTTGCGATTCGGTGGTTCACGTCGCGGTAGAGGAGCTGATGATTTTTGAATCCAGCCTGGAACTGGAAGCCTGCACCGGCACAACGGCCACCTATGATGGCGAGGCCCTTGATCCGGGAGATCAGCAGGACTTTATCCTCACGGCCGCCAATGGTTGCGACTCGGTGGTCCACGTAACCGTACTCGAACTGGAAGTGTATGAATCCGATCTTCAGCTGGAGGCCTGCACCGGCGGCGCCGCCCTGTTCGATGGTACGGCCCTTGCCCCCGGCGCCAGCCGGAGCTTCACCTATACCGCCGCCAATGGCTGCGATTCCACCATCAACGTTACGGTTCAGGAGCTGGAAGTGTTCGAATCCAGCCTGGAGCTGGAGGCCTGCGCCGGTTCTACGGCCAGCTACAATGGAGTGGAGCTTGATCCCGGCGCAGAACAGGACTTTACCCTGATGGCGGCCAATGGCTGCGACTCCGTGGTGCACGTTACCGTCCTGGAACTGGAAGTTTTTGAATCCGATCTTCAACTGGAGGCCTGTCCCGGCGCTTCCGTCCCCTACAACGGGGAGGCCCTGCCGGCCGGCGACAGCCGCAGCTTCACCCTCACCGCCGCCAACGGCTGCGATTCGGTAGTCCATGTTTCGGTCCTGGAACTGCCTACCTATGCAGGGGAAGTAACCCTGGAGGCCTGCACCGGTACTACCGCCTTGTTCGATGGAGAGGAATTGCAACCGGGTGCATTTCAAACCTTTACTTATACCGCCGGCAACGGCTGTGACTCCCTCATCAATGTCAGCGTACTGGAACTGCCTACCTACGAGCAGGATCTTCAGCTGCAGGCCTGCACCGGCAATACGGTGGATTACAACGGCATGGCCCTGCCTCCCGGCTTCACGGACACCTTTACCTTTTCCACACAGGATGGCTGCGATTCCATCGTCCACGTCATGGTTGAAGAGGTGGATATCCTGGAAGAGAGCCTGGAGTTTTTTACCTGCCCGCAGACTACGGTCACCTATCAGGGCGTGAGCCTGGCGCCGGGAGAGGTGCAGCAATTCCAGTTCATCTCTCAGAATGGCTGCGATTCTATTGTGACGGCCAGCGTTTTTGCCCTGCCCACCTTTGAAACGGAGCTGGAACTGGAGGCCTGTACCGGGACTACCGTCAGCTATAACGGCGCCACGCTCAGCCCCGGCGACAGCCAGCCCTTCACTTTTACTGCTGCTAATGGCTGTGACTCTACCGTCTACGTGAGTGTTGCCGAACTTCCCGTTTTCGAAAGTGAACTGCAGCTGCAGGCATGCCCGGGCGAAGAGGTGAGCTATAACGGGGTGGCCCTTCCCGCCGGCGCCGATCAGGACTTTGTCCTTAGTGCCCGGAACGGCTGCGATTCTACGGTTCATGTCACTGTTCTGGAACTGCCCACTTATGAGCAGGATCTGTTGTTACAGGCCTGCGTAGGCACTACCCTGGCTTACAACGGAACAACCCTCGCGCCTGGCGACAGCCAAAGCTTCCTACTGGCCAGCCGGTACGGTTGCGACTCGGTGGTCCATGTAAGGGTGGAAGGCGTTGAGATCTTCGAAACGGAGCTGCAATTGCAGGCCTGTTCGGGCAACTCCGTGGATTACAACGGAACCAGCCTCCTGGCCGGTGAACAGCAGGATTTTACCTTCACCTCTCAGATCGGCTGCGACTCCATTGTGACGGTTTCCGTGCTCGAACTGCCTGTGTACGAAGAAAGCCTCTTGCTGCAAACCTGCGAAGGCACCACCATAACTTATAGCGGCGTCACTCTGGCGCCGGGCGATACCCATGATTTCCTCTTCGCCTCCGTCGATGGCTGCGACTCTCTGGTTTTTGTCAGCGTCGCCGGGGTGGAGAATATCCAGACGAGCGAGAGCCGGACGATCTGTGAAGGGGATTCCAGCCTCATCTTCGGCGCCTATCAGCGCCAGCCCGGACCCTACAGTGCGGTGTTTACTTCCGCCAACGGTTGCGACTCCACGCATACGGTGATGCTCGCTACTTCGCCATTGCCCCAACCGCAAGCCGAAGTACAGGCCAGTTGCCCGGATAAGGACAACGGTACGATCGGTATTCAAACCAGCGGAGGTTCCGTGCCCTACACCTACATCTGGAATGACGGCGCCTTCACGGCAGAGCGGGAGGAACTGCCCCCCGGAGAATACCAGGTGACGGCTACCGATGCCCGGGGCTGCCGGCAGCCCCTGCTCGTTACTGTGCCGGAGCGCAGCGTAGAGGTAGAAATAGAAGCGCGGGACATCACCTGCTTCGGCCGCAAGGACGGCCTGATCTCCCTGCAGGGCGATGGAGACGGCCTGGTTTACCAGCTGAACAACGGGCCTCTGCAATCTTTTGGTTTCTTTTCTTCCCTGGAGGCAGGGCGCTATGTTGCCAGAGTGGAAGACAGCTACGGATGCCGCTACGAGTTGGGCGAACTGCTTATTGAAGAGCAGGAACAATTACAGGTACTACTCCCCCAGGATACCACCATACAACTGGGCAAAACGCTCCTTATTCCGGCCCTTGTCAATCGTACGGACAGCCTGTCCTTCAGCTGGAACCCCACTGAAAACCTTGACTGCGGCGATTGCCCCACACCCGAAGCCAGCCCGGAGTACAGCACCCGCTACCGGGTTGCCGTGCGCGATGCCGGCGGCTGCCTGGCAGAGGACGACATCCTTATCCTCGTCAACCGCAAGCGCAATGTCTACATTCCCTCCGCTTTCAGCCCCAATGAGGATGGCAGGAACGATACCTTCCTCGTCTTCGGCGATGAGACGGTGGTGGAAATCCGGTCCTTAATCGTATATAACCGCTGGGGCGAACCGGTATACGAAGTGTACGGCGCCCCGCCCAATGACCCGGCCTTCGGATGGGACGGCGCCTTCCGCGGCCAGGTGATGAACCCGGCAGTCTTCGCCTACGTGGCAGAGGTGGAGTTCTCGGACGGGGATGTGGAGTTGTTTTACGGGGATGTGACGCTGGCCAGATAGGGAGAGGTGGGTTTTATACTGCTCTATTGTTATATTGCTACATTGCTGGAAGGGTGCTCCGCCTTCGTCGTGATTACGGCGAAGGTGGAGTGCCTTTTGATGCCAGTCCTGGCCGAAGCATGGCGATAACTACCCTGTTGCAACTCTGAAAATACTGCCGGAGCGTCCCTCTTTATTGAGGCTGTCCCCGGCAAATCAAAAATCACACATCAAAAATCCTACGGCCTTCCCTTCCACAGGCCCCACAGCTCGCGCTGCTGCTGCATGGCCCGCATGATGTTGAAGCCGGTGATGGTGTTGTTAATAAATTTAGTGCATCAGTTACCACTCCTGTCGCATCCTTCTCCTCCTGCGACAAACCTGTCAATCACTGCGACAACAGTTCAAACATCCGCCTTCCCCTTCCCCCTAACTTTGTACCATAACCGCTGATCATTCAGCCTGTCCATTTTCAAACACTCAAAATTCAGGGTCATGAAAATCTTTAATCCTCTACTGAAATGCTCCGCCTGCATCTTTACTTTCGCCGCCCTTAGCCTGCTGTTTTTTGCCTGCCTGCCTGCTCTGGCCAGGCTGATGGAGTCCATTCAGTACCAGCTTCAGGAACTGCTGAGCATTACGGATAACCCCTATGCATTTATTTAATCCATAATTCATTTCAACTCATAAAAAAGCAAAACATCATGAAACAGCTCTTAAAACTGACCGCACTATTTGTACTGTTTTCCCAGCCGCTCTTTTCTCAAACCGAAGCAGATGAAGCGGCCATCCGCGGCATCGTACAGTCTATGGCCGATGCCTGGACGGCAGGGAGCGGGGAGCAATTCGCCGCCGCCTTCGCCGATGAGCACGACTACATTGTCTGGAACGGCATGTATTTCAAAAACTTCAACCTGCAGGGAAATGCCGCCGCTCACCAGGGACTTTTCGAAAGCGTGTACAAGGATACTGAACACTACGCCACCGTCGATAAGATTAAATTTATCCGGGAAGACATTGCCCTGATCCACGTTCTGGCCGCCGTGGTTAAAAAAGGCGAAGGCCGCCCGGCAGATCCCGGCGTGCTCTGGACCGGCCTGCTGGAAAAATCGGAGGGGCAGTGGAAGATCATCTCCTTCCACAATCTCGACCTGGAGGTCTTCCAGGATGAGCAGATGCGCCAGCGCGCTCCCATGCCGCCGCAGGTGATGTATGCCAGTTGGTATGCGGAAGGGGGAAGGTGATGGGAGAGAGGGAGAGAGGGAGAGTGGGGGATTTCCGCTCTCCCGCTGCCCTTGAAAAATTGTAAGAATTAGTATTTTTAGAGTATTGAGCTATGCGCCTTACTGTAACCGTCATATCATTTCTATTTTCCCTTGCTCTTTTCGGGCAGGAGGGCCTTCGGGTGTTGCACCTGGAAGACAATGCACCGGCTGCACTGAACCTGGCGCCCTACGCCGGCCTGTATACTGATACAAGCGGGGATGTGACGATAGAGAATATCCTTGAAGACAGCAGCATAGCATTTTCCGGGCCTTTTGAAAGCAACCAGCCCATCGCTTATCCCGCCGCCCACTGGCTGAGGATAAGGGTGGCTGCCGAAGAAGATATCACCGGCAGGTGGCTGGCCTTCAAAGGAAGGGCGGCAGAGTACCCCTTTATGGCCGCACTGGATCATGTGGATGCCTATTTCGTGCAGGACGGGAAAATAAAGGCGCACCACCGGTCGGGTTATTTCGTTCCGCGGCGGGAAAAGGCCATAAAGGAAAGGGCGGCGGTCAATGTTATTCCGTTTTCCCTGGAGGCGGGAGACACGGTTACGGCCTATATCCGGATCGGAACGGACCAAAGATCCAGAGAGATACACATCGAGCCGGTACTGAGCCAACCGATGCCCAACATTTCCTATACTGCGGATGAGAACAAGTGGTATATCTACGGCGGGCAGGCCATGTATTTCATCATCGGTTTTTATGTGCTGGTGTTCTGGTTTTTCGTCCGGCACAATTCTTATCTCTACTTCGGCCTTTTTTGCCTGCTTTTCGGCATGCACTACTCCAATATCGAGCCCGCATCGGGATATGTAGACCTGTTTTTTCCGGGCCACCCCCGGCTGGCGGAACCCTTCTTCTACCTCACAGCTTCGGGTTCTCTGGTTTTTCTGCTCCTTTTCGGGCGCTCTTTTTCGGAAACGAAGGGCAGGCTTCCATTCTGGGACAAGTACCTGCTTGTAGTAACCGGAGTGTATACGCTATGTTTCCTCTATAGTTTCCTAACCTCCTTTTATCCGCCCTATAATGAGTTTGGGGTTGTTTTTCTTCTGGCGTTCATTATGATATTTCCGGTTGCGATAAAATTCCTTACGGGCGGGCACCGGCTGGCGAAGATCTTCGGCGCCGGCGTCATCTGGTTCGTTTTCTGGAGCATTATGGGCATAATGACGCTCCTGGACATCATTGTGCTCCCCGTATTACCCTGGCCGGTAGGGCAGATCGGGCTGCTCATGATCTATGCCCTGGGCCTGGGGTATAAACTTCTCGAAAGCGAACGGCAAAAGGCGCAGGCCGAGCGCATCCGGGAGCTGGACGCCGTCAAGTCCCGCTTTTTTGCCAACATCAGCCATGAATTCCGTACCCCCCTTTCCCTCATCCTGGGGCCGGTCAACCAGGCTCTGGAAAGCATTCCCGCCAGTGAGGTGGTGGATGATGCTGAAGAGGTGCCGGTCAAGGGGCGGCACCTGAAGGTCATCAGAAGGAATTCTTTGCGCCTGCAGAACCTGGTGGATCAATTGCTCGACCTCTCCAGGCTGGACAGCGGCAAAATGAAACTGTCCGTTTCACAAGGAAAGCTGATTCAATTCATCCGTGCTATAGCCTTCTCCTTTGAGAGCCTGGCCGAGCGGCGCCACATCCATTTTCAGGCCAGCTTTCCCACCGAGCCGGAGGAAGCCTGGTTCGATAAGGACAAGCTGGAAAAAATACTGGTGAACCTGCTGTCAAACGCCTTTAAATTCACGCCTGAGCACGGAAAGATCGGCGTCCGGGTGGAAATACACAAAGGCCATTTCAATATTCATGTCTCCGATTCCGGGCCCGGGATGGATGCAGAAGATATCGATAAAGTATTCGACCGTTTTTATCAGGTAGAGGGAACGGAATCTCAGGGTACGGGCATTGGCCTTTCCCTGGTTAGGGAACTGGTGGACCTGCACGGCGGGCAGATCAGTGTCGATAGCATTAAAGGCGAAGGCACAACGTTCAAGGTGAGCCTGCCCTTCCGCCGGGAGGATCTGCCGAAGGAGGCGGCCATCCAGCGCCAGGCCGGTGAAGGGGCGGCGGGCCTTGCCATCCCCCCGGAACTGCTTGACGAAGAACAGGCCCGGGGTGATAACGGGCAAGCCGCTGCCGGCCTCCCCCTTGCGCTGGTCGTAGAAGACAACCCCGACCTGCGCCACTACATCCTGGAGAACATCCAGGACGACTACCATGCCGTCGCCGTCAGGGACGGCCGGGAAGGCATCGATACGGCCATCGAAAAAATACCCGATATCATCATCAGTGATGTCATGATGCCCGAAAAAGACGGCTTCGAACTCTGCGCCACCCTGAAGGCTGACCCTCATACCAGCCACATTCCCATCATCCTGCTCACTGCCCGCGCCGGCCAGGAACACAAGATCGAAGGGCTGGAGCAGGGGGCCGATGCTTACCTCACCAAACCCTTCGACGTCCGCGAGCTGAAAGTGCGTATGGCTAAACTCATCGAGCAGCGGCAACGCCTCCGGGAACGGTTCAGTGGAGGCTTTAAGCTTCAACCTTCCCAGGTTTCTCTCAGCTCTATGGATGAACGCTTCCTTCAATCTGTTACAGAGCAGGTCGAAGAGAACATCGGCAATGAATACTACACCGTGGAGGAATTGGCCCGCTCCGTCGGCTTCAGCCGCTCACAGTTGCACCGAAAGCTCAAAGCCCTCACCGATAAATCTCCCAACCAGCTCATCCGCGACTTCCGCCTCGCCCGCGCCAAAGAACTCCTCGAACAACGGGCCGGCACCGTTTCGGAGATCGCCTATCAGGTGGGGTACTCCAACCTCTCTTATTTTTCGAAGAGTTATAAGGAGGCTTTCGGCAGGTCGCCGAGCGAGGTGTAGGCAGAAAAAGTAATCGGGCAGAAATACTTTGACAAGCTCTTGGTAAATATCCTGTTATCGGGTTTTTACTTATAAAATCAGCTGAGTTATTTCCTTTGAATTAATTTTTGCTTATATTGCCGGTGTTAAAACTGGAAAACAGGGCATTAATGCTATGTGCCCATAAGTAAAAATCCTCCCCCGATGACAGCATCCTTAAGATTTCAAGCCGCCGCCATTGCAGCAATACTTTGCATCGGTTTATTTCTTGCTTTGAAACAGGTAACTTTACCTAATGTCTATGAACCGGTACCGAGCTATGAAGAAGCGTTTGGCGTGGAGCTGATGAGGATGTCGCCGAGTAATCTGGAGATTTTTCTTCAGGGGGAATTGGAAAAAGTGAGAAATGGAGAGGCTATTAGTTACGGAAGGGAACAAGCCTTAAAAATTATCCGGCAGGCTCTCTTAGAAAGAATGGCTGATCAACCTGCTCTTTTAGCGAAATTGTTAGCCATGATTGATGAGATCCTAATTTTAAATGATGAACTAATATATCCTGATGATGGAGACCCAAGAAGTGATGAAGATCGTTGAAATGTACCTTTCCTACTGGCGCATTTTCATTCAACCTTTAGTTGACAAAGAACCCAGGCGTTATCTGCATTTTACCGAAACATTGAATCGGGTGGGCAAACGTTTCTACGGGGCGGAATTTTCTATACAGTTCGGTATCGCCATTTTTCAGTCATTGGATCCTGCTCCGGGGGGACAGATGTCGGATAGAAATAATCGTTTGGAACAGTAAATTTATCCCGACGATGGAGAATCAAGAACTGAAATAACACTTATTTGTCCCCTTCATTCCCATTCAGCCTCTTTTTTTCTGTATTCAGCATGTTGCATTAAGCCTCGGGGCAGGTTTTTCCTATTTTAGAGAGGCCTGTTTATCCTTGATAATCACTCCAATGCTTGCAACATGAAGAACTGCTACCCCAGTTTTCTACACTATCTGTTCCTGGCCGCCGGGATTTTCCTGTTGAAACCGGCCTCCCTGCAGGCCTGCGACGGCTCCGGTTACGTGATCAATGACCTTACGGACAATGGAAACGGTACCTGGACGCTGAATATCACCGTTCACGTTGCCGGCTTCGACTGGAGCGGCGGCATTCTGGGCGGCACCCGCGGGTTTTATTTTTCGACGGACGCTCCCAATATCCTCAGCGTTTCCCCCAACAGCCTTACCAGCCTGAACGGCACGGCCCTCAACGCCGTCATCAGCGGCAATTCCGTACAGTGGGGCAACCCGGCCAGCGGGCCGTATTTCGTACAATCTTCCGAACCAACGCAGACTTTCAATGTCACTCTGGTCCTCGACCAGGAACCGACCCAATGGATGGGCGGCGGCATGGAAGAAAACGGCTGCCCGGGCGGCGCCGGAACGAGTAACCCCTCTCCCGGATATTCGGGAGTTTTCAACAATTATACGCCGCCGCCGCTTTGCGATTCGGCGCCGGGCCTGCCGATCAATGACAACAGCACTACCAGCGACCAGGTCACTCTGTCCAATGCATTCGGCCCTCTGGGCTCCGGGACCAGCATCGAGGCTGTCTGCCTGCTCATTCAGCACACCTGGATCGGCGACCTCACCATAACGCTTACTTCGCCTTCCGGAACTTCGGTAACCCTGGCGGCGAGGGTTGGAGGGTCGGCTGACAACTTCGGCAACCCCTCCAGCGGACAACTTATGTGCTTTACACCCAATGCCCTCATCAGCGTTGGGCAGTATCCCGGCAATTCAGGGGGCGCTTATGCCCCCGCCGGCGCTTTCAGTAATTTTAACGGCCAGGATCCCAATGGGAACTGGACACTTACCGTTTCCGACAACGCCAGTGGAGATACCGGCACCCTCATTGCCTGGGGCATCGCCTTCTCCAGCGGCGGCTGCGGCTGCGTGCCTCCCGATATCAGCATCCCGCCGCCACCGCCGGCCTGCGCCGGAGAAACGGTCAGCCTGGACGCCATCGCCAATAACGCCAACTCGATCAGCTGGTCGAACGGCGCCTCCGGTTCCAGCATCACCCTGGCCCCCTCGGCTACCCAAAACCTGACCGCCACCGCCCAGAATGCCTGCGGGCAGGCCACTGCCTCGGTTACCATCGATGTTATGCCCCAGCCCACCGTCACCGCGCCGCCTTCCGTACAGGCCTGCCAGGGAGATCCCGTTACCCTGACGGCCGATGCCCAGAATGCCGGCGCCATAGAATGGTCGAACGGCCAGCAGGGCGCTACCATAACGATCAACCCCAATCAGTCGCAAACCCTGACGGTTACCGCTACCAACTCCTGCGGGCAGGCCACTGCGACGGTGCAGGTGACAGTAACTCCGCCGCCCACCATCAACGTCCTGCAGGGCGACGCCTCTATCTGCGAGGGAGAAAGCGCTACGCTTCAGATCGACGCTCCCGGCGCCACCGACGTTCAGTGGTCGAACGGCCAACAAGGCAGCAGCATCACTGTAGCGCCCGGTCAGACACAGTCCTATTCCGTTACCGCTTCCAATGCCTGCGGGCAGGAACAGCAGGTGTTTACCATTGATGTACAGCCGCAGCCCAGCCTGCAGGCCATACAGGGAGATCAAACCATCTGCCAGGGAGAAAGCGCCGTCCTGGAAGTCTTTGGGCAGAACGTGAACGACATCACCTGGTCGAACGGCGCTACCGGGAGCACCATCGCCGTTACGCCTGGCCAGACACAATCCTTCACTGCTACTGCCGGCAACGGCTGCGGGCAGGTGCAGCAAACCATTACGGTAACGGTCCTGCCGCCCCCGTCTCTTACCGTACTGCAGGGTGACGCTTCCATCTGCGAGGGGGAAAGCGCTACGCTTCAGGTCGATGCTCCCGGCGCTGCCGACATTCAGTGGTCGAACGGGCAGCAGGGCAACAGCATTACGGTGGCGCCCGGCCAGGCCCAGTCCTATTCCGTCACGGCCTCCAATGCCTGCGGGCAGGAACAGCAGGTTTTTACCGTAGACGTCCAACCCTTGCCCATCCTGGAGATCATCCAGGGCGATCAGACGATCTGCCAGGGGCAAAGCGTAGCCCTTGAAGTCTTTGGGCAGAATGTAAATGATATTACCTGGTCGAACGGGCAACAGGGGAGCAGCATCACGGTGGCGCCCGGCCAGACACAATCCTTCACCGCCACGGCCGGCAACAGCTGTGGACAGGTGCAGCAGACCATTACCGTGACAGTAGTGCAGCCTCCTTCCCTGGCCATTGTTCAGGGGAGCCAGTCGATCTGCGCCGGGCAGGGCACTACCCTGGAAGTGTTAGCCCCCGGCGCCGCCAGCGTTACCTGGTCTACCGGCCAGGCTGGCAATTCTATCACGGTGGCGCCCGGACAAACCACTGCCTATACGGTGACGGCAGCTAATAGCTGTGGAAGCGCCGAGGAAACCATCATCGTGGACGTCATTCCTCAGCCTTCTCTTACCGTCATTCAGGACGGCCGGTCCATTTGCCAGGGCCAGAGCGTGACGCTGGAAGTTTTCGCCGAAAATGAGGACTTCCTCTTCTGGGATAATGGAATGACGGGCAGCAGCATTACTGTATCACCCGGGCAGACTACCGTATTCACCGCCACTGCCGGCAATGCCTGCGGGCAGGTGGAGGAGCCGATCGTGGTGGATGTGTTGCCGTTGCCTACCCTGGCGGTAATACAGGGCAACCAGAGCATTTGCGACGGTGCTGCCGCCAATCTCGAGGTGTCGGCGCAAAACGCCACGAGCATCGACTGGTCCACCGGGCAGTCCGGCTCCGGTATTGTGGTTGCGCCGGGCGCCACCCAAACCTATACTGCCACAGCCGCCAACGCCTGCGGACAGCAAAGCGTGGATATAACCGTGGAAGTATTGTTTCCTCCGACATTAGACATCGTGCAGGGCGATCAACCCATTTGTGAAGGAGAAACAGCCACGCTTGAGGTGTCCGCCTCCGGTTCGGCGCCTGTCACCTGGCAGCACGGAGCGGCCGGAGAACTGATCGCGGTAAACCCCACTCAGACGCAGGCCTTCACAGCCACTGCCGCCAATTCCTGCGGGCAGGCCAGCCAAACCATTATTGTCGACGTCTCTCCCCAGCCTTCCATAATGCTGGTGCAGGGCGATCAGGCCGTCTGCCAGGGCGAGAGCGCTACGCTGATCGTGGAAGCAAGCAACCAGGATGGTATACAGTGGTCGAATGGGAACAGCGGAGAAAGCATCACCGTCATCCCGGCCCAGACAACAGCGTATACGGCCACTGCCGTCAACAGCTGCGGTCAGGCAGAGGTGGTGGCCATTGTGGATGTACTGCCCACCCTTCAATCCAACCTTGAATTGCAGGCCTGCCAGGGAACTACCGTCACTTACCAGGGCGCTGAGCTGTCGCCGGGCGAAAGCCGGAGCTTTACCCTTGCGGCTCAGAATGGCTGCGATTCCATTGTCGAGGTAACGGTCGCCGGGCTGCCCGTATTCCGGGAAAGCCTCACCCTGGAAGCCTGCTCCGGCGCTCAGGTGAGCTACAATGGCGACATGCTGTCCGCCGGGCAGACTCAGGCATTCCTCTTTACAGCTCAGAATGGTTGCGACTCTATCGTGGATGTAAGCGTTGTGGAGGTGCCGCTGATCGAGTCCAGTCTCGAATTACAGGCCTGTACCGGAGAAATTGTTCAGTATGCGGGTACGGATCTGTCGCCTGGCCAAAATCGGAGCTTTACCTTCACCGCACAGAATGGCTGCGACTCGACCGTCCACGTTTCGGTTACGGAGTTGCCGCATTCCACCCAGCAGGTACAACTGGAAACCTGTCCGGGTTCGGGAGTCGATTATAATGGCGCTACCCTTTTCCCGGGGGAAAGCCAGGCCTTTACTTTTCCGGCACAGAATGGCTGCGATTCCATCGTTCAGGTTAACGTCATTGCGCTGCCCACTTACGAGGAGAACCTGGAGTTGCAGGCCTGCACCGGCTCCTCTGTCAGTTATAACGGCGTCAACCTCCTTCCCGGTGACAGCCGGGACTTCCTGCTGGCCACTCAGGCCGGCTGCGATTCCCTGGTTCATGTCACCGTTGCGGAGGTGCAGGCGCTGGAGCAGGACCTGCTGCTGCGCACCTGCCCGGGGACTACCTTATCCTACAACGGCGCCGAGCTGGCGCCCGGTGACAGCCAGAGCTTTACCTTCACGACCATCACCGGCTGCGACTCCACCGTCAACGTTTCGGTGGCCGGGCTACCCGTTTTTGAACAAAACCTTACCCTCACCGCCTGCGCAGGAACGGTAGTGGAGTACAACGGCGTTTCCCTGATGCCGGGCGAGAACCGGAGTTTTACCTTTACCGCCGGAAACGGCTGTGATTCTACTGTGCACGTTTCGGTGGCCGAATTGCCCGTTTATGAGGAGCAGCTGGAGTTTGCCGCCTGTACCGGGACTACCATAGAATACAACGGGCTGGCCCTTCCCGCCGGAAGCAGCCGGAGCTTTACTTTCGCCACTCAGGCCGGCTGTGATTCCGTCGTACATGTCATGGTGGCTGAGTTGATGGATTTTCAGCAACAGCTGGAATTCACCGCCTGTGCCGGAGAAACCGTTATGTATAATGATACAGAGCTCCTTCCCGGAGAGACGCAGTCCTTTGCCTTTACGGCTCAGAATGGCTGTGACTCCCTGGTGGAAGTTACTGTACTGGAGCTACCCGTTTATGAGGAAAACCTGGAATTTACTGCCTGTTCCGGGGCCACTGTCAGCTACGGTGGGGCCACGCTCCTTCCGGGTGAGAGCCGGGATTTCCAGTTCACTACGGCCGGGGGGTGCGACTCCATAATTCACGTAAATGTGGTGGAACTGCCGGCCTATGAGCAGGAGTTGCAACTGCAGGCCTGCACCGGCGCTTCCGTCACCTATGGCGGCATGGAACTGCAGCCGGGCGAGGCCCGAACCTTTAGCTTTACTACCTTGCAGGGCTGCGATTCCATCATCAACGTAACTGTCGAGGAGGTGCTGACGATCGAGGAGAATCTGGAATTTCAGGCCTGTTCAGGAAGCGGTGTGGTGTATGACGGGGTAGAACTCCTGGCCGGCGAAAGCCAGCCGTTTACCTATACCTCTCAGCAAGGGTGCGATTCCATTGTCCTGGTTTCCGTCCTGGAACTCCCGGTTTACGGGCAGAACCTCTCCCTGTCTGCCTGTAACGGAAGCACCGTGGAGTATAATGGTGTGGCGCTGGCGCCGGGTGACAGCCGGGTTTTTACCTTTATCAGTCAGCAGGGGTGCGACTCCATCGTCACCGCTACCGTCGAGGCGCTCCCGATTTACGAGGAGGATCTTGTGCTGGAAGCCTGTTCCGGTTCCACCATTACGTACAGTGGGACAACTCTCGCTCCCGGCGATAGCCAAACCTTCACTTTCAATACCCAGGCCGGCTGTGATTCCATCGTCCACCTCAGCGTGGTGGAGGTTGCCAGCTTTGACATTGATCTGGAACTGTCCGCCTGTGCGGGCAGCGCCGTAGAGTACAACGGGCAGAGCCTGTTTCCCGGCGACAGCCACAGCTTTGCCTTCACCACTGAGGGCGGCTGCGATTCCATTGTGACGGTTGCTGTGCTGGAACTGCCGGTTTACGAACAGGAGCTGCAACTGCAGGCCTGCGAAGGAACTACCGCTACCTTCAACGGCGCCACGCTGGCCCCGGGCGAAGAGCGGGACTTCCTCTTCACGACGGCCGCCGGTTGCGACTCCCTTATCCGCGTCAGCGTCCTTGGCGTGGAGAATATTCAAACCAGCGAAAGCCGGGCGATCTGCGCGGGCGATTCCAGCCTTATTTTCGGCCAATATCAAAGCCAGCCCGGCTCCTACAATGCTGTTTATACTTCCGCCAACGGTTGTGATTCCACACATACAGTGACGCTGTCAACCTCGCCCCTGCCCCAGCCGGAAGCTTCCGTGCAGGCCAGTTGCCCCGACAGAGACAACGGCGCCATTGAAATACAAACCAGCAGCGGCGCTGCTCCCTATAACTATGCCTGGAACGACGGCGCCTTCACTGCCAGCCGTTCGGAGTTGCCACCGGGAAATTATACGGTGGCTGCCACCGATGCCCTGGGGTGCCGGCAGGTGTTGGCCGTTACGGTGCCGGAGCGCAGTGTAGAAGTGGAGATCGAAACGAGAGACATCACCTGTTTTGGCCGGAAGGACGGCCTGATCTCCCTGAAAGGTGAAGGGGAGGGCCTTTCCTATCAGTTGAACGGAGGCCCTCTGCAGTCCTTCGGTTTCTTCTCCCCCCTGGAGGCCGGGCAGTACACCGCCCGAGCGGAGGACAGCTACGGCTGCCGCTATGAGCTGGGCGCCTTGCTTATCGAAGAACCGGAACAGCTGCAGGTGGTGTTGCCTCCCGACACCACCATACAATTGGGAAAGTCAGTCCGGATACCCGCGCTCGTCAACCGGCCCGACAGCCTGTCCTTCAGCTGGAACCCCGTTGGAACCCTCGACTGTGGAGATTGCCAGGTTCCTACCGCCAGCCCGGAGCACAGCACCCGGTACCGGGTTGCCGTCCGGGACGGCAACGGATGCCCGGCCGAGGACGATATTCTCATCCTCGTCAACCGCAGGCGCAATGTCTATATCCCCTCCGCGTTCAGCCCCAACGGGGATGGCGCCAATGAACGGTTCTACATTTTCGGGGATGAAAGCATCAAAGAGGTCCGCTCCTTCCAGATCTTCAGCCGCTGGGGAGAGGCGGTCTTCGAAGGCGCTCATTTTCCCCCCAATGACCCTACCTATGGGTGGGATGGCAACTTCCACGGGCAACCCATGAACGCTGCCGTTTTTGTGTATTTCGCGGAGATCGAGTTCACGGACGGGGAGGTGGCGCTCTTCAAGGGCGATGTGACGCTGGCGCGGTAGGGGGAATTGGAAAAAGTGAGAAATGGAGAGGCTATTAGCTACGGAAGGGAACAAGCCTTTAAAATTATCCGGCAGGCTCTCTAAGAAAGAATGGCTGGCCAACCTGCTCTTTTGGCAAAATTGTTAGCCATGATTGATGAGATCCTAATTTTAAATGATGAACTAATATATCCTGATGATGGAGAGCCAAGAAGTGATGAAGATCGTTGAAATATACCTTTCCTACTGGCGCATTTTTATTCAACCTTTGGTCGACAAAGAACCCAGGCGTTATATCCATTTTTACAAAACACTGAATCAAAAAGGAAAACGTTTATATGGGCCAGAATTTTTTCTGGAATTAAGCGTAGCTTTCCTTTACTCTGTGTTTGAGGAGCCCGCCGAGCCAATGTCTGATGATATTTCTCCACTTCGGCTACACCCGGGCAGTGAGTCAGTCGCGAACGGTGGCCCGCTCTCTCCCCCTCTCACTCCCTCCCCCCATACACCTTCCCCTCCTTCATCACAAACTCCACCTCCAGCAGCGTCTCGATATTCTCCAGCGGGTTGCCTTTCACCGCGATGATGTCCGCCAGTTTACCCGCCTCTATGGTGCCCAGCCGGTCGGAGGCCCCCAGCAGCTCGGCGGTGGCGACGGTAGCGGAGCGGATGGCCTCCATGGGCGGCATGCCGGCTTCCGTCATATACAGGAACTCCTTGGCGTTTTCCCCGTGCGGGCTGACGCCGCAGTCGGTCCCGAAGGCGATCTTCACGCCCTTTTTGTATGCTTTCGCAAATGTTTCCTGGATCTGCGGGCCGATGGCCAGCGCCTTGGGGACGATGATGGCGGGGAAGTAACCCTCTTCCTTCGCCTTTTCGGCTACGAACTTACCGGCGGATATGGTCGGCACGAAGTACGTGCCCTTTTCGATCATCAGGTCCATCACTTCTTCGGTCATCATGGTGCCGTGTTCGATGGAAGTGATGCCGGCCAGTACCGCCCGTTTCATACCCTCGGAGCCGTGGGCGTGGGCGGCGGTCGTCATGCCGTAGTCTTTGGCGGCTTTCACAATAGCGGAAGCCTCTTCGAGGGTAAACTGCGGGTTGCTGCCGTCTTTGGCCAGGCTGAGCACCCCGCCCGTGGCGGTGATCTTGATGAGGTCGGCCCCGTTCTGATAGCGCTGGCGGACGGCCTGCCAGGCCTCGTCCGGGCCGTTGATGACGCCCACTTCCGGGCCGGCGTAGTCCATCAGGCCTTTGCGGGCGCCGTTGGTGGGGTCGGCGTGGCCGCCGGTGGTGCCGATGGCCTTCTCGGCGGTGAAGATGCGCGGCCCGTCGACGTAGCCCTGGTTGATCGCGTTGCGCAGGGAGACGTTGACGCCCGAGCCGCCCAGGTCGCGCACGGTGGTGAAGCCGGCCATCAGCGTGCGGCGGGCGTAGACGGTGGCGCGCAGGGCCACATCGGCATCGTTGAGCCGGAAGCGGTCGAGGTAGCTGTTGGGGTTGCTCTCGCCTTCGATGTGAACGTGCATGTCCATCAGGCCGGGCAGCACGGTGTACGCCGTCAGGTCGATGATCTCTACCTCTTCTCCCGCCCGGGCGTAGCCTTCGCGCACTTCTTTGATCGTTTTTCCATCGACGATGACGGTCACCTTTTCCCGCACCTCATCGCCGGCGCAGTCGATCAGGCGGCCGCAGTGGAGGTACTTTAGCTGAGCGGTAGCCGAAAATGTTGTGAAAAGGAGCAGAACGAAAAACAGGAGTTGCTGGGCTGGCTTCATGGTTTGGATGTTTCGGTCTTTCAGATGAAGGTAAGCAAACAATTCGATTTCTTCAGGGCAGAAATGATAAACCGTCCGGCAGGGATTGGTCTAAGTTGTTGTTAATCAGGTTGGTATCGCGGTTTTTAGTGTGTTGATCGCAATTTTAGCAATTGATTTTCCCCTTCTGGTTGTCCTTGAAGTTGAACAACATTTTTTTCATTTTTACCTGCAGGCAAATTTATGTAAAACAATAAGAGCACTCCGTTTTCGCCGCATCAGGACGAATGAAGGCCGGAAAGCCTGCAGCCCCGGGCTTTTAGAAGTATAGATGACTCCTTGTGTACAAAAACAATGGATAGGCGCCTTATTCAATCCTCCATTCCCTGATCGGAGTTCCCGGATTGCCCACAACAACCAAACCATGCAACAATCAACAATCCCCGGCATCTACAACTACTGCGACCGCTGGTGCGAACGCTGCCCTTTCACCGGCCGCTGCCTGCTCTATGCCCAGGAACAGGAACTTACCGAAGAACAGAAGGATCCTGAAAACCCCGCCTTCTGGGAGGCCATCGGCGAGAGCTTCCAAAAGGCCATCGAACTGCTGTATAAGGCCGCCGAAGAACAGGGTATCGACCTGGACGCCTTGGCCGATGAGGCTTCTGAAGGCCCGGAGCCGGAAATGCCGCCCCAGCATCAGGCATTGTATCAAACGGCCCATGATTATACCGTCCGCAGCATTAAATGGCTGGAAAACAACCGGGGCGCTTTTGAGGAACGGGAAAGGGAGATCAACCGGCAGTTGCAGATGGGCATCGACAAGCGGGCCGAAGGGCTGGAACTGGGAGAGGCCCTGTCCGTGGTGCAATGGTACGCCGGGATGGTGTCCGCCAAAACCTTCCGCGCTCTGAAAGGCTATGAGGATATGGACGAAGATTTCTGGCCCGCCCCTCACCAGAGCGATGCCAATGGCTCGGCCAAGCTGGCCCTGATCTGCATCGAGCGCAGCCTCGGCGCCTGGAAAATTATTCTAAACCACCTCCCCGATCGCACCGATGAGCTGCTTGGCTTGTTAATATTACTAGAACGGTCGCGCAGAGGGTTGAAGCAGTCCTTTCCGGATGCGGAAAAATTTATTCGCCCCGGTTTTGATGAACAATAGTGGGCCGGGAATATAGTAGCTCCCACAATCCGGGCAAGCAGTTTTTGGTTGTTGCCAGGCGGTAATAACCAGTAACCACTCACCAATATCCCTTCCGGAATTACTTTCCGCCCTCCCCGCCGCCCAACTACGGCCAACAAAACTGCTATATAAAGATGAAAGACCTAACTCTTCTCCTTTTGATGCTTCTGGCGCTTCTCTTTTCCTGCCGGCAGGAACCCCCAACTACCAACATTCAATCCCCGCAGGGGACATTACAGTTGGAGTTCCTGCTCTCCGAGGCCGGCGTCCCCCAGTACACCCTGGCCCGCGACGGCGTTGCCATCATCGACACCTCCGGCCTGGGTTTTAACCTGCGGGAGTCGGGGGTGCTGCGTGAAGGCTTTACCATTGTTTCCACCGAAACCGGCGAGACGAGGGAAAGCTGGACGCCAGTCTGGGGGACACAAAAAGAAATCCTCAACCACTACAATGAATTGCTTGTCGAGCTTTCCGAAGACGGCGATAACCCGCGCAAACTGAACATCCGCTTCCGCCTCTTCGACGATGGCCTGGGTTTCCGCTACGAGTTCCCCGAACAGGAGGCCATGACTGAAGTGACGATCATGGAGGAATACACTCAGTTCCAACTCACCGGCGACCACAAGGCCTGGTGGATCCCCGCCGATTACGACAGCTATGAATACCTCTACAACAACACCCGCCTCAGCGAGGTCGACACTGCCGGCCTCAACTACGGCATCGAGAACCGCCCCGACCGCTACATCGCCAATCCGCACGCCGTGAACACCCCCGTCACCATGCGAACCGATGACGGCCTCTACCTCAGCTTCCATGAGGCCAACCTGACAGACTACGCCGGCATGACCCTGGGCGTCAAACCCGGCAACCTCCTCCAAAGCGAGCTGGTGCCCTGGGCCGACGGAACCAAAGTGCATGCCAAAGCGCCCTTCGTCACTCCCTGGCGTACCGTCCTGGTTACCGGCGATCCCGGCGCCCTCATCACTTCCAACCTCATCCTCAACCTCAACGAGCCCAACCAGATCGGAGACGTCTCCTGGATCGAACCCATGAAGTACACAGGCATCTGGTGGGAACTACACCTGGGCATTACCAGCTGGAGCCTGAAGCAACAGGAAGGCTCCTGGGGCGATAAGGGCGGTACCGGCCACGGCGCCACCACCGAAAACACTAAAAAGTACATCGACTTCAACGCTGAACACGACATCCGGGGCCTGCTGGTGGAAGGCTGGAACCTCGGCTGGGAATACTGGGGGCAGGATACGCTCGGCTACTTTGACTTTTCCACCCCTTATCCTGATTTTGATATCGGAGAAGTCGTCGAATACGCTAAAAGTAAGAACGTGGCCATCATCGGCCACCACGAAACGGGAGGGCAGGCCGACCACTACGACTCCCAGTTGGAAGAGGCCTTCAAGTTTTACAACAACCTGGGCATCAAAGCCGTGAAAACGGGCTACGCCGGCCCGGTGACGCCGGCCGGCGAACGCCACCATGGGCAGTACATGGTGCGCCACCAGCGCCGTGTGATCGAGATGGCCGCCAAATACCAGATCATGATCGACGCCCACGAGCCGGTCAAACAAACGGGCCTGCGCCGTACTTTCCCCAACCTGATGACACAGGAAGGGGTGCGCGGTATGGAGTACAACGCCTGGAGCGACGGCAACCCGCCCGCCCATACCTGCATCATCCCCTTCACCCGCATGCTGGCCGGCCCGATCGACTACACGCCGGGCATCTTCGACATTACCTTCGATGAATACAAGCCCGGCAACCGGGTGTACACCACCCTGTCCAAGCAGCTGGCTCTTTACGTCACCATCTACAGCCCCCTGCAGATGGCCGCCGACCTGCCTGAGAACTACCGCGGCAACCCCGCTTTTCAGTTCATCCGGGAGGTGGGCGTCGACTGGGATGATACCCGCATCCTCAACGCCGAGATCGGGGAGTACCTCACCGTCGCCCGCAGGCAGAAGGGCACGGACAGGTGGTTCATCGGGAGCATCACCAATGAAGAACCGCGCGAATTTACCATCACCCTCGACTTCCTGGCGGAGGGCAAAAGCTATCGAGCCGGCATCTATAAGGACAGTGATACGGCTCACTGGAAAGACAACCCCATGGCCTTTGTGGTGACCAGTACAGAGGTGAAAAAAGGAGATACGCTGAATGTGAAGCTGGCGCCGGGCGGAGGTCAGGCGGTGAGCATCCTGCCGGTGGAGTAGATGGAACGCTGATGAACGCGCCTGCCTGCCGCAAGGTGCGGCCTTGCAGGCAGAGGGATCCGGCGGGTTTTCGAGGGTATGGGTAGAAAAGGCCCTCTGGCCTGCCCCCTGCCCATACGCGGTACACGCCCCCGGCCTGCCCCCTGCCCTTTTTTCCTTCTGTGATGTACTTCACTGTCTGAACACCAAACTCCCTGCATCTTTGCATCGAGAATTTAATTACAATCATTTTAATACCAACGATATATGTATTTTCAGCACGTTTATGATAAGACACTGGCACAGGCGAGCTACTTCGTAGGCTGCCAGCAGGAAGGCGTGGCCATCGTCATCGACCCCAAGCGCGATGTGGACACTTACCTGAAGATCGCCGAAGAGCAAAACATGAAGATCACCCACATTGCGGAGACACACATCCACGCCGATTTCCTGTCCGGTTCGCGGGAGCTGGCGGCCCTGACCGGGGCCGAGCTCTACCTGTCGGACGAAGGAGGCGAAGGCTGGGAATATGAATTTCCGCACGTGGGCTTGAAAGACGGCAGCACCTTCTACGTCGGCAACCTCAAGTTTGAAGTACTGCATACGCCGGGCCACACGCCGGAGAGCATCAGCTTCCTGCTGACCGATACCCCGGCAACCTCCGAACCGGTGATGTTCTTTACCGGAGACTTCGTTTTCGTGGGAGACATCGGCCGCCCGGACCTGCTGGAAGAAGCCGCCGGCATCAAAGACACCAAAGTGGCCGGCGCCAAGGAAATGTACCGCTCCGTAGAGCGCTTCCGCGACCTGCCGGGCCACCTGCAGGTATGGCCGGGCCACGGCGCCGGTTCCGCCTGTGGCAAGGCCCTGGGGGCTGTGCCCAGCACGACGGTGGGCTACGAAAAGATCCGTAACTGGGCCCTGCAGTTCGAGAACGACCAGGACGGCTTCGTCAAATTCCTGCTGGAAGACCAGCCGGAGCCGCCGAAGTACTTCGCGATGATGAAGAAGCTCAACAAGGTGGAGCGCCCCCTGCTCACGGAAGTGCCGCAGCCGAAGCAACTCACCAAAGAGGAGTTCCAGGCCGCCATGGCCAAAGGCATCAAGGTGATCGACACCCGCCAGAAGCGGGACTTCGCCGCGGGCTACATCCCCGGCACGCTCAACATCCAGAACAACAACGCCTTCCCGACCTGGATGGGCTGGTTCGTCTCCTACGATGAGCCCTTTATCCTGATCGCGCCGGAGGAAGAGGTCGAAATTCTTACCCGCATGCTGATGCGCATCGGGCTGGACAACATCTACGGCTATGTGCCGGATGTAAGCGTCTGGAAAGAGCTGGGCCATGAGCTGGATACGGAAGAGATCATCTCCTTGAGCGAGCTGAAAGAACTCATGAAAAAAGGAGATACCCAGATCGTCGACCTGCGCGGCGCTGCCGAATACAAGTCCGGCCACCTGAAAGGCGCCGACCACGTCTTCGTCGGCACGCTGGAGAAAAACCTGGACAAGGTCAACAAGGAGGGGAACGTGGTCGTCCACTGTAAGACCGGCGACCGCGCCGCCATCGGCTATTCCATCCTGGCCAAACACGGGTTCAAAAACGTCAAGAACTACCTCAACGGATTCGAGGAGTGGGTGAGCAACGGCAACCCGATCGTGAAGGAAGAGAAGGAAGAGCCGGCTGAGGTGAACTAATTCCGAGCACAGTTTTTCAGGCAGAAAAAGTGGGCGATGCCTCCTCCGAAAGGGGAGGCATTGCCATTTTCGGACGGGCTACTTTTAAGAGGCTGTTTCATTTAAGTCCTTCGATTTTCTTATGGCCCTTCTCCCCTTCGCCCTGGCATTTTGCGGCGACTTAGGGACAGTAAACTGAGTTTTTGCATAATTGCTGTTTCAAAACAGCAAAATTTTAACTATATTGCTGTTCTAAAACAGCAAAAATTGGAAAAGCTCAAAGAAAAATCCAATAGGTTAGTAGAAGCGGTCTCACTGGAATTTCAAAGAGACATTTTGCAAACCATCAAGTGGAAGTGGCGGCTGATCTCTCTCATCGGCGCCAGAGGCGTAGGCAAAACGACTCTTTTGTTACAGCGGATGAAACTGGCTCATGGCCTGAGTGAAGAGGCCATTTACATTTCTTTGGACGATATATACTTTACGAATAACCGATTGGTGGATTTCACGGATACCTTTTACAAAAAAGGGGGGAAGATTATTTACATGGACGAAGTCCACAAATATCCCGGTTGGGCAAGGGAGATAAAGAACCTGTATGACTTTTATCCGGGCCTAAAGATCGTCTTCACAGGCTCTTCTATAATAGAATTGCTCAAGCAGGATGTTGACCTGAGCCGCCGAGCCTTATTGTATGAATTGCACGGCTTGTCCTTTCGGGAATACCTGAAGGTAAACGAAGGCCTGGATTTTCCAAAATTCAAACTGGAGCACTTGTTGCAAGAGCATGTTGAAATAGCCGCGGAGTTAACCAGAGAAGCCAGGCCGCTTCAGTATTTCCCGGATTATTTAAAAATGGGGTATTACCCCTTTTTCCTGGAAGGCGCCGAATTCTACAGCGACCGCCTGGAGCAGATGATCCGACTGGTGATCGAAAGCGACCTGGATTTCATCCCTGGTTATGACCCGCGGAACGCCCGGAAGATCTATCAGCTCTTCTACATCCTGGCGTCCAATGTTCCTTTTAAGCCCAATATCACCAAGCTGAGCGAAAAGATCGGCGTTCACCGAAATACCCTGGTGCAATATCTTTTCCATCTGGAAAAAGCGCGATTGATCCATACCCTTTATCCGGCGGGGATCAGCGTCAGCACTTTGCAAAAACCGGAGAAGATCTTCCTTCACAATACCAATATCGCCTACGCCATTTCTCCCCATCAAATTAATAAGGGCAGCCTGCGGGAGACTTTCGTGTTGAATCAACTGAAGGTAGATAATGAGGTGGCATTACCCCAAAAAGGAGATTTCCTTGTCAATGATCAGTACACGCTGGAAGTGGACGGCAGCGGTAAATCAAAGGCTCAGATCCACGGTATTCCCCAGGCATACGTGGTTGCAGATGATACTGAGATAGGAAGTGAAGGCCGCGTCCCGATCTGGTTGTTTGGTTTTTTGTATTGAAAAAAGTGGGCGGCGCCTCCTCCGAAAGGGGAGGCATTGCCATTTTTTTGTGTCTGTTCATCTCCCCCAAAAAGGTTATCTTTGTAAGAAAACCACCATGCCTTCTCCTTTCCCCGGAATGGATCCCTACCTGGAAGGCCACCTCTGGCCGGATGTGCACAACAGCCTGGCCTACCTGATCAGCGTCCAGCTGACGCCGCGGCTGGGAGAGGCTTACATCGTACACCTCAACAACTATACAGTAGAGGATACTTCGCCGGAGGAGGATGTGGGCATTATGTACCCGGATGTGGAGCTCTTTCGGAAAGCGGATAGGATGAAGGAACCGGCTGAAGCTTACGGTGAAAATGCCATCACCCCGGAAACTCTGGTGCTACCCGCTATCAAACCTGTGGAAGTCCACATTCCGACGGTGGAGGTCAGGGATAAGAAGAGCAATAAACTCATCACTGCTATTGAGATCCTCTCGCCCGTCAATAAGCGCCGGCCGGGCCTGCAGCCTTACCGGGAAAAACGGTTGCGCCTGCACCGTGGCGGCGTCCACCTCATTGAGATCGACCTGCTCCGGCGGGGGGAACGCCCCCTGGTACACCCCTATCTGCCCAAATCGCACTACCTGATCACACTGATCCGGGCCGGGCAAGGACAAACTCAGGTGTGGGCCGTGGATGTGAAGGAGCCCTTGCCGGTTATCCCCGTCCCTCTTAAAGCGCCGGATAAGGATACTTTCCTCGCCCTGAATAAGGCGTTAAATGACTTGTACGAACAGCGCGCACTGGACAAATCCATCGATTACAGCGAAGCGCCCCCGCCGCCCGCTTTTTCGGAAGAAGAACTGAAGTGGATGCAAGGCCTGATCGCTGGGATGCTGTAAGCGCCCGTCCGGAAGCAATCAGGCGCCGACAGGCATTTAGGGACGCGTCTATCCCGCCAGCCTATGCTCCCAAAGTGATTGGCTTCACTGAATTCCAGGCACGCCAGCTTTTTATTAGCCTGGCGCCCTCGGCACTGGAAGCCAACCATTGTTTCTGAAAATTATTCATTCTCATAAATAACGACATCTGTCCAGCCGCTGAAACTCAAACCGTTAATCAGGAATGTTTTGTCTCCTTCTTCAACAAAGGTTTGTACTCCTCTACCTATTTGCACTTTCACATGGCCGTTGGCCGGAAACTTACTCAACTCTTCACGAGAGATGGTAACTGAATTTTTATTACCACTATCAATAATTTTGGCTAAGGAAGCCGCCTCCTCTGGAAGCTCTATTTCACTATTGGCATTAGAGTAATAATAAGGGTTGTAAGTTATTAAAATGCCAACAGGCTCGGTTGAGTTATCCCCGGCATTCTTCCAACTCAGCGTTAGAGGTTTGGATTTATTGATAGAATCAATGGGTTCCTCAAAAACGATCAAGCTTGGAAGAGGCACAAGTGTATCCAGGTCTGGAAAACTGCTCTGCCCGCCATCTATTTGAATGGTGGCTTCGTTATTTTGAAAAGCCGAGACAAAGGCCTCTGTTGTATCTCCTTCCCAAAAACCAACCGTAATATCATATTGAGGTGTACGTTCGGACTGTTCTAAGGCAATATTCTCAATACTGATACCCCCAATTTCCACTGGTTGACGGTTCTCATCCATAAAAAAAGACCTAATCTGAATAACGTGGGGTATCAAATCAATTGAATGGAACATTCTGGCCTGAATAGTAATTTGAGCATCATAGGCTTTTGAAGATCGTGAAACTAATGGGAAGAGGGACTCCTGTTCTTCTTGAGGGGTGATCCCTTCTTTCTCGCAGGAGAAAAATGAAAAAGTAAGCAAACCGATTAAAGCAAAAATTATTTGTTTCATTGTTTTTTTTTTAATGTTAAAACTTGGTACATTTACTGACTGTGTTGCTTAACAACCACAAAAACTACAATTTCTGAGGAGTGGAATGGCTTCGATCTCTTCTGGTATACCTGGTTCTTTATTAACTTCAACCGGGCCATCTGTCCACCTGGGAGAACCCCCTTGGTTGTCAGGGCATCCTGTATCAGAGGTAGGGCCATTATCCATATCATAAACAAGTATATCCCCGCAGCAATCAAAACAAGCAAGCCCCCCTCTAATTTCTATATCTACTTGAAAAGTGCCAGATTCGGGAACTTCAATTTCGTATTCAGTCCCCCCAAAGAGGTCACTAGGTGTGTTTTCAATTTCAAAAGTTTCTTCGAAAGTTACCCGCATCGGGTTAGAAGGATCATCGGTCAACCCCTCTACTGTAACTGTTATTGACAAGTCCTTACTACCCTCGAACTGATCCTCGCAGAAAGACAATAGTGAAGGATTTCCATCTCTAAATGTCAGATAAATGTTATCATCAGGAGGGGATACAATGGGGTCTACACAAGCCTGAAATGAAAGTATGGTTATACAAACCAAACTGAAAAATAAGGGAACTAATTTTCTCAAACGCATAATGAGAGATTTTTAAAGTTTGAAATATGATGGCTAGCTTGATTTAACAACAATGCTGTACAAGGCGCAGTAACAATGTACTACCCCCCCCGGATTTCCAAGTGTTACATTGTTTTTTTATGTCGCCTTTTTGACACTTGAATCTGCTCCGCCAGCACCGTCACAAAATGGATGGAGGCCTTTCAGCATTACGAGCACTTAGAGAATGTGCTAATCTGGGAAGTTATCCATCCCGATCGCCTTATAGCATAAATGGTATGGATTTACGCCCCCTGGCGCACCCCTATCTGCCCAAATCGCACTACCTGATCACACTGATCCGGGCCGGGCAAGGACAAACTCAGGTGTGGGCCGTGGATGTGAAGGAGCCCTTGCCGGTTATCCCCGTCCCTCTTAAAGCGCCGGATAAGGATACTTTCCTCGCCCTGAATAAGGCGTTAAATGACTTGTACGAACAGCGCGCACTGGACAAATCCATCGATTACAGCGAAGCGCCCCCGCCGCCCGCTTTTTCGGAAGAAGAACTGAAGTGGATGCAAGGCCTGATCGCTGGGATGCTGTAAGCGCCCGTCCGGAAGCAATCAGGCGCCGACAGGCATTTAGGGACAGTATTTATCCCGCCAGCCTATGCTCCCAAAGTGATCGGCTTCACTGAATTCCAGGCTTAATTCAACTATTTTTACAGGAAAAGTAACCAAAACATAATTACAATGGTAAATACATTAAGCCGTATCGGACTGGACCAGGCGCAATCAAAAATATTGTCAGAAAAGCTCAATGCGCTGCTGGCCAATTACCAACTGTTCTACATGAACGCGCGGGGTTTTCACTGGAACATAAAAGGAGAGAAGTTCTTCGAGTTACACGCCAAATTTGAAGAGCTGTACAATGACTCGCTCATTAAAATTGACGAAATTGCCGAGCGCATTCTCACCCTGGGCTTTACCCCACTGCACACCTACACCGACTATTCGGCAGTTTCCGAGATCAGGGGAGCCAAGAATGTTTCCGATGGCGTGGAAGCAGTGAAGGAGATCCTGAAAGGCTACGAAGTGCTGCTCCCCCTTGAGCGCGAGCTGCTGGAACTGTCGGGGGAATCCGGCGACGAAGGCACCAACGCGCTGATGAGCGACTACATACGCGAACAGGAAAAACTGGTGTGGATGTATTCGGCTTTTTTGGGGTAGCATCAGGCATTCGGATACAGGCGCTGTTTTTCGTTAAATTGCTCCCATGAAAAAAACTTTTCGAAAGCTTTTGCTCGCTTCCCTGTTCCTGCTTACCGCCTGCGCCAATCGCCTCCCCCGGCAGTATCTCCTGCAACAGGCAGCGCAGCTTCATCAGGAAGCAGTGAAAACGGGAGAGAAGGTAAGGGAGCAACTCGAGGCGTTGACGCAAAGAAAGAACAGCCTGAATATACAGGGGCGGGCGCTGACGCCGGAAGAGCTGGACTTTATCCGGCAGGTGGAAGCCCTGGAGTACCGCTTCCGGGAGTGGGCCGAAAGCCACGTTGATGATCCTGAGTTCAAGTGCCCTTCCTCCGGCGCCGGCCCCGGGGGCATGCCCCGGAAGAAAGGCGGGGGATCGCACCCCGGAAAATGCTGAGGCGCCAGCAGGCGTTTCGGGACAGTATCCTGCAAATTCAAAAGCAGGCGGAGGCCCTGCCTGGGGGCTGAGCCGCAAGCGGGAGGAAATGGCATCAACTTCCTGCTGTTCGCTATCGGGCGGCGGCGGGCTGATGGTTCTGAATTTATAACACTGGAGTTCCCCCTTACTCGCGCGGCGATCGTCCTGATCGCACGAAGCTATGCTCAACGGTTTTTGGACAAAGTTACGTGCGATCGGGATGATCGCCGCACGAATTATCTACTGCACCACTACGTCAAACTCCGCCTGTACGTCCGTCTCTCCGGTGACGCAGGGGTTCGCTGCGCCTTTATCCGGATCGTGCTTCAGGATGATGGCCAGGGTAGCGTTGCCCGCCTGCCCGGTGGCTAATTCGGTTTCCAGGCCGAGGGGGGCGCCATTGCCGTCCGTATCCTTTGTTACCGGGATGTCCAGCACACCGGTAGCGGAGAAGCAGATCAGGTGCTCCTCGGCCTCTTCCCTCACCTCTTCGGTAATGTCTTTCACATCGCTGGCGTTGGATTCATCCCTGAACTCGATATCCATCTGGTAGGTGGTATTGGCGGCCAGGGTGATGTCTTCGGCTGTCGGCGGGTTGCCGCCCGCTCCGTCCGGGTCGGTGAATTTGAAGGAAGAAGTGTTCCCGGCCGGATCGGTAAAGTTGAGGACTACGGTGGTGATCAGCTCCTGCTCGTCAACAGGGGTGTTGTCGTCGTCTTTTTCACACCCCGTCCAGAGCAATGCGGAAACAGTGAGAAACGCAAAAAGAAAGCGCATGAATTTAACATTAGTCAATAACATGATAATTGAGTTTTTAAAATCGTTAAGGAATTTTTATGAAAAGACTTGACAAGTTTCCCGCAGGCTATTCACCTGTAAACTTGTCAGGCCTATAGCCAACAATGAAACAATTTTACCCTGAGCATGTCGAAGGGGGCGGCCATCCAACAATTCAACAATGAAGCCATCCAGCCTTGAAACCATCTACTCCCCACCAAAAGGCGCCCGCAAATGCAACGACACATTCCTCCCCGTCTCATCCGCGAAGTATCGGAAGCGGTTGAGGTACTGCCGGTAGCTGGTATTGAAGAGGTTGAAGATGGCCAGGCTTACTTCCAGGGGCTGTTTGCCGAGGCGGAACTGCGCCCCGCCCTCCAGCTTGAAGCGCGTATGGCCGGGTGGGGGCGGCGCGTAATCCCTTCCTGCCGGGTGAGCGGAGTCGACTCCCGGCACGCGGGTTTGCTCCAGCACGTTGATCATGGCCAGCCGCAGGTAAGGGGCGTTTTCTGTATCTTCTCCTTTTCCGAAGCTGTAGCGCAGGGCGTGTTCGAACTGGTCCGGCGGCATGAGGCTGAGGTGCTCCTTGCGGCTGCGGTTCCAGGCGCGCAGCAGCGAGCCCCGGCTCTCCAATTGCAGCCCAGGCATCACTTCGTAGGCTGCCTGCCAGTCGAGGCCCGTCAGGCGGGCGTCGGCCTGAGCGTAGCTGAAAGACGGGAAGGCGCCCCGGATGGTCAGCACCGGTTCTGCCTGGGGTTCTAGAAAGATAAAATCGTCGATGACGTTGTAGAAGAGGTTGAGCATGGCGCTCAATTTATCCTTATCGTCTAAATCGATAGTAAGGCTGTTGTTGAAGGCGCGTTCCGGCCGCAGGTTGGGGGCGCCTTTTTCGAAGGAAGCGGCGCCGTGGTGTACGCCGTCGCTGAACAGTTCATTCACATTGGGCGCCCGCCAGGCCGTACCGGCGTTGAAGCGGATCTCCACCAGCTCCGGGAAGCGGTAGATGGCGCCGATCGTTCCGGAGAAGTTGCTGAAATCCAGCTGCCGGTTGATGGTGTCCCGGCCCTGAATGCCGACATCCATCCACTGGTAGTCATAACGCAGTCCGCCTTCCAACTCCAGGGGGAAGGGGTAATTTTTCCAGCGTTCGATCCAGAACACCCCCGCTGTGTAGTTTTCGTAGTTGGGGATGAGCGCTCCGCGGTCGGCCGTATTGGCTTGCCGCATGAAGTGGACGCCGATGCTGCCGCGAAGCAGGCGTATGGGGTCATGTTCCCAGCTCAGTTCGGCGGTATGGGTAGTGATCTCGAACTCGATCTGGGGTTCGTCAAAGTTATCGGGCAGGCCGCCGTACGGGCGGTGGGCGTCGAATTCCTGCCGGCGGTTGAACTGCCGTGCCAGTTGCAATTGCAGGGCGCCCAGCTCGCCGGTTTCCAGAGCGCCTTTCCACTTGAACAGCTCGTGGTAGATGCGCTGCTGGGGCCGGCCGAGTTCATAGGTGAAGGCGGCCTCCTGCAGCGGGCGTTCCCGCTCGATGGCGTTCATCAGGTCGGTCAGGTTGCCGATATGGGATCCGCTGAAGATGCCCAGGCGGGTATAGAAGCGGGAGAAGAACAGCTCAGTGTTCCACTTTTCCTTTTTCATGCCCAGGGCCCAGGAGAAGTTGAGTTCTTCCACGCCGGTGTTGTCCAGGAAGTAGCTGGGCGTTTGCAGGTTGCCGCCCCGTTTGAGGGTGCCCTGCAGGCGTCCGCTGACGGGCAGCCTGCCGCTGAGTTGGCCTTCCACCATTCCGGATACGATGCCGGTGCGGCCGTTGCTGAGGCCCTGGAGGTTGAGCTCCCCTCCGATACCGGGCGTTTCGCGAAGGGGGCGGGGTTCTACCAGGATCACCCCACCGATAGCGTCGGCCCCGTAGCGCACGCTACTTGCTCCTTTAATGACGGTGACCTTGTCGGCCAGGAAAGGATCGACTTCCGGGGCGTGTTCATTGCCCCACTGCTGGCCTTCCTGCCGGACGCCGTTGTTGAGCAGCAGCACGCGGTTGCTGTGGAGCCCCTGAATGACCGGCTTGGCAATAGAGGCCCCGGTATTCAGGATGGTAACGCCGGGAAGCTTCTCGATGGCATTGCCAAGAGAGAGCCCCCGTTCCGAGCTCAGCTGCTCCGCATCGAGCGTCGTACCTGCGCCCGTAGATTTCAGCGGCACCGCCTTTCCCCTTACCAGAACCTCATCGATGAATACGCCCTGGGGCTCGAGGATGAAATCCTTCTCCGTATCTTCGGTGAGTGTGATCTGGTGGTGGATATGATCACAGTTCACATGTGAACATACGATGGTATACGAACCTTCGCATATACTGTCAATAATATATAATCCGTTTTCATCGGCCATGGCGCCGATGTCACTTCCTTCGATAGCCACATTGGCGAACGCCACCGGCTCCCGGGTATACGCATCTACGACTTTTCCCTTCAGGGTGATATCGCAGTGTTTCTGTGCTTGGAGCACCTGGCCGCTTAGGGCCAGCACCAGGAGCCATTGCCACTTAAGCAACAGCCTTTTCTTCATGTTTCACCTTTCTTTTCGATTCAACTGATAATGTCTACACAAAAAGGGTAAAACAAGGCGGCCCGCGCTCCCGGATGTGGGAGAGGGAAGGATGACTGTGGGAAAAGGAATATTCAAAGTGTTCTTCCACCCGGAAAGAGGGCCTGGAAGTGTAGGGCGCCAAGGGCTCCGCTTCCAGAAACTGGGTGTAATGGATAAGGCAGAGGGTGCAGTCGTGGTGCTTCAGCTCTTCGCCGTGGAGGTGCTGGTCATTGCCACTGGCGTCACAGGCTACGATCGCCTCATGATGCTCCAGCAAATGATGGGCATCCCTCAGGCCAACAGGCAGGAGGAAGATCAGGAGCAAACCCAGGCTCCCCAGCAGGCGATATGTATGATTATGTATGATGCCTCAGCACTTTTTTGACAAAGCTTTATGTTTCTGATTAACACCACAAATTAAAGCAATGTTTTTGATTTCTCCGTTAATTGTTTTTCCTCACCCCTTCCACCATACGGGAAGCCCTATCAAGGCCAACATTAACATTTCAACCTGATGCGCAGGCCCCCCTGCTCCTCCCTTTCTTTACAAAATTCTCCCTATCTTCCCGCCAACCAAATCCGGCTTTGATTATGGCTTCCCTTCTCCGTATCTTACCCCTTGCCTTCTTCTCTGTACTCTTGTTCTCCACCTGCTCCAAGGAGACAACTGAAGATCCTGTCAACCACCTGCCTGAGATCGACACTCCGCTGGAGGTGCTCGCCTATGCCGATTCCTCGTTCATCTACACCATTCCGGTAGAAGACATCGATGGAGACCAGGTCATAGTCACCGTAGGCAACCTGCCCGGCTGGCTGGCCTTCGACGCCGGCAGCCGCAGGCTGAGCGGCACGCCCTCCCGGCAGAACGAAGGCGCCCGCGAGCTCACCATCACCGCCGATGACGGCAAAGGGCAGCGCAGCCGCAAGCTCACCGTCCGGGTGGTGGTGCTTCTTTCTTTCCAGGAGAACCTGGATACGCGGGTGTTCCATCACTTTCACCTGTCTACGCCCGGTTTGCTCGGAGTATCGGCGGCGGTGTTTACGCCCGAAGGGGAGTTGTTCACCTCCACGGCCGGCAAGCACAGCCCCTTCAGCGACGGAACCGTCAACGCCAACCACAAATACCGCATGGCAAGTGTCTCCAAGATATTTACCGCTGCTCTGATCCTGCGCCTGGCCGAAGAGGGCCACTTCACCCTCGACGATAAGCTCTTCGACTACCTGCCCATCGACGGCCTGGAGTACGGCGGGCAGATCACCATCCGGCAATTGCTGAGTCATACGGCCGGCCTGGTGGACCACCTCAACAGCGGCGATTTCTTCACCGGCGGCTGGATGACCCGCACCTGGACGAATGAGGACATCTTCAATTACGCCGTGCAGAAGGGGGCGCTGTTCGAACCCGGAACTGACTATGCCTATTCCAATACCGGTTTCTACATTCTCGGCGCTTTGGCAGAAGAGGTGACGGGCCTGTCCCTGAGCGAGGCGTTCCGGCAGTGGATATTCGAACCCCTGGAGTTGGAAAACACCCTTTATGACGACTACAGCAACCGCATTGCCCACATACCCGGCCTGGCGGAAAACGAACGCGCCTATGAGTATCACCTCTCGGCAGTGGGGGCGGCCGGAGCCATCGTTTCCACCCCCGCCGATGTCGCCCGGTTTGGCCAGGCCATTTATGGCGGGCAGTTCCTCAGCCCCGCCTCCCTGGAGCAGATGACCACCGACTACGGCTTTGCTGTCGGTGGCGATCATTACGGCCTGGGCACCCGCCTGTGGGATGACCACGGCATCGTCCATCACGGCCATACCGGCGCCCTTATGGACTACCGCACCATTCTGATGTACGTGCCGGCCAAAGGACTCAGCATAGCCCTGGCCACCAACGACCCGCACAGCCGCTGGTTCGACCTGGTGAATGGCCTGCTGGTGGATATCGTTCAGTTTTATTAAAATGTTAAAGTCAGGCCTATGGCCAATATTTTTCTGTAACTAATTAGCGAAAATAACGTTAATAATTTCGTATATATGTCTCGGGATAATTTCGGGATCCGCATCCTACGGCTTTTTTTTAAAACCCAGTTGTAAAAATTCGGCGGCACACATGAAACACACTCGTTGGCCCCTAACAGGCTTCATCCTGGCGCTGTCCTGCCTGATCATCGCGATCGCAGACCCTTTTAATACGCCTCCCATCTTCGTGGAGCCGCAGGGCGCCTATATTCAGGCCTTTACCGAGTCGCCTTTTGAGCTGGATATTGAAGTCGAGGATATCGACAATGACGTCTTGAAGGTCACCGCCCACAACCTTCCCGAATGGCTGACTTTCGACCCCTATCTCGTTCAACTGTACGGCAACCCGGAACGGGCGGATAAGGGCGAATATGTGATCACCATCAAGGCCGACGACGGGCGGGTGGTCCGCACCAAGATGATCAGCCTGGATGTCAAGTACGGCCATTCGGTCAGGCAACACCTGGATGAAGCCTTTTCCGGCCTCTACAAAGAAGAGACCACCAATCTGCTGGGAGCTTCGGCCGCCATCATTACCCCCGACGGCGCCCTTCATACTTCAACTCAGGGCCGGGCCACCCCCTGGAATAACGAGCCGGTGAGCCCCAACCACCGCTACCGGGTAGCCAGCGTTTCAAAATTGTTCACCTCCGCCCTCATCCTGCGCCTCGTGGAAGAAGGCCGCCTCCAACTGGACGATAAGCTCTATGACTACCTGCCGATAGACGGCATTCCTTTTTCCAAAGAGGTGACCATCCGGCAACTGCTCAGCCATACCGCCGGCGTCATCGACCACCTCAATCATCCTTCATTCTACCGGGGCAACTGGAAATACCGCACCTGGAAAGCCAGCGATATTCACTACTTCGCCGCCCGCCGGCACGCCCGCTTCAAGCCGGGCGAAGGCTATGCCTATTCCAATACCGGCTTCTACCTGCTGGGAGAGCTCATCGAGAAGATCACGGAAAAGCCGTTGGCGGAAGCCTACAAAGAATACATTTTCGACCCTCTGGGGCTGAAACAGACCCTCTACGATGACTTCAGCACCCGCCGCAACAAGATCGACAGCCTGGCCGAGAACGCCCGCGCCTACGAATATCACCAATCGGCCGTCGGCGCCGCCGGCGCCATCGTCTCCACGCCCAGCGACATTGCCCGCTTTGGCCATGCGCTCTACACCGGCAAACTGGTGAGCAGCGCCTCCCTGCTGGAGATGATACAGGATATCGGCCATTCCCTCGGCGGGGACCACTACGGCCTGGGCATGCGCCTGTGGGATGACAATGGCGTCATCCATATGGGGCATACCGGCGCCCTCATGGGCTACCGGGCCATCCTTATGTACCTGCCTGAATACGAAGTGACCATCGCCCTGGCCACCAACGACCGACACTACAAATGGTACGGCCTGGTGAACGGGCTGATGATGGAAATGGCGGAGTATTACCGGTGAAGAGGGCCGGAATGTCACCTTCGTATTTAGGCTCATTGCTCCTTATACATTGCGGCCCGCTGGGCCGTTGCCAGGCCATTTAACCCTGGATTCGCATATTGTTATATGGCTATATTGCTATCGGGGCCTTTGTTGCTTTTTCGGAGCCTGTTCTCCGTTTTTAGCAGCAAATGAGGGGGCAGGTACGTTCCTGTTAAAGAACAACCGCGCCTCCGATGAAAATAACGCCTGTCCTTACCCTGACCTTCCTCGTTTCGCTGAGCCTCTCTGCACAGGATTCGTCTTCCCCTCAAGCGTTGTCGGCACAAGTGGGAGCCGGCCTTTCCTTTTGGAACTTCACCAATGAACGGGCCATCGGTTCCGACACTTTCGACTTTCGCCTAAAGCCCGCCCTGGCGCCGGAGATCAGCTTCCAGCTTTTGGTGAACGGCCGCCTGGGCCTGCTGGCCACTGCCGGCGCCTGGCTCACCCGGTTGAAAGACGGCCATTTCTACAACGAATTCAGTGAAACCCGCCATGCCGTCAGCCACCGGCAGGGCCGGAATTTTTATTTCGCCGCCGGGCCGGTAGTCCGCCTGCTGAGCCTGGAAAGCGGGCCCTCTGTTGCCCTGTCCTGTAAGGGCGGATACTTCTTCAGCCAGGTGCCGGAGATAAACGAGGAGTTCATTTTGCTGGAGGATTTCAGGAGGCGGCGCCTGGAATATCGGTTTTCCAGGGGAAAGGGTTGGATCTGGCAACCCGGCCTGGCGCTGAATACCCCCGCCGAGCCCATCGGCGTTCGCCTGGAACTGCTGGCCAACTTCATCCGCACCGAACAGGATTTTACCATCCGGGAGAATGGGAACCTTCTAGAAAACGGTAGGTTGATCACTTATTACAACGGCTGGGCAGCGCAGCTGAGCATTTTTTACCTCTTTGGAAAATAGAAAGCTATGAAAAAGTTAACGCTCCTGTTAGTGTCCTTACTCTCCTTTGCCACCTGCGAAGTCAACACCCTCGAGGATGAAACCACCTACCCCGGCGAAGAGGAATTTCAGTCTGCCGATACGGTGGCCTTTTTCCTGAACGACCTGTTGTGGATACCCTTCGGCCGTTCTCCGGGCTGGGAGTTCGGCTGGAAAGAAAATAATTTTCAGGGGCTGCATCTGATGGATCCGGAAACCGGGCTGCACAGCGTCATTCTTTCCGGGCGCATGTCCTTTTACAAGAGAAGCGTCGAAACCTTTGATCAGTCTGTGCGGATTGCCCTGAAAGGCATTCCGGCTGAAACGGGGGAAATTCTGCTGGGTTCCGGAGAAGAACAATTTATGGAGATCGAGGACTTCCACTTTGATCGCTCCTATCGCACCATTGACGATGACCCCATTCTGCTGGAGGTTACCACTTTCGATACGATCATTGGCCGGGTTGAGGGCTTATTCGAGGGCCAGCTGTATCAGGTGGAAACCGGTGAGCCGGTGGATATTACCCGGGGCAGGTTTGCCCTGTCGTTTTAGCGCATTTCCCAGTTGATCTTCACAGGTGTGAGTTGTTTGTTGTCCGTTGCTGGTTGCTTGTTCCTCTGATGGAGATCAACAATCGACAACAGACAACCGTCAACAAATAACCAACAACCGCCGCCCTACCGCTCCATACCGTCCTCCACCATCCCCAACTGATACAACAAGAACCGCGTACGGAACTCATAATAATCGATCAGCTGGTCCGTCGACTGGCCGGAGCCGTGGCCGCTGTCATAGTTGATGTAGAGGAACACGGGGTCTATCTGCCCGGGGTTGTTCTGCAGGGCGGCGACGAACTTCTTGGCGTGCAGCGGGTCTACCCGGGAGTCGTTCTCGCCGGCGATGACCAGCGTCGTGGGGTGGTTGACGCCCATACGTATATTGTGGTAGGGCGAGTACTGCAGGATGTTCTGGAAGTCCTCTTTTTTGTCCGGGTCGCCGTACTCGGGGATCCAGTAGCGGGCGATGAGGAACTTGTGGTAGCGGATCATGTCGAGCAGGGGCACGGCGCAGACGGCCGTTTTGAACAGGTCGGGGCGCTGCGTGAGCACGGCGCCGACCAGCAGGCCGCCGTTACTGCCGCCTTCCATGGCCAGCTTGTCGGTATTGGTGTAGCCTTCTTTGATCAGGTACTCAGCGGCAGCGATGAAGTCGTCGAAGGTATTCTGCTTTTTGAACAGCATGCCGTCTTCGTGCCACTTTTCGCCGAACTCGTCACCTCCCCGGAGCCCCACCTCGGCATAGACGCCGCCCCGGTTGATGAACATGGCGCGAAGGCCCACAAAGGAGGGCGAGATCCCAATGTTGAACCCTCCGTAGCCGTAGAGCAGGGTAGGGTTCTTGCCGTTCAGCTCCAGCCCTTTTTTATGTACGATGAAGATGGGCACCCGGGCGCCGTCTTTGGAGTGAAAAAACTCGATGCGCGCCTCGATATCATCGGTATCGACCGGCACTTCCTGCTCGTAGAAGAGTTCCCATTTCAGGTTGTTGCTTTTCAGGTTTTCCGGATCGAGGCGAAAGATCTTCGATGGGCTGGTGAAGGTGCTCAGGCTGACAAAAACGGCGTCTACATCGCGGTTGTAGTTCACGCCGGACACGTTGCCGACTTCCGGCGCTTCGATCTCTTTGATGAATTTACCGTCGAGGGTGTAGAGGCGCAGGCGGCTGAGCACGTCCTTTTTTTCCTGGGCGATGATGTAGTCATCCGTTACGGTATACCCCTCCAGTATGATGTCTTCCCGTTCGGGAATGAGCACTTTCCAGTTTTCGAAACCCGGCTTGCTCTTATCGGCCACCATCAGCTTGAAGTTGGGCGCCTCGTGGTTGGTGTAGAAGTAGATCTTGTCGCCGATGGCGTTGGGGGAAGCGCGGAACTTCTGGTTGGAATAGATCTCCGCCGGTTCTTCGCCCGAACCGATCGTTTTCATGCGGAGGGAGTGGGTGGCGTAGAAGTCGCCCTCGCTGTAGAAGGTCAGGTCGCTGTAGCGGGTATCGAAAACGGAGGCGACGTTCTTGGCATCGGCGGGGACGAGCAGGGCCACATCCTCGCTGCGCGGGCTGCCGATCTTGTGGAGGCGGACTTCCACCGGTTTCTGCTGGTCGATCATTTCCTGGGTGCGCACCCAGAGGTAGGCGTGCTTTTCATCCTTGGTCCAGGAGAAACCGCGCAGGCCTTCGATGGGGTCGCCGAGCACCTTGCCGGTTTTGGTGTCGATGATGTAGTAGGTGCTGATCTCCGCTCCTTTGGATTGCACGCCGACCGCCACCTTGTCCGCCTTCTGGGTGAAGTCCCGGCCGGTCATGGACGTCTTCCCGGAAGGGTCCAGCTTTTCCGGGTCGAACAGCAGGATGTCCTCCCCGTCAATGCGGGTATAGAGCTTTGACTGCTTGTCGCCCTTTTTTCGGATGGTAAAGAACTGCCGGTCGGCGACCAGCTGCATGGGGCTGATGATGTCGCGGTCGATATAGGCCTGTATCTCCTCGCGCAGGCCCGGCAGCATAGGGTAGGCGCCGTTGATATAATCGAGGGTGGCTTCGTGCTGGGCGCGGCTCCAATTCTGGGCCTTGGGGTCTTTTTTGTCTTCCAGCCAGCGGTAGGGGTCGGTCAGCAGATAGCCGTGCAGGGTATCTGTCACAGGTTGTTCATCAGTATTGGGGAAGATAAATTGCGCTTTGGTTGTGTTTATCGACATCAGTGCAAATACGATTACGACGGTGGATTGTAGAATGGTACGTTTCATCAGGGGAATGGTTTTGATTTGGCCAAAGATCAAATTCAGTGGAGTGCAAATTTAGGCAATGTTCCGGCAGGAAAGGGTAGAATTTTATACGATTGTTGGCTATTAATGGACAAATTGCCCGGCCTGTGAAATAGCGAGGCTTTCATCGGGGTTGTATCGTACCAGCATAGAGCCGCTCCTGTTCATTTTCCTTCCTCTTTTATTTTGAAAAATAAAATATAAACGTAAATTTGTTATGTGACAGGCGGAATAACGGAAAAGGCACATTCTGATTACAAAAAGCCACACAAAAAAAGTAGTTTTGTAAAACAAAGTGCCGGGTGTTTCATTCCATCTGTTGAAAAAATCTTTATCCGCCCCGGTTTTCTTCACTTACCACCTATCCGGCCCGGGAAAAAGCAACTATCCGAAAAAAAATAATGGTACTGCGCCGCAGTGCTGAAAAGTAGTTGGACGAAGCTTCATAAGCAGTATCGCTTCTGCGAGCCGTTTAGAATGGCTGTATTGTCATGTCTGTTGTGTCCAGCTATTCACCTGTAAGTACCTGGGCTGAAATGCTTAGACATGCACAGAAATGAGGAAATGCAGTCCGAATCTAAGCACGGCGGACATTTCCACCGCATTTCCACCGCATTTCTGCGTATTTCCATGTATTTCCCTATTTCAGTCCAGGTACTTATCCCACCGTAACTAAACCCACTATTCCCCGGTAATGGACTTTTTTGAATGCCATTGCGAACAGGCAATGACGATGAATCAGGAGTATATTAGTGAATTGTACCAAAAATCGATTAGACGATGATCTCAAAAACGAAGTTCCCCTTACTCGGGCTGTTATTTCTGTTGGCGGCCCTTACCCTACATGCTCAGCAACAGGATGTTATCCGGTGTTATACCGTAGAGGCCAACCAGGAGTTGCGGGAGAAATACCCTCAACTCGGTACCATGGAAGAATTTGAACAATGGCTGGCCCCCCGCGTGCGGGCCTACAAACAGGAGCTGGCCGCCAAACGGCAGGTAGTGCTTACCATTCCGGTTGTCTTTCACATTATCCATAATGGCGAGCCGGCGGGAACGGGAGACAACCTCAGCTCCACCTACATAAATGCTCAGATCGATCAGCTGAACAATGACTTTCGCCGCATTCTGGGCACCTCCGGGTACAACGACAACTCCGTCGGTGCGGACACGGAGATCGAATTCTGCCCGGCAGCCGTAGCGCCCGGCGGCGCCACCCTGGCCGAGCCCGGCATCAACCGCATCGACCGCAATGCCAAAGGATGGAGCGCTCCGCCCTACGGCTCCTGTTCCGGTGGGTTCAATGATTCCTACATCGAAGGGACCATCAAGCCACAGTCCCAATGGGACCCCAACCAGTACTTCAACATCTGGGTAATGGATGTCAACTGCAACATCCTCGGCTACGCCCAGTTCCCCAGCCAGTCGGGCCTGCCGGGCCTCAATTCCAACGGCGGCCCTTCCGGTACGGACGGGGTGGTGCTGCTCACCTCAACCGTAGGCAGCACCGATACGCCCAACCCACAGGGAGGTTCCTACGGCCAGGGGCGCACCGGCACCCACGAGGTGGGCCACTTCTTCGGGCTGCGCCACATCTGGGGCGACGGCGGCTGCGGCATCGACGACTACTGCGCCGACACGCCGGAGTCGGACGCCGCCAACTACGGCTGCCCCACCACCCATGTCTCCTGCGGCTCCACCGATATGGTCCGCAACTATATGGACTATACCAATGACGCCTGTATGAACATCTTCACCCAGGATCAGAAGGCCCGCATGCAGGCCGTGATGGCCAATAGCCCGCGCCGGGCTTCCCTGGCTGCCTCCACTGCCTGCTCCGGAGGGAGCGGCGGGCCTGCCTGTTCTGCCTCCATCAGCTCTTTTCCCTACACCGAAGGTTTTGAAAGCGGCGCCGGCGACTGGTTGCAGGGTTCGGGAGATGAGTTCAACTGGACGAACCAGACAGGAGGCACTCCCTCCTCCGGCACCGGCCCTTCCGGAGCGGCAGAAGGCTTTTACTACATGTACGTGGAGGCGTCCAGCCCCAATTATCCCGCTAAGCGGGCGATTCTGGAGTCTCCCTGCTTCGACCTTTCCGGGAAGAGCTTTGCCGAGATCCAGTTTCAGTATCACATGCTGGGAGACGCCGTCGGAAGCCTGGAGCTGCAGGCCAGCGCCGATGGAAGCAGTTGGGCGACGGTATGGTCCCGCAGCGGCGCCCAGGGCAGCAACTGGGTGGGAGAAAGCGCCGGCCTTTCCGCCTACAGAGGGGAGAGCCAGCTGCGCCTCCGCTTCCTGGCCACTACTGCCAACTCCTGGCAGGGCGACATCTGCATCGATGATATTACGGTTCTGGCCAGCGACAGCGCTCCGCCGGTGGCGGACTTCAGCGCCAGCGCCACCACCATTACAGAAGGGCAGAGCGTTACCTTTACCGACCTTTCCACCAATGGCGCTACTTCCTGGTCGTGGTCCTTTCCGGGAGGCAGCCCTTCGGCCAGCACGGCTCAGAACCCTACGGTAACCTACAACACCGCCGGTACTTACAACGTGAGCCTGACGGCCGCCAACGCCAGCGGAAGTGATACGGAAACCAAAACGGCCTATATCCGGGTGAATCCTCCCGGCAGCGGCGGGTGCGCCAGTGGTGTCAGCGCCTTTCCTTATGAAGAAAGCTTTGAGAGCGGTTTTGGTGACTGGGCACAGGAAAGCGGCGACGATTTCAACTGGACGCGCAACAGCGGCGGTACGCCCTCCAGCGGAACCGGCCCGGGCAGCGCCGTCGATGGCAACTGGTATGCCTACATGGAAGCTTCCAGCCCCAATTATTCCAATAAGGTAGCGGTACTTAACAGCCCCTGCTTCGACCTTTCTTCGGCCAGCAATGCCTCGTTCGGCTTCCGCTATCACATGTACGGGGCCTCCTTCATGGGCAGCCTGCAGCTGCAGGCGCGGCAGGCCGGCAGCAGCACCTGGGCCGCGGTATGGACGCGCAGTGGAAACCAGGGCAATGCCTGGCTCATGGCCAATGTAGACCTCAGCGCCTACGCCGGCGATGGCGTGGAGCTCCGTTTTGTCGGCATCACCGGAACGACCTGGCAGGGCGATATGGCCATTGACGCTCTCACTATGACGACGGGCGCCGGCGGCGGCTGCGCCGATGTTACCCTGGACATAGTACTGGATAATTATCCCGAAGAGACGGACTGGGAGATCACCGATGCCGGCGGCAATATCGTGGCTTTCGGCGGGCCTTACGGCAGCCAGCCCGATGGGTCTACCGTCGTCGAAACCACCTGCCTCAGCGCCGGCTGCTACGACCTTACCATCTATGATTCTTACGGAGATGGCATTTGCTGTTCTTACGGATTTGGGAATTATGTTTTGAGAGATGCAACGGGGGCTGTTTTGGCATCCGGAGATGTTTTCGGATACGAGGAAACGACGAGCTTCTGCATTAATACCGGCGCCCGTCCCGGCACGGGTACAGTATGGAATGAAAAGCTGGCGGATGGCTCCCGGCGGGAAACCCTGCAACTCTTCCCCAACCCGGCAAGGGAGCGGCTCACCGTTCAGTACGAATCGAAGGAAGAGCGGGCGGTGCAGGTGCGCATCACCAGCCTTCTGGGCCAGGAAGTACAGCTCCGGCAATGGAAACTGGCGGCCGGGCGAAACGAGAAGGAGTTCGATACCGGCAATTTGCAACCGGGTACTTATCTGCTGCACATTGAAGGAGAGGTTTTTGGCACGCGTTTTGTTGTAATCAGATAGTATCCAGAAATCTTTGAGAGGTTTCATCTCCCCCATGGCCTTCGGGCAGTGGGGGATTTTTTATTTCTGGCGGGCTACATTTATGTGGCCCTTAATAAATGATGAAGCAGCAGCCACAAGACGGCTACTGCTTCAGCTCGCTGTTCAAGAATAATATTTGTTCACAGGAGGGTTTACAGGTTGTACTCTTCTTCGAGTTCTTCCATCATTTCCTCATGGTCATCGTCTTTCAGGCCATCCAGCATTTTTTCCACCTCTTCCATTTCCCGCTTCCGTTTTTCTTCATTGGCCTGGTATTCCTGGTTGCTGGAATATATCTCGAAGATAAAGGCGACGGTAAAGAGGAACAAAATATGAACGATCATGTTGGCGGCCCCCATGATGAGGAGGGCAAACCAGGTGGCTACGAGGGTAATCCCTACCGCAGCGAAAAAGCCTGGGAATATTTTTTCTAGGGTGCGCATAATGCTACGGTTTAGTGATCCTTTATCAAAGAAGGTTTTTATAATCCACCATTAAATTCCGCCTTTTTATTGTTATCAGGGATGACTTTCGTCAGTAGGGCCAGGTGAGAATTATCAAAGCCTGTGCAGGCAGTGGCAGGAAATGCTTACCTTCGGCCTTCCACTGGAAAATGACAAAATTATGAAAGGGGTTATCTTCGACATGGACGGAACAATGGTGGACAACATGATGACGCACCACCGCGCCTGGCAGCGAAAGCTGGTTGCCCTGGGCCTGGAGCTATCCCTGGAAGAGGTGAAGGAAAAGGTTCATGGCGTCAATACCGAGATCCTGGAGCGGTTGTTCGGAGACAGGTTCACTCCTGAAGAGCGGTTAGAGATCTCCCGGGAAAAAGAGGCCGAATACCGGGCTATCTTTCGCAGCGAGCTCCGCCTGATAAAGGGGCTGCCGGAATTCCTGGACGAGCTGGCCGCCACCGGCATCCCCATGGCGGTCGGGACGGCGGCGCCGCCGGAAAACATGGATTTCGTCCTGGATGAACTCAACATCCGCCATTATTTTCAGGGGGTATTTCACGCGGGAAGTGTTTCGAGAGGGAAGCCCGACCCGGAAATATTTGAGATGGCCGCCGGCAGCATGGGCCTGTCCCCGAGAGATTGCCTGATATTTGAAGACAGCCCCACGGGGGCGGAGGCGGCCCGCCGGGCGGGAAGCTCCACCATCATCATTACCACCACCCATCAGGAGGCGGAATTTCGGCAGTTTCCCAATGTGAAGAAGTGCATTCCCGATTTTTCGGGGGTTACGGTTGATGGGATTCGGCAAATTCTTTAAATTTCTGCGAAAAAGCAGCTCCCATCGAAAAGACATTTTACACCAACGGCAAACTCCTGCTCACCGGCGAGTACTTCGTGCTCGACGGCGCCCTCGCCCTGGCCCTGCCCGTCCGCCTCGGCCAGCGGCTGACGGTGGCCGAACGCCCTGGCCGGGACAACCACCACTGGGTGAGCCTGGACCATCAGGGGCGCCCCTGGTTCGAAGGGCGCTTTGCACCTACCGGGGCCTACATCTCCGGCAACAACGAAGAAACCGGCAACCGCCTGGAGCAGCTCTTCCGGGCCATCGAGCAGCAGCGGCCCGACTTCTGGCTGGGAAAGCTCCCTCTGCGTTTCGAAACGCGCCTGGGCTTTCCCCGCGAGTGGGGCCTGGGCAGCAGCTCTACCCTGGTGGCCGCCCTGGCCGCCTGGGCGGAGGTAGATGCCTTCCAGCTCCTGGAAGATACCTTCGGCGGCTCCGGATACGACATTGCCTGCGCTCATGCCCGGCAGCCCATCCTCTTTCAGCGCCGCGACGGCAGAGGGCAATATGTGGAATGCCCCTACAAGCCTCCCTTTGCCGAAAACATCTGTTTTATCTACCTGGGTAAAAAACAGGACAGCCGCAAGGGCATCGCCCGATACCACGAAGTGGTTAAGGACTCCCCCCGCCTCATCGAAGGCGTTTCCCGCCTGGCCATGGACTTCCTCGGCGCCCGCACGGTAAAGGAGGGTATTGCCATAATGGATGCCCATGAAAAGCTGGTGGGAGATGCCTTGCAGCTTCCTAAGGCCAAAGAACGCTACTTTTACAACTTCCCCGGCGCCGTCAAGTCGCTGGGCGCCTGGGGCGGCGACTTTGTGATGGCGCTGAGCGAAAAGCCCGCAGAGGCCACCCGGCAGTATTTCCGGGTGAAGGGATTCGAGACGGTGTTTACCTGGGAGGAGATGGTGTTGTGACCTTCCCGGGCCTGGGCTTTGGACGTGCCTTATTTGAAGTCGGAAAGCGGAAACTTGCCCGGCTGAGCACAGCGAAGACGGGCCGGAATTTTTCGCGCTGATTGCTGCCACGAAGGGGTTGAGAATGCTTCACCATAAAAATAACTAGGGCCGCTTTCACTAGTAGTCCAGTTCCGGGAGGCGAGTGAGAAAAACAAGTGAAACTTCTTGTTTTTAAAGAAAACAATTTGTATTTTTACCTGCCTTGTTTACCGACTAAAAAACTCACTCACCATGCAAAACCTTGTCCCCTATCTCATGTTCGATGGCGACTGTGAAGAGGCCATCAATTTCTACAAAGAAGCGCTGAACGGAGAGATCGGCTATATCGGCCGCTTCGGTGACGGCCAAATGGAGAATGTGCCGGAAGAGGCCAAAAACCGGGTCATGCACAGCAGCCTGAAATTCTGGGGCGGCGACATCATGGCTTCCGACACCATGCCCGGCGCACCTTTTACTTCCGACGGCAAAGGCAATCAGATCCACCTCAGCCTGAGTTTCGACGACTTGGGCAAACAGGAGGCCGTTTTCAACAAATTGAAGGAAGAAGGAGAAGTAACGATGGAGTTGCAGGACACTTTCTGGGGCGACCGCTTCGGCATGCTCACCGACCGGTTCGGCATCAGCTGGATGCTGAGCTGCCGGGTGGGGGAACCGGCTGAGAGCTGATAGAGGGCGGGTTATTACCTGGCACGGGCCGGGCGCCCGCCTGTATTGTTATTGGTTATTGGCCCCCGTAGTTTTCCGGTTTTAAGGAATTGGCTGTTTGCACTGCAGTTTCCGGCAGTACGTAGCGCTCCCGGATGATCGTCCGCGCCTGTTCCAGCACAGTGGCTTTCTCTTCGAAGCTGATGGGTTGGCAGAAGACGAAAAACGGCAAAGGCATTATCAATATTCCGGGTAGTTTTTTCATGTTCATAAAAATTTTCCCTCTTGTGATAAACCTGGCAGGTTAGGTGTCTGTACAAAGAAAGAGTAAGAAACTAACCCAATGGCCGCCTTTCCGGAATGTTCACCTTCTCATCGGCGGCCCCATAGAGCAGCAGCATTCGGGCGTTCAAATTGCGGAGCAGCAGGGACGACGGCAAACTTTATTGGAAAAACTACGCTCACATACATTCCAGTCCATTATTCAGGAGTACATTCGAAAGCCATAAAAAGTCAGCGAAACAAAAACCATCAGAACCGCTCCCCAGAGCAACCATTTATTGAAGCTGCCTGAATCGGCTTCCAGCGGCCGGGTATTGCCTGCTGTGATAAAACCTGCCCAAAAATAAGGGTGAGCTTCCTCCGGTGTGTCCAGGTTCTTAAGGAAGGACAGCTTAGCCTGCTGCAGAGCGACGTCTTTTGGCATGCCGGAACGCAAATTTTCAAAAAACGCCAGTACGAGAGCCGAGCTTTGGGCATCAGGAATTTTCCAAAGGGTCATTACCGTACTGGGCACTCCGGCCAGAAAGAATGCCCGGGAGAGGCTCATTACCCCCTCGCCTTCGTACACCTTTCCATAACCGGTATTACATGCACTGAGCACCGCAAGGTCGGCTCTCAGGGTAAGGCTGCTGAGTTCGAGGGCATGGAGCAGGTCGTCTTCCGCCTCCATAGAGGCGCCGGAGGTGAATAAAAGCCGGGAAAAGCCCGGATTGTCTTCGTTGACCAGCGAGTGCATGGATAACAGCAATAACCGAAAATCTCCGGCCTGCTCCTTGAATACCCTTTCACTGGCATTCAGCCCCGTAAACGGGGTTCCTTTGAACAGTTGAGAGGCCAGCTTTACTTCTTCTTTTGCCCCCTTGAGTTCGTAATTGCCCGACCGCACCAGGTTGGCGAGTTGCTGGCCGCTGGTATCCACACCGGCAATGGCGTCGGAGGAGTAATCCGGAGCAAAGCCGGCAAAGAACTGTGCCGCATGGCCCGCCTCCCTTTGGGTTTGGAGGACGAACAGCCCGGCGCTTGGGGCATAACTGATGCTGAAATCTCTGGCCATGTAATCCAGGTTGGCAAAGTGAAAGCCGTCTTCCGGTTCAGTTTGGAGCAAAATCTCAAAAGGAATGTATCCGAGAGAGCCGTCTGTTACTATCACCAGCCGGTTGACATCCTTGGGTTTCCATGCAAGCGCATCGGCCAGAAGCCACTGGAATAAAAGGTGGGCTGAACGGGCAAAGCGGGGTTTTTGCGATTTCACCTTCAGCATGGGCTGGCCGGACCACACTTCCCGCAGGGCCAGGGCGTGTTCTTTAATGGCGGGGGAAAATTCAATTTTCCAGGCTTTGAAACCCTCTTTTGATATAGCAGTAAGGTATACGTTTTTGCTTCCGAGGAAATATTCCAGCAGCATCTGGCCTTCGCCAAGCGCCTGCCGTATAGTGGAGATGGCATCGTCCGTTTCCGAGGTGGGCAAAGCAAAGCCGGCCGGCCCGGATAGCAGCTCCCTTGTGGCGGTGGCCTTTTGTTCCTTTGCCAGCATTAGTCGTTGGTTGAGCGAATCCAGTTTTGCCTTATCTGCGCCCTTTTGTTTTGCAGTATAAAGCGCTTCCTCCAGGTCGGCGGCCTCATCCCGGCTTTTTTCGTAGCGGCCGTAGATGCCCGGTGTTCGGGCAGCGGCCCCGGTAGCCTTTAGCGCTTCCAGCAGCAGCATGGCGCGATTGCTTTCCATGAGGGTAAAAAAACGGCCCTCCAGTTCCGGGGACGGATCGGTTCGCCACAGTTCGAACGCCGTTTCGAGGGCTTCCTCGCGTATCCACCGGTGTTCCTTCACTGCGGTGAGCCTGGCGCCTTCCATAACATAGAATTGGTGAAGGAGCAGTTCTGCCTGTCCTGCCAGCATATAACAGTCCAGTGCTTTGCGGAGCAGGTTATCCTCCGCTGTTGCCCGGAACTGAGCCCGGAAGCAGCGCGCTTTGCCCCCGAGGGCTTCGATCAAATTGGGTTCGGCAGCCAAAAGCTGCACGGTTGGCAGGCTTTGGGTGCTGGTATCCCGGAAGTCAGGCAGGAACAGCTGAATGGCCTGGTGGTAATCTTTCAGGCTTTGTTTCGTTAGGCCCATTTGAAGATACAGGCCGGCCCTTCCGATGCGCAGGAGGGCTTCGGAGCGCCGGCTTCCGGGGCCTGCCAACCCCAATGCTTCGTTGTAGTGCTGCTCTGACCGGAGAAAGTCATTATCGGCCTTACAGATGCGGGCCAGGTTTTCATAGACCCACACCAGGTGGCCCTCCTTTTCGCTTTGGGGGAGGCTGGAATTGTCAACCCGGGCCTTCGCCTGTAAGGTTGTACGCCTTGCTTCTTCCAGTTCCCCCATTTGATAATATGCGAATCCCAGGTTGGTCAGCAGCGGTAAGCTGTTGGAAAGGGATACTCCCTCCACGGCGAGTCCTTCTTCAAAGATGAGGGCTGCCCTTGCGTATTGCTCCTGGTTGGAGTAGAGCATGCCCAGGTCGTTGAATGCTCTTGCAGCCCTATCCCTACCGGCCTGTTCCAGGATGTCCTTTCGTTTTCCGAGATAGAACTCCGCCTTATGGTAGTCCCGCAGGCGGCTGTAAGCGTTACCCAATTCACTGTAAATATAATGCGCCGCCATGTCGGTGTCGCTTTCACCCAGCCGGTCTCTGAAGATGTCGGCTGCCTTCTGGTAATGATCGGCAGTAAGGTGAATGGCGTTCATTTGTTTGTAGGTGTATCCGAGGTCGGTATGCGCCCAGGCAAGCTGCCGGTATTCCTCATTGGTGCAGGGCTCCCGCCAGCCGCTTTTGAAAATGGGCGCAAAATATTGCAGGGCCAAAGCATAGTCTCTCCGGCCGCGAAAGTTTTGCCCGATCCGGCGGTGGAGGGAGATCCAGCCTTCCAGGTTGTCTTCTCTTTCACCCAGCCGGGCGCCCAGCTGCTGGTAATGGGCTACACTGTCCAGGCAGTTTTCCTCCAGGAAGGCCAGCGCCAGGCCCCGGTAATCTTCGATACTCAAAGAATCAGGTTTTGCCGCAGCTGCCAAAGATGACAGTAGAAAAAAGATCAGGAGGGGTTCAATTCTCATTCCAACTTATTTTTTACGAGCAAAGGGTAAGAGCCTCCGTTTCCACAAAAACCACAGAATGCCGACAACCAGAACAACTATTCCCACTATCCATGGCCAGCAGGGAGGCTGTGGGGGCTGGCAGCCGGGGCAGGGCTCGGGAATGGTTCCTTCGTCCAGATCCGGGGCCGGTTCATTAAAACTGCAAACCAGCTCACAGGCTGTTTCGTGAAATGTGACGCACGCTTTCAGCGCACCGCCGTCACGTATGGCTTTTTTGCCCAATCCTGTGGCTACAGCGGTGAAATACAAAACCTGGCAGTTGTCAAACCCCACAGTGTTGCGGTCTTTAAAAATGCCCTCATATTGAAGGTCAAACTGTACCGTATTGCCGTCGCAGAAGCCGTAACCTCCACATCCGATAGCTGAAGCGTCACAAGCATCTAACAATTTCCGGTGTGTGAACCCTGTTTCAACAGTATCCAGTTTAAAGCAATATATTTCATCTCCTACCATGCTGGAGATGAAAACACTGGCGGCTGTGGTAGGGAATGGGCTGATGTTACAGAAGCGCAGGGAAAAATGGACAAGCGTATAGTCATCGTTGCAGTAGTAAAACTCCTCCACCTTCAGTTCATTGGGATCTTTGGGCTCTCCTGACTTGGCCCTGAGCGTATCGGCGTCGATATAGAAGTAGGTGGTGTCATCTACTTCGAAAGTCCGGTTTGAATTGTCGATTATGTCAACCAGGAAGTCCTTATCTTCATTAAAATTGGCCACAGAGAGCGCCTCGAGCTCTGGAGAAAGTGGGTCGTTGGCCACCCAGAGCGCCAGAAAAGTAGAGTCTTCTTCTATTAGCCGTTCCAGCCTCATGAAATGAAAAAGCCGGAGTTCTTCCATAGTGTCGGTGCTGACGACTTCGTCGATCTCGTCCAGGTTTTTGTCTTCGTGCACAGGGTTGGGAAAATCGAAGATCGTCACTCCTTCGTAATGGCCGTACACGCCCGAAGGATAAACTGAGGAGGGAATAGAGGAGATTTGCCCGCCGGATAATCCGGAAGGGGCCTGGTAATCAAAATTGGGCGCAAAGGTCTGCACGGAGTCAAGCCCGGGGGGATTAAAGAAAAAAAGGCGGCCGTCCGTTTCAGGATAATAAGCGATGATGAAGGCCGACCAGCGTGCGCTGTCTAAATAATGGCTGTGGCCCAACTGAACCCGCCGGGTGAAACCCGGGCTGTTCAGGTTGAGCAGGGGCGGGCTTACCGAAGGGTAGTCAACCAGGTCTTTGGAGTTGCCCCCGCTCTGAATCGTCTTTAATGGGGTAGAATTGGAGTCATTCGGGTCATGTAGAGGAATGGGACGGGAGGCAGGCGGCGGCGGGGTATCCGTTTTCCGGTCGATCATCAGGGCAATGGGAGTATATTCCAGGTCCTTCTCCAGGAGATATTTATAGTCCTCAATATATACTACACCCGGGCCGCCGCTGCCTCCGGGATATTGGGAGTTTTCCGGCAGCATTTCTCCTACCCGGTAGTAATAGTTGCCATCCCCGAAAACCCAGAATACCTGCCAGTAAGGGTAGGGTTTTACCTCCAGATAACTGCTGTCGTAGAAATTGTCAAGGCTGGGCAGCTTCGATATGCTGAACTTAGCTTCGTTATCGCCAGCAATCGTATGGGTGATTGCCGGAAGCTGGGCCCTAGCAGGTGTAAGGGTAAAACAGCCTGCTGCAAAAAAGATAATAAGGGTTAAGGTGTCCGTGTATCGCATGATTTTACATTTTGATTTAAGAAGGTTACTCCTTTATCCTTTGAGACAGGTGAAAGTGAACAGCACCTGTTTTTTTTTTAATTGTGCTGAAGTCGTTCACGTTTCGGACGTTGGTGGGATTAAATTTGCAGAAGGACATCAAAGACAACAAAGCCTCCTTTGAGGATTATTACTATTTTTGGGTGAACGGTATTACTAACGGGGAAAAGAAAACAACGCCCAATAAAGATAGTCAATTGGATCCAAAAAAGAAGAACCAACTGGAACAAGCCAACGATGCCCTCAGGAAAATCCGGGAGGGAGACGAATCGGTTTTAAAGGAAATTTATCATCTGCACAGGAAAGAATTCCTGGCCTGGGCTGTTCGGGGATACCATGTCGGCCGGGAAGATGCCGCCGACATTTTTCAGGATGCTGTGATCATTTTTTACAAAAACGTATTGAGCGGCAAACTTGAACAATTGAGCGCGAGCCTGAAAACTTACCTTTTTGCCATTGGAAAGAACCGGCTCCTGAAGTTTGGAGAAAAAAGAAAGCGAACAGTCCTGGAGGAAGAGGCTCCTTCCGGATGGGCAGAAAAACTGGAAGACCCCCTTCAATACGGCATAGAACTGAGCCACCGCCAACAATTCATACAGGATGCGTTGCTACAGCTGACGGAGGCCTGCCGGAAGATACTCACCCTGTTTTATTACTATCGGTTCAGCATGGAGAGTATCAAGGAAAGGATGGGTTTCAGCAGTGAGGAAGGAGCACGGACGGCCAAGCACAGATGCTTAAAGAAACTCGCTGCAATTATCAGGGAAAATGAACAGGGCTTGATCTAAAATTCAGAAAAGTAATGCTAAATGAAGAAGAAGAAAGACTGGAACTGATCAGCCGATATCTGCTCGGGCGGTTGTCCGTAGCGGAAGAAAAGGAATTCCAACGCCGGATGAAAGACCCTTCTTTCCAACAGGAATTGGCGCTTCAGAAGGAGATCGCCGAGGCGGTCGTGCAAAGTGAAGACTCCCGGCTGAAGGCAATGCTCGAAGCGGAGGAATCAGCCATTGGTGAAGAACCGAAGCCGGCAGGCCTCCTGGGGCAACGCCCCCTGCGCCTGGCCGGGTTGGCCATCGCTGCGTCCTTCCTCCTGATCCTTGCCATTTACTGGGTGTTGAACCGGGAACAGTCCTCTCCTGGCCTGTATGCTTCCTATTTTCAACCCTATAAAAACACCCTGGTTTCCGTGGAAAGGGAGCTTGGCGACAAAACTTTGCTGCAAAGGGCTTTCGCGCATTATGAAGACAAGGAATATCAGGAGGCACTGTCGGGTTTTGCCTCCTTGCTCTCCACCGGGCCCAATGATGATATTGCCTTTTACCAGGCCAATGCGCTTTTGTCGCTCGGCCGGGCGCCGGAAGCCATTCCCATCCTGGAGAATATTATCCGCAACGGACAGAGCCAGTATGTCAGCCAGGCGAAATGGTACCTGGCGCTGGCCTACATACAGGAAGGCCTATTTACATCTGCCAGGCCCTTGCTGGAAGAACTGAAAGGCTCCGCATTCTATGAAAAAAGGGCGGAGGAACTGCTGCAGGAAGATGCCTTCCGGTGATTCATTCAATTCACCACCAGCCTCAGCTTCTCGGTTTTCACCCGGGCTTTCAGCCAATCCTCCAACTGTCTGACCTCGGAATTGCGGGGCCGTCGCTTGAAGTGGGCGTAGGCCAGGTGGAGGGTGTCGAAGCGGGCGCTGTCTACCCGGGAGAGGACGGCGGGGGATACGGAGAGTTCCAGGACGTTCTTATTGATGGCCTTCACCTCTTCCGCAAAGTCGGCGATGGGCACTTCGCGGGCGCGCATGCGAAGGATCTCCTCTTCCAGCAGGCGGATGCGGTCGTCTTTTCCGCGCAGGATCTCTTCATTTTTTTTGTACAGGTCTTCGATGATGCCGGTGCGCATTTGCAGGTTCATCTTTTCGATGGCGGCCAGGTCGAGGGTGTCGTTGCCATTATAACCCTGGCGGACGACCAGGCGGGCATCCGGCAGGTGGTAGTCGGGCAGCCTTGCTTCCAGTTCCTGCAGGCGCTCTTCGTCTACCGGTTCGCCAAAGAGGGTGACCTCGATCCGTTTTTCTCCTTCCTCCTCGACAAAATTCCTGCTGATCACCTGGCAGTTGTCGAAGCGCATTTCCTTGTTGACGAACTGTTGTGCATTGCGTTCGAAGATACTCTGGCTGACCACGCGGTAGGCGGTGTAAGTGCTGGGAGTGATGGTGAGGATGATCAGAAAAGCGATGGATTGTTTTACTCTCCGCTCCCGGGCAGGGTCCACGAAGTCTTTGGTCTTGAAGCCGAGGAGGCGCACGATGAGGTAAGTGGAAAAGCTGATGAAAACGCTGTTGATGAAGAAAAGGTAGAAGGCGCCGAAGAAGTAGTTCCACTGAGCGGTGGCCAGCCCGTATCCGGCGGTGCACAGGGGCGGCATCAGGGCGGTGGCGATGGCTACGCCGGGGATGGCGTTGCTCTTTTCCTTGCGGCTGCCGGCCACGATGCCCGCCAGGCCGCCGAACAGGGCGATCAGCACGTCCCACAGGGTAGGGGAGGTGCGCGCCAGGAGTTCCGACTGGGCGTCGTTGAGGGGGGAGATCCAGAAATAGGCCGCCGAGGTCAGCACGCTGATGCCCACGGCGATGGCCAGGTTGCGGAAGGCCTTGACGATCAGTTCCAGGTCGTTGATGCCCACGCCCAGCCCGATGCCCATGATGGGGCCCATCAGGGGGGAGATCAACATGGCGCCGATGACGACCGCCGGGCTGTTCACATTGAGCCCCACCGAGGCCACCATGATGGCGAACATGAGGATCCACAGGTTGGTGCCCCGGAAGACGACCCCTTTTTCGATCTCTTCGATGGTTTGCTGCTCGCTTGCCTTGTCTTCGTCCAGGTTGAAGCGGTCTTTCAGGAAGAGGCGCAGGTCGCGGGCGATGGAGGCGGTGGTTATTTTGCGTTTTGCGGGCATGGCCAAAATGGTTTGTTGGGACAAAAATGCAAAAAAATTATTATCTGTTTTTTGGCTCTTCCAATCTATTCGCCCAATTCGCCAGGGCAAAGAGCAGGTAGGAGCCATAGTATTCACCGTCCGTTATCTTCAGTTCCCCACTATTTGCCGGGGTAAGGGTGATGGTGCGGGCGCCGACATCCGTCATGCAGGCGGAGTAATAGGCGGGCTGGCCGGCCTCGTCCTTCCAGTTCAGGTTGGCGAGGAGAATCTCCAGGGTTTCCATATCGGTGCGGTTCAGTTTGCCTTTCCTTTTGGACAGGGGGTGGGGGTCTAAACTACGCCGGCGTTTGAACTGAAAGCGGCCTTTTTTATCAATCTCATATCTGGAAAAGCCCCTGCTCAGCCCCCCGCCTTCGAAGATATGCAGGGTTTCAAACGTCAAACGCTGGCTGGTGTCTATATCACAAGGCACAAGCAGCCCCCGCCACATCCGGAGTGGAATGCTGTCCAGGAATCGGCGGCTGGGCGGCGGGTAGTGCTCCAGGCCGGCTTCTATGGCCAGCAGCGGGCAGGATGGGTCACCGGAAGGTAGCGCCAGGGCCGGCCGGCAGGGCGAGCGTCGGATGGAGATGGGCTTTTCCGGCGCAGTGCTCAACAACAAGTGGCCTGGCCCGTTACCGCCGGAATAGGTGGCGATGAGCCAATCGGGGATGCTGTCGCCGTCAATATGAACCTGGCAGGCCGTTTGCCAGTTGTTGTGGGCGAAAACACTGTCCAGCAGAATGTGATGATAAGGTTTGCCTTCTTCACAGAGGGTATAAGGCGAGTAGCCGCCTTGTCGCTCAATAGGCAGCAAATAGGCTTTCAGTTCTGTAACGGAGCCTGGAAAGGTTGGCATAGCCCGTGTGGCGGAGGGGCGAGGCGCGCCGCACCCAACAAATGCACAAATGCACGAAAACACCAATGCACGAAAAACAGTACGATTCATTTCCCCTTATTTTTATGATACCAACGCCGCGCTTTTACCTGGCTGCCGCATACCTGCATATTACACCACCGCCGCCGCCCGCCCCGGGAGGTGTCGAGAAAGAGCCAGCCACAGGACGGGCAGGCGCGGATGCGGGGCCAGAGCTCGGTTTGGAGGAGGAGTTCTTCGGCGAGGAGGAGGAGTTGGAGGAGGGGAAGACGGAGTGAGGGGGTGAGGGGGGTAGAGGGAGAGGTAGGGTGAGTGGGTGAGAGGGGGAGCGCGCGGCGCAGGCCGGTTTCGGTTTTTTCCAGCTGTACTTTTTCGTAGGCCTGGCGCAGGTAGGTGTTGAAGGCAGCCAGCAATTCGTCGGAAACATCGTTTTCCTCGGCGATATCCCGGAAAATTGCGTAAATGGCCGCTCTTACAGCAGTTACTTCGCCCATAAATTTCTCTCCGGCGCCGGGCAGTTCGCGTTCGGCTGCCTGTAGTTCTCCGGCCGTTAGAAAATCCGTCCGCTGCAGCCAGCGCAGGAAATCCTGTGGGCTGTTCAGGTATTCATCGCCCTTTTCCGGATAACGGGCGGAGACCGTATTCACAAAATCCAGGCAGGGATGTCCCCCGTCAAGCGGAATTTTTTCGATCATTTTTACTTGTAAAATTGACTTTAATGGTAAAGCAACGTATTTTTACCGGTAAATTATCTTTCAAAGGTAAGAATAATTTTTAACCAACCCTGTTCTGCTGGCTAGTGGATCGGGCGTACTGGAGAATGGCTTTTCATGTCTTCAGTCTGCTATTGGACGACATAAAGCGCTACACTTCCAATGAACCTTATGAGCAGGGCGCGAGGCGGTTTCAAAACCCTTAGTACTACTTTACTTTAAAGTGAGCTGCGTAGCTGCGACTCAGGGCACTGTATCGCAGCTACGCAGCTCAATCGAGCCCTTGTTCTCATAGCCAGGGGCTTACGCCCCCGGCTATGGTATATCGCCGCTATGCGGCTGTCCTTAAAGTTAACAAAGTAGAATTAGTAACCGGCTCAAAAAAAAACTTCCACCCGATGAAAAAAGAGATCACCCACTACCTTCAGCAATGGCAATCCATTTACAACGGCAAGCCCTGGTACGGCCCCAGCCTGCAAACTGTACTCCAGGGCCTGGATGCCGAAGCCGCCTGCTGGAAGCCCCGCCCCGGCGCGCATTCCATCATCGAACTGCTGCACCACATCCTGTGCTGGCGGCGCCACTTCGTGCAGCGCCTGTCGGGCAACCTGGATTTCTCCATTGAGCTCAACAGCCCGGAGGACTGGACGGCATACGAAGAGGTATCGGAAGGGAAATGGAAAGTATTGCTGGAAGAACTGGAGCAAAACCAGGAAGAAATCACCCGCTTGCTCAACGGAAAGGAGGATGCCTTCCTGGAGGAGGATTCCGGCAAGGGAGGCATCACCTTCCGGGAGCGGCTGGAGGGCACGATCCAGCACGACCTTTATCACCTGGGGCAGATGGCGATGGTGAAGGCGCAGTACAGGATGGCGAAGTTTTGATGCTGTGATGTAACAAGGGCTTTAGGAAAACGGGGAGCTGTTGTCTGTTTTTTGTTGCTGGTTGTTTGTTGTTTAGTTGTCAATCTGGCGCCCCCAGGCTCTCCGGGCCAACAACGAGCTCGAACCGGATTGATGGTTGATTATAGTTTTTTCTTACAGCACATTATCATTTTAACTCATCGGACATTGGTTCTCCGGCAGGCTCCTCAAAAACGGAATACACGACTGTGACACTAAACTCAAAAGAAAATTTCGGGCCATATAAACGCCTGCCTACCAGCCTCAAAATGTCTTTGAAATGGCTGTAGCGCCTGGGTTCCTTGTCTACGAGCGGGTGGACATAAGTGCGCCAATAGGAAAAATATCGTTCAACCGTCTTCATCAGTTCTTGCTTCTCCACTGTTCCTAAACCTTTGCTCATTTCTGCATACTATCCGACATTGGCTCTCCCGCAGGTTCTTCGAATACAGAATACAGGACTGCGATGCTGAACTCTAGAGAAAATTTCGGGCCGTATAAACGTCTGCCTACAAACCTCAAAGTGTCTTTGAAATGACTGTAACGCTTGGGTTCCTTATCTGCTAAGGGATGTATGAAAGTCTTCCAGTAGGTATGATACTGGCCAACTATTTTCATCAGTTCTTGCTTCTCCATCGCCCGGATGTTTCAATTTACGCACCCGTCCGATTTTGGGCCTGAGGGGATATGATCCAATGCCTGAAAAACGGCGATATTGAATTGTATGGAAAAATCCAGGCCGTAGAATCGTTTGCCTACCTCGTTCAGCGTATCTGTAAAATGTAGATACCGCCTTGGTTCTTTGTCAACCAAAGGGTGAATATAAGTTTGCCAGTAGGCGAGGTACATTTCAACGTTCTTCATCACTTCTTGGCTCTCCATCATCAGGGTATATTAATTCGTCATTTAAAAGTAGGATTTCATCAATTATAGCCAGCAATCTTGCCAAAAGGACAGGTTGATCGGCCATTCTTTGTAATAGCGTTTGCCGAATACTCCTTAAAGTTTGTTCCTTTTCATAGCTGATCGCTTCTCCATTTCTCAATCTCTCTAACACGCTATGAAGAAAGATCTCCAAATTCGTCGGCGACATCCTCATCAGCTCCATTCCTGCCGCTTCCTCATAACCCGGCGCCGGCTCATGAAGGTTAGGTAAAGTTACCTGTTTCAAAGCAAAAAATAAACCGATACAAAGGACTGTAGCCACAACCGCTGCCTGAAAACGTAAAGATGCTGTCATCCTGAGGGGTATTGGTTACACATCTAAAGTTACACCCGATTGAGCTTCGGGGTTTTACGCCTTTAAAATAGAAAAAATATTATTTTTCGGGAAATTATCCTACAAAAATTTAACTTAAAGTTGTTTTTTAAGTTTTTTTGCACCTTATGCGAGGGACAGGATGTTGGCGTGCGGGAATTGTTGTGGGATATAGGGGAGAGGGAAAAGGGCATGAATAAATGGAAATAGGGAAATGCATGGAAATGCAGTAGAAATGCATTCCCATCACATTTCGCACTAGGTTCTAATCCCACAATTCATGAATGATCTGCGCCATCTCTTCATTCGCCGGGCTGATGTCGAAGTCCATGGCCAGAACGGGCCGTAGGGCGAAGTAGTAGAAGGCGGCCAGGGCCAGGGCGGTGAGCGTGCCCACTGTCGCGATAATGCCTATCAATTGCAGGGTGGAAAGCGCCCCCACCAGGAGGGCAGCGCCGGCGAAGGCCGCGGCGGCAGCTTTTTCCCCGTAAAGGGAAGAAGAGCGCCGGGCCGGGCCGGTTTGCTGCTTCCGGGTGTAGGCCATTTGGGTGTTGGGGAGGTTATACGCAACCTCTGTCGGGGATTTCACTGATGTTTTCATTTGGATCTGGATTTAGGTTGTGTTCATGGAATTATCCTTTTTTACAAAGGTAGGATGGAAAGGGCCGGGGAGTCAAGCGTTCTTGAGCCGTTAGCGGCCCTGGTTTAGCCATTGGCGATCTGAGGTTGTCGCCAGGGTGCGCTTTTCTCCGGTTGCTGCAGCATTCTTCGAATGCATGCCCAGCGTGCCCTGGCTTAAGGCGCATAATATCACAAATATAAAAGTGCCGGTGGCGGCTACGATACTGATCAGGTGTAGGGCGGCCAGGGTGGCGACTGCCAGCGCAGCGGCCGGAAATAACAGGGCGATAGGATTGTTTTTCATGATGCTATGGGTTTTGCGGGTTTATGGTTCCATGGGTTCATGGCTCCACGGTTCCACCGTTGCTTACACAATGAATCCGGGAAGCCATGAAGCCAATCAGCCTTTGTCGGTCAGTCATTGTCTACCGGAACGGCTTCGATCGAGGGAACATCCTGCGATGTCGGCTCCGTACGGCCGGTTTTCAGGAACGGGATCAGCTTCGGGGTTTGCTGCCGGTACTGTATGTACTTATTGCCGAATTCCCGGATCAGGTCTTTCTCTTCGTAGGTAATGGCGATCAGGATGAAGGTGGTCAGCCCGGCGGCCATGATCAGGTGCGTGATGGTCATATGCGGGGTGAACCACAGGCCCAGCAGCATGCCGAAATACAGCGGGTGGCGCATGTATTTGTAATAAGCTACGATCCGGAACTGCAGCGGCTTGTAGGGTTTGTCGGTGAGGTAGAAGTAAGTCTGCCGCAGGCCGAACAGGTCGAAGTGGTTGATCACGAAACTGCTGCTGTACATGATAACCCAGCCGATGAAGAACAGGGTGTAATGTACATAGTAAGCAGTGCTGCCCGCTTCTACCTGCCAGATGGTGCCCCCCAGGGGCTCCCACTGCCAGAGGACGAGGAAGAACGTGAGGCCCGAAGTGAGTACAAAAACGGAGCGCTCCAGCAACGGGTGCAGGGTTTTCGTTAACCACTTCTTGAAAGACTGCCGCGCCATGATGATGTGCTGCAGGGCGAAAAGGGCCACCAGGGCCAGGTTCTTGAGCAGGGCCGGTACTGCCCCCATCGCAGGCTCGCCGTCAATGCCGATGCCGGGGATCAGGTTGCCCACAAAGGCGGTCCAGGTGAACAGGGCCCCTACGCCGATGGCGTAGGCTACGATTGCAAATAATGAAGCTCCAAGCTTTTTCATGATAAAGGGTTGGTTTAGGATTTAAAGAATCGTTTCCATTTGGTTTCTGAGGTTGATGCCACAAGTTTACGGGCATCGGCAACGGAAAGAAAGGGGATTTGATTGAGGGGAGCTTCTTCTTGCTTGGATGGGTGGGTAGCCTTATTTTTCTATGAAAAGGGGTACAGGAAGGGGCAGGGCCATGCCGCCCTCAAAAAAGGAACGGATACGCTCAGGTGAAGTGGGGATCTGATCAAAAAACGTATGGGTTGTAATAACCAAAGAGGAACGCAGGGAGCTACTATCAGGCCTGAGTCCTTGGGCCGAAATACGTAGATATGAATAGAAATGAGGAAATGCAGCAGGGCGTGCATTTCCACCGCATTTCAATGCATTCCTACTCCTGGCCGTACTTCTCCCGCATCATCTCCACCGACTCCCGGATCATCTGCTTCAGTACGTCCATGTCCACATCTTCCAGCTTATTGATGTACAGGCAGGATTTTCCCGTTTTATGTTTGCCCAGTTTTTGCAGCAGCTCGTCGTAGTGGCGGAAGCCGGACATGATGTAAAGCGTCAGGCTTTGCTTGCGGGGCGAGAAGCCGGTGAGGAACCAGTCTCCTTCGCGGCCGCTCTCGTATTTGTAGTGGTAATTGCCGAAACCGATGATGCTGGGGCCCCACATCCGAGGCTCCTCGCCGGTGAGTTCTTTCATGATCTCCAGCATGGCGAGGCTGTCTTCGCGCCGCTTGTCGTGTTCTACACTGTTAAGGAATTTTTCAACGTTGCCGTCGTGTGGTTTGGTTTTGAGATCGCTCATATTGGGTGATTTTTTATTGAAGAATAAGGTATAGCCATTTCTAGCCGCTAGGATACGAAAGCACAAAGATCCACAAAGTTTCAGCATGTTGCCGGGTGGCGGTACTCCTTGGAGAAATCGCGGCCTTACTTCAACTGAAGACCCCTGGCATCTAAAAATAAAGCAATTTTTCGGAATTCCTCCTTTACTTTATTCATGGTTTTATCCGGAAACTTTTCGAAAGCGTCCAGTTCGGCCTGCTTTTTCAGTTCGGATGCCTTCATCGGTTCTTTTGCCACCCGAAGTATCTCCTCCTTCCATTCGTCAAAAAACTCAGGAGGGATCTTTCTGCCAACCCCGTTTTATCAGATGCTTCTTTTGATTGAGGGGATACCTGGTTTATTCTGTTTGGTTGGAGAAAGCGTACATTTTTTCATCCTCTCCTCTATGCTGAGAGCAGGCTCTTCTGTTTCGGAGCTGTGCTCACTCTTACGGTACAACAACTCATTAAGGGTTTCATCCGGCCCGGGCGCCGGTTAATTTGCCGGCGAATTTTAACCTGATTACCTGACTTATTAAAATTTAACATCCATGAAAAAGTCAATTTCTGTTATTGCAGCCTTCCTGTTTTTTGCTTTGGGCATCGCCGGCGCTCAGGCTACCGAAGAAAATTACAGAGGAGACATCAATGATGTTTTCATCAACTGCAATAATGACGAGCCTGTGTTTTTTACCGGCAGGATCCATATCCTGGTAAAGAGAAGCAGCGGCGCCCATGATGAATATTATCATGTAAATATTCAGGGACAGGGCTTTGGCGGTAACAGTGGGGCGACCTACGTTGTGAACTACAATGAGAACTTTATGCCCACCGACAGCCATGGCACCTGGACCGGTTCGCTCAATGTGATCGGCAGAGGGAGCGTCCCTGATTTCCGGGCGGGCATCGTGGCCCATTATACGGAAAATGCCAACGGAGAGCCCGTGGTGGATTTCATATCCACGGCAAGTAATTGTGAGTAACTGAGCATCTGAAAAAGAAAAGTCCCGGCGTTGGGCATCTTTATTGTTGGGCGCCTGTCCTGGATCTGAAGGGCAGGCGCCTATTTATTCATCCATTCCTTGAACTCCTTCGCCCGGTCGATGCTGATGATGGTATCGTGGCTGTCATCGGCCGGAGGGGCCAGTGCCTTCGGCATTAAGTAAAGGGTGATAAGAAACGCCGCTATTTTTCGTCGGATCAAGGCGGCGCTGAGGGGGCGTAGCCGTAGCTACGAAGCCCTTAGCGCCAACGCAGAGCCGGCGGAAAATAGCAAGTTTCTTACCCCGTTATCCATTATGGCCAGGCCGAGTTGAACTTCACGCCCGGCGCCAGGCTCCATCCGGAACTCAGAGGGATGTCTACGCCGGCTGCGGCCTGCCAACCCCAGCCGTGGCCGGTATCGCCGATGATGTCGGCATTCTCATTTCCCACCTCGATGTGGTTGTACAGGGCGCCTGCCTTCAGGTAGTAAGCAACCGGAGAGGTTCCGATCGGGTGTCTGAACTGCAGGCCCATGATGTATCCGGTTTCTTCGTAGTCGAGGTTCTCCGCCCCGGCGGCGAAGCGGTTCCACCCCCAGCCGGCGTACAGGCCGGTGTGGGGCAGTACGCGGTAGTGGAGGAGGCCTTTGAAGCCAAAGCCGGTTTGCAGGCTGGAGTTGCCCGGATCCTGAGTGGCGAAGGAGGCGCCGCTAGTGAGTTCGATGCCCAACCTGCCGCTGTTTTCCTGAGCCATGCTGCTTATAGATACCATCGTTGCAAACGACGGGGATGATCAATCCAGATATCGTCTATGTGTTCAGGAATGGATTCCTTTTTTGAAGGTATTTCTACCTGTGTAAGACGAGGAGATGTCAGTCTCTAAACCTCAAAGGTTTAGCACAAGAGGGCAGATTATCTACGGACACAGCGACAACTGGTAGTGCCGATGGTCTTCAAGGCGCTTCCCCGCCTGCCGTCCGCGAAAATATGGCGCCAGGCGTTGAGGCCATCGGCCTCTGTGGAACTCCAATAGGCGTTGCCCTCGAAATTATTGTTCCCGGTTCCACCCAGTTGATCGTACATGGCCTGGAGTTCCCCCAAAGCAGGAAGGTACCAGTCGTCACAGCCGTTGTATTCCAAATTGGCGCACACCTTGGCTGCAAAATTGGCGGCGTCTATATTTTCAACGATCATTCTGGTATTTGCGGGGCCATCAAAATCCGCCAGGGCGGCTTCCTGCGTCGTCTTATTTTCCAATTCGTTTATATCTATTCCGCTTCCACCCCAGTTTATGCCGTTTCCTTTTGAGTAGTGGCATACTTCTATTTTGTCTGTACTGTTGTGGAATTCAAGAGCGGGATTGCCATCGGAAACGGCAGGAGAGCCCGGCTCCTTTTCGCAAGCTGTAACCAGTGAAAGGCACAATATAGAGAAGAGTATCTTTTGCATGGCTTGATGATTTTAGGGTTTCTAATTGAAACTGTTTGCATAGCAGAATAGAGCACGAAGGACGTTTGGCCTTTATGGCTTACTTCAGCACCATTTTTCCACCGTACACCTCTCCTCCGGCAACCAGCCGGTAGAAATACATTCCGGCCGGGAGGCCCCGGCCATTAAACTGCACCTGGTGTTTGCCCGCAGCCTGAAAGCCATTCTGAAGCACGCGGACGAGCTGCCCGCTCGAATTGAAAACCGATAGTTGAACAGGCCGGCCTTCTGGCAGGTGATAGGTTATAGTAGCTTCGCCGGAGAAAGGGTTGGGGAAAACGCTGGCCTGTAATGCTTCTTCATTGCCTTCGCCGAAAGCTGCGGCTTGCGGGCTGACAATGGAAGAACTGCCGGCATCGCCGCCCGGGCCGGTAACGGCTATGCTCAGGGAAAATTCAGAGGTGTTGTTCCCACCATCGATGGCAATGGCGGAAAGGTATGTACCTGAGGCTACGGGAGGCAGGTTGGCCTTGACCTTGCCATTGCTTTTGGGAGTAACGGAGCCGATCAAAGCCTGCCCATCTCCGTGCCCGGAGGGGTGCGCCGCCGCGTTGGCATAAAATTCTATTGTTACCGTCGCCGGGTTGGGGGTGTCAATGAAACCCTTCACCTTGGTTTTGGCGGGATTGGCCTTAGCGCTTTGCAGTACGGGGAAATTTTGCAGTCCATTGGGCCCCATGTCGGCATCGCCCGGGTCATTGGGCGTCACCCCGTCGAAGCCCAGGTTGATGGCCAGCTCCGAATTGCCGTAGATGGAGTTGCTGCTCACCCGGTTGCCGGTAGCGGCATTCCCGCTGATCAGCACGCCCTGGCAGCCATTCCCGAAGATGGTGTTTTCGGTGATGGTGTTGTTACGGGCGTTGTAGAGGCTCACCCCCTGGCAATTGTTAGCGAAGGAACTGAAGGAACCGTCGGCATGGTGCCCGATGCGGTTGCCCTGAACGAGATTGATACTCGGGAGGGGAAAGCCGTTGGCCCACTGGCCGATCAGCAGGTTATTGCTGTTGTGGCCTACTATGACATTATTCAATATCCGGTTATTGCTGCTGCTGATGGCAATGCCGTCGAAGCCATTGTCGAGGATCGTCGTGTTGCCGGTAGCATCTGTGCCAATATAATTGCCCTCGATGAGGTTGGAATGAGCAAAGGGAAAAACGGCGATTCCGTTAGCGTTTCCGGAAATCACATTTCTATTGAAAGGAGCAGTCCGCCCGATCTTGTTCTGCAATCCGGTAATGATCATGCCGTCAAAGGCATTGCCTACCGGGTTCAAACCCGTTGCATCAAGCCCGATATAACATCCTGCTATATCGTTGAAATTACCACTTATTACCATACCCGAATCAAAACCGTAGATCGCCAGGCCGCTGACATGGCAGTAATTTCCTGATATGGATAATCCGGCAGCGCCGGCAGCCGCGCCGTTGAGGGCAATTTTTATTACCGCCGGCGCAGAAGCCGTTGCGATGGAAGCTCCCGGCTGAGAATAGCCGTATATGTGCGTCAGGTAAAGGAGGGCAGGCAGCGGGCTCTGCAGGTTGATCACATGGGGGCCGGCCCCGGGAATATCGAAATGGATATTGTCGGGATCGGCCCCTGCATTGGCCAAAGTGATGGCCATCCGCAGGGAGCCGGGGCCGTTGTCGTTGGCATTTATCACGGTATAAGTGGCGGCATTGGCGGCCGTAAGCGAGATAAAGGATAAAAGCAGAGTGGTTAAGATGTTTTTCATGGCTTTGTTTTTTGTCACTTTAGAATGGAGCCGCGTAGCGGCGGCAGGCCCTTACCAGGGGCTGACGCCCCTGGACTTCGGCGTGAGCTCAGTCGAACGCAAAGGTCTTTCGCCGCTACGCGGCTTTTTTAAAGTAAGTAGTATCAATGATCCAGCGTAATGGTTCCGGCCCAGACGTGGTCCGTCCGCTGGGTGGCCAGGTTGACGTAGCTGTCGCTCGTCATTGTGCCGGTGGCGTTTTCAAACCGGCCCGTGCCGCCCTCGATGGTGAAATCGTCGCTGAATTCCAGGTCATATCCCGGTTTATCGCTCAGGTAGATCTCGCCGATTCCGGAGAGGCCTATGTAAAGCAAGTCTCCGTTGGCGGCTTTAAAATGCCCTCCCAGCTCGCTGTATCTGGCAAACAGGCCCCCGGGGGTTGGAGGATCGATCAGTTGTAGGCAAAAATCCAGGTAGGCTTCAAACCTGCCCAGGTGGAGGGCATTGCCTTCTCCGGTTTGAATATTGGGTGAATTAAAAACCGGGTCATTGCATACCTTTTCTCCAGCCAGGATGAGGTCGAGGTTCAAATCCGTATAAAAATTGGCGCGGAAGGGCAGCGGGCGCGAATTGTGATTGCCCCTTTCGGTAACTGTGGTTTCTTCCTGAGGGGAAGTGGAGTCCTGCCGGGCTTCGCGGTCGCAGGCGAAAAGCATCGAGAGGCTGATCAGGATCAGGCTGAGGTGTTTGATGGGCTTCATGATTTTTGTTTTAGATGAAAAAATAAATGCAGCGTTTCGGTTTGTATCAGGGGTATACAGCGTAAATCACTTCTTTAGCGTGATCGTCCCCTTCCAGACATGGTCGGTTCGCCCGGTCGTCATATTGACGTAGCTCTCAGTGGCGCCGCTTCCGGAAGCGCCTTCAAAGCGCCCGGTGCCGCCGATGATGGTGAAGGGGTCTTTGAATTCCAGGTCGTAGCCGGGCTCGGTGGTGGGCACTACCTGGCCGCTCACATCGAGGAACAGTTCGTCGCCGTCGGCCGCCACGAAACTGGCTTCGGTGTTTCCATATTCGAAAGTGTCCGTATTGAAGCAAAAGGCCATGGTGGTGGTGAAGCTTCCTACAGTCGGCTCGGACCCACTGCCTTTCTGGGTGTTCAGCAAATTCTCTGCCCCTTCGCAGGTCACGGAATCCGGAACGAGGGAATCCAGGTCGGTATAGAAGGTGGCTTCAAAGGTTTTGATTTCGAATGCGGGCTCGTCCTTCTGGCAGCTGAGGACGGCCGAACCGATGATCAAACAGGCTAGTAACAGGATCTTAGGGTAATTCATTGTTGTAAGTTTTAGGAGTGAAAAATTCATTTTGCTATAGACAAGGACATAGAGAAGTGATGCCGACAGGATGACATTCAGGTTGTCTTTTCCGACTTCATCTATATGTGACAAAGGTAGGGGCAGGCTGCGGCGAGGCGGTAGCTCATTTTTTCCAGGCTTTGGGATATTTGTGGTAAAAATGGAAAGGAGGAATGGAATATTTGTTCCATTCCGCTTAGAGGCGTAGGGTTTAAATTGCTGACTGTTAGATAGTTGTGTGTTTTATTTTGGGCTTTTCTAAGTGTTGCTGCCGGTGGGTTGAACTCACCCCTGCCTGCCGAAGCCTCGGCGCAGGTAGGCCCGCCCTCACTACGTTTGGGCACCCCCTCTCTTAGGCCAGGGGGGAACAGGGGAAGAGAGGGGGACAGCGCAGGACTGCATAGAAGGGCTATGCCCAAAGGGCCATAGAGCAAAGCCCCCTCTCTCGAGAGGGGGTTTGGGGGAGTTCCAGCACTTAGAGCATGTTGGAAGGCCACCCCCGTCTGTGCAGCCGGGCAAGCTTTGGGCTGAAAAACGTCCCTTTATTGATGATATTTCGTTGCCTTACCCCTCACTTCCGCACCTCCGAAGGCAACACCCCAAACTCCTTCCCAAAGCTGCGGCTAAAATGCGAAAAATCTTTATACCCCACCTGCACCGCAATATCCCCGATCGGCAGATCCGTTGTTTCCAGCAGGGCCTTCGCCTTCCGCAGGCGGATGGAGCGGATAAAAGAGGCCGTAGCCTGCCCGGTCAGCGCCTTGAGCTTGCGGTGCAGCTGGGTGCGGCTCATGGCGGCGGCCCGGCAGAGGCGATTGGTGCCGAAGGACTCGTCGCCAATGTTGGTTTCGACGATCTCATGGAGTTCCTGGAGGAAAGCCGCTTCGCGCTGCTCCTGTTCGCTGGCCTGCTCTTCGCCGGTTGTGGCATCGGCCAGGCGTTCCCGTAGCCGCTGGCTGATCGCGGCCAGGTTCTTCAGCCGCACCAGCAACTCTTCCTTGTTAAAGGGCTTGGTCAGGTAGGCATCCGCGCCCTGCGACAGGCCGGCGACCTTATCCTCCTGGGTGGCCTTGGCGGTCAGCAGGATGATGGGGATGTGGCTGGTGCTCCGCTCCGATTTTAGGATGCGGCAGGCCTCAAAGCCGTCCATCTCCGGCATCATCACATCGCACAGAATGACGTCGGGTACGCTTTCCAGGGCTTTTTCGACGCCTTCCTTTCCGTTGCGGGCGGTTTGCAGGGAGTAGTCTTGGCCCAGGCAGGAAATGATGTATTCGGTGACGTCGGCGTTGTCTTCGATGATGAGTATTAGTGGTTTGGTTGATGGGTTGATGGGTTGATTCGGGCGCGCGGATTCCCCCTTCAGGGGGCCAGGGGGCGCGGGATGGAGGGCAGAGGTTGATTTGATAGAATGTGTCATCTGCTCTCCCTTACGAGCCGCCTGTTCCTCTCCCTGAAGATGGAGAGCCACTGCCTCATTTCTGATCGGCAACATCACCAAAAATGTCGTCCCTTTGTTTTCTTCACTATCCACTTTTATTTGCCCTTCCAACAACTGCACCAGTTCCTTCACCAGCGCCAACCCGATCCCGGAGCCTTCTCCCTGGCGGGTAGCCGAATCATCCACCTGATAGAATCTGTTGAAGATATTGGGGAGTTTGTCTTTGGGTATTCCCTTTCCGGTGTCGCTTACTATGAGTTCCAGAAAAGGCCTGTCGTTGTCCAACACCTGAGCGGCAGTCACCTTCACACTCCCATATTCCGGCGTAAACTTGATGGCGTTGGACAATAGGTTGATGAGGATGTGCTGCAGCTTGGTTTCATCATAATCCATTACCAGGCTGTCTTCTTTGGAGAAAAAGGCGAGGTTGACCTGTTTGTCGTTGGCCAGGGAGTGGCAGGACTCGGTGAGGTATTGCAGGTAAGGAATGACGTCGCCCTGCACCCAGTTGACGGCCAGGCTGTTGGTTTCCAGGCGGGAGAGGTCGAGCAGTTGGTTGACCATGTTCAGGAGGCGTTCGCTGTTGCGCTGGATCAGGGTTTTTATTTTTTCATGGCCGCCGATTTGATCTGTCATGCCTTTGATCACGGTAAGGGGCGTGCGGAACTCGTGGGTGATGTTGGTGTAAAAGCGGCTTTTGAAGTTATCCAGCTCTTGGAGGCGATCGGCCCTTTCCTGTTCGACCTGCAGGCGGGCCTGTAGTTTGTAGCGGCGGCGCTGGTAGAGGAACAGCCCTGTCAGCAAGGTCAGGAATGTTATGGTGTACAAGGAATAAGCCCACCAGGTAAACCACCAAGGGGGGCGGATGGTAAAGGTATATTTGAATGGTTCGCTCCAGGCCCTTGCTGCTCCGATGGCTTTAACTTCCAGGGTGTAGTGCCCATGGGGCAGGTTGCGGTATTCAATTTTTGGATTTGCCTGCGGCAAACTCCATTCCTTATCAAGCCCTTCCAGCTTAAAAGAATATTTTAACTTTTGTGGGCCAGCCCAGTCAATACTTGAAAATTGAAAGCTTAAATGGTTGAGGTAATAGGGTAGCTTTAATCGGGCCGGGTAGTTGAAGAAAGCAGCTATCGAATCGAAGGCGCCGGTAAGGGATTGGCCGAAGGAAAGCGTGTTGGCATAAACGGAATCTGCCAGGCGGCGGTAATCGATAAACTCCTGTTCAATTTCAATATGTTCCAGGTATATTTTTGGCGCTAAAGTGGGTAATTCAAAATGATTGAGGTCCAGCATCATGGCGCCTTTGGTCTTTCCCCACCAGAGCCGGTTTTTGGAATCCAGACAAACGCTATTATCGTTAAAATCGGTTTGCAATAAGCCATCCAGTTTGTCAAATGAATAAATCTTGTAATTGCTGAATTCTTTATCTGGAACCATGACTGAAAGGCCATTTTGAGTACCTACCCAAATTCTATTTTGATGATCTTCAATCAGCGATCTGATCCGCTTATCGACTAACCCCTCTTTCCGTGTAAAATTTACAAACTTTCCCTGGTCAAAATAGCTTACTCCTCCATCTGTACCAGCCCACAGCCTTCCGCGGTGGTCTACAAGCATGGTACGGATATCATCATGGGGCAAGCCCTCTTCTGTTGAATAAAAGGTGATCGAGTCCTGGGCGATGTAAGCGAGTGCGAACGGGGTGCCTATCCAGATTCGGCCTGCTTTGTCCTCTGCCAAGGCATTTATCGGGTTGTCAGGCAATCCCTCTTGTACCGTGATTTGGCTTAAATGGTTCTCCCTTTTTATTAATATACCTTGACTTGTGCCAAACCAAATCTCATTTTGGGTGCTTTGTAATATAGCCTCAATCCGATAATTCTCAATTCTGCCAGGAATATTGGAAACAAACTTAAGTTGCAAGATATCAGGCTTAATAATCTGGATGATCTCAGTAAAGCCGCCAAACCATAGTTTTCCTCGTTTATCTCTAAAACTGCTAGGAGTGAAATTATTCAAAAATAATCCTTCTCTGTTCGAAAACAAAGAAAATATCTCCTCGTCATATCTTATCAACCCATCAAGGCCTGCCGCACCACAATTCACTCCAAACCAAAGCTCCCCTTGGGAGTCTTCTCCTATTGCTCTGGGTTCACAAAAAGTGCCCGCAATCTCAATTTTATAATGTTGAAATTGAACCGCCCCGTAGCGATGGATGCCTTCACCGGTACCCACCCAAATATTTCCTGCTTCATCTTCAGTTATGGAATGTGCATGCACGCTATTGGTGCCAAATTGCTCACTGAAATTCATAATATATTTGCCGTCAAACCAGTTAAGGGCACAATTTTGATTGCCAAACAAGAGGTGCCCCGCCCTCGTCTCGAACAGGCAATCGACTTTATTACTGCACAAGCCTTCAGTTGCTGAAAAATTCGTGAAAGTTTCTCCATTAAATCTACAGGCACCTCCTCCTGCCGTGCCTATCCAGGTATTACCCTGCCGGTCATGCAAAATGGCGGTTATATTATCATGGATTAATCCAATTTCCTTTCGGTAGTTCAAAATTTTGACCAGGGCTCCCTGTTCATTAATCTCGAATCTGCCTAGGCCATCTCCTTTTGTGCCAACCCAGATGTAGCCTTTTCGGCTATGCAAAACAGCGCTGATGCCATATTGGGAGTTCCAACCCTGTTGGGGGCCGTAATGCATAAAGTTTTTTCCATCAAAGAAGAGGAGCCCGCTATTTTCTGTACCAATCCATATATTACCCTGAGCGTCCTGCGTAAGGCAATTCACCCGCCAGGAGTAATTGTTTTTACCATCGGAATAATAGGTGATTTGTTGCCCGTCAAAACGTGCGAGGCCCCCATCACTACCAATCCAAATATTTCCATTTGTGTCCTCCAATAGCGCCCGGATCCAGTGGTTTTGTTTTATGAAACCTTCCGGTAGGTGAAAATAGGTCAGCGTCCGTCCATCATAACGGTTAAGGCTACTATTCTCGCCTCCAAACCAAAGGTGGCCACGGCGATCAAATAATATAGCGTGGGCGTAGTAGCTGCTTAAGCCTTCTTCCAATCCCAAATATTGGATACTGGCCACCACATTTTCTCTGGTCTGCAGGGGGCCGGCATCAAACGGCTGCTGTTGAACGAAGGGTACTCTTTTTTCTACTACCAATAGGGTATCGGGGAAAGTATAGCCGTCTTCTCCAGTAGAGTGCATCACTAAAGGCGCCTCTAATAGCACTTTTTTGGTAGTATCTGCCAGCGTCCGGTTATTGGGAATGTCCAAAGGGAGAGGATCGGTTTTCAAAACAACGGGTTGGGGAGGGGAAAAAGAAATTTTGTCGGCCCGTTTACTCTGGATAGGGATTGGAATGCCAGTTGGTATGGAATCCCCAAGCTTATTCATGAAATATCCCCTTTTTTCTTTTGCATGTTCAGGAAGGGGCTGGCTCTTGTATTCCTTTAGTTTTTTACAACTAAAACCCAGAAATAAGAAGCAGTAAAAAATGAAGATGAACCTCAACCGGACTTTTACCCCAATTTCTGGCATATTGCTGAATATAATATTGAACTGATTTAAGGTAGAATAAATATAGAAAATAAAGTTCCTTTCTGCAACCAATGCTAATGCCGGGAAGTTGACAGTTAAAACTGAAAATAATTGGCCCTTCGGAGTGTAAGCAGCCGGAAATATTTTTTGAAGTTGGAGCGCAACTTCAACTTCAAGTTGCGCCCCAACTTAGCCTGGTCATTCCATCCGCTTAAACCGGTTGTAAGAAACGCGTTCCAGCCCTTTTAATTTGGCATCTGCCTCCGATGCGGCCGCCCGGAAAGCTGTCGCAAATAACTATCTGGTACACAACCTTACATTTCAGCTGAAGCAAAGCAGCTAATTTTACGATTGAAGATCAATTTTACTCTATTTCTTTTCATTCCAAAACCCGACGCAACATGAGATCCTTTCTTCTTCTTTTTTCTTTTTTGCTGATACACCACCTTTCCGCGCAGGTAGAACAGTACATCTACATCAGCAGCCGGAACACTAATTCCGTCAAATACTACCAATCGGATGGCGCCTACCTGGGCGATTTCACCGCACCGAATGCCGGGGGCCTGAGCAAAACTCAGGACCTCCTTTTTCACCCCCACGACGGAACGCTTATCGTGACCGGCATTGACAATAGTTCTATTAAAAGGTACGACCCTCAAACCGGCGATTCCCTGGGGCAGTTCATCTCTTCCGCCAACCTGGACGGCCCGGTCGGCCTCTGGCAAAATGAGGTCGAAGAATGGCTCGTTGTCGACTGGACGAAGGGCAGTGTGGAGCACTTTGACTCCCAGGGCGCTTACCTTGGCGCCTTTATCTCCGGGCTGGACAGGGTGGAAGGCCATACCTTCGACGCCGACGGGAACATCTATTTGTGCGACTGGGCAAAAAATGTGGTGAACCGCTACCTGCCCGACGGCACATTCGACGGGGAGTTCATCAACACCGGCGGCCTGCTTGCTCCCAACAGCATTATCTTCGGGCCGGCGCCGGCGGCAAGCGCTGTCAGTGAAAAAGCAACTCTGGAAAAAGATGTGCATATTTATCCGAATCCGGGGATGGATTCTTTTGTCATTTCTTCTCCGGCCCTGATCGGTAAAACACTGGCCATTCAGGTTTTTTCGCCCGAAGGCAGAGTGGCCTGGGAGAAAAAAAGTTTTAAGTTTACCGGGGAGGAAACCATCAGTGCAGAGAGCTGGCCGGCGGGAACGTATTCCTGCAAGATCTGGGTGGATGAAAATAGCATTTCCAAACTTTTGATAAAAAAATGAGGGAGCGGCTTCATTCTAAAAACCGTATAAATATGTTCGGAGCATTCTTTCTGGCCTCGGCTTTCTTGGCTGTTGGTTAGGAGGATCATTCAAGATACGAAATTGAACCAGGACATCGTGCTTTTCGCCCTTGTTTTCCTGTAGGGATACCGTTAACTTTGGAAAAACCCAAATTATGCCCTCCCCTTTCCCCGGCATGGACCCCTACCTGGAAGGTTACATCTGGCCGGATGTTCACCAATGGCTCGCGGCAGTCACCTGTGAACTACTTGGCCCGCAGATCAGCCCGGCCTATGTTGCCCGTATGAATCAATACACGGTGAACGACACGGCTCCGGAAGAGGATGTGGGTATTATGTATCCGGATGTGGATGTGCTGCGGAAAAAGCTAGAAGAACCGTCGGAAGGTCACGCTGCCGGAATGCCGCCAACCACACCGGCCACGATCAGCATTCCCGCCATCCGAAACGTAGAGGTACGTATCCCTGTAGTAGAAATACGGGACAGGAAAAAGAACCAGCTGATCACCGCTATTGAGATATTGTCTCCGGTCAATAAACGCAGGCCTGGCCTGCAACCCTACATCGAAAAGCGGGAACGCCTGCACGCTTCCGGCGTCCACCTCCTGGAAATTGACCTGATCCGCCGGGGGCAGCGGCCTTTCAACCATCCTTATTTACCCCGATCTCATTATCTGATCACGCTTATCCGTGCGGGTTCCGGCAGTACGGACGCCTGGGCTTTCAATGTTCAGGATGCCCTGCCGGTAGTGCCCGTCCCCCTGAAACCCCCGGACAAGGATGCTGTACTGGACCTGGGCAAAGCACTGAAAATGATCTATAGCCGGGGGCTTTATCATTTGTCGATCGATTATCACGAAAATCCACCCCCGCCCACATTTGATGAAGAGAACCGAAAGTGGATAGAGCAATTGCTTAAATAGGCAGAATATAAAACCGGAGAAATGAAGCATGCCCATTTCCTTATTTTACGCTTACTTTCCTTAGTGTTTCCCCTGCTTGGCAGCGCCCAGGACATCGAGCTGAAAAACAGTTTTTTCTACCTCGACGGCCAGAAGTTCTTCCTAAAGGGCATCGGCTACGAAGTGGGGGCCACGCCTGGCGAACTGCCCTGGGCCCGTACGTTCAACCCCGAAGTGCTGCACGCCGACATGCAGCGCATACTGGCCGGTGGGTTCAACACCATCCGCACCTGGGCGCCCTTCACCGATCAGGAGCTGAACCTGCTACAGGGCTATGACATCAAGATCATCATGGGCATCTGGATCGACCCCCACGCCGATTTTTCCCAGCCGGCCTTTGTCAACCAGGCGCGGTCCATCGTCGCGGATGTGCTCAGCTATTCCAAAAACTACGACAACATCATCGCCTACCTCATCATGAATGAGCCGCTGCCCGAAACCATCGCCGCCGCCGGGTACGAGGCAACAGTGGATCTCTGGGAGGAACTGATCGGGATCATACACGCCGAACACCCCGGACGGCCGGTGAGCATTGCCAACACCAGCAACGGCACCTACATCAACCCGGCCGTATTCGACTTCAGCGCCTATAACGTATACATCTACAACCCGGTGACGGTCAACTACCTGCACGGTTACCGGGATTTTGTCCGCTATCTGCAGCAATTGAATGTTCCGGACAAACCTCTGGTCATCACCGAATACGGACTGTCGGTATCCCCCTCCGGCCCCGGCGCCTGGGGTTACGGCGGCAACAGCCTGCAGCAACAACTGGAAGGGGATCTTCACATGTATAAATCCCTGGTGGACGGCGGCGCCGCCGGCTCCTTTCTATTCAATTACAGCGACGGCTGGTGGAAAGGCGGCAATGAGTTTTCCCACGACGACAGCCCGGAAGAATGGTTCGGCCTGGTGGAATACAGCAGCCTGTCTGACGAATTCGGAACGGAACGCCCCGTCTGGGACGCCGCGCGGGCCTTCCAGTCGGCCATCATCACCCAGCCCCGCTCCTCGGAAATTTACCTCAACCGGGCGCCGGTGGAGATCTTTCTCAACAACACCATCGCCCGGGTGGAGGCCTATCTGGACAATGAACGGGTTTTCCAACAACAAGTAACCGGAAACTACCTGCTGGACACCCTCGAATTTGACGTTCAGGATCTGCGCGATGCCACGCTGGCCTTTCACGCCTACGATGCTGTCGGCAACCTCGTGAAAACGGAGGAAAAGAACATCCTGATCACCGGAAGAGAAGTGGTTTTGCCCACCATCGGGATCAGTATAACGGATGAGGACTTCTGGCAGGGTGGGCAGGTGGAGGTGAACTATCAGGTTAATCATTCACCGGACTTTGTTTCCGGTACGGAACTGCAGTATATTTTTTACCCGCACGTCGGGTTCAACTATGGCCAGCAGTTCCAGCGGCCCCTTCCCGACGGCCCATTGGAGTTCTCCAGCCAGCACTACGTAGCGCCCAATGTCGATGTTTTCACCGTTGGCGCCGCTTTCGACGTTACCTACAACAGCTTCACCAGGCGCATCGTCAACCAGCTAACGTTGTCCCGAATCAACGATCTGGTGAATAGCGCCGGCGGCGAGTCCTCCTCTATGCCGTCTTTTCGGATCATCCCCAATCCGGCGAAAGATCATTTCATGCTGGCGCCGGAGGGTTATGCCCAGAGCTTCGTCTCCGGATACACCATTTACAGCCTCACAGGAATAGTCGTGCAGCAGGGGGGGCAGATGGAGTGGAACCAGCCGGTGCAGATCAGCCATTTAAAGCCCGGCATTTACTTCCTGCGTTTGGAAGTGGAAGGGTTGCCCCGTCCCTTGATCCGGAAAGTGATAAAATATTGAAGGCCCCTCTTTCAACGTTTCCATTGTTGGTCCGGCTCATGGTTTGCCGGGCCTTTATCGCCTGACAATCAACCCAATCAATCTTCCCCCCGAAAGAAGGCGGTGATCGCCGGCCATACCACTTCCGGCCGCTCGACATAGGGAAAGTGTGCCGCTCTCGGCACTTTAATGAGCTGTGCGTTGGGCATGTCGTCCACCCACTCCTCCACCATATCCATCGGGATGGCCTCTTCCTCCCCGTGGAGGATGAGGGTGGGAAAATCGAGCAGGGGCAATTCCGGCCGGTAGTCCCAGTTGCCCATTGAAGATAGGGTGGCGTTGTTGGTAATGCTCATTCCGTACCGTATCGCTTCGGCGGAAGCCGCGCAGCAGTCGCCTTTGATGATGGAAACCTTGCGCCCGGCGGCCAGGCGGGGCTTTAGGGCTATCTTCCAGAATTTCCGGCAGGCTTCCTTCGTATCGGGCCCTTCGATCATGGCATTGTACTGCTCGGATAACTCCCTCTGTTCATTAGGCGTAAGGCGCCGGTTGACGGCCTCTCCGAAACGCTCCCAGAAATTCTCCCGCATAGGAGGCACCGGCCCGAGGAACACCATACGCTCCACCCGCCCCGGATGGGTAAGGGCATAACTGGCGGCCAGGGCGGGGCCGAAGGAGTGAGCCACGAGATTTAGTTTCTCAAAACCAAAGTGCTGCCGCAAGGCCTCCAGGTCCGTTAGGTGGTCCGTCATGTGCAGGCGGGTAGTGTCTTCCGGAAGGGTAGACCGGCCGCCGCCCCGCTGGTCGTAGAACAGCAGCTTGAATTGCTTCGCCAGCGGTTCGAAATCGGCGATCATGTACTCGCTGTCCATGCCGGGGCCGCCGTGGACCACCACCAAAGTATCCGGGCCCTGCCCAAGGATGCGATAATACAGGCGGATGTCATCTTCGCTGGTGAAGTACCCCTCCCGGGCAGTGGATGCCCCCCGCTGACGGGCGTTATTGTCATTACAGGAACTGGACATGGCGATCAGGCTGATGATGAAAAAAAGAAAAAACCCGGGCGTCGTACTGAGCATTGATTGTGGTTGTTTAGGGTAAAAGTAACGAAAATTGATGGGCCCGGCTTGTTCGGTACGGGTTCAAATTGCATTCCGGAGAGCAAAGATTTTTATTCCCCTCAAACCTCCTTTGTTTTTATCTGTTAAGTTGTTAGATTTGGTCTAAATAAGGAACAGTTGTAAAAAAGCTAAATATAATGAGCAACCCAATAACGAAGAGCCCTGTAATGCTCTACACTGAGCAGACCCCGAACCCGGAGTCTCTCAAGTTTGTAACCAACCGCATGTTGTACAAAGGCACCGCCGACTTCCGCGAAGAAGAAATGGCGCAGGAATGGTCGCCCCTGGCCACGGCCATATTCGAGCTGCCCTATGTGAAAGGCGTGTACATCTGCAACAACTTCGTTACGGTAACCAAGGAGATGAACTATGAATGGGCCGACATCATGCTCAAACTCAAAGAGTTTATCAAGAAATACATCGAAGACGGAGGCGAGATCATCAACGATGGCTTCGATGAGGCCATGGCCAGGATCGAGGAAGAACGCGGCGCCAGCTACGAATATTCCGAAGACGAGGCCGAGATCGTCAAGAAGGTCAAAGACCTGATCGAGACCTACGTCAAGCCCGCCGTGGAAATGGATGGCGGCAACATCGAGTTCAAATCCTGGGACAACGGCACCGTAGTGCTCATCATGCAGGGCGCCTGCAGCGGTTGCCCCTCCTCTACCGTCACCCTCAAGGCGGGCATCGAAGGCATGCTGAAGCGCATGATCCCCGAGGTGAAGGAAGTGGTGGCGGAAATGGGGTAGGAATGGTGTAACAGTGTTGCCGGGAGCAATGTACAGCCGGGCGCCAGGGCTGATAAGCCTCCCTGCAATTATTTTGTCCGTCGATGTGTTCGAGTGCACAATTACCAGAAAGATGATTATCTTTGAATAACCGTCCCTTATCAGGGGACTAGCATAAAAAGGCCGGGCAGCTTGAGTGCTGCCCGGCCTTTTCTTATTTCGCGCAATAGCAACAGAAATCCAGGACAAGAACATTAAAACAGTTGATACATGAATAAGCCCTTTTTTTATCTCTCAAGGATCATCCTCATCTCTGGTTTTATTATTCTCTTTTGCGAAGGCTCCTTTGGGCAGATCGTAAATGTGGGAAGTGGCAGCTATACCACCGCATTCCCGGGAGTTGATGAGGCCGGTAGAAATACCTTCCCATCGGGAACGCCCTTCACTACCGGGCCGGCGGCAATAAAACCGCCTCCGACCAACGACTGGTGGTCTGCCAAAATAAAGAACAACCATGCCGATAATTTATTTAATTATCCTTACACGCTGAAGACCGTAAATAATGGCCTGGTAGCAACGTATATACCCTGGGGGGTGATCGATGATATTGCGCCCGTTACAGTGGGCGTGAGCGGGCTGAACGCCCCTGCTGCCAACGTTTACGATTTTTCCGACTGGACGGTTACTATGGATTGGAGCAACGGCGGGCATCATTTTCAGGCAACGGTGGGTATTGGAATGCCTTTTCTGTACTTCACGAAAAACGCTGCTGATGTAGCCCAGATTACCGTGACGTCCGGTTCCGTCACGATCTCTGATGAAATGCTGGTCATCGCCGATGCCAGAAATGGCGCCGACTTTGCGGTTTATGCTCCTGCCGGCAGCGTTTGGGCACAAAATGGCAATACCTATACCTCTACGCTCAATGGTGAAAATTATTGGTCCATGGCGTTTATCCCCCTGGATGCCCCTGACGTCAATGCGGTGGCCAACGAGTACAAAAAATACGCCTATGTTTTTCCCGTGAACACCACCGCAACCTGGAATTACGATGAAAGCACCTCGGTGGTCCGTACCGATTTTGTAGTGGAGGCGGAGGTGAAGGAAGGCAGTGAAACTAGTGTGCTGCAGGGCTTATTGCCCCACCAATGGGCCAACCTGGCGGCCGATTCTCCGGCTCCGGGCGGCTATTCCTACGCTACCGTCCGGGGAGAGTTGAAAACACTGGATGGGAACAGCTTCAGCGTTGAGAATACCTTTTACGGCATTTTACCCACCCTGCCCTATCTCGATTATTACAGTGAAGGGTTCAACCCACAAGAGCTGAACGATAAAATTCGATTGCTGGAAAATGACGGACTGGCTACCTGGACCGATTCCTACAACGAAGGGCAAATGATGAACCGCCTGATCCAGACGGCCCGCATCGCGGACCTGACGGGCAATACCACAGCAAGAGATAAGATCCTGGCCACCATAAAGAACCGCCTGGAAAACTGGCTGAGCGCCAACTCCGGCGAGGTGGCCTTCTTGTTTTATTACAACCAAACCTGGTCCGCTATGATCGGGTATCCTGCCGGCCATGGGCAGGACGGCAACCTGAATGACCATCATTTTCACTGGGGGTATTTTATCCACGCCGCCTCTTTTGTCGAACAGTTCGAACCCGGCTGGGCCGATGAATGGGGGGGCATGGCCAACCTGTTGATCCGGGATGCCGCCAGCGATAACCGAATGGACGATAAGTTCCCGTTCCTGCGAAATTTCAGCCCCTACGCCGGGCATTGCTGGGCCAACGGCTTCGCCACTTTCCCCCAGGGCAACGATCAGGAATCGACCTCTGAAAGCATGCAGTTCAATTCATCGCTCATCCATTGGGGCGCCATTACCGGGAACGATGACATCCGGGACCTGGGCATTTATTTATATACCACCGAACAGTCCGCCATTGAAGAATACTGGTTCGATATGTATGATCGGGTGTTCGCGCCTTCCCAGCAATATGCATTGGTGTCCCGCGTCTGGGGAAACAGTTATGACAACGGCACCTTCTGGACCAATGACATAGCCGCTTCTTATGGCATCGAACTCTATCCCATCCACGGCGGCTCCCTGTATCTGGGCCACAATACGGATTATGCGGATCGGCTGTGGAACGAAATAGCCGCCAATACCGGGATCTTAAACAATGAGGCCAACGATAACCTGTGGCATGATGTGATGTGGAAATACCTGGCGTTCACGAACCCGGAACTGGCCATCGAATTATACGATTCCTATCCCGATCGAAACCTCAAATTCGGGATCTCAGACGCTCAGACCTACCATTGGCTGCACGCCATGAATGTGCTGGGCAATGTGGATGCAACCGTAACGGCGGATCACCCCATTGCGGCGGCCTTCAACAAGGACGGCGAGCGTACCTATACCGCGCACAATTATGGCAATGATACTCTGGAAGTTACCTTTTCCGATGGGTACGTCCTTACCGTTCCTCCCCGAAGCATGGCAACCAGCAAAGACCTCGCTCTGTCCGGAACCTTGTCTACCAGTTTCCCGGCGGCCTACCCCGGAGGAAGTGTGGAATTAAGGGCCGCGGTGAATGAAGGCATTGCCAGCCGCGTCGAATTTTTTGACGGCGGGAACTTATTAGGAGCAACCTCACAGGCGCCCTATGTTTTTAATGCCGACAACCTCGGCCTAGGCGTGCATGATTTTTATGCGAGGATATATAATGACGTTTCCTTCGTCATCACCAATTCCGCCTCTGTCCTGGTGGGAGAACAACTACCGTACGCCGGCAATCCGGCAGAGATCCCGGGCGCTTTTCAGGCGGCGTACTATGACAAATTTGAGGGCGGGTTGGGCCAGCATATTTCCTACAGCGATGATTCGGCCGAGAACTTTGGCAATTTCAGATTGGAGGAATATGTGGACGCTGTTTCCGACCCTTCCGAAGGCGCCGTGGTAGCCTGGATAGCCGCCGGAGAATGGTTGGAATATACCGTTGAGGTGGAAAATGCGGGCTATTATACCCTGGACTTCAGGTACGCTTGCGGCAACCAAAGTGGAGGGGGCCCTTTTCAACTGGAATCAGATGGTGAGGCCGTCCGTTCGGGAATCTCCGTCAATTATACGGGCGGTTGGGATGACTGGGCCGGCAAGTCGGTTGATAATATCCCGTTGAAGAGTGGAAAGCAGGTCTTGAGGTTGTTTTTTGAACAGGGCGAACTCAACCTGGGAGAGCTGTCCTTTTCCTATGAGGCTCCGCTCGATTACGATCAGCCGGTGGCCGATGCCGGAGAAAACATACTCGTGGTATTACCCGATAACCAGGCAACGCTGGATGGAAGCGGCAGCTTTGACCCTGGCGGCCTTGGCCTGTCCTATTCCTGGACACAACTTTACGGGCCTTCCACTTTGCTGTTTTCTGACCCCGGGATAGCTCAGCCGGTGGTATCCGGATTAGTCGAAGGGGTTTATCGGGTAAAACTAACCGTAGATAATGGCAGCCGTAAAGATGAAGATGAAGTCTACATCATCTCGAGCACCAGCGCCAATGTTGCGCCCAACGTATCGATACTCACCCCTGTGGAGAATGCAGAATACACCGAAGAAACGCCCATCCTGATCACGGCGGTGGCTTCTGATATCATCGGTTATGTTGAACGGGTCGAGTTCTATGCCAATGATGTGCTGATCGGAACGGCAACGGAGGCGCCTTATACGATCACCTGGGTTCCAACCGGAGTGGGGGGCTATAGCCTGACGGCGGTGGCCACCGACAATGACGGCAGCTCAGCGGTATCGCAGGCCGTGAATATTACCGTCACTGAGGCCGTTTCCTGCCGGGGAACTTCCTATAACGGGGATTTTGATTACGAGTTCTCGCCCGACGACAACAACCCCACCATCACATTTATCCCCTCCGCGGCGGGCGTGGGCACACCGACCTGCATTTTGTACTACGGAACCAATGCCAACACGCTTCCCGGGTATAATGTGACGCCCAATGTTCCCTTTACCATAACCGCCAGCGAGGGCGCCACCATATACTTTTATTATACCTACTCCTATCCCGGAGAAGTGGAACGAAACAATGCTGATCACAAGGATACTTACGAAATAGGAAGTTGCAAACTCACTTCCGTGGCAGATTTTGGGCCGGCCATGGAGGTGAAATTCTATCCGAATCCGGTAACCCATACATTGAACCTGGAATTGCCGGGAGGCGAAAGTGAAATTGCAGTGTACAATCTGACGGGCAGCCTGATAGATAGGTTTACCACGTCAGCGGGATCTGTTCGCTATGATATGAGCGGATTTGAATCGGGCCTTTACCTGTTTAAGGTGCGGAAGGGAGATCGGTGGGCTGTATTTAAAGTGGTTAAGTAATACAGCTTTTGGGGCGAGCCGGGAGTGAAGGCGGAACCGGGCCAGGGAGGTATACCCGGCAGGGCTCTTCAATGCTGAAGGGGCGGAGGGCTTCCCAATAAGGGTTGAGATTATCCATACTGCTTGGCACTGGCCGCAGTGAAGATACGGGTAAGGGGTACACCCGGCAAAGATTCCTGGCACGGATGTCTATACAAAACGGAAATTTTACAAGCTTGCGTAGCTAAAAAGAGACAAGCTTTTTCTACCTTAGTGTCGTTGTTACACTGTGTGTGAAAAAATGTTTTTCTTTTCCTTGCCGCCAATCCAATTTTCATTCCATAATCCCAGGATTTCAGGCAAATAAACACGAAGAACCGTGCGCGTGCATTTTTTTCTTGGGATTCTATTGTTTACCGCAATAATAGCTGTTCCCCGGGTGAGTTTCGGGCAGCATACGGAAGTTTCTTGCCAGACTGTAGCGGCAGCTTTGCTCGGGACCGACAGAAACGATTTCGCGCATGCTACTCAGCCCATTCCTAACGAAGGCTATTTGCATAATTTTAATCCTCCTGCGCTTCCTTGTGGCCTCAACAACCCATCACTTACTTCGCTGGTCGTTGAGATTGACATTATGAATATTACGGCTTCCGGTAACTGCAACGGTATTCCCATATTCGGCAATGTCTTACTGAATTGCCCGTTGACCGCTACATCTGTCTGTCCTATCATTCAGGATGTCCTTACTCCGGGCTGTGGTGGCTTTGGCGGCGGGTCTACTGTCGCCGGGGTATATTCTTTGGATATTGCCAGTTGTAATGCCATCAGTATTACGGATGTTATTGGTGTCGATATTATTCCCGCTACCGATTTCTCCCCCACTTGCCCCTCCAACGGAGCAGCCATAAGCGACGGCACCGTTTCGGTCAGCTATGAGATCTGCCTTACCTATACCTATGACCAGGCGGTGCCTCCGGATTGCGCCAATACCACTTCCCTGCCCTGTGACGATGGCGACCCCTGCACCATTAATGATATGCGAACCGTGGACGCCTGCGATAACTCTATAGTCTGCGCTCCCTGCGCCGGAACGCCCATCGCTTCCTGCTCCAACACCGTGGCCCAGGCCTGCGACGACGGCGACCCCTGTACCATCAATGATACTCAAACCGTCGACGCCTGCGACAATTCCGTGGTGTGCATCCCCTGCGCGGGTACCCCGATCGCATCCTGCACCAACACCATTGTCCAGCCCTGTAACGATGGCGACCCCTGTACCATCAACGATATGCGGACCGTCGACGCCTGTGACAACTCCATAGTATGCATCCCCTGCGCGGGAACGCCCATCGCCTCCTGTTCCAATACCGTAGTTCAGGCCTGTAACGATGGCGACCCCTGCACCATCAACGACAGGCAAACCGTGGACGCCTGCGACAACTCCGTGGTGTGCGTCCCCTGCGCGGGTACCCCGAGCCCCTTCTGTACCAACACCGTGGCCCAGCCCTGCGACGACGGCGACCCCTGCACGCTCAACGATACACAAATAGTGGACGCCTGTGATAACTCCGTCATTTGCGTCCCCTGCGCCGGAATGCCTTCTCCTACCTGTCTCAACGTCGTCAGCCTGCCCTGTGACGACGGCGACCCCTGCACCGTCAACGATGTAGAGATCGTGGAGGATTGCAATAATGCCTTTATCTGTGTGCCCTGCGCCGGTACGCCCCTCCCTTCCTGTGTCAATACCGTCAGCCTGCCCTGTGACGACGGCGACCCCTGTACCGTCAATGATGTAGAGGTCGTAGAGGATTGTAATAATGCTTTTATCTGCATCCCCTGCGCGGGCACGCCTGCGCCGGCTTGCACCAACACCATCGTCCTGCCCTGCGATGACGGCGATCCCTGCACAGTAAACGACCAGCAAACGGTAGAGGCCTGCGATAATTCCGTGGTGTGCATCCCCTGCGCCGGTACGCTGGATATCTCCTGTACCAGCACCGTAGTCCTGCCCTGCGATGACGGCGATCCCTGTACGGAAAACGACCTGCAAACCGTAGAATCCTGTGATAATTCCATCGTTTGCATCCCCTGCGCGGGCACGCTGGATATCTCCTGTACCAGCACCGTAGTCCTGCCCTGCGATGACGGCGATCCCTGTACGGAAAACGACCTGCAAACCGTAGAATCCTGTGATAATTCCATCGTTTGCATCCCCTGCGCGGGCACGCCGGTAACGTCCTGCTCCAATACGGTGATGCAGGCCTGCGACGATGGGAACCCATGTACGGAAAACGACATGCAGGCAGTGGATGCCTGCGACAACACGGTGGTGTGCATCCCTTGTGCGGGCACGCCCGTTGATTGCAGTAATGGCGCCACCTCCATTCAGCCTTGTGATGACGGCGACCCCAATACCGTCAATGATGTGGAAACCGTGCTCGACTGTGACGGGAGTATCTGTGTGCCTTGCATGGGAGAATCGACAGACTGCAGTACCGGCCCTACCACGATACAGGCTTGTGACGATGGCGACCCGTGCACCATCAATGATATGGAAACCATCCTGAACATTGATGGCAGCATCTGTGTACCCTGCGCCGGTACCCTTGCTCCCTGTGGTACTGATGATACCTGTGAATTTGCCATTCCCTGCGATGATGGCAACCCATGTACCGAAAATGATGTGGAAATTCAACTCTTATCCGACGGAAGTATTTGTGTGCCTTGCCAGGGAACAATGATAGATTGCAGTAACGGCCCAACTACAGTGCAAGCCTGTGATGACGGCGACCCCAGCACCATCAATGATATGGAAACCGTGCTCGATTGTGACGGGAGCATCTGTGTGCCCTGTCAGGGAACTCCAGGGGATTGCGTCACTGCACCAACGGATGTACAGCCCTGCGACGACGGGGACCCGTGCACGGTCAATGACGTGGAGACGGTACTTTCCAGCGACGGGAGCATCTGCGTGCCCTGCGCCGGCGAGCCTGCGCCCTGCGGGACGGATGGTTCCTGCGAGATGCAGCGGCCCTGCGACGACGGGGACCCGTGCACCATTAATGATATGGAAACCGTACTGTCCGGCGATGGGAGCATCTGCGTGCCCTGTGCCGGCGAGCCTGCGCCCTGCGGGACGGATGATTCCTGCGAGATGCAGCGGCCCTGCGACGACGGGGACCCGTGCACCATTAATGAT
>CAYQKY010000007.1:0-105890 GCA_964418125.1 uncultured Phaeodactylibacter sp.
GGACTAAAACTTGTGGGAACCGAATTCCCCAAAATGAACACCCTAGATGTCACCTCGACTTAAACACATACTTTTGCTTCTCTTCTTAGCTAATCACCTGAAAAACAGAGGGCAGCATACAGCTAACGGGAAGTAGTGAAACCCTCCTTTGCCAAAAATGCTCTAATATCCCGGGTTCTGCGACAGGTTCGGGTTGGCATCCAGCTGATTTTGCGGAATCGGATAAAACTCTTTATACTTTTCTTCCGGATTGGCTTCTTTCAGGAACCAGCCATCCTGCCAGTGGCCAAAGCGGATGGTCGTCGCCCGAGACTGGTTTTCCAGCGCCAGCTCCTTTTTGATCTCCCAGTACAGGTCATCTTCGGCCAGGGCGGAAAGCGGGTCGAGCCCGGCGCGGCCTCTGATCTGATTAACCAGAGAGAGGGCTTCAGCGCTTCCTGCATTCAGGCGCCAGAGGGCCTCTGCTCTTGTCAGCAATACATCGGCGTAACGGAAGATGGGGAAGTCGTTCGAACCACCGCCGGCGATACCGATGGGATATTCAAACTTACCGTAACGGGCGCCGTTGCGGTACAAACATCTGCCGTCGGCGCTGAATTCATACCCCGGCGTAATGTCGATATTACAAAACTCCCGCCTTTCTTCATCTGTCAACTGGTCGGAAGTCTTGTCGGGCCAGCCGAAGGTGGCCCGGTCAGCCGCCGTCGTATAGTTGTCATAATCTTCTACGCAGTTGATCAACCTGAATTCATCCTTGGGGTTCGCGTAGAAAAAACCAAGTTCTTCCGAGAAAGTGGGTTCTGCTTCTACGGTATACTGCTGGCCGATAATGAACATCCCACGGCGCTTGTCATTGTCGTCAAAGGCGTTGTAAAAGTCTTCCTGTATGCTAAACCCGCCCCAGGGCGTAGCCCCTCCGGAAATGCCGAAAGTGGGGTTGGCAGACTGGTGCAGCGCCTGCCAGCGGATGGCAAAATCGCCGGCATTGACCCGGTCGTAAGGAACGACGAACATGTTTTCGGCGGAACCTTCGTTTTCGAGCAGGAAGTTGGCGAAATAACCGCTTTCCAGGCTATATACCCCACTGCCAATTATGGCGTTAGCCGCATCGGCGGCTTCCTGGTAATGCGGCCCGGCGCCAAACCGCTCTGCGTTGATATACAGCTTTGCCAGCACCATATAAGCCACCCACTTATTCATCTTGGCGTAGGCCGCCGTACTTTCCGTGGCGTTGGGAATGGCGTCGAGCAGTTCCTTTTCGATAAAAGCAAATGCCTCGGCGGGCGAACTTTGCGCCGGTTGGGCGTCAGCCTCGGCGAACCTGGTCTCCAGAGGAATATTGCCGAAAAGGTCCAGCGCCATGTAAAAATAAAAGGCCCTCAAGGCTTTGAGTTCTGCAATGACCGGATCGTTCGGCTCCAGGTTGGCCTGCAAGGTTTCCAATAAGCGGTTGCAGGTGCCGACCCCGCCAAACCAGGCATTCCATCTCCCGTCGACAAAATCCAGGGGGTTAAAGTTATGCTCCACCAGGCGGGGCCATAGGCCACCGTCGTTCCAGCCGCCATTGGAACGAATGGGGACGGTGGCCACATCGGTGGTCAACTCATTAACTTCGTGGTTGCTCCAGTATTGATAGAGCGGCGTATAGGCCGCAGCGGTAAACGCTGCTAACTGGTTTTCATCCTTAAAGAAATTCTCAGGGGTGATCTCACTGAAAATCTCCGGCTCCAGGTCTGTACAGCTATACAAACCTGAACCCATTAATATGATGAAGATTATGCTGATCTTTTTCATAGTTGTGAAAGTTTAAGCCATTAGAAACTCACATTTAAACCCAAGGTCCATATCCTGGACGGGAAATAAGTTACCCGCCGGTCAATTCCGGGCACCAGAATATCGCCTGCAAACTGGTTGTTGCTGTTGCCTTCCGTGCTGGGCCCGGGGTCAAAATAGCGCACCTCGGGATCCGCCCCGGTGTAATCGGTGATCACAAAAATATTCTGGCCGGAGAAATACAGCCGGAGGGCCCGAAAAGCGCTGTTCTTGGCAAAATTGAAGGTGTACCCCAGCGTGGCGTTGTCCAGCTTCAGGAAGGAGGCGTCCTCGACATAAGCGGAGTGCCAGGCATCCGTCTGAGCGTCCTGAGGGTTGTAAAAATCCGTGATGATGATATTTTGCCTGCCGGAAACCGCCGGGTGTTCGAAATAGGCGCGGCTGATATTGGCCAGAGAATGGCCGAAGCTTCCCCGCAAGAAGAAGTTCAGGTCAAGATTCTTAAAGCGCAAAGAGTTGTTTATCCCGAGGTTGAAATCCGGCAAACCGTTGCCCACTACCACGAAATCATCGGTATTCCGTTCGGTGGTTTCGTTTCCGTCTTTATCCAACAGGACGGCGACGCCATCGTCGTTGTAACGCACGAAGATGGGCGCGAGCAACTGGCCAATTTCATCCCCTTCCGACAATCTGGAAATAAAGGTGTTGTTCAAACCGGGAGGGCCGATATTGCCTCTGTTGAGTACGACATCCTCGTCCAGGTTCCATTGCACCAGCGTGGTCTTGAAGGTAGAATAATTGGCCGAAATATCCCATGAGAAATCCTTTCGCTCCAATGCTTTGAAATTCAATTGCACTTCCAGCCCTTTCGTTTCCAACTCACCGACGTTTACCAGGGAAGTTCCGAACTCATTGGGAGGAGTGGGCACGGAGATCGTATTCAACAGATCCGACGTATTGCGGATAAAATAATCGACACTACCGGACAGCCTGTAATCCAGCAGAGCAAAATCCAGCCCCAGGTTCAGTTCTCCTTTTTCCTCCCACTTCAGGTCGGGGTTAGGATTGGAACCGGGGCCGATCGCCGGAACGAACTCACCGTTTACAAACCCGGAACCCTGCCTTCTCAGCACCGCAAGAAAGGCTAAAGCGTCAGCCGGAGGGTTGCCCGTTACCCCATAACCGGCTCTGAGCTTCAGGTTGTCAAAAAATCCCAAATTGGCGACAGTGGCTATGTCTACGCCTCCACTCAGGGACCAGAAGTTACCCCAACGGTTGTTGGCGCCGAAACGGGAAGAACCTTCCCTCCGGTAGCTCGCCGTCAGGTAGTAAGCATTATCCAGATTCAGGCTCGCCCGGCCAAAAAATGCGATCAACCGGGAGCTTGTTTTGAAGGAACTCGCGCTCCTGGTCCCGGCCGGGTTATTGAAACCGTTCCCTAATCCCAGGTTGTTGAAGGTAACCTCGTTGGTAATGAAATCCGTATTGGTCACCGAGAACCCTTCCGTAGTGAGTTCCTGGAAGGAATAGCCGCCTAAGACCGTATACGTCAGATCTCCTTTTTCGCCTTCGTAAGAAGAGGTGAACTCAAACAGCTCATTTACATCATCGCTGGACGTCCTGGTTGCAATGCCGTTGTTGGCCGGAGCGTTACCGTTGGCCCACAGAGAGTTGTTGCTGATGTAGGTGCCTGTAAGGTTACTTTGCGTTTGGATGGAATAATTGGCCATCACGGAAAGCCCTTCCAGCAGCTCATATTCTGCTTTAAAATTTCCGATAACCCCCTTGTTGCGGCCGATATTGGTGTTTATTTCGTTCAGTTCAACTGGATTGAACACATCCTGGGTGCCGGTCTGAAAATAACCCGAAGCAGAATTTGGGTCAAAAATCGGCGCCGTCGGCGGGAAGTTCGTCGAATACCTCAATGCCTGGGGAAAACCAAAGTCGCTATCGCGCTGCGTAAACGAGGCAATGGAAGTGAGCCTTAAACGGTCATTCAACAGCTTCTGGGTGAAATTTAACCGCGCGTTGAATTGTTCGAACCCGCGGCCGGTCAGCACCCCTGCTACATCACGGTAATTGACGGAAGCACGATAATTGGAAGAACGGTTGTTACTGGTCACCGCAATGTTGTGAACATTGGAAATGCCGGTTTGCGTAATTTCATCTATCCAATCGGTTCTCGACCCCAGGTCCTGCCCCCCCGCTTCGATAAACTGTTCAGGCGATGCAATGGGGTGGGTATTCTGGACGCTTTCAAAAGCCACATAACCATTGTAATCCAAACGGGTGTCAGAGACATTGGCCCCCGACTTGGTCGTCACGATGATCACTCCGGAACTACCCCGAGTGCCGTATATGGCAGCCGCCGATGCATCTTTTAATACCTCGATGGATTCGATATCGTTGGGGTCCAAGATATCCAGGGAACCACCGATGACCCCGTCAATAACAACCAAAGGCTCCGAATTTTGCCCTAAAGTGGACAGCCCTCTCAGCCTGATCGCGAAAGGCTGGTTCGGGTTGCTGCCCGCTCTGGCGATCTGCAAACCAGCCACCTTTCCTTGCAGCAATTGGGTGGGGTCGTTGACGTTACCCCGGTTAAAGTCTTCCGCATCTACAGAAACAATGGAACTGGTGATCTCCCGGGATTTTGCCGTACCGTAACCCACGACGACAACCTCCTCCAGCTTGGCTATGTCCTGTTGGAGGGCCACGTCGATAGTAGTCCGCCCATTGATCGGTACTTCCTGGCTCAGGTAACCAACATAGGAAATAACCAGAACGGCGGCGTCATCGGGGACGGCCAGTTCGTAGTTGCCATCGATGTCCGTTACCGTGCCGATCGAAGAAGATCCTTTTACAACCACGGTAGCGCCGATGAGCGGGTCGCCGTTTTCATCCGTAACTTTCCCCGTAATGGTTTTTTCTGCAGGATCTGCTTTTACAAATCCAACATCGGATCTAAAGGCCGGATTATTGGCCGTAAGTAAAGGATTAACCGAACTGGATGCGCCGGCAATTCCAGCCTGGTCGAGATGGACAGCGGCCTCACTTTCCGAAAAAATCGGTTGGAGGCCTGGTGAGCTTTGGGCGGTAAGTGGGAAACTCGCAATAATTAACAGTCCAAATGTTAAAAATTGCCTGGCCAGGGTCTTTAGTTCCATGTCTTCGCCTTTTAGTTTGTTTATAAAAGTATGTTACAGATTGAGTAATAGCAAACAGGCCGTTCCAACCATTCACCTAGTCAAGCTCTCTCTTTTGCCTCCATTTGAACTTCATGAAAATGTATTAAGGCTTCTGCGTATTGAACTAAAATAAGATTGTCCGTGGGTACTTTTACAAGCGTAAAATAAACACTTGTTTTTGGTAGTTCAAAATTTTTTTTCAATTTTCCATCAAAATACAGCATAATCTGAGTATCAAAGCGGCTTTCGCCTTAGAAAATTATATTGAAGACGGGAATAAAAGATGTAACGTTTTGCGTAGTTGCCCTGAAGACGCCAAAAAATTTTGGTTCGCCCTGTGGAATTTGTATTTATTCCACAGGGCGGGCCGAGTTAGCGCTGAATACCGGCGCAGTAAGGAAAGGGAGTAGAAAAAAGTGGCAATACACCTGTTGCGAACTGCCATTGCAATTAATGTATAAAACTAATACCTTTAACTCCTTTCTTAAAAGTGTATTTTTTACACGTACTTCACAAGTGTAAAATTCCGCTTATTTTTGGGAATTCAAATCTTCAACCGAATTTTATGCGCAATACCCATAAAAAGGCTTTCTATCAGGACGCCACTCCTCTCCTGGTAGCGGTGGACTGCATCATCTTCGGCTTCGACCTCGAGGAACTGAAACTGCTCCTGTTCAAGCGCAAGGTGGAGCCCTTTAAGGGGGAGTGGTCCGTGATAGGCAGTTTTGTACAGCCGGAAGAAAGCGTCAGCTCGGCGGCCTCCAGGGTATTGGGCGCTTATACCGGGCTGGACGGGATCTTCATGGAGCCCCTGGGCTGCTACGGAGAAGTAGAAAGAGATCCCGGGGCACGGGTCATTTCTCAGGCTTATTTTGCCCTCATCCGCCTTGGCGAGGAGGAAGCGCAGGCGGTAGAAACCTACCAGGCCAAATGGTTTGGCCTCGGCGCTGTGCCACCGCTCATACTCGACCACAACCAAATGGTGGAAGATGCATTACGGGCGCTTCGCCGAAAGGCCCGATACCGCCCGATCGGTTTCGAGCTGCTTCCGGAAAAGTTCACCATACCACAATTGAAGAGGCTGTACGATGCCATTTACCAGCAAGAGTTCGACCGGCGGAACTTCAGAAAAAAGATACTTTCGATGAATGTACTGGACAAGCTGGACGAAAAGGACAAGTCCAACTCCAGAAAAGGGGCGTTTTTGTATCGCTTTAACCGGCAGCGATACGAAGAAATGATAGAAAAAGGAATTGATTTTGTTTTATAGGGCCATCCGAAATATTCACTTCTCCTCCAGGCCGTAAATTCGTTCATTCACTCCTTCAATAGCCGGAAGGCCAATAGCTGGCTTATCCAGGTAGAAAAAGGCGATGGAACACACCTGGTCGGACCGGTAATAGTTCATGTGCCCGTCGGGCAGCGAAGGGCCGTCCGGCCGGGGGACAGGGTCCATATCCAGCAGGCGCACGAAATCCCCGAATTTTCCGTTCTCATGGGCATCGATCGAAATAGGGATCATGGGGACGCCCTTATTGTAAAGCTCCGCTACTTTCTGCCGGGCGGACCCGCCGATCTGCTGGAGCGTCACGCGGCAGTCCTCATGGAAGTATACCGGGTCAGGCACATGGTATCGGTAGAAACCCCAGTACCGTCCGTCTTTCAGGGTGCAGCCCTGGTAGCGGTGGAAGTACACCCCCTGCCCCCAGCCCGTACCGATGTAATCTTCGGTGCCGGTGCCCACCAGAGTTGGGAACTCACTGTCACCGTCGAGGAATACCTTCACTTCCCCTTCTCCCCACCAGTGATCCTCGTAAACCGGGTTGGTGACGACCCCGATGTGGGCGCCCAGGTACTTACCCCGGCCTTCCACCTTTGGCAGGACCTCGAAATCCACGCCCAGCTCCGTTGCCGGGCTGTGGTTCCAGAAGGCGTGGAAGTAAAGGGCATCGTCACTGACAGGCTCCAGGGTGAAATTCACATCGTAAAAAATGTGGGACACCTGATAGGGAGCATCGTTGGCCACTTCGATCCGGGCGCCCTTGCGAAAAGGCATGGGAATGAAGCAGTTGTAAGAGCGGCCTTCCGGATTGGAAAAGAATTCGTTCTGAAAAGCGGCATTCCGGCCGAGAATGCTGCCGAAAAAATCGCCGAAAGGGGCCGAAACGGCTGGTTTCTCATTCCCATCCCAAAACATCTCAATGCGCAGCGAACGTAACGTTTCCGGGTCCTTCTGCATGATGGTTATCCACATCCGGCGGACGACGCCGCTGCCCTCCACATCCAACAGTACCTTGCGCTCCCCCGGGGCCAACCGCTCAAAGGCCCTCCCTTTGGCGCCCCGGTTCTCCTTGCCCCCCTGCCCTTTTGCCGCCTGCGGGTTCTCGAAGCTGGCCCACCGGGTGCTTGCTTCAGGCTGCATTTCATAAAGGGCCAGGGGCTGTTCTGCTTCCGGCGCCTTCTGCTGCTTCCCGGCACAGCCGGCCAGTAGGCCAGCCAGCGCCAGAAATAGTAAGCTGATATTTTTCATGATCCCATTGTTATGAGGAAAGGGTCAGATCTCCCCGTACCGCTCCTCCCAGAGGTGTTCGATCTTCTCCAGGGACTGCCCTTTGGTCTCCGGAATGAATTTCCAGGTAAACCAGATGATGATGGCAATGAACCCAATGAATAAAAAGTAGGGCAGCGAGCCGTTCCAGAAGCCGCTGATATTCGCCTCGCTTTCCACGACCATAGGAAAACTCTGGGACACCAGGTAATTGGCCCCCCACTGCACGGCCACGGCTATGGACATGCCGATGCTCCGGATGGAATTGGGGAACATTTCCGAGAGGATGACCCATACGATGGGCCCCATCGACATAGCGAAGGACCCCACAAACGTCAGGATGCCGATCAGGGACAGGAGGCCGACCTGCCCGGCCATAAGAGTGGAGCCCAACATCAGGAAACCAACCAGCATACCTACCGAGCCGGAGATGACCAGTGGTTTGCGCCCCCATTTGTCTACCGTGAACATCGCCAGGAAAGTGAAGGCCACATTCACGCCGGCAAGCAGCACCTGCTGGGCCAGCACATCTTCCTGGCCGAAGCCCAGTGCTTTCTCAAAGATGTCGGCGCCGTAATAAAGCACCGCATTGATGCCCGTAAACTGCTGCAGGGCGGATAAGACAGAGCCAATCAGAATAATGGGAAAAACGGACTTCCGGAAAATATCCTTAAAGGAAAGGCCTCCCCGCTCTTCGCGGATGGACTGGCGAATCTCCTGCATTTCGGTTTCCGCAATTTCGGGCCCATGAACCCGGGTGAGTACGGCCATCGCTTCTTCGGCCCGCCCTTTCAGCATCAGCCAGCGCGGGCTTTTGGGCACCAGGAAAAGCAGGAGGAAAAAAAGGAGGCAGGGCGCCAGCTCGGACCAGAACATCAGCCGCCACCCCCGGTTGACGTTATACGCCTCTTCTTGTCCGCTCCCGATAAAATAAGTCACCAGAAAGACGACGAAAAAGCCGATCACGATGGCCATCTGGTAAAAGGTAACCATCTTGCCGCGAATACCGGCCGGGGACAGTTCGGCAATATAGGTCGGAGCATTCATGGAGGCAATGCCGATGCCCAGGCCGCCGATCAGGCGAAATGCGACCAGCAGGGAAACCGACTCTGGCAGGAAAGCGGGCAGCCCCGACCCCCAGGCCGATATCGTAAACAGCAAAGCCGAAAGCACCAGAGAATACTTTCGCCCCAGGATGCGGCTCAGGGGCCCGGACAGGAGAGCGCCGGTAAAACAGCCCAGCAAGGCGCTACCCACTACCCACCCCTTCATGGCGGCGGACAAGTCAAAATACTTGCTGAAATAGAATTGCGTGCCGTTGATCACGCCGGTATCGTAGCCAAACAAAAGGCCTCCCAGAGCGGCAATGATGCTGATCATGATCAGGTAAAAAGGGCTCCCTTCTTTCAACATTTGTCTAAAGTTTAAGGTGTTAACACCTCCATTCCATCTTTACCAGGAACGTCGGTGGGAGGAACAAAAAATACTGTTCCTCCATTTCGTTTTGCTTAAATGATGCCTAAATATAGCTTTTTATGCTCCTTTCCCATAATGGCAATACCCCATATCCAAATATCAATCCAGCCTTCCCATAACCGGCGCTCCGAAATCCCGGTAGAAAAGCTCCAGGGCCGGCTCATCCGGCGGGCCGTCAAATACCACAAAACGATAACGGGAAAAATAAGGAACACCCGGCGCCAGGACAAAAGCCCCATCTACAACGGGAGCAAAACAGAAATAAGGCATTTCCGGGTGCACACGCACAGCTTGCGGAAAGCGAAAATTACCGGGATGATCCATGGCGGCGATGCCGGCCATGCCGGAAGGCGTATCGCCATAAAGGGCAACCCAGCCCGGGTGGGTATGATTGGCGGCCGGGCGGGTATCTCCGGCGCCGGTCAGCACCCGGGCGGTATCGTAAAAATGGGCCTTATCGTCGGGGCTCCAATACTTGCTTCCCCGGATGCCCAGGCCGCCGTAGTGGTATTCCAGGAGATGCAGCGTGTCTTCGGTAATATTCACCTGGCGGGAATCGAGTTCCCAGAGCAGCGGGCCGCTGTTGTTGAACACCCGGATCACCCACTCCTCTTCCAGGGCCGGCCCGAAGGCCAGCGCCCGGTGGCGCAGGCGTACAACAGCCTTGGCAAATACCGGCCCGCTGATCAGGGTATCGAGGGAAAAGTGTTCCACCGTTCCGGTTTCCCGGTGCTGGTTCCAGAAGTCCACCTTCTCGTCCCGGAACAGGGTATTGACCCAGGCCATGAAAATACCGTGCTGATGGGTATGGCCCACCGGAAAGCCATCGGTGACTGCCACCCCGGAAGGGCTTCGTACGGGGTGAATGAAGCCGCTGCGGCGGTAAAAGGCAGGCAGGCTGTCGGCGGGCAATTGTTCGTCAACGGAATAATCGAGCGCTTCCTTTTCGCCGGATATAATTTTCAACCAGCCATCAGGCTCAACTACCTCTACCTGCGTGAAGGCTTCTCCTTTCTTTCCGGCACGAAGGCGGTAGGTTCGGCTTTCTCCGGCAGCCATAGAGGCTTCACACAAGGCTACTAAGTGAGCGGAGTCGTATACCTGGACTGGAAGTACCGCCCCGCTTTCTGCATTTTCCAACACCCGGCCGCTCCAATCCCCAGACTCTTCTAACCGGATGAAGAAGGGAGCGCCCGCCGGGCGTTCCACAGCAGATTGAATGGTCACAGTTTGTGCCGGGAGAATTGCGGTGCTCAGCAAAAAAATACTCAGCGCCAGGGAAATGAAAGCGTTGAAAAACATGGCCCGTCGATTTACCGCCCAAATTAACATTTATGCCGGTTCGACAGGCCAGGAAGAGGCCTACTCATGAGCAAACTTGACCCGGAACGGCATTCTGATCTCCTGCCCGGAAGCGATAAACCGGGCGCTGGCCACATAGACGCCCTCCCGGGTGATGGCATCCTCAAAGTAGAACCAGGGCGCCTTCACCTCTTTTTCGGACCCGCCCGGTATCTCCACCATGGTGATCTCATCGCGGAACAGCATGCAGGCGCCCCACTGCCAGATGGTTTCCCCTGCCGGGTTCTCGATCCGAAAGTCAAAAAGTTGGGAAGTAGGGCATTGGCCCTTCCAGATGCTTCTTCCTTCTTCCCGGTACGGCCACATGACGGAGAAGTACAGCGCCATATTCTTCAATTGGGGCGGGTATTCCGGCGGCGGGCTGACCGGCCCGGTAAGGGCATCGCCGCCTACGGAGGCAGGCGGCATCCTGTTGACCCAGAGGATGTCGTCTTTGATACTAAGTTTGAGCCCGAGCGTAAGCGGCTCCGCCCGGTTCAGGATCCTGCCGTACTCAATACCGGGTTTGCCCTCCTCCACTTTCCCTTTTTTACCAAGTATGGCCACTTTCTCACCCAGCCAGGCATGCAATACCGGGTCGTTTTCCCAGGGGTGTACCTTTTTTACGACCAGCACTTCTTTTCCGGTTTTCAATTGTAAGAAATAAAGCGGCCCTTCCGACCTGGAGCCTATGGCGTGCAGCCTGGCCAGAAGATACCCTTCGAAAATATCCATTCTGGCTTCTTTGGATACTTTCCGTTCCTTTAAAACTTCTGTGCTTTTCATCATCATTGGTTTTGGTATGGTTATGGAGAATGAAATGCCGAAGTGGCTGTTATGGTGAGAAAGTTTTCGGGAAGGAACGACTGGGTAGAACTTCCAAGGAATTTATTATAGGCCAAATATCAAGACAGCGCAATGATTTTGATCAGTGAGTAACCGTTACTAAATAACTACAGCTGAAAAACATGAAACGAAAGCCGGAAAGTTTAGTGTTTTTTCTGTTTTTACCGGCAAACCTAAACGCCGTACAGATCAGGCGGCCCCAATCCCCGTGCTTCCTCTTCATCCTCGCCGCTTCGCTCCACCCTCCCTGAAAGTACCCACCAAAATTCCCGCTTTCCTGGCAGAAACCATATATTTGAGCAGGCAGGGACAGAGATCTGAAAAAACTCAAAACACATACAACAATGGGTGATAACAACCGAAGGCAATTCATCAAAAAACTGGGCCTGGCCACGGCATCCGTAGCGGCGGCCGGCGCCTCCTTCACCGACAGCAACAAAACGATAACCTACTTAAAGAGAACCAACCCACTCACTCCTTCCGGAGAAGTCCGGATCGCCCTGATCGGCGCCGGCGGCATGGGCGTTGAAGACACCAAGACCTGCCTCCGCCACGAAGGCGCCCGCCTGGTGGCGGTGTGCGACCTGTACAAGGGCCGGATCAAGGATGCGCAGGAGCGATGGGGCAAGGATCTGTTTGCCACCGCCGACTACAAGGAAATACTCAGCCGTAAGGATGTCGACGCCGTGATCATCGGCACGCCCGACCACTGGCATAAGCAGATTTCCGTCGATGCCCTCCTGGCCGGCAAGCACGCTTATTGCGAAAAGCCCATGGTGCATTCCGTAGAAGAAGGCCATGAGGTGATCAACGCCTGGAAGAAATCGGGCAAGGTCTTCATGGTGGGCAGCCAGGGCCTGTCGTCCCTGGGCAACGAAAAGGCCAAGGAACTGCTGTCCGAGGGCGCGATCGGAGACATCAACTACGCCGAAGGATTCTGGGCGCGCCACTCCCCCACCGGCGCCTGGCAGTACCCCATTCCCGAAGATGCCTCCCAGGCAACGGTCGACTGGCAACGCTACATTGCCAATACCAACCAACGGCCCTGGGACCCGCTGCGCTTCTTCCGCTGGCGCAACTACCTGGACTACGGCACCGGCATGTCGGGCGACCTGTTCGTGCACCTGTTCTCCAGCCTGCACTTCATAACCAGCTCTTTAGGGCCCACCAAGATCAGCGCCATGGGCGGCCTGCGCTACTGGAAGGACGGGCGGGAAGTGCCGGACGTACTGCTTGGTATGTTCGATTATCCGGAAACGGAAGCCCACCCCGGCTTCAACTTGTCCCTGCGCTGCAATTTCGTGGACGGCACCAGCGGCACAACCTACCTGAGGGTCGTCGGCAGCAAAGGGTCCATGGATGTGAAATGGGAAGAAGTGGTGCTCCGCCGCAATTCCGGCGACGCCCTGGATGACTTCGCCAAGGCCAAGGCACAAGAAGCCGGAGGCATGGTTTCGGGCCGCAAGAAGATGCTGCCGCCCGAGGAAACGGTTTTCAGAGCAGAAGACGGCTACAAGGGCGCCCATTACGACCACTTCGCCAATTGGCTCCGCGCTATCCGCACAGGCGGAACGGTAGTGGAAAACCCTGTTTTCGGCTTCCGCGCCGCCGCTCCGGCCTTGTTGTGTAACGACAGCTACTTTGAGGGCAAGTTCATCAACTGGGACCCGGTGGGGATGAAGGTGGTTTGAAATTTTTGATTTTTGATGTGCGATTTTTGATTTTTGATTTGGCTGCGCCAGGCTGTCGGCCCATGTGAGCACATCGCACATCAAAAATCTCAAATCAAAAATCATATATCTGCAAATTTCCATGTAACAAGAAAATTCACACCATGAAAAACATCCGTCGCTTTTTATTAGTAGTATTTGCATTTTCCGGCCTGTATTCCTGCAATTCCGGCCAGGAAAAAACACCGGCTTCGGAAACCGAAGCCGCAACCGAAGAACCCGAATGGATCGTCCTGTTCGACGGCACAAGTACCGAAGGGTGGCGTGGTTATAACCAGGACACCCTTCCGGCAAACTGGGTCATCGAGGACGGCGCCCTGAAATCCCTCGGAACGGGGGGAGACATCGGCGGCGACATCGTTTACGGCGCCCGGGAATTCGAGGATTTCGAGCTGGCCCTGGAATGGAAGATCTCAGAGGGCGGCAACAGCGGCATTTTTTACCACGTTTTGGAAGGAGAGCAATACAATGCCCCTTATGAAAATGCCCCGGAATACCAGCTGATCGATGACCTGGGCTTCCCCGAAAAACTGGAGGACTGGCAGAAAGCGGGGGCGGATTACGCCATGTATGTTCCCGACCCGGAAAAGAAGATCACCAAGAATGCCGGCGAATGGAATTCCTCCCGTATCGTTTTTACCGAAGAAAAGGCCGAATACTGGCTCAACGGGCAAAAAGTGGTGGAATTCGTACCCTGGTCCGATGAATGGATGGAGCGTCGCAATTCCGGGAAATGGGATAAGTACCCCGATTATGGAAAGGCGAAAAAAGGCCTGATCGGCCTGCAGGATCATGGCAGCTTCATCTGGTTCAGGGATATCCGGATCCGGGAACTGTAGTTGTTTGGGGTTCGTTATTCGGGATTCGTTGTTCGTTATTCGGGATTCGAGTGCCATTCGCCCGCCGTAGCGGCTACGGCCCACAGAGGCGGGCAAAATCCGACGCTCATATATATTGTAAAGCATCTCAAATTTTTTCCTTATGAATCAAAAGATATTCATGGCCATTCTCTTGTTAACCAGCATGGGGGTATTGGCCACTGCTCAGAAAACATCCCTTTTCAACGGGGAAGACTTGTCCGGATGGACTGCTCACGGCACCGAAAAATGGTACGTGGAAAACGGGGAGCTGGTATCGGAGAGCGGGCCGGATAAAGAGTACGGCTATTTATCCACCGATAAGAATTACAAGGACTTCATCCTCGAGGCGGAGTTCAGGCAGGAAGCCGACGGCAACAGCGGCATCTTCTTCCGCTCCACCATCGACGGGGTAAAGATCAGCGGCTGGCAGGTGGAGGTAGCCCCGCCCGGAAAGCATACCGGCGGCATTTATGAGTCTTACGGCAGAGGGTGGCTTATCCAGCCTTCCGCGCAAAAGGGAAAGGCGCTGAAAGAAGGGGAATGGAACAAAATAAAGATCAAAGTGAAGGGCGACAAAGTCACCACCTGGCTCAACGGCCAGAAGATGATCAGCCTCAAAGACGAGAAGATCGGCGCCGGCGAAGGGTTCATCGCCCTGCAGATCCACGACGGGGGCGGAATAAAGGTGCGGTGGCGGAATTTGATGGTAAAAGAGTTGTAAAATATCGCTGGGTATGGAACGCAGATTAGCGCGGTTTTAGCGGATTGCGCGGATTAAGGCCCTGGCTTTTTGCCCCGAAATCGGGATAGTTCAATTTTCTGTGTCTCCTGAAAAACGCCCCTTGATTTTCAGGGACTTGCGAACAGCGCCCGTCCTCGTACCTCGGCCGGGTAAAAACACCGCCCGTCCTCGTTCCTCAGCCGGGTGAAAATTGCGAACACTCCCCCGAAATCCGCGTTCTTGGCCTAATCCTGCCTGTGGCACAGCAGGCAGGCGCGTTCCATTTTCAATTCTGCGAACACTCCCTCTGTCCGCTCATCAGCTTAAATAAACACAAAATGAGCCCTTTCACCTTTCTCACCATCATCCAGTTATTTATTATCCTCCTACCCCGTTATGAGGGTAATGAGCCGCCACCCGTAGCAAACCCCAACATCGTCATCCTCTTCTGCGACGACCTGGGATACGGCGACCTGGGCGTCTATGGCCACCCCACCATTCGCACGCCCAACCTCGACCGCATGGCCGCCGAGGGGATGAAGTTCACCAATTTCTACTCGGGCTCTCCGGCCTGTACGGCCAGCCGCTATGCCCTGCTCACCGGGCGCTACCCGATCCGCTCCGGCTTTTCCTGGGTGCTTTACCCCGGGTCCGAACGAGGCATACATCCCGAAGAATTAACCCTGGCCGAAGGGTTGAAGCAGGCAGGATACCGCACCGCCTGTTTTGGAAAATGGCACCTGGGTTCCTTCAAACGGGAATACCTTCCACTGCAGAACGGTTTTGACGAGTACCTCGGGCTGCCTTACAGCAATGACATGATCCCGCCGAAACATCCGGATATAGCCTTGCTGCGGGGCAACGACACCCTGGAGCTTAACCCGGATCAAAGTTTGCTGACTGCCCGCTACACCGAAGAGGCAAAATCATTTATCCTGCGAAATAAGGACAATCCCTTTTTTCTATACCTCCCCTACGCCATGCCCCACCTGCCCCTCCACCCGGGAGCGGCCTTTGCCGGAAAATCAGCCCGGGGCGCCTACGGCGATGTGGTGGAAGAGATCGACTGGAGCGTGGGAGAGGTCCTGAAGTTACTCGACGAACAGGGCCTGTCAGCAAACACCCTGGTATTTTTCACCAGCGACAACGGCCCCTGGATCATCAAGGATGAGGAAGGAGGCTCCGCCGGGCTGTTCCGCGACGGCAAGGGCAGCACCTGGGAAGGCGGGATGCGGGAGCCGGCGATCGCTTGCTGGCCCGGAGTGATTGCCCCGGGAAGCCTGCAAATGGAACAGAGCAGTACGCTCGACCTTTTTGTGACCGCCCTGAAACTCGCCGGGATACCGCTTCCGGCCGACAGGGCTATAGACGGAAAAGACATCAGCCATCTTCTGAGAGGAGAAAAGGAGCATACCGTAGCCAATATGCCCTTCTTCTACTACGGGCCCAATGAGCTTCACGCTGTGCGCCAAGGCCCCTGGAAGCTCCACATCAAAACCTCCAGCCAAACCGGAAAGCAATATTTCGACGGCAGGACACCCCTGCTCTTCAACCTGGATACCGACCCATCGGAACAGTATGACCTGACAGAGCAATACCCGGAAATATTGAAGAGGCTCCTGAAAGAGATTGAAGTACACCAAAGAGAGGTTCAGGAAGAAGGTTCGTTTTACCGCGAATAGTATAGCCTGCCTGGCGGTTAAGAGCCTATCCGAAAACCTTCGGGGGCAGCCGCAAAAGCGAGGTTTTGGGATAGGTTCTTAATTCACCAAAACCTCATCGATGAATATCCAGCACTTCCCTCCCGGGTTGGGGTGCCAGTCCGGGTTTTTCAGGCGGCTGACCGCCTCCACCTTCAGGTATCTTGCGGGCTGAGCATCAAAGGCTATGCGGAAGTATTCCATATCCGGCGCTGATCCCGGCTCCTCGCCGGGAAGGCCCACCTCTCCGGCGAGGCGGTAATCCCTGCCATCTTCAGAGATCCAGGCCTTTAGCTTGCGCGGAAAGAAGATCCAGCTGGCGGGGGCGGAAAGGGCGCTGACCACCACTTCGCTCACCTCCTCTTCCTGCTCCAGCTCCAGCGTAGCCGTCATGTGCATTCCTTCATAACCGAGCCAGTTGCCATCGGTAAATACTGCTGTTCCCTTCTCCAGGTCGATCAGGCTGGCGGCGCCTTTGCCTTTGTATTTTTCGGCGGGCGGTTGGGTAAGAGTTGCCCTTTTTGCCTTTATTCCCGCCCGGAAGAAGGTTTTCTCCACGGGTGGGCTGTTCTCCCAACCGGTTTTATGGGTGTACGCTTTCAGCAGCGCCGATTCCCGGATCACTACGGAATCGGTATATAATGTGGAGCAACTATCCGGCTCCGAACCGTCCAGCGTGTAGTAGATGGAGGCATTCCGGAAATTGGTGGCCAGGTAGGCCACCACCGAATCGACAAACAGCTCGCTCCCGGCTGTGATCAGCGGCGGGTTTAGTTTAGACTCCCCGAATATGTCTTCATTCACCTGATGCTGGATCTCCAGCAGAGGGCGCGCCTCCTGCAGGCGGTTGGCCCCTTCCGCGCTTATGGCCGACTGCCAGGTGTACAGGTGCTGAAGGGCGGGGAAGGCCACCAGGAAATCGATGGAAGCATCACTGGCCTGTGTCCCATATATATTGAGCGATTCCAGATATTTCAGCTCCGCCAGTTGGCGGATGGTGTTGTCACCGGCCATGGTCTTCTGCAGCTGCAGCTTATTGAGGTTGGGGAACCGGGCGAGGAGGCCAGCGAATTCGTCCGAATAATTGCTATGGGAGAGGTCCAGTTCCACTATGTTTTTGCGGATCTTTTTCAGCTTGTTCAGTATGTATTTGTCCAGCTCCTGATGATTAGACAGGTTTGCGATCAGCAGCGGGCTTCCTTCCGCCACGGGATAAACCCGCAGGCCGCCTGCATTCAGTTTTTCCAGGGTTCCCAAATCGACGGCCTTGGCGCGAATGGCGGCCAGGTTGGCGCTGGATGTGGTATATTTATCCAATATGGCCCGGACGGAATCCCGCCCCTCCATATCCCGAACGATGCAATCCAGGCAGGCGCCGTTCTGTATCCACCACTCCAACAGTTTCACTTCCTCTGCACTGAGCTGTTTTTTCCCTTTGGGGGGCATGTGTTTTTTCTCGCTCTCCGGAAGGTGTATCCTTTTCAGCAAGCTGCTTTCCAGTGGGTGTTCCGCGTTGAAAACAGGGCCGTTCTTACCACCGGCAATCAACCCTTCGCGTGTAGTCATAACGAGTTCTCCCTTTGCTTTGGAGGGGTTGTGGCAACCGTTGCACTTTTCCTCCAGAACAGGAGAAATAACGGTTTCAAAAGCATTGGCCGCTTGGATATCGGCCACTACTATCGCGCCATCTTCCGGCCTGGAGAAAAGATAATCCGCTCCGTGGGTGAGGCTCCCGCCGTAGTGCCCGGTTAGCGCCAGTAAGGCAGTAGCCGACAGCAGTAAAGGTGTATACCACCGGGTAAGGCTTTCGAACCTGCGGGAATGAGCCAGGTACAGCGCTACCGAAACACCTGCCATCGCTATCCCCAGCCATTTGTGCCGGGCCAGCAGAGCATCGTCGTAACCTCCTTCCTCCGAAAGCTGCAAGCCGGTCACAGCGGAGGCCACGGCAAATAAGGCTCCCGCCAGTAAAGCCAGCCCGATCGCCGAATTCAGGGTATCGTCCTTTTTCCACCGCTTCAGGGCTTCCAGGAGAAAAGCAAAGAGCAGAATGCCGATCGGCAGGTGTACCAGAAGCGGATGCAGGCGGCCGGGGTTTATAAATAAATCCATTTATGATTTATGATTTATGATTTATAATTTTTGATTTTTGATTTGTCCACCTCCGAAGAAAATCGCACATCAAAAATTCCTGGAACCAAATGCAGACAGCTTCTTATGCCAAAATATCCTTAACCAACTCCCCTTCCACGTCCGTCAGCCGGAAGCGCCGCCCCTGGTATTTATAGGTGAGCCGTTCGTGGTCGATGCCCAGGAGGTGTAGAATGGTCGCCTGAAAGTCGTGCACATGCACCGGCTTGTCCACAATATTGTACCCGAACTCGTCGGTTTCGCCGTACACCAGGCCCGGTTTGATGCCGCCGCCCGCCATCCAGATGGTAAAGCAGCGGGGGTGGTGGTCGCGCCCGTAGTTGGTGTCGGTCAGGATGCCCTGGGAGTAATTGGTGCGCCCGAATTCGCCGCCCCAGATGATGAGCGTATCCTCCAGCATCCCCCTTTGTTTAAGGTCCATCACAAGGGCCGCCGAGGCCTGGTCCACGTCCTTAGCCTGCTTGCTGATGGCTACCGGCAGGTCGAAGTGCTGATCCCAGCCCATGTGGTAGAGCTGAATGAAGCGCACGCCCTTCTCGGCCAGGCGGCGGGCCAGGATACAGTTGGCGGCAAAGGTGCCCGGGGTCATGGCATCCGGCCCGTACATCTGATAGGTGTAATCGGGTTCGTCTTCAATATTCATCACCTCCGGGACGGAGGTTTGCATGCGGTAGGCCATCTCGTACTGGGCAATACGGCTCCGGATCTCGGGGTCGCCGTAATCATCGTACTGCATAGCATTGAGCTCCGAGAGTTTATCCAGCATATTTCTCCTTTGCGCCCTCGTCAGCCCCTCCGGGTCGTTGAGGTACAGAACGGGGTCCTGGGCAGCGCGGAACTGCACGCCCTGGTGCAGGGAGTGAAGGAAGCCGTTGCCCCACAGCCGGGAGTACAGGGGCTGCCCGGCAGGCCTGCCGGTGCCGCGCGAAAGGAGGACACAGAAAGCCGGAAGGTTTTCATTCGAACTGCCCAGGCCGTAGCTCAGCCAGGAGCCCATGCTGGGCCGGCCGGGCTGCTGGGAGCCTGTTTGAAAAAAGGTGATGGCCGGGTCGTGGTTGATCGCCTCCGTATACATGGACTTGACGATGCAAAGCTCATCCACGATCTTCGACGTGTAGGGCAATATGTCGCTGGCCCAGGCGCCGCTCTGGCCATACTGCTGAAACCCGAACTGAGAACCCACCAGCGGGAAAGCGTCCTGCCCGGAAGTCATGGTCGTAAGGCGCTGGCCGGCGCGGATCGACTCAGGGAGGCCCTCTCCCCTCCTTTCATTCAGCAACGGCTTGTAATCGAACAACTCCAGCTGGGAAGGGCCGCCGCTCTGGAACAGGTAAATGACCCTCTTGGCTTTCGCCGGGTGGTGCAGCGCTTCCAGAGCCCCTGTGAGCCCTCCGGTTTCTTCCACCAGAAGGCCGCTTTCATCCTTCCGGAAAAAGCTGTATCCCAGAATAGAAGACAGGGCGGCCACGCCGATGCCCAGCGCCGATTTGGATAAAAAGGCCCGGCGGTTGAGGTGTAAGGCTCTATCCTCGAATATCTTGTTCATAGTCAGTTATTTGTATGGTGCTTGGCTTCCAAATTCACACTGCTGTACAAGGCTCTTTTTATAGCCACTAAGGCACGAAAACACTAAGGCGGCACAAAGCCTTAGGAACCGGCTGGTAATAACTTTCCTATTTGGGCCGAAGACGAATCCCGAATTCTCGAATCACGACTTACCCTCACCCCCTTGTCACCGCCTCATCCAGGTTTAAGATGGCATTGGCCACGACGGCGTAGGCCGCCAGTTCGGCCGGAGGCATTTTCGTCTGTAAGGTGTACTCTCCCACTTTGAGGTACTGCCCGGCGCTTTCCGGCTGTTCCGCGAACCGCGATCGTTCCTCTTCGAAATACTGGACGAGAAGTTCCAGCTCTTCCTTTTCCGGCGGCCGGGAGGTAGCCAGGCGGAACATGAAGGCGACCCGCTCAGCAGCCTCACTCCCCGCCTGATCGATTGCCTGGTGAGCGAGCATACGAGCCGCCTCTACAACCTGCGGGTCGTTGAGCAACACCAGCGCCTGGAGGGGCGTATTGGTCTCCTGCCGCTTCACGGTGCACAGGTCGCGGGAAGGCGCATCGAAAGTCATCATGCTGGGCGGCGGCACAGTCCGCTTCCAGAAGGTGTAAAGGCTCCGCCGGTAAAGCTTATCGCCTTTATCCTGAACGTATTTCGCCGTACTGCCCCCTCCCCCGCCGGTCGTTTCTTCCCAGATGCCTGCCGGTTGATAGGGTTTCACGCTGGGCCCTCCCACTTCCTCATTGAGTAGGCTGCTGATCTTCAGGGCCTGGTCTCTGAGCATTTCGGCTGTCAGCCGGCGCCGGGGCGCCCGGGCCAGCCAGCGGTTGTCGGGGTCCGCCTCCAGGAGTTCATCCGATACGGCAGCCGATTGCTGGTAGGTGGAGGAGAGCACCATGTATTTGAGCATGGCCCGGGTATCCCATCCCAGTTCCCGGTACTTGATGGCCAGGAAATCCAGGAGCCCGGGGTGTGTCGGCAGCGCCCCCTGGTTTCCAAAATCATAAGAAGTAGCCACGATCCCTGTACCGAAGAGCTGCTGCCACAGGCGGTTGACGGCCACTCTTGCCGTCAGGGGGTTCTTCTCGTCGAATAGCCACCGGGCAAGCCCCAGGCGGTCTTTTGGCAGCTTTTCGTCCATGGGGAGAATATGCCGGGGAGTGGCGGGAAACACCTCTTCCCCCGGCTGGTCATATTGCCCGCGCCGGAGAACGAACGTCTTCCGGGGGGTGTCCATCTCCCGCATCACCATCAGCGGAATGGCCGGCATGGAATCCAGGTTATTGATGAACTGTGCCGTTTCTTCGATCTCTTCTTTGGTAAGCGTTATATATGGCTCCGGAATGATGTCCGGCCTTTCCATCAGCCCTTTTTCCGGGATGTTATTGAAAAAGCTGAACAGGCTGTAATAGTCCTTCTGGCTGATGGGGTCGTACTTATGGTCATGGCAACGGGCGCACTCCAGGGTAAGCCCAAGGAAGGCGGTAGCGAAAGTCTGGGCCCGGTCCGCCACGTATTCCGTTCGGTATTCTTCATCGATCACGCCCCCTTCGGCGGTGATCTTGTGGTTGCGGTTGAATCCCGTGGCGATAACCTGCTCCAGGGTGGCCTCCGGCAACAGGTCGCCGGCCAGCTGCCAGGTGACAAACTCATCATAGGGCATATTTCGGTTATAAGCATGGATCACCCAGTCTCGCCACGGCCACATGATGCGCTCGAAATCATCCTGGTAGCCGTGGGTGTCGGCATAGCGCGCCAGGTCCATCCACTCCAGCGCCATTCGTTCTGCATAGGCATCGGAGGCCAGAAGGCGGCCAACCACTTTTTCGAAAGCATCAGGATCGGAATCATTGACAAAAGCTTCGATCTCAGCAATGGTGGGCGGCAGGCCGGTAAGGCCGAAACTCACCCGGCGGATGAGCTTTTCCCTGGTTTCCCGGCCGGAAGGGGTAAGGCCCAGGCTTTCCAGTTTGGCGAGAATGAAATGGTCGATCTCATTATTGGGCCAGGCGGTATCCTTCACCTTCGGGATCTCCGGTTTCACCGGTGGTATGAATGCCCAGTGTTCTTTCCATTCCGCGCCCTGTTCGACCCATTTCTTCAGGATGGCCTTCTCGTATTCACTCAGAACGAGGTTGGATTCCGGAGGAGGCATCCTGTCGTTCTCATCCCCAGCATATATCCGTTGTATGAGGGTACTGTTTTCCGGGTCCCCGGGAATGATGGCGTACCTGTCGCCGTGTTCTCCCAAAGCAGCGAAGGCCAAAGCCTTATCGTGCAGGGCCAGCCCTCCTTCCCGGACTTTTTCGTCCGGCCCGTGGCACTTAAAACAACGGTCGGACAGGATGGGCTTGACGTGGAAATTGAAATCTACTTTTTCGGGTACGGCCTGGGCGGGGGCCGCCGGCGCACCGGTTCCGTGCCGGGCTTCAACAACTTTTTCCGGCGCCAGGAACTTCACCGCCGCCAACAGGCAGGCGAATACTACAACCAGTAATATCAGTCGCTTTGTCCTCATAAAGTTACAGTTCAGGCAAGTCTTCTTTAACTTGTTCCCAGAAGGCTGCTTCGAACAGGCGGGCGCTGCCGATCAGGGCTGCATCTTCCATCAGGGTGGAAACCGCCAGGCGGGTGGAAATGCCATTTTCCCGGAGCACGGACTCCAGCGCCCCTCCGAACAATGGATAAGCGTGGGCGATATTGCCGCCGATCACCAGAATATCCGCCGGGAATTTTTTCAGCCAGGGCACGAAAAATTCACCCAGGTTTTGGCCGAAAAGCCGGAAAAGTTTCCGGGCCGCTCCTTCCTCTTTAGCGGCTTCTGCAATCTCCTTAACCCCCGCTGCCTTTTCTTCCGTCAGCTTTTCGTATTCCCGGACAAACCAGCGGGTCGAAAAGTAATCATCGGCAATTCCGTCCTCATAAGGCAGGTGCCAGAAACACCCCTGCGGCGCCACATCCTCCCGGTTCACCACCGGAAGGCCATCCTCGATATAGGCAGAACCGAAGCCGGTGCCCAGGGTAATGGCCACTACCTTAGCACACCCTTTTGCTTCTCCGAGCCAGGAAACACCTACGGCGAAGGAAGTGGCGTCATTCATAAAGCGGAGCGGCAGGCCCGGATCCGACAGGAAGGCGGGAAGCTCCTGCTTTACATTCACAAGGTAAAGCGCCTCGTATTTGTCATTGCCCTCAAACAGCGCCAACCCTGTTTTATAATTGAACGGGCCCGGCATGGCAAAGCCGATGCCGGCCAGCCGGGAAACATCAATCTTTGCGATGGTTTGGTTCAACGCCTGCGCCCAGGTTTGGAAGATAACCTCCTTGGATGCTTTATTATTCACTTTAACATAGGCGCGGGAAGCCTCGATGATGTTCCCTGCCCGGGTATCGATAGCGGCGCTGAGAATATGGCCGCCGCCAATATCGGCGCCAATGGTGATGTGCTTGTCAGTCATTTGCCTGTAGGGTTGAAGTGGACAGCGAAAAGGGGACGGCATCCGCATCGACGGCACGGGACAGGTTGGGCTGATCCGCCATTTTGAAGGCCAGCTTTCCTCCTTCCTGCATGGCCTGGTGATCGATCCAGCTCTTGTTCCAGGGTTTTCCGTTGAGAACCGCCGATTCAATATACACATTGCCCGGCTGATTTCCTGAAGCTTCGATAATGAATTCCCTGCCGTTTTCCAACTTCAGGGTTACCTTGTCGAAGAGCGGGCTGCCGATCACATATTGGGTAGTCGCCGGAGTGACGGGATAAAAGCCCAGGGCGCTGAACACGTACCAGGCGGAAGTCTGCCCGTTGTCCTCATCCCCGCAGTACCCGTCCGGCGCAGGAGTGTATAGTTTTTCCATAACCTCCCGCACTTTCTGCTGCGCCTTCCAGGGCTGCCGGCCGTGGTTGTAAAGGTAGATCATGTGCTGTATCGGCTGGTTGCCGTGGGCGTAGTTGCCCATATTGACGATCTGCATCTCCCGGATCTCATGGATGGTAAACCCGTAATAGGAATCGTCAAAATCGGGAGGCATGGTGAAGACCTCGTCCAGCTTGGCTACGAAGGCCTCTTCCCCGCCCATCAGATCGATCAGGCCCTGCACGTCCTGAAAAACGGACCAGGTATAATGCAGGCTGTTGCCCTCGGTGAAGGCGTCTCCCCATTTAAGCGGGTTGAACGGCGACTGAAAGGTTCCGTCCTCGTTTTTGCCGCGCATCCATCCACTTTGAGGGTCGTAGAGTTTTTTATAGTTGTACGATTGCTCGTAGAACTTTCGGGCCGTTTCCTCCTTTCCCATCAGGCGGGCCATCTGGGCAAGGGCAAAGTCGGCATAGGCATACTCCAGAGTGCGGGCGGCGTTTTCGTTGATGCCAACATCATAGGGCACATAGCCCAGTTCGTTGTAATAATCAACGCCGAGGCGGCCGACCGAATTGACGGGCCGCCCTTCGGCTACGCTGGCATTTTTCAGCATGGCCTCCAGCAACAGCTCCGCATCATAACCCCGGATCCCTTTGACGTATGCATCGGCGATCAGGGAGGCCGAATTGGAACCGATCATGCAGTCGCGATGGCCGGGGCTGGCCCATTCCGGCAACCAGCCCGACTCGAGGTAGGTATTCGCCAGGCCCTGCATGATGTGGCTGTCCAGTTCCGGGTACATGAGCGTGAAGAAAGGGAACACGGCGCGGAAGGTGTCCCAGAAGCCATTGTCGGTGAACATATAGCCCGGGCGGACTTGCCCGTTGTACGGGCTATAGTGCACAATTTCTTCAGAAGCATCGAACTCATAAAATTTCCGTGGGAATAACAGTAGCCGGTAAAGGCAGGAGTAAAATGTACGGAGGTTGTCCAGGTTGTCATCTTCCACTTTAATACGGCGCAGCTCCTTGTCCCAGGCCCGGAAGGCCTTCGCTTTGGTTTGCTCAAAAGTATCCTCTCCGATCTCCCTGCGGAGGTTGAGTTCTGCCTGTTCGGGGCTGATGAAGGAAGAGGCCACCTTCACGTGTACCTGTTCTCCCCGTTCCGTTTTGAACCCAATAACCGCCCCAACGTGGCCGCCTTCTTTCCGGGTGGAATTTTCCTCCAACGCCCATTGATCCCCCCAGGTGTGGGTGAGATCGAAATCCCTATCAAAAACGGCCACGAAGTAGTTGTGAAAATTATCCGGCACGCCCCCGCTGTTGTTGCGGCAATACCCTATGATCTTTCGCTCTTCGGGAATAACCTCCACCATCGAGCCTTCATTAAAGGCGTCGAGCAGGATATAGGAAGACTCTTCCTCTGGAAAAGTGAAGCGGAACTGCGCTGCCCGTTCGGTAGGCGCCACCTCCGCCACCACATCGTAATCTGCCAGGTATACTTTGTAATAATGTGGCATTACTTCTTCAGCCTTATGGGAGAACCAGGACGCTCGTTCCTCCTCCTGAAACCTGAGTTCCCCGGTAACCGCCATCAGGGAAAAGGCGGCATAGTCATTGATCCAGGGGCTGGGCTGATGGGTTTGCTTGATGCCGCGGACCTTATGGGCATCGTATTGGTACGTCCAGCCGTCGCCCATCTTGTTGGTCATGGGAGTCCAGAAATTCATACCCCAGGGCAGGGCGATGGCCGGGTAGGTATTACCATTGGAAAGGCTGAATTCCGAGTCGGCGCCCATTAGGGGGTTGACGAGGAAGACAGGGCTGTCATTTTCCACTGTGGCCCCAGTTTGAGCAAAAGAAGGAACGTGAAATATTATCAGCGCCCCGAAAAAGGAAAGAAGAGAATAATTCATTGGTCTGGATTTTTTCACTCATTCACTCATTCACTAACTCACTCCATATACACAAAAAACACATGAGCCACCCCGGCTCGTAAGAGGCGCGGGATGGCTCATATATTATGTCAGAGCAAACATGCTCTCTCTGCCGGCGGCACTTACTTAGCCCACCACAGTTTGGTAGACTGCTCGTCGGGGCCTTGCTTGGCGATGGCAGCCTGTACGTTGGGGCCGTTGGTATTCACGGCATTGTTCCCGTAGCGCAGGCGCTGCGGGTATTTGCCGTTGAGGGCTGCATCTCCCAATGAATAGATATCGGGATCTTCTACGCCTGCGGCCAGTTCGGCCGGATAGCCGTAGTCTCGGACAATAGCCCAGCCTTCAAAGCCGTCGGTGTAGGAGGCGATCCAGCGCTGGATGGCGATCTTTTCGATCATTTCCTCTTCGGTGCCCGTCAGTTGGGCCAGCGGAGCGTCGGCCAGGTACTTGTCGATATCGGCATCGGATACCCCCCACAGCTTCATGGCATACCTGATACCATCCTGGTACAGCGCTGCCGCGTCGCCGTTGCCTATCCCTCTAACGGCTGCCTCAGCCTGCATGAAATAGGACTGGGCCGTAGCCAGGACGATCTCTGGGAAGATCTCTCCCGAGTTCTTGGCCCGGATCACGATCTCTGCCGGCGTGGAAAAGAATTCGTAGGCGGCCATGGAGTAGGTTTCGGCATTGAGCCTCGTGGGCTGGCCTACGTAGTAGGTATTTTCCGGCATGACTATCGTCGTCCCTTCCTCGGTATCTTCGCGCGTGTAGGCGACGCCGGCCTCATCGAGGACGCCGGCGATGAAGTCCACCCGCTTGTCGAACTGAGCGGCTTCGGGGCCGTCCGGTTTTTCAATGTAGACCTCTCCGCCCCTGGCCGGCTTGGCGTACAGTGCAAGGCGGGGGTCTTCGTTGTTACGCAGGTAATCGATCAGGGTCTTGCCCACCGTCCAGTCGGAGCCCTCACCGAAGTTGTACCATACGTCTCCGTAGCAGGCGGCATCCCACTGGGTAATGATCTCATCCTTGGGCAGAAGGCAGTTGTCCGCTTCCGTTTCCAGCAGGGGCTGGCCGAGAGCCTGGGAGATGGCCCCTTCGGCAAAGTCGGCGCCCGGAGCGCCCAGCGCGCGCATGGCAAGCCTCAGCTTGAGGGTATTGGCCAGCTTCTTCCACTTCTGGAGGTCGCCCCCGTAGTACAGGTCGTTTTCCCCTACGTCATCGACGCTTACCCCTGTCCTTTCCGCGTCTCCGATAAGGGACATAGCCCGGTCGAGTTCATCGATCAGCCCTTTGTAAATGACGGCCTGCTCGTCGAATTTCGGCTGGGTAATATCGGGGTTCGTAGCTTCGGAATAGGCCACCATTCCAAACACATCGGTGAACATCTGGAAGTACAGGCCCCTCATGACCAGGCCGATAGCTTCCATGTACTGGTTCTCGAACTCTCCGCCCTGTTTCACATTTCGCATGTAGTTATCCAGGTTTCCTATATAGCCTTCCAGCCAGTCCCAGGCGGCGTCGGTATAGCCGCTGTTGTAGGTGTATCCCAGCCCATCAGACCACCAGGAACCGCGGAAACCGAAGGTGAAGTGGCCGGCGTAGCGGTCGGTATGGATCAGGTGGGCCCGCCAGTAGGGATAACGGTCGGGAGCGAAAAGCTTATACTGAGGCTGAGTCAGAAAGAACTTGCCGCTGACCTCATCGCTGGTAAAGGCGTCGGGCCTGACGTTTATGTCATTGAAGTCGCTGGTGCACTGCGTGAGCAACACACCCAGGAACATTAATACAAGGCACTTATTTAATCGACTCATGGTATTCTGTTTTTAGGTTTTTAAAATTGAAGGCTGACGTTGAACCCGATACTGCGCAGCGTAGGCAGGTTAGCGATCAGGATTCCCTGGGCAGTGTTCGAAGTACCCAGGCTGGCCTCCGGGTCAACATGGTCAATATCCTTGGTGAAGAAGAACAGGTTGCGGCCGATCAGGCTGATCGTCGCTCCCCGCAGGAAGCTGTTGGCAATTGCCGAGCGGGGCACCTTGTAGCTCAAAATAGCCTCTCTGAGGCGGATGTTATCCTGGTCGAAGATGTAATTGCTGGCGATGCCGGAGTAGGCGCCCCAGTAGTCCTGAGCGCTGATAGCAACGGTGTTGGGGACGAAAGACCCATCTTCCTGTTCCACTACTCCATCGACGACGATACCGCCATCGCGGTACTGCAGGCTCTGGGTAGAAACGCCGCTGGCATCCAGCTGGGCATTGGTCTCCGAGTAGATCTGGCCGCCCATCCGGGCGTCGATCAGGAAGCGCAGGCTGAAGTTCCCGTAGGAGAAGGTATTCGTCAGGCCGCCGATCCAGTCCGGCTGAGCGTTGCCCAAAAAGACCCTTTCAGCAGAGGCCTGTGGACGGCCTTCCGCATTGACGATGATCTGGCCGGCATCGTTTGTGCGCCAGGTCGTGCCGTAAATATCGGCATAACCGCCGCCGACGGTAGCCTGAACGAGTACGTTACCTGAGTTGGTGACATTGAGCTGGTGGAATTCCAGGTCTTCGATCAGTTCGACCAGTTGGTTTTCGTTGTGCGTATAATTGAAAGCGAGTTCCCAGTTGAATTTGCCGGTGCGGACCGGAGAACCTCCGATCAGCAGTTCGTAACCTTTATTGGTCATTTCACCGATGTTCTCGCGGAAAAAGCTGAAACCGGTAGCCGGCGGAACGGGCACGTCGTAGATGAGGTCGACGGTCTTGATGTCATAGTACGAGAAGTCGGCAAAGAGGCGGTCGTTCCACATCCTGATCTCCGCTCCGAATTCCGTAGAATTGATGGTCTCCGGTTTCAGGTCCGGATTGAACCGCACATTCGGCCGCGACAGAGTGGTACGGCCCAGGTAGCCGTCCTGTGCAACAGTATAGTACGGGTACAACTGGTACGGGCCGGTATCGTTACCGACCTGAGCCCAGTTACCCCTCACTTTGACGAGGTTGAAAATCCGGCTGTTGGGGTCGATAAAGCGGGTCAGCAGGAAGGAAAGGCCGACCGACGGGTAGAAATAAGACCAGTTGTCCTCCGACAAGGTGGAAGACCAGTCGTTGCGTCCGGTAATATCCAGGTAGGCGAACCCTCCGTAGGACAAGGAAGCCGAAGCATAGAGGGAGTTGATCTTCTTCTCCTGCAGGGGCACGTAGGAAGGCCGGATGATGCGGCTGTTGGCCAGGAATGCCCGCGTGGGGATCTTGAAGTCTTCTCCGTAAATGGCGGATTCCCGATAGGTGCGGTAGGAGTGGTTGCCCCCTACGTTGAAGGACAGGTCGAACATTTCGCCCAGGGGCGAGTTGGCCATGATGAGGAAGTCGGCATTGGTCTCCGTTGCTTCGATACCGGAGAAATTCAGGCGGCCGGACCGGAAGAAGTGGTGCCCTGCCTGGTTGATGCTCTCTCTCCGGATGTTGGTGACGTCAGAACCCACCCGTATAAAAGCGGAGAGCCAGTTGTTGAACTGGTAGGTAGCCTTGCCAAAGCCCAGGATACGGTTACGGGCCTCGTCGTTCCGGTCGTTGTAAAGGATCCAGTACGGGTTGGCGCCCAGAGCCGAGTAGGAAACCGAGTTGAGCGATTCCTCGGGGATCTGGAATGTTTTCAGGTCATCGATGGCCACGTTGCGGGGCATGTAGTAAACATAGGACAGAACGCCCTCCGAACCCAGAGAGGCCCGGTTCTGAATGTCCTGAGTGAAATACGTCGCCTTGGCATCGATGGTGAGGCGGTCCGATAATCTGGAAAAAGCCCTGAGGGTAAAGTTGTGGTTCTCCAGGTCGGAATTCGGCAGGACGGACTCCGTCCGGCTGTTGGTGTAGGAAAAGCGCATGTTGAAGGCTTCCGTTCCACCGTCCAGCGCAATGGTATTGATGTATTTTCCGGCGGTGCGGAAGAAGTTCTCGACGTTATCCGGCTGGGCCGCATAGGGCCGGTCTTCTCCGGTGTAGTACAATTCGCTGCTACCATCCAGCCTGGGGCCCCAGGAACTGGAAGCGTTTTTCAGTTCGGTAAGGTTACCCGGTACGTTGCCCTGGGTGCCCTGCCCGTATTCGTTCTGATAATCCGGCAGGAACATCGGGCTGTCAAAAGTGACGTTGGAGTTGATGGAGACGCCGATCCCTTTCCGGGCAGTACCCTTTTTGGTGGTGATCAGCAGTACGCCGTTGGCTGCCCGCGAGCCGTAGAGGGCGGCTGCGTTAGGGCCTTTCAGCACCGAAATGCTTTCGATGTCATCCGGGTTGATGTCTGTGATGCCGCCCCCGGTAACGGTGCTGTTGTAAACGCTACCGCCGCTGTTGGACCCTGCGTCATCGATGGGCATACCATCCACCACGATCAAAGGCTGGTTGTTGCCGGTAATGGAGTTGTTACCCCGGATCAGTACCCGGGATCCCGCCCCGGGTCCGCCGGTAGACTGGGTGATGACCACCCCCGCTACCTTGCCCACCAGGGAGTTGACCGGGTTGTTGTCTTTGATGGTAGAAATTTCCTCCGAATTGACCTGTGAAATGGAATAACTCAGCGCCTTCTTTTCCCGGCTGACGCCAATGGCGGTTACCACCACTTCATCCATTTGAATACCTTCTTTCAGGGTACACACAATGTTGGTCTGGTTTTCGACAGGAATACGCTGTGAGGCATAACCAGTATAGGAAAACTCCAGGACCGGTTGGCTGGTGATCAATTTCAGGGTGAAATTTCCATCAATGTCCGTAACGGTGCCATTGTTGGTGCCAGCCTCTATGATGTTGACCCCGATCAGTGGTTCACCATCGTCGGTGATGACTGTTCCGCTTACCGCTTGTTGCCCCCAGGCAAAAGCCGCAAACAGTAAAAAGCTTGTCAGCAAAACTAGTTTTGGTTTCATAATAGCTAGTTTATTGTTTGTTTATGAGTGTAAAAAGGAATGTCTTAACTTTCCCGCCGGTGAGGTATGCAGAGTATTTACTGTAGCCACCAGTTACTCTTTTCCCACAGGTGATCCTGCCGTGAAGTAGTGACAAAAAATTACCTCACTGTTTGAGGTTCGTGAAGTTGTTTTTAAGGAGAACTAAACCAAAACAGCTCTTCCCATCCGGACTTTTCCGGGTAGGGCTAAACTAAGGTAATTTTCAAAAAAAACAGATGACTTTTAGCACCTCAAAGCCTGTTTTTGGGGTAGGAAAATTAGAATTTTATTTCCTTTTTTTGCCTATTCAACATAAAAAATTTGACTTCCCAGGTAGAGTATGCACATAGCTAGCATAAAACAAATTAAATAATGTTCTAACATGAATTCATTCCACCTTCTCTTTTTCAGCCTTTCTCTTTATGGGCTTTCCGGTCCAGCCCAACCTGCAGGGTACGAATATCAACCCGAAAAGTATGTCTGCCACCAGGCGCCTCAGGTTATCAGCCCCGACGGGCACATTGAAGATGCCGAATGGGGCCAGGCTCCGTGGGCCAAACCCTTTGTCGATATTGAAGGAACTATAAAGCCCACGCCCTTCTTTCAAACGCGGGTGAAGATGCTCTGGGACGAACAGTACTTCTACATTGCCGCAGAACTGGAGGAAGAAAACCTTTGGGCAACCTACGATCAACACGACGCGGTGATCTACCAGGAAAACAACTTCGAGGTGTTCCTCGACCCGGACGGGGACACCCACAACTATTTCGAGCTGGAGATCAACGCCCTGGGCACGACATGGGACCTGCTGCTCACCAAACCCTACCGGGACGGCGGCCTGGCCATAAACGGATGGGATATACACGGGCTGAAAAAGGGCATCCAACTTTACGGAACGTTAAACGACCCTTCGGATAAAGACCGGAAGTGGGCCCTCGAACTGGCCATTCCCTGGAAGGCATTATCCCGCCGGACACCTCCCCAGGAAGGCGAGACATGGCGGGCCAACTTCTCCCGGGTGGAATGGAAGATAGAAGCGGAAGGCGGAACCTACCGGAAAACAATAAACCCGGCCACCGGAAAACCTTTTCCCGAATACAACTGGGTGTGGTCTCCTCAGGGGGTAATAGCCATGCACCAGCCGGAAACCTGGGGGTTTGTCCAATTCACGGAAACCAAAGCCGGAGAAGGAGAAGTTGCCTTTCAGGAAGGCCCTGATGACGACATTAAATGGCTGCTCCGCCAGGTGTACTACGCTGAGCGGGAACACAAGCGGCAAAATGGGCATTATACCAATGAAGTGCCCGAACTGGAGCTGCCTTTGGCTGCTCAGGCCAAAGAGAAGCTGAATATTCTGGCGAACGAACACACTTTCGTTTCCTGGATCAGGAAAGGCAAGCGAATTTGGTATATCCGGGAGGATGGCAGGGTTTGGGCAAATGCCGGGCATTCATCCGGTGAAAGCAGAATTAAATAGTTACACTTTGTCAATTGACAATGTACTTACAAGTTTTCAACCTTACTCGTTTTCCACTCCCCCATCCGTCGTAAAAACCGCCTCCACAAAAGAACGGTTGCCGCCCTCCGCCACCGTGCCGATAGCCACTTTGTATTCGGCGCCGGGCGCCAGAAACCCGTTGGGTACGGCAAAGGATGTGACGGTACCGGGAAGGGTTGCCGTAATTTTACCACGCATGCCCTCTTCTTCGGTTTCAACCTCGACAATGTAGGCGGCAACGCCCTCTACCGGCTCCCATTTGACAACCAGATTTTCAACGGGCACGCCCTTCCCTTCCGGTTCGGGGTACAGGATGGAAGCTGTGCCCGGCAGATCGTGGTTCAGAGTAGCTTCCCCTTGAAAGCCATTGTCTTCGGTGTCTATTCCGGTGAACCGGTAGGCGCCTTCCGGAAAGGCTTTCTTCAGGCTTTCCGTATCTCCGGGTTCCGGAGACTCCATGACGAACTTCCGGATGCCCATGCTTTCATCGCCGTGGGAGGTGAAGTCGATGAGCATATCCCCTTCCGGAGAAACCACTTTGAGGCGGGTTAGCCCTTCGTCGCCGCCGGTGACTTCGAAAACCACCTCGACGTCGCCGTCCGTAGCGTTTTGTTCAAAGCGTATGGTGGCGTGCTCAAAAGGTTCATAGGAATCCGGTTCAGGTTCCGCTTCCTGGTTGGTTGTTTCCTGATGCGTTTCGGCAGGGTTGCACTGTGCCGCCAGCAGGGCCGCCAGCAGGGCAAGTAATGGTATGGGTTTAGACATGAGGCTGAAGGTTAGGGTTTTCCAATAAGATCAACCAATGAATATAAGTATTTTCAATAGGTTGACGCCATCCCCAGCCAACTTTTTTTTTACGCCTGAAAAGCAGTTCAAAGTCTGGCGTATAAGATCGTAGCCATTGGCAGGGGCGTTAAAAGGTGAGGGCCTATCCACTTTGTCAATCCAGCCCCAGAAACTCCCTCGGATTTCCCCGGGCGATGAGGTTGAACTCCTCCTCATCCAGCTCCGCCACCGTATTCGCCATGATCTCCTTATCCGACTTGTGGTTGCGCACCACGTAGAAGTCCGTACCGTAAAGCACGCGGCGGCGCAGCTTTACATTGCTTTCCTGCATGGTTTGCTTCAGGAGGGGGAAGATATCCTCATCGTAAAGGATATAGCTGATATCGCTGTATACATTGGGGAACTGCAGCATCATGCTGCAGATGATGGAGTACCAGTCGGCATATTTCCATACCTGTTCCAGCTTGCCGGGGGAATATTCTCCCTGCTGGTTATAGAGGAAGTTAATTCCTCTGTCCGGATTTCGGATCAGCTGCAGGCTGTAATTGTAGCGGTCGAGTTCAAGATATCTTTTCCATTGATCGTCGCCGCCAAAGTGGGCGAAGCAGATCTTCAGCCGGCTCAGGTTGTGCTCAAGAGGCTTCTCCGGGCCGTTATATCCGAACAACTCGCGAATGCGGCTGTCCCAGGCCTGGCCCACCAGTTTGCGCAATAGCGGCTCTTCCAGCAGGCAGAGGTAATTCATGGGGTGGGTGAAGTTGAGCTGGAATTCTTCGTTTTTCCGCTCCGGCAACAGCAAAGGGGCATACCCTCCTCCCGCTACAGGCTCTTCAAAAACGGGATGAACATCCCACTCCGGTTTTTTCCTGCCGCGGTAGAAGATCGTCCCCCGAATACAATGGGTGGTAATGGGAAGGCCTCTGTCGGCTGCATATTTCCACAAGGGCAGGAGTTCTTCTTCAAAGGGATAATACCCCAGGGCCGGGTAGATCTTAAAGCCGCTGAACCGGTGGCCTTCCATATATTCTTTGAGGAAACAATCCTCCAGGCTCACCTGGCCATCCTGGAAGGAGAACTTAAAAAAAGCCTCCTCTTCCCGGATACGCCGGGGGTCGATAAATACGAAAGGAAAGAAAATGTCTTTATAGTCTTTATCCTTTTTGATGTCCGCCAGTTCCTGCATTTGCTTGTAAAAGCCGCCGTCAGCGCTCAGTTTGCCTGCTCCCATGTATTTCATGTCCATAGGAAGTACTACGAAGCCGGTTCCGGGCGGGTATTGGGCTTTGAGCCCTGCCATTACCCGGTGCTGGTGTTTGTAGAGGGAATAACGGCACAGCAGAATGTAGCGTTCTATCAATTCGGTAGTCAGCTTACCGGGCAACAGCTGGAAAAAACCCCAAACACGCTTGAGGATAAAGAGGATAAAATTGCGCCCGGACTTGAAGAACACCATCACGGCAACCACGAGCGCCAGTTTAAGGAATAAACTGCCGAGGTCGAAAAGGATATTCCATTCTTCCAGCCTTTCCCGCAAGGCCAGTATCCAGTCATTGACTACCGAGTCCTCCGGTTCAAAAATAAGGGAAGCCCAGTCGTACAGGATGTAAAACACGTGGATAATGGCCAAAGCGGCAATGGCCCACTGCAGGATATTGAGCAGCCAGGTGCGCTTGACCCAGATGGTGAACTTGTACCACATCCGCTTCGCCGCCCGGTAGGGGGGGGAAAACTGGATGGCGTCCTTCAACCGGTTCCAGGTTTTGACGCCCCAGAGGATCAGCGGCAGCGAAAGGATGTAATAAAACGGCCACCAGACGAAGGAGCGGGCAAGGTGGGGCGGAACGTGATCTCCCGTAAAAATATGGGTGTGGCAATTGATGATGGGAAGGCGGAGCGGTTTGGTTTTCGTTTCCATGTGCGGGGTCTTCTGCGTTCGTGTCAGAGCAGTAAGATACGCAAAATACTTCTCAAAAGAAACGGCAAAACCGTTCAGAGTGATTGAATCAAAAGAAAAATTTACCGCCATTTTGCGCATATTTCCAGATATTGGCCTAAAACTCGATCTGACATGAAAAAGAGATTCCTCATTATTATTACGGCGTTTTGTCTTTCATCCCTGCTCTTCGGCCAGGAAATCGACCCGGAACTGACGGAAACCTGGGAACCGGTACCCGAAAAAGTTACTCCCGGCATCTTTCCGGGCAGCCCTCCTTCCGATGCGGTCATCCTGTTTGACGGAAAAGATCTCTCACAATGGAGAAAAACCCTGGTGGGTTACGGAGGAAGCATGGCGGAGGTCGAAGAAGTGGCGAAAAAAAGGGCTGCTATGACGAAATACGAAGAGCAGGATGCCGAATGGGAGGTCAAAGACGGCGCCATGATCGTCGTACCGGGCACGGGCGCCATCGAGACCAGAAAGGCTTTCGGAGACATACAACTCCATATCGAATGGCTTTCTCCGGTTGACCCCGGCAAAACCGGACAGGGCTACAGCAACAGCGGAATCTTCCTGATGGGCACTTATGAGATCCAGGTCCTGAATTCCTATGAAAACCCGACCTATTCCAACGGCCAGGCCGGCGCCATGTACAAACAATCCATCCCTCTGGTTAACGCCTGCCGCCCTCCCGGCGAATGGCAGTACTACGACATCATCTTCACGGCGCCCAGGTTTGCCGACGACGGATCCCTGATCAAACCGGCAACGATCACCGCCTTCCACAACGGCATCCTGATCCAGAACCACTTCGAGCTGAAGGGGCCGTGTATCTACAGGGGGGAGCCTCATTATGTCCCTCACCCGGAAAAACTGCCGCTCCTGCTTCAGGACCACGGCGACCGGGTGCGCTTCCGCAATATCTGGGTGCGGGAGCTATGATACTTCGGCTTATGCCACTAAAACACCAGCCTCCGGAACGAAGTTCCGGGGCAGTTGTTAGTTGTTGGTTATTGTCCATCCGCAGCCTCTAAGCCGTTGATTGCCGGCGAACAACCAACAACGGCATTTTCGGCGCATTAGATATTCACTCCCCGTCTTAGCTATAGGCTCAGCCGGGTAAAATTCACTCATTCACTCAGACAATGTACAGGTTCCCCTCACCGATAGCAGTGTTTTTTTTGGCGGCGATCATCCTGCTCACCCAATGCTCCCGCCCGGAGCAATTCATCCGCGTCCTGGTTTTTTCGAAAACCGAGGGCTACCGCCATGCATCCATCGAACCCGGGATAGAGGCCATCAGAGGCCTGGGGCAGAAATATGGCTTCACGGTGGACGCCACTGAGGATGCCGAATATTTCACTCAGGAAAACCTGCGGCAATACAACGTAATCATCTTTCTGAGTACCAGCGGAGATGTTTTTGACGAAGCTCAGCAGTTGGAATTTCAGCGCTGGATACAGGCGGGAGGAGGGTTTGTCGGCATTCACTCGGCGACGGTTACGGAATACGACTGGCCATGGTACAACGAACTGGCGGGCGGCTACTTTGCCAGCCACCCGCCGGGAGTGTCCGAAGCGGTGATCGAACGAGTGGACGCAGAGCATCCTTCCACCAAACCGCTTCCGGATGAATGGGTGCGTACCGACGAGTGGTATAATTTCCGGAAGCTCATCCCCGATACCCACAAGCTGCTAAACCTCGATGAGGAGTCCTACGAGGGCGGTGATATGGGCAACAACCACCCCATCGCCTGGTACCGCGAATTCGACGGCGGGCGGGCCTGGTACACCGCTCTGGGGCACACTTCAGAATCTTATTCTGAACCCCTCTTCCTGGAGCACGTATGGGGTGGTATAAAGTACGCCGCCGGGCCACAGGCTGCGGTTGATTATTCCCGGCCCGGGGTTGCGCCGGCAGAGAACCGCTTTGAAAAGATCGTCCTGGCGGACAACCTGAACGAACCCATGGAGCTGGATTTTCTGCCCGATGGCAAGATCATCTTCATCGAGCGCCAGGGAGCGGTGAAAGTGTATGATCCGGTACTCAAGGTAGTGAAAACCATACAGCAGATACCGGTAAGTACCAAGCACGAGGATGGCCTGCTGGGCCTGGCGCTTGACCCGGATTTTTACAGCAACCGCTGGATCTACCTCTTCTATTCCGGCCCGGAAGCGGCGCAGCAGCGGGTGTCTCGTTTCACCTATACAGACGGCGCTGTTCCTCCCCTCTCTCAGGAGGAGGTTTTGCTCACCATTCCAACCCAGCGGGAAGAATGCTGCCATTCCGCCGGGTCTATCCAGTTCGGGCCGGACAGGATGCTCTACATCGCCACCGGCGACAACACCAACCCCTTCAAGTCTAACGGTTATGCGCCCATCGATGGGCGCCCCGGCAGAGCTCCGTTCGATGCCCGCCGGTCGGCGGCCAACACCAACGACCTGCGAGGGAAGGTGCTTCGGATCAGGGCAAATGAAGATGGCTCCACCTCAATACCCGATGGAAACCTTTTTCCCAAAGACGGTTCGGCCGGCCGGCCGGAAATTTATGTGATGGGCTGCCGCAACCCTTACCGCATTTCCATCGACCCTAAAAACGGCGCCTTGTACTGGGGGGATGTTGGCCCCGATGCGGGCGAGCCAAAAGCAGGAAGAGGGCCCGCCGGCCACGATGAGGTCAACCGGGCTGCCGCTCCCGGCTTCTTCGGATGGCCCCTGTTCATCGGCAACAACAAACCCTACCATGCTTTTGACTTTAACAGCCGGGTTTCAGGGGAGGCGTTCAACCCCAAAAGCCCGGTTAACCGCTCGCCTTTTAACACCGGATCACAGGCATTGCCTCCGGCGCAACCCGCCCTCATCTGGTATCCTTACGGCCATTCCGAGGAGTTCCCCGTAGTGGGGGAAGGCGGAAGGACAGCCATGGCAGGCCCGGTATTCTACACGGATCAATATTACAAAAATGACGGCCGTTACCCCCCCTATTTTGAAGGAAAACTCTTCATTTACGAATGGATGAGAGGATGGATCATGAGCGTCACCCTCGATGAGAAAGGACAAATAGAACGCATGGAACGCTTTATGCCCTCCAGCACTTTCTCCAACCCGGTTGACCTGGAATTCAACAGCCGTGGAGAGTTGTACCTCCTGGAATACGGCAAAACCTGGTTTGCGCAGAATGAAGACGCCAGGTTGATCCAGTTGAAATACAACAGCGGCAACCGGCCGCCGGTAGCCAGGATCACTTATTCGGAGAAATACGGTACGGCCCCGCTAAACGTCCGCCTGTCCGCCTCCTCGTCGGAGGATTACGACCAGGACCCGATGTCCTTTGAATGGCACATCGACGGACAGTATGTATCGGATTCAGAATCCTTCCCTTATACTTTCGAAAATAACGGCAAACACCGGGTGAGGCTGATCGTTAAAGATTCCCGCGGAGAGGCCGGGATCGCTACGGAAGAAATATGGGTAGGCAATTCAAAGCCGGAAGTCCACATCAAGGTTGACGGAAACCGCACCTTCTACTGGGACAATGAAGAGCTATCCTATCAGGTAACGGTGGAAGACCGGGAAGATGGGCGGCTCAATGAAGGGATTTCCCCCCGGGCCCTGGCCGTAAATATCGATTACCTGGAAACCGGCTACGATATGACGGAGATCGCAAAGGGGCATCAGGAACAAACCTTTGCGTCTCCGGGAGAACGACTGATCGAAGAATCCAACTGCCTGTCCTGCCATCAGGTGGAAAAGGCTTCCGTCGGCCCTTCCTATCTGCAGGTGGCACAGCGGTACCAGGAGGAAAGTCCCGCAGTTGTGGAACGCCTGGCCAATAAGATCATCAGCGGCGGCTCCGGCGCCTGGGGAGAAATTGCCATGTCGGCACACCCGCATTTAAGCCCTTCCCAGGCCAGGACTATTGTGCAATATATCCTTTCCCTGGACAGCCCTGAGAATATCGCAGGGCTTCCGCCAAGCGGCTCCTATATCTTTCGGGAACACCTGGAGGAAAATACAACCGGCATGTATGTGATCAACGCCTCCTATAGCGACAAAGGAGGGAATGGCATCGGGGCGCTTACCACCCGTCAGCAGTTGATCCTGCGATATCCCAGGCTTTACGCCAGAAATTATGACATCAAATCACACTGCCAGCGCGTGCCGGTGGACACCGCCCTGTTTTCCGGGTTCGAGGAAGGGTATGAGATCATCCGGTTGGACGTAGATCATTACTTCGGCTTCACCGATATTGACCTAACCGGCATTGGATACATTAGGATAAATCTGCTGTTGCCGCCCCAAAACCGGCAACAGGGCGCGATCAAAATTCGCACCGGCGGGCCCGGCGGATCCATCATCGGCAGCGCAGAACTCCGTAACAGCGAAACTACCGACGACGGATACCGGCAGCTTCTGATACCCATTGGAAAGATGGAGGGCATCCACGATGTACTGTTTTTCTTTCGAAATGCCGGGGGCGGGCAACAAACAGTGGATATTGACTCGGTCGAATTTTTCAGGGATAAACCGGATGAAAGCTAACCGGTTTTCGCCATGGTAATTTTCCCGGGATCCGTTTCGACGATCTGGGAAGTATATATTCCAGGCGAATAAATGTGCAGAGAAACCGCCGGTTTCGCAACAGGGTTTTCTACGATATGATAGGCCAGGGCATCGTGGATGTACGATACATCACCGCGGGAAAAATTAAATTTCCCCACCATCTGCTGCGGTTCAAAAGGGTCGAACCGGGATTCAATGAGGCTGCCCGACAGGACTTTCAACAGGCATCCTCCTTCCGGATGGCCGTGCTTTTTGCTGCGGGCATAGCCCTCCCAATAGATCAAAACCAGGCGGAAGTGTTCATTCTGGAAAAGAGGAGTGTTGCCCGGGCCGGTTACATATTCTCTCCAGTCTTCCCCTTCGCAGGCGTTGAAGCGGGACAACAGGTAAAGGACATCTTTCTCTTTATTGCCAGGGGTTTGTGTTTCCAGGGCCCGGATCAGCTTACGTAGCGTTTTCATTGTGGTATTTTGGTTTTTCAGCCAAATTGCAGCTTCCGCCGTCATGAGGAAACCTAAATTGATTGCAATTCCGGCCTTACTTATCCTGAGCCCCGGCGTATTGATTAACCGGCCAGGCGCCTTATCCTGTTTGTCGGCATTTCAAGCATTTTTTCTATCTTTCAAGGCAAAACCCGGCCCACCCGCCGACAAAAGAATGAGAGGGAAGAAACTCAGTAGTCAGCACGCCGGCCAAAACGGGAAGGGCGATCCGGTAAATATAATCCAGAAAAAGGCTTAACATCAAGTTATGAAACCTGCCTGCTTCCTTCCGCATACCCTCATGGTATGGATTGTCTCAATGCTGTATTTCATTACATCCTGCCAGCCCGGAAGCCCGGACGTGCCGGCCGGCTTTGAACTCCACCCGGATTTCCGGATGGAGCTGGTGGCGGCCGAACCGCTGACCTTCGACCCCGTTGCCCTCGGTTTCGACGAAAAGGGGCGCACTTTTGTCCTGGAAATGCCGGGCTATCCGCTGCGGGACGAAGCCAGCCGGCTTATCCTCCTGGAGGATGAAAACGGCGACGGCATCTATGACCGCCGCCATGTTTACGCCGACGGCCTGGGCGCCGCCTGTTCTTTTATGCCTTACCGCGGCGGCATGCTCGTAGCGGCTCCCCCTGAACTTCTCTGGCTGAAGGACACCAACGAGGACAATACGGCCGATAAGCGGACCGTCCTGATGGAGGGATTCACCGACGGCAACTTGCAGCATAACGTCAACGCCCTAACCTACGGGCTGGACAACTGGATCTACGCCGCCAACGGGGGGAACTCCGGGCGGCCGTTTTTCCCGAAAAAATCCGGTGAAAAACTCGATCTGCGCGGTGATGATTTCCGCTTCCGCATTGAGGAGAAACGGCTGGAAAGAGTGGGCGAATCCTCCGGCGGCTTCGGGCTGGCCTTCGACAACTGGGGGCGGCTGTTCGAAACCCACAACCTGGAGCACGTCTCCAACCTCGTATTTCCGGGTTACTACATTGAAGGCCTGCCAGTCGAGCCCTCTCACACCCTGACGGTTATTTCCGACCATGAGGAGAACGGGCTGTCCCGGATCTACCCGATCGGAGAACAGGAAACCCGGGTCAACCACCCGGAACAATCGGGTTACTTTTCCGGCGCCTGCGGCATCACCCATTACGGCGGCGGCGCCTTCCCCGAAAGGTTCAACGGCCAGCTTTTTGTCGCCGACGTGGTGCTCAACCTGGTGCACCTCGACCTTTTGTCTCCCGACGGGGCGTCTTTCAAAGCTTCCCGTAACCGGGAAAAAGTAGAGTTTCTCGCTTCTATGGACCGCGCCTTCCGGCCGGTTTACCTCACAACCGGGCCTGACGGCGCCCTTTACCTCATCGACATGCACCGGAATGTCATCGAGCACCCCGAATGGATACCGGATGAGATCGAGGCCACGCTGGACCTTAAGGCAGGCAGGGACAAAGGGCGGGTCTACCGGATCACTCCCCGGAAGGGTTGGGTTCCCGCCCGCCCTCAACTCGACATCAACCGGCCGGAGGGCCTGGTAAAAGCCCTGGAAGATAAAAACCAGTGGGTGCGGATGACTGCCCAGCGGCTGATGGTTGGATCTCAGGACGAAGCGTTTATCCCGCTCCTGGAAGCTTTGTACCAGAGAACGGCATATCCCCTCGCCCGCCTGCATTGCCTGTGGGCGCTGGAGGGGCTGGGAGCCCTCAACAACAGCCTGCTGGCCAGAGCCTTCCGCGATACTTCTGCCGGTGTCCGGGAAAACGCCCTGAAAATTGCCGAGATCCACCTGGACAGCCACCCGGAATGGATCGAACCGATACTGAAAATGGCTCTCGATGAAAACGCCAGAGTGCGAATGCAAGCCGCTCTGACACTCAGCACCCTCTCCGAAGAACATTACCGGCCCAGGGCCGAGGCCATCATTTCCACCTTGTCCCGTATGCTGGCCACCCTGCCTGCCGACGAGTGGAGCGCCATGGCGGTGGCCGCTGCCGCACGAAAAGACGCCGTCGCGTTTTGTAATAGACTGCTGGCAGAACCTCGGGACTCCCTCGATGAGAACCAGCTCGGGGTTGCCCTCACCCTGGCCCGCCTCACCGGCAGGCAAAACAACCTCGGCCAAACCCGGGAATTGTTGAACATCCTGCATACCAGCCAGGTAGCCCGGCAATGGGAAAAAACGGCGCTGATCGAAGCCCTGGCTTATGGGTGGGAAAGTAGCGAGGGGAGTAAGGAAGGCGCCCCATCCGGCTCCTCCCTCCTCGCCACGCTGGAAAGCATCGAACAGGACGACAGCCCGGCTACCTTCCGCGCAACCGGGAGGCTGCGGAAGGCAATAGGGCTGCCCGTTTCCCAAAAAATGAGCCGGCAGATCAAAGCAGCCTTGGCGGTGGTTTCCGACCGGCAGCTTCCGGTTGAGGAGCGCCTGGCCTTGCTGCAGCTCATCGCACTCGAAGAATTTGCTTCAAAAAAACAAGCCCTTTATGCTTTGCTGGACAACCGGGAGCCGCTGGCGCTCCAAAAGGAAGCCCTGGCCCAGCTGTGGGAAGCAAATGATCCCAATGTCGCTCGCCATTTTGTAGAATGTTGGCCAACCCTGGGCCCGGAGGCCCGCAAATTGGCCGGCGATATCCTGCTGTACAAAACCTATAACCACGGCCTGCTCCTGTCCGCCCTGGAGAATAACACCATCCGCCCTGGCGAGTTGAATTTTGACCTCGAACGCCGCAGAGTGCTGCTCTTTTCCGATGATAAACTCACCCGTACCCGCGCCGAAGCCCTGTTCTCCGACGCCGGCGTGACGACCCGAAAGGAAGCCATTGAAAAAATGCGCCCGGCGCTTGCCCTGCCCGGCGATGTTGAGAAGGGTAAAGCTGTTTTTGAAAAACTATGCGGGACATGCCACCGGTACGGCCCCATCGGCCAGGACGTAGGCCCCGTGCTCACCGAGATCAACCGGAAAAGCAAGGAATCGCTCCTCCACGATATCCTCGACCCCAACGCGGCGGTAGATACGAAATACCTCAACCACCAGGCGCGCACCCGGGACGGCAATATCTACAGCGGTATGATCCAAAGAGAAGGAGATTCAGAGATCACACTTAAGATGGCGGGAGGGCCGGAAATCACCCTGAAAAAGGAGCGTATAGAACAACTTTCCTCCCTCGGCATCTCGCTGATGCCCGAAGGCCTGGAAAGCGGCATGAGCCACCAGGATATGGCGGGCCTGCTGGCCTTCCTGCAGCAGCCTTCACAATAAAGACAGATGCTCTTCCTTGATGAGGATTCCCCTCACCGTGCCGTCCACCAGTTGGCTCTCTTTTACCAGCGCCCGAAAGCCTGGCCCAATTTCAGCCAGGGCATAGTACAGGATAAGAGCCAATTCATAACGGGAGAAAAGCGACTTTAGCGTGTCCAGGAAAAACTGCCGCTCCACATCACTGTCCATAACATAAGACAAAAGGTGCCGGATGTTTTTGAAATAGACCTCAAAGGGGCCGACGTCATTTTCGAAATAATCTTTAAAAAAACCGATGGCCTCCTGCCCGTCCGTTTTGCCTTTCAACCTCCGGCGCATGCCCTGATATATTTTGAAAACGGCTTCCCTTCCGTTGGCCTGCTCCGTGATGTTGTCACCATAGACCTCGACATAGGAAATAGCTTCCAGGTTCTGAAAGTGGATGTCCAGCAATTTGAAAAAGTTGGTGCGCCGGGTAGGTAAGGCCTGCACTTTAAGCCCTGGCTCCACCCGTTGTTTCTGCAGGCCCTCCTCCCCTATTTTATCGATCATGTCCAGAAGGGCTTTCCGTAGGCGGTCCAGGCCCAGCTCGACCTGGTCATAGGGCATGGTATTGATGGAAGAGACGTACATCAGGTCGTTATACTTGCTTTTCAGGAGGATAAAGTCGTTGTACAACCCGGAGGAAGGATCCAATACTTCTTCCATCGCCTCAATACCGAAGTTGAGGCCTTTGGCCACTCTCGATTTTAATTCGGATTTTATGTTTTGGAGGTTCATTGCATCGAGTTTATCATCACTTTGAAGATCTTTTTTTTTGAGCAGAAATGAGAATTGGTTGCTGTATTTTTAGAAATTTTTATATGGAAAGAAAATTTAGGCTGAGTAAAAGTTTATTTCGAATAAACAAAAAATAAATTTTTCACGCGCCACATGAATGTGGCGCGTCCGAGGGCTATAAGAAACGATGGTAGATGTAGGCATCCACATACCCCGCTCCCTCCTGAAAGAAGCCTTCCGGCACGACGCCGATCCGATTAAACCCGAATGCCTCCCAGGCCCGGATGGCGGCGGTATTGGTGCTCACCACCAGGTTGAATTGCATGGCGCGGTAGCCGGCGGCTTTAGCGGCCTGCAGGGAGTGCGCGCAGAGCTGTTTTCCAATGCCTTTTCCCCGATGGGCCGAATCCACCATGTAGGCGGCGTTGGCCACGTGGCTGCCGTAACCCGGCTGGTTGGGTTTGACGATGTACGCGCCAACTATCTGCCCCTGTATTTCCGCTACATAAACCAGATTGTCGAGGTTGATCCAACTGGCTTCGATCTGCTCGCGGGTGTAGCTTTCATCGTAGGGAAAGTAGGCCTTCTGGGCCATGATGTCTTTCCACATACGCCAGACGGCGTCGAGGCCCTGAGCTGTAGCCGGGCGAATGGCTATTTCGGAATAGTCCATAAAGTAATTGCTTGATACCAGGAAAACAATAGCCCCATTTGCTGTCAAAACGCCCCCTCACCCCTCCGGGCGCCAGCTGGCATAAGCCATGGCACCTATGATCAGTACCCCACCGGCAATAACCCGCAGGCCTGGCAGCTCTCCAAGGAGAACAGCCGCAGCGATCACCCCATACACCGGCTCCAGCGTGGCGACGATGCTGGCCGTCCGCGCCGGCACTTCCTTCAGCCCGCTGATAAACAAAGTATGAGAAAAAGCGGTAAACACCACCCCCAGGAGCACCAGGAGCCACCAATCGGCAGGCGACGGCGACGGCCTGAGGATAAACCAGAATGGCAGAAGCACCAGGAAGGCCATCAGGTCCTGATAAAATGCCACCTGCAGGCTGCTGTAGGTTCGGACGTACCTGCGGTTGAGGACGGAAAGAAGAGCGAAGGTGAGCCCCGATAAAACGCCCCAGAATACGCCCAGAGTGATATTGTTGCCCAGGCGCCACTCCGGAATGACTAAAGCCACCCCCGCCAGGGCAATGATCGCCAGCGCGAGGCCCCGCCGGGAAAACGGCTCGCGAAAAAACAGGGGCTCGATGAAAACGGTGAAAAAGGGGAAGGTAGAATACGACACCAGGCATACCGCCACCGTCGATACCTTCACCGACTCGAAAAAGGTTACCCAGTGAACGGCTAACAGCAAGCCCAGAAAGCTGAGATAGAAGTAATCCTGTTTTCTGTTCAGCACGATGCTTTTCCCCCTCAGCTGCAGCACAACGCCCAGGGTAGGCACGGCAAAAGCAACCCTCCCCAACACGATAATGGCTGCCGGCAGGGCCACCCACTTGCCGAAGAGGCTCGCCAGCCCGAAGAGGAGGACCGCAAGGTGGATCTCGATGAGGTGCCGGTTCATGGCTGCTGTTTGAGATGGAACGCGGATTTTATCGAGTGCGGCGGATTGCCGCGGATTGACCGTACACACCATACACCTTACACCGTACGCGCCCCAACCTATTTAGAAGATAACCATATCATCTCTTACCAAACCTCACGTCAAATTAAACATTCTGCTCCCACCGTCTGCATCCAAACCCGCGAAAATCCGCCTAATTCGCGTCGATCCGCGTTCTATCCTCCGTGTTCTATCCCCTCAGATGCGCTCCAGCACTCCTTTCAGCAACCTCCAGAACTTCCCAACCGAAGGCACATGCACCTTCTCGTCCGGTGAATGCGGGTGGCGGATGGTCGGCCCAAAGGAGATCATATCCAGGCCCGGATAATGTTCGCCGATAATGCCGCATTCCAGGCCGGCATGACAGGCGGCCACATGAGGCTTTTCACCGAACAGTTCCCGGTACAGGTTTTCCATCACTTTGAGGATATCGGAGCTGGCATCGGGCGCCCAGCCCGGATAGCTTCCGGAGTTTTCCACCTTGGCGCCCACGGCTTCGAAGGCTGCCCGCACAGCGTTGGCCACGTCCATTTTTCCGGATTCAATGGAACTGCGCTGCAGGCTCTGGGTGATGAATTCTCCGTTTTTCACGGTCACCCGGGCGAGGCTCGAAGAGGTCTCCACCAGGCCAGGAATGTCGGGCGCCATGCGCCATACTCCGTTGTGTACGGCATAGAGGGCGTTGAGCACCTTTTCCTGGTCCTCCGCCCGCATGGCCTTGACCGGCGAAGTCATTTCCTCAAGGGTTATGGACAGATCCGGCTCGATGCTTTTGAATTCGCGTTCAATACTGTCTTTCCGCCGGTTGAACTCCCGCAGGAAGTCTTTTTTCTTTTCCCCATCTACAGCTACCAGAGCCACCGATTCCCGTGGGATGGCGTTGCGCAGGCTGCCGCCGTCCAGGGAAGAAATGCGCAGGCCGTACTCATAGGTCGTCTTGTACAACAGGCGGTTCATCAGTTTATTGGCATTGCCCCTCCCGAGATGAATATCCAGGCCGGAGTGGCCGCCTTTGAGGCCTTTGACCGTGATCAGGAAACCTTCTGTACCCTCATTGGAGGTGACTTCCATATAATTCATGTGGGTATTGGTGTCGATACCGCCGGCGCAGCCGATGGTCAGCTCATCATCCTCTTCCGAATCGAGGTTGAGGAGGATCTTGCCCTCCAGGAGTTTTTCATCCAGGCCTTTGGCGCCGGTCATCCCGGTCTCCTCATCAATAGTGAAGAGGGCTTCCAGCGGCGGATGGGAAATGTCACTCGATTGCAGGATTGTCATGATAGCGGCCACGCCAATACCATTGTCGGCGCCAAGTGTTGTCCCTTCGGCAGTCACCCACTCACCATCAATATAGGACCGGATACCTTCCGAATCGAAGTCAAAATCGGTTCCGGTATTTTTCTGATGAACCATGTCCAGGTGTGACTGCAGGATGACCGTAGGCCGCCCTTCCCTCCCCGGAGAGGCTGGTTTTTTGATCACCACATTGCCGACATCATCCACGGTAGTATCCAGGCCCAGCTTTTCACCGAAGTTTTTCATGAATTCGATCACGCGTTCCTCCCGCTTGGAGGGCCTGGGTACTTCGTTGAGGTCCGCAAAGTTGGACCACAAGGCCTGTGGTTCCAACCGGCGGATTCCATTTGCTTTGGTCATATTATCGGATTATTTTCTTGAAATTCAGGAAAGCTGGGCTCCCACCTTTTCCAGCAGTTTTTTGGTGGCGAGGATCCCTTCCTCTTCTGTAAGCTCTTCTCCTTCGTATTCAATACCGACATAACCGGTATAACCGGCATCTTTTACGATCTTCATCATTTTCAGGTAATCGGTGTGGGTTTCATTGCCTTCCGCATCAAAATCATGAGATTTAGCGCTGACTCCTTTGGCAAAGGCCATGAGTTTTCGGGTTCCTTCGTACCGGTCATATTCATTCGTGCACTGGCCTTCGGGGCCGCGTTCGATACAGAAATTCCCGAAATCGGGAAGCGTGCCGCAGTTATCCTTGCCTACTGTTTTTATCACATTATACAGCCAGTCGGCATCGGAGGAGTACCCGCCGTGGTTTTCGACGATCACATTAATGCCATCCTGGGCGGCATATTCACTGAGCCGGCTGAGCCCGCCCACCGCTGCATCGGCGACCTCTTCTCTCGTTCCGTTTCCGGCAGCATTGACCCGGATGGAGTGGCATCCCAGGAATTTTGCCGCCTCGACCCACGGCAAATGGTTCTCGACCGCCTGCCGGCGACGGGCGCTATCCACATCGCCAAGGTTCCCCAAAGCATCGCACATGATCAGCAGGCTTCTGACGCCTTCGCTATCGCACCGCCCTTTAAGTTCCTTGAGGTACTCCATATTTTTAGCTTTGCCGAAATAGAAGGTGTTGACGTATTCGACCGCATCTATACCAAATTTATTCCTGGCAATGGAAGGAAAGTCAAGCGGGTCAATAGTGCCCTGAAGAAGGGAATCCGGATCGGTTTGCAGCGCTTTGCTGAAAGCCTCCCAACCACCATCCCGGCTTGGGCCGAAGAAGGATTTGTGCAGGGACCACTGCGCCAGAGAGATCTTGAAGAACATATCCGTTACTTTACCGCCTTCCCCGGTTGTATCCGTTTCCTGGCCGGCGCCAGATGAGTTGTTATTACACCCGGAAAGGGTAGAATAAACCCCCAGTAACCCCAGAGCTGCGGCATACTGGCCGGCTTCTTTCAAAAAAATTCGCCTGGATCTTTTCATGGCTGATTTTTGTTTAAAGTTGATTTGTTGTTTATTTCCTTAAGGTAAAACAACTATTTACCTTTAAAATTTGCCTCTCTTCGCTCCAGGAAGGATGCCAGCCCTTCAGCGGCGTCTTCCGAATCCATAAGTTTACGAACGGTAGGCAGCAATTCTGCCACAGCAGCTTTTTCCCCGTCCAATACCGCCTGGCGGGCATTCTGCAGGGTAGCCTGTACGGCCAGGGGCGCACGCGTGGCAATAGTTTCTGCGATCTCCAGCGCACGGCCCAGTGGTGCTTTCCGGCTTAGTTCCTGAACCAGCCCGATCCGCAGGGCTTCCCCGGCATCAAAAGTATCGCCGGTGAGGAGGTAGCGCATGGCGTTGCCCCAGCCGCATCGCTGGGGGAAACGGATGGTAGCCCCTCCAAAAGGTATAATGCCCCGGTTCACTTCGATCTGCCCGAATTTCGTATCTTCCCGGGCTATACAGATATCGGCGGCCAGAATGAGTTCGATACCGATGGTCAGGCAGTATCCTTTCACTGCAATAACCATGGGTTTAGTCCGTTCTTTCCCTAATGTCTGCAATGGGCCTACCTGATAGGGGTTGAAAAGCCCGTCTCCTTTCTTGACCTGCGGGGCGACTTTCGCCAGGTCCAGGCCGGCGGTAAAATGATCCCCCTCAGCATACAACAGGCCGCAACGCAGCTCCGGATCCTGTTCCAGTTCCGCGTACGCATCAGCCAGGCTGTGCAGCATCTCCAGGTTAAATGCATTCCTCTTCTCCGGGCGGTTGAGCCCGATAAGCAGGACGTGCGCGCGTTTTTCAACCTTTATTACCGGCATAGATCAGCATTTAGGTCAGGTAATCACCTCCTTTCCCTTTAAAATAGTCAATACATCATCACTCATCAAAGTAGGCGCCAGCCCTTCCATTTTCGGCAGTTCGTATTTGAAGAAGAACCGCATGGCATGGACCTTGCTCTCGTAGAACTCCGCGGGGTAGGCCACACTGCCGGATACCAGTTCCCGTTTGGCCACCACCGCCATATCCAGCCACAGCCAGCCCACTACCAGCGTGCTGAAGAAATCCATGAATACAGTGGCATCGGAAAGGAATCGTTCGTATTCCCCCTTCATGGCCAGGGGAAGCAGGAAGTCCAGCACCTGTTGACTGAGTTTCACCTTCTCTCCGAGTTGGCCGGCATAGGGCTTCAGCTCATCGAAAGTTACAGCCTGCTCCATGGTTTGCTGCATTTCCTGAGCCAGTAATTTCAGGGCTTTGCCGTTGTCCATGGTAATCTTGCGGCCGAGCAGGTCGAGCGACTGTATGCCGGTAGTGCCCTCGTATATGGCCATAATGCGAATGTCCCGCAGGTATTGCTGCAATACAAAATCCGAACAGTAACCGTATCCACCAAGGACCTGCAGGCCGTTGTCTACCGCCTCTCTTCCCTTTTCCGTAGGATAGGCCTTAGCGATAGGCGTCAGCAATTCCACCAGTAACTTATTTTTTTGCTTCTCCTCTCCCTCCGTCACTTTTTCCAGGTCGTGGTATTTGGAGGCCAGCAGCAATAAGCTCAGCGAGCCTTCATAGATCACCTTCTGCAGGAGCAGCATGCGCCGCACATCGGCATGCTCAATGATGAGGACGGGTTCCTGCCGGGGATCTTTCTTGCCGCTGTCCATCACCCGGCGGCCCTGAGGGCGTTCTTTTGCATACTGCAGGGAGGCGTGATAGGCGGCCGAGGCGATCGACAGCCCACCCCTGCCTACCGAGATGCGGGCGTCGTTCATCATCTGGAACATGTATTTCAGCCCTCTGTGGGGCTCGCCCACCAGCCAGGCGCGGCAGTCGTCGTTCTCCCCAAAGACGAGATGGGTGGTGCAATAGCCCCGCTGGCCCATCTTCTGAAAGTCTCCGGCGGTAACGACATCATTGGGCGCCAGGCTGCCGTCTTCGGCAATGCGTTTCTTGGGAACCACGAAAAGGGAAATGCCCTTTGTTCCGGCCGGAGCGCCTTCGATGCGGGCCAGCAGCAGGTGTATGAAATTCTCGTTGTACTCGTGGTCGCCCCCCGAGATGAAAATCTTCTGCCCCTTGATCTGATAATACCCTTCATCGGTGGGATAGGCGGTGGTGGTAATGTCGGACAGGGAACTTCCGGCCTGGGGTTCGGTCAGGCACATGGTGCCGGCCCACTGGCCGGACAACATGTTGGGCACATAAGCTTCCTTGAGGTGTTCGTTGCCAAAAGCCGTGATCAGCTTGGCGGCGCCGTCGGTAAGGCCCGGATACCCCATGACATGGTTATTGGCAGCTTCCATGATGAAGTAAGCTGCCAGCAAGGCCATGCCTGGCATCTGCAGGCCACCATCCTCATGTTCAAAAGTCGCTGCAATGACGCCCAGCTCTCCCATCTTTTCCATCGTTCTGCCTACCGTAGGATGGGCTATGATCTTACCGTCTTCATAATAGGCCGGATTCTCGTCCATTTCCCGGAAAATGGGATACAGTTCCTGGTCGGAAAAGTCTTTAACGGCATCCAGGAATATATTGATGGCCTCGAGGTCGTATTCCTGATAGCGCGGATACTGAAAAAGGCTGTCCAGCTGATGCACCTGCTCCAGCTGAAAGCGAAGTGTATCCATATTGACGTATTCGGCCATGGCGGCGTCCGGTTTTACAAGGTGTGAAAAGGAAAGGGCAAAAGCCTTTTAAATCCAACGCAAAAGATCGGTATTGCGGAGGGAAATTCAAACTTTTTCAGGGGAAATTCACAGCCTCTTAATATCCGGTATTCTGTATTTGAATGGCATTTATTATTGGCTCGCCGTTCCGGGGCAGGAAATCCAGGCTGAGGATGGGGTCCTCCAGCCGGACAGTAAAATCGAGGGTTGCAGCCCGGTATGGGCCGTAGCTCCCGGCTATATCGATGGAAGGCGCCAGCTCCTTTCCGTTGAATGCCAGCCCGAAAGTACGCGCTCCCGGCTCTTTGCCCTCCAGTTCTGCAAAATGCAGGGCCAGCCGGTAAGTTCCCGGCGGCAGGGGGAACAATAACCGCCGCAGGCCGATCCGCTGGGTTTGGTAGAGCGGGTCCTTATCGGTGCCGAGGATATCCTTATCCGTACCTACGCCCCGATTGCGGGGCATGAACCTGTCGCCGCCTACAAACCCCCAGGAATTCTCCCGGCTCTCTCGTTCCGGAATCCAGAGCAGGCCCACTTCTTCATCCTGAAAATACAGGGCGGCGCCCATATTGAGGTGAATACCCTGCTTGCCGGCAAGTTTTTGCTCCGGAAGTACATGGAAATTTACCGATTGCACCTCAATAATGGCTTGGCCATCGGCCTCCGCGCGAAGTTCAAGCTGATTTTCTCCCTCCCGGAAAGGGACTTTCCAGGAAGCTTTATACCGCTCCAGGGACTGGGCTCCCAGCGAACGGCCGTTGTGCAGCAATTCTGCTTTTTCTACATTACCGCAGGCCCAAACCGTCTGCACGCACCTGGGCTCGGACAGGTTCTGAACGCCTGCTCTCTGCTTCCAGCTTACCGGCATCAGCTTGAGCACCGGTTCTCCGGAAAGCCAGGCTTTATAGATATAGAAGGCGTCTTTGGGTTCCCGGTTAAAGCCACACAGGCCTTTGTTATTAATGTGCGGCACGGCGTCCCGCCGGTTTTCCGAGCCAAAATCGAACATGTTCCACACCGCAGCGCCCGCAAGGTAAGGCCGTTCCGTGATCTGTTGCAGGTGGCTCTCGTGGAAAATATTTTCCCAATCTACCGTAAAATCGAAGCGGACAGGCTCCAGAGAACGCAGGCGCGGGTCGGCGCCGGCGCCATATTCCGTTAATATCATAGGTTTGTCGGGAAGCTCCCGGTGAGCGCGATCCATGAAGGCGCCGAATCCGCTAAGGCCTTCTTCATACCAGCCGTAGTACAGGTTCCAACCAACAATCATAGGGATCCGGGTGAGGCCGGATTCGTGGTAGACTGCGAAATCCCCATGGCTGGGGATCATCGTGTAGCGCGTGCTGTCTTCCCGTCGGGTTAAGTCCTCCAGTTGCCGGGCGAAGGCAACGATCTTTTCGATCCACTCGCGGTCTCTATCCAACTGCCGCCCCAGGAACATTTCATTCATGTATGCCCAGACGATGATGCTGGGGTGGTTATAGTATTGCCGGATCATCTCCTGCATCATCGTTTTGCAGTTATCGTAAAACTCAGGGCTGTCGGTGATCTCATGGTCCAGAGGGATCTCCATGGTAACCAGCAGCCCCAGCTCGTCGCAGGCCTCGAGTACGGCCGGGTCCTGCGGATAGTGAGCGGTGCGGAAAAAGTTGGCGCCCATGGATTTGATCATTTCCATGTCTTCACGGTGCTCGGCATTGCTCAGGGCGTTGGCCTTTCCCGGCCTGTCCTGATGGCGGTTGACGCCCATCAGTTTCAGGGGTTTGCCGTTCAGGAAAAACCCTTGATCGGGGTCAAAGTCAAACCAGCGGAAGGCCAGGGGCTGGACGAGTTCATCCAGGATTTCCCCCCGTTCGCTTTCCTTGACCTGAATGGTGAGGCTGTACAAGTTCGGGTGGTTGGGTGACCAAAGCATCGGGCGGGGAAAAGTGAAAGCCCAATCGAAGGTATTGGCGCCGGGATCGAGCCGCACAATCCGTTCAAAGACGCCGGCTTTTTCCCCGACGTTGTCTCTGATCTCGACATAAAGGCGGGTATCCTCCCGGGGCGCTTCCCCATTCATGATGGTTCCGCGCAAGTTGATCTTTGCTATGGAGGAATCTACGTAGGGCGTAGAAATATACATGCCGGGAGAAGCATAATCGAGCAGGCCGAAATGCACTTCATCCGTGAGGATGAGGTACACATCCCGATAAATGCCGCCGTAAAAGTTGAAATCGCCTTTGAGAGGAGGAACTGCCGCGTCATGGCTGTTGTCCAGGCGTACTTCCAGAAGGTTATTTCCTTCTCTGAATTGGCCGGTAATGTCAAAACAGAAGGCGGTATACCCCCCTTTGTGCTCCCCCACCCTTTCTCCGTTGACGAAAACCTGCGCGTACTGATTGGCGGCTTCGAAATAGAGAAAGGCTTTCTTCTTCCCGGGGAAGATATTGCTGTTCAGCACTTTACGGTACCACCCTACTCCGCGGTAGTAGCCCGGCTCTTCATCAAAGGGATCCTCCGTATTCCAGGAATGCGGCAGGTTGATGGGCTGCCATTCATTGCCATCTTCCGGCTTCTCCCCTTTCGAGAACTGCCAGTTGTCGTTGATGGCGATCCTGTAGCGGGGCAAATGGGCAGCCGGCTCCTGAGCGGCGGCCTGAAACAAGCCCGGGAACATGATGCTGCAAAGACAGAAAATGATGAACCTCATATATTTTATCTTTCTTTTTTTTCGATCCCTTTTAATGACACATAGGGGCCCCGGCCTATTCTACTTTGATAATTTCCGTCCGATCTGAAATCCCGTTATTGTTGAAAGCCTCGATCTGAAAGTAGTATTCATCGGTTCTGTCCATTCCGGTGAAGTAATATTCATTCCTGCCGTAAACCATAATGCTTCCGTAGAGCTTGTCGGGTGACTTTCCGAAATAGATTACATAACCGTCCGCCATATCATTGGCCTTCCATTTCAACCAGGCGCTCCTCCGCTCGCCGTATTTGGCGGGATCGGCGCGCAATACAACGAAATTTTCAACCCGGCCGGGCTTTTCGCCACTCCCCTTTCCGAATACCCGAAACCCACTCAAGGCAAACTTGCCGGTGGGCATGTGGATGTTTTCCATTTTTAAATATCTTCCTTTAGCCGGCTGGCTGAGCTCTACATAATCGTGCGGGGCATCGGTTTTGTTATCGCTCTTGTCCACGAGGGTTTTCCAGCTCTTGCCGTCATCCGAAACAAGTATCCGGTATTGATGGTAAGTGCCGGTTTGTTTGCCCAGGAATTCCGCGTCCTGGTCCGCGTAATTGATCTGTATGGCATGGATGGCCGACATTTCCCCAAGGTCCGCCTGAAACCACTCTCCCTTGTCTCCCGTTTCTGCGCTCCAGTACGTTTTGATATCCTCATCTACGGCGAAGTTGGGCTGGTAACCGCCCAGGGTGGAAGAAACCTGCACCGGTTTGTTGTAGTTGAGCAGCATCCAGCCGGTGAAGAGCCCTTTGATGTGATCTGCATTTTGCCGGGGCAGATAAGTGGGATAATCGCCATAGGCGGTGTGGCAGTACAGTACATCATCCTGATCAAAGCCGGCGGGCCAGATGCCTATCCTTCTTTCAAAGTTGTTCTTTACGCCTATTGCTATCGTCGAGACGTGCCACCATTTTCCGTAATTATCCTGATAGGTAGCGCCATGGCCCGCGCCCCGGGCAAAGCCGCCGGGTTTATAGGAAAAGGGGTTGTGCTTCTGGTACTCGAACCCCTCCATTGGGTTTTCGCTTACATAAACGCCATCCGCATACCCGCTAAACTCCGTTCCCGGAGCGCCGTACTGCAGGTAGTATTTTCCGTTGTGTTTAGTTACCCAGGCGCCTTCCATAAACGGCTGCAGGAAAGTGTTGTCGTTGTATTCTCCAAACCTTTCCCAGCCGTGGTCTTCCGGCTGTAGCATCATCAGCGGTTTCACATAGCCTTCCGATTGCAGGGTTTTAGTGTTGATCTCCGTTCCCAGCAAGGGGTATACGTTGCTGGAGCCCCAGTACAGATAGAGCTTATCCGTTTCTTCCTCATACAAAAACCCGGGGTCCCAGGCGCCCACTTTCAGGGAATCGACGGCGATCTCCCAGTCGTCCACCGTTGGGTTCCGGCTTTTCCACATAGAAAAGGCCGAGCCATGGGTGGAACCGATCACGTACAGCTCATCCTTCATCACAAACGCGGCCGGGGCACAGAGTTCGTCATAGACTTTATTGCGCTCCCTTAAAAACCTGCGCTCCACGAAATTCCAGTTGTACATATCTTCGCTCCACCAGTATCCCCATTGGTTGGTGGAGAACAGGAAATACTTATTTCTGAAATTGACGATTACCGGGTCGGCCGTGGCCCGGTGTTTGCCCTGCTCGGAAAAATTGGGAATGGGCGTATACCCATAATCGATATTTATGGGATTGCAGTAGGTTTTTTGCTGTGCAGCAGCCAGGGCGCATCCTGATAGGAATGCGAACAGAAGGAGTACTTTTCTGTATGACATTTTGAAAGTTTTTTTATTCCGTGTACAGGATCTCACTGCGTTCCGAAATGCCATTTTCATTAAAAGCCTCTACCTGGTAGTAATAGCTCTGATCGGTATTGAGGGCCCTGAGTTCATAACTTGACTGGCCGTACATCAGGGCCGACAGGTTGAGGCGATCCTTGTCGATACCCCAGTAGATGACGTAGCCGGTAGCGGTGGGATCGGCATCCCAGGAAAGATCGGCATTGCGGCGGTCCGCCTGGCGCCGGACGCCGAAATCCTCTGGTTTGGCGGGCGGATCACCTTTCCCGTTGCCGAATACCCGGAGCTCGGAAATGGCCAGATACTTGTTGGTTAGGTAGACGTGCTCGTAACGGATAAAGCGGGCTTCTGCCGGCCTGGCCAGTTCGATATAGCCGTGAGGCATGTCGCGTTGATTATTGGAATAATCGGCGATGGTTTCCCAGGCTTCGCCATCTTTGGAAGCTTTCAGGACGAACTGCTGGCGCAGGGTATCCGGCCGGCCGAAGATCTCGCTTTTGAAATCCTGAAAGTTGATCTGCACGGCCTTCACATCCATAACTTCTTCCAGGTCAATGGTTACGTAAATGGAGTCGTCATTGGCCGCCGATACCCAGTAGGAACGGATCTCCTCGTCGTTGACCTTTTCGATATTAAACTCAGTGATCTGGCCCAGCATGTAACCGCTGTCGCTTTCATCCACCACGTTCACCTCCGACTCGACGAGCGGGGAGTTGGTCTTTACCGGCTTCTGGTAGGAAAGCAGCATCCAGCCGGTGAAGCGGTTCTTGTGGTTTACGACTTCTGTCCCGGGCAGGTAATGCGGGTAATCGCCATAGGCGGTATTGACGTACATCTGGCCGTTATCGTCAAAACCGGCCGGATACATGCCGATACGGCGCTCAAATTTGTAATTGACGGAGATGGCCATGGTGGCGAAGTGCCAGTAATTGCCGTCGTTATCCCGTACCGTACTGCCATGGCCCGACCCTTTGAGGAAACCGCCCGGCTTGTAGGAGATCGGGTTGTAAGGGGCATATTCGAAGGGCCCCAACGGAGTTTTACCGGTATACACCCCGTCGGCATAGACGTTCCACTGCGTGCCGGGGGCGCCGTATTCCAGGTAATAGGTGTCGCCATGCCTGACCATCCAGGGGCCTTCGATAAAGGGTTTTAAATCTGATTTGTGATCCTGGCCGAAGCGCTCCCAGCCGTGCTTTTCGGGTTCCAGGTTGAATAAGTCCACCTGCTCGCCGACAGGGACGTAATAATTGTCGGCATCCAGTTCAACCCCGCGAATGGGCCACTTATTGGAAGACTCCTCATACAGGTACACCCTGCCGTCATCGTCTACGAACAGGTTGGGGTCCTGTACACCGCCGGGAGGGTTGATCACGGCAAAATTTGTCTTCCAGTCCCCCAGTTCCGGGTTGTCGGTTTCGATGACCGCCCCCCGCCCGGAAGGGTCGCCCAGCACGATGACCTTGCCATCTTTGACTGCCGCCGCCGGAGCGTTACTGCCGTTGAAATACCAGCTCTGCGGGCGGATGAATGTCCAGTTGCTCATATCATCAGATACCCAATAGCCATGCGAGCGGGTAACAAAAAGGTAATATTTGCCTTTGAAGTTGACTATCGCCGGGTCGGCCCCGGAGCGGTAGGACACATTATTGCGCGCCCGGTAGTGCGACATATAGGAGTAGTCGATGTCGATCGGGTTGCAGTAGGTTTTGTAATTGCGTTCTGCTGCGTAGGATTTTTTTTGACCTTCTTGTGCCTTTAGCGTATGTAAGGGCGGCCCTGTCAGAAATATCAGCAGCGGGATGAGGATGGATGTGATAGGTTTGTGAAAGATCATACCATTTATTTTATATCGGAGGAGCAAGCATAGTTGGGTAACGGGGAAGAAGGCCCCCCTCCCCTTTTGGGCAGAGGTTATTGGTTCTATTGAGCACGGCTCCGGAGGAGCTTAATGTTGGTAGAAATTGATGCCAAATGCTAAGAACAGGGGCTTTACTTATACTCAAACGACAGCATCTGTACATCCCTCGAGTTCGGCCCTACAAAGACATGAAACTCCCCGGGCTCCACCACCCATTCCAGATCGCTGTTACAGAACTCGAGGAGCGATTCATCGATGGCGAAACGAACGGTTTTTTCCTCGCCGGGCTCCAGTTTGATCTTTTCAAAACCTTTCAGCTCCATAACCGGGCGGCTGATGCTGCCCACCAGGTCACGGATGTACAACTGTACGATCTCATCGCCGGCGCGATCGCCCGTATTTTTCACCGTTACGCTGAGAGTGACTTTGCCGCCTTTCGTCATTTCGGTGTGCGACAGGGCCGGTTTGCCGTATTCGAACTGTGTGTAGCTCAGCCCGTAGCCGAACGGATACAGCGGCTCATTCGGGATATCCAGGTAGTTGGATAAAAATTTTCGATTCTCGCCCCCCTCGTAGGGCCGGCCGGTTTTCAGCATGCTGTGGTAGACCGGGATCTGCCCGACGGCTACCGGAAAGGAGGCCGTCAGTTTTCCGGAAGGGTTGACGTCCCCGAAAAGCAGGTCCGCAACCGCGTAACCTGCCTCCATACCGGGGTGCCACACATCCAGGATGGCGTCCATATTTTCGTCCTCCCAGGTGAGCGTCATCGGCCGTCCGTTAAACAGGACGAGGACGATGGGCTTGCCTGTTTCCTTAAGGGCTTTCAGCAACCGCACCTGTGAAGGCTGCAGCCCGATATCGGCCATACTCGACGATTCCCCGCTCATATCGGCCGCTTCTCCCATAACGGCCACGACCACGTCGGCCGTTTCCGCGATTTCCAGGGCTTCGGCGATCATCTCTTCGGGCGAACGCTCATCGATGACGATCTCCTCGCCGAAGGTATTGACGCGCCGGGCGAATTCCGGGTCGTCGGAAATATTGGCGCCCTTGGCATATCGGATACTGCCTCCCTCCCCGATCGAAGCTTCCATCCCTTCCAGAACGGTAATGGATTTGGAATGATCGCCCGATACGCTCCAGGTGCCCATCATATTGCGCCGGCTGTCCGCCAATGGCCCGATCAGGGCGATCTTTGCGGATTTGCCCAACGGCAATACGTTTCCTTCATTCTTGAGCAGCACGGCCGATTTGCCGGCCACTTCCCGGGAAAAGGCACGGTTTTTCTCGGAGAGGATCTCTTTCGGCGCCCGCGATTCATCGAAATAGCGGTAGGGGTCTTCGAATAAACCCAGGCGTTCCTTGGCGATCAGGATGCGCTGGCAGGCGCGGTCGATCTGCGCTCGGTTGACCAAACCTTCTTCGAGGGATCTTTCCAGGGTCGTCAGATACCCCTCCCCGATCATATCCATGTCGATCCCGGCCTTGAGGGCCAAAGCCGATACCTGTTGCAGATCACCCAGCCCGTGAGGGATCATCTCGTTGATGGTGGTGTAATCCGTTACGACAAACCCGTCAAACCCCCACCTGTCGCGCAAGACGGTTTGAAACAGGTACTCGTTGGCGCTTGCCGGCACGTAATCGACCACATTGAAGGAGGTCATTACCGTTCCTACGCCGGCATCGACGGCCGCTTTGTAGGGGGGCAGGTACTCATTGTGGAGGCGCACCCGGCTCATGTCTACCGTGGCGTAGTCGCGCCCGCCTTCCGATGCGCCGTAGGCAGCGAAGTGTTTCACGCAGGCCAGCATGGTGGTAGGGTCCGACAGGTCGTCCTGCTGATAGCCTCTTACCATCGCTTCGGCGATCCTGGAGCTGAGGAAGGGGTCTTCGCCATTGCCTTCCGCGACGCGCCCCCAACGAGGGTCGCGCGCTATGTCAACCATAGGCGAAAAGTTCCACATGATGCCGTCGGCAGTGGCCTCGCGGGCCGCCGTACGGGCGGTTTCTCCGATCAGCTCAGGGTCCCAGGTACAAGACATGGCCAGCGGAATGGGAAAAATAGTCTGGTGTCCGTGAATGACATCCATTGCGGTTAACAACGGAATGCCAAGCCGGCTCTCCTCTACCGCGATCCTCTGAATGTTGCGCATTTTGGAAGCGCTGCGGGAGCCGAAGATGCCGCCCACTTTTCCGGCCCTGATCTTCTCCTCGACATTCTTACTGATAACCGCGCCGGTAACGGCGCCGCCCTGATTGACCAGGTTGAGCTGGCCGATCTTCTCCTCCAGCGTCATCTCCGCCATCAGGGAATCAACGAAAAGGGAGTAGGATTCCCCTTTGTATTTTGAGAACATCCAGGGTAAAAAAGCAGGCTCGGAGAGGGCCGGATCCCAGGAGTTGTGATTGGCCTCCGGATAGAGCGTTATCTTGGCCAGGCCTCCCTCGCGCTGAATGGCCTTCAGCATTCGGATGGAATGGCGCGGCAAAACAATATCATCCTTCATGCCGTGGAAGATCCAGATGGGAATATCCACCATTGCCGGGGCCTTCTCCGGGGCGCCGCCGCCACAGATCGGCGCCGCCGCCGCGATCTTTTCCGGCATGCGCCACAGCAGTTCAAAGACGCCCATGCCGCCCATCGACAATCCGGAAACATATAGGCGGTTCTCATCAATATATGGCTTGTCCAGTTCCTGCCCAAGCAGATCCATCACAGCGGCCAGAGAAGGGGTTGGCGGCTGGCCGGTAAGGAATTCGAACTGGAAGGAACCGTCGTCTTTCCGGCTCTGGCCGATCTTGGCCCAGAAATCCGTTTCAGGACATTGCGGAAAAATGACGACCGCCGGGTATTTATGCAAAGAATCCAGGAAAAGCATGCCTCCATGTGTCAACTGCTTCTCATTGTCGGCGCCGCTTTCCCCCCGGCCGTGCAGGAACAGGACGAGCGGATAGCGTTTGTTCTTATCGAAATCATGGGGATAGAGGATGCGATAGTTGAGCGTGTCTCCCTCATGAAGGTGTTGTTTGTACAGATATTTTCCCGCTTCCACCTGGCCCCAGGCCAGGCTGCTCCATAAGAACAAGGCAATTGAAATGGTCAGAATGCGATTCATCCTATTTGTTTTGTGTTCGTTTAATATCCAGTTTTTGCAAGCCTTCCTGTATTTCCGGCGCCGACATGAAGAGTTCCCAGATCAATCCTGACCGGTAATTTTCGATCATCACCGGAATGGGCAATTGATCGATGGCCAGATAACGGGGAAGGCGCCAATCCGATTGGACGCTAAAAGCATCATAGGGCCCATATTCGCCGATGATCCCGGGATGATCTTCGTACAAGTGCCTCAGAAACATCATGCTTTCTTCCGGTGTATAGGGAAACGACGACAGGGCGGCGGTCGGCGTGATCACCCCCAGGTCATTGGACGGGCGATGAGCATCATAGCCCACCAGGGAGTAACTGGCGGTCAGGCCCCAGCATTTCTCTGAATAATGCATATAACCACGGGGGTTCTCGATGCAATAAGCATGGTGGATCAGGGTGTGGTTCCGGTTGAGGAGCCAGTAATCGGCGTAGGAATCATGCAGGCCTCTGGGGTCCAGCCCCATAAACGAGTAATGCGCCCAGAAAAGCGGCCCGACGGGGATGGCGCCCTCTCCGTTATGATCAAGCACGACGTCGTAGCCGTATGCACTTTCATTGGACACAATTTCCCCTTTGCGCATATAGCCTTCGTGAAAACAGGCCGGATCGACCGGATGGGTAGGAGAAGAAGCGGCCAGGATATACATGATGGTGCATTCATTATAGCCCGTGACGGCAAAGTCCTTTCGCCACTCATGTTCAGGAGACCAGTGCCAGTAAAGGACATTCTCGCCCCGGGTATACCAGTTCCAATCCACTTCCTTCCAAAGCTGGTCCAGCAGTGCCGCCAGCTTGCGCTCTTTGCGGTTGCCGTTGCGAAAATACTGGCGGGCGACGATCAACCCCTGCACTAAAAAGGCGGTTTCCACCAGATCGCCCCCATCATCGTACCGGCTGAACGGCTTTACTTTCCCGGAAGGATACATCCAGTGCGGCCAGGCGCCGTGAAACCGGTCCGCTTGCCGGAGCCATTCGGCCAGGCGCTGCAGGCGTGCCCGGCCCTCCTCACGGGAAATAAATCCGCGTTCGATGGCAGCGATCGTGGCCATGATGCCAAAACCAGTCCCTCCCGAGGTGACTATATCGGCATCGTCATGAGGATAAATACCATCTTCGTGAATGCGTTCACGGGCACCGCCGGAAATGGGTTCACCCCCCTTCCAGAAAAAGTTAAAGGTTTGTTGCTGGACGCGATCGAGGAGGGCCTCATCACTTAATGAGGATTGAGCCGCTACAGCGATATTGATAAGCAAGAAGGTAAAAAAAAGGTTGACTATCCGAATCATCGTAAGAATTGGTTTTCCTGAGTGAATTTCATCCAGTCAAAAAAAAGGAGCATTAAGTACGTGGGCCACGTGTACTTACACACTAATACGTAAACCCCAGCAAATCCAACCCCTGCCGTACCTCCGGCGCTGTCATGAACAGATCCCACAACAGGCCGGAGCGGTAATTTTCGATCATACAGATGATCGGCCCCTGGTCAATGGCCAGGAAGGAATCGGCCTCCCAGTTATTCACCGGATGAAAGGCATCGTAAAAACCGTATTCCCCCCAGAGGCGGTCACCCAGATCGTAGTAAAAATGCCGGATTGCCGCCAGGCTTTCCTCCGGCGTATAGGGGATGGAAGACACGGCGGCCGTTGGGGTGATGACGCCCCGGTCATTAGTGGGGCTATGGGCTGAATAACCGGTATAGGAGTCACTGGCGGTCAACCCCCAGGATTGAGCGGAATATCCGTAGTACTGCTTCGGATTCTCTACACAATATTGATAGTTGATCCGGGAGTGATTGACATTCTGTGTCCAGTAATTGGCATATTGATCCTCCAGGTTGCGGGGGTCGAGGCCCAGATAGGAGTAGTGGGCGAAAAAGAGCGGCCCTCCGTAGTCGTATCCCAGCGGCAGAGGAACCCCAAAATAAGACTGGCCATTGGCCATCGCTCCGGAGCGGGCATAGCCGGAATGATAGACCTCCGGTTCGATGGGATGTGTGGGCGAAGCAGCAGCCAGGATATAAACGATCTGTGTCTCGTTGTGTCCGCTTATCCTCAGGTTGATCTGAAATTCGTTGTCGGGTGACCAATGCCAGTACAGGGCCTCGCCCTGCCCTTTGGTATACCAGCCCCATTCCACCCCTTCCCAGAGAGTACTGATGCGCCCGATCAGTTCAACCTCCTGGGGCGCTTCCTGCAGGAGATACTGCCGCACAGTGAGCAACCCCTGCACCAGAAAGGCCGTTTCAACAAGGTCACCTCCATTGTCGCGGGGGCTGAAAGGGACTACCTCTCCCGTCTGCCCGTTGATCCAGTGCGGCCAGGCGCCGTGGAAACGATCGGCGGTTTCCAAAAAACCAACAACCTGCTCCCAGCGCCCCAGGGCTTCTTCCAGGGTAATGAAGCCACGCTCCACGGCCACCACCATGGCCATGAGGCCGAACCCACTGCCGCCACTGGTGACGATATTGCCGCTGGTATTGCGCTCGCGGGCCATGCCGCAATCAGGATGGCCAAAGTCCCAGAAATAACGGAAAGTCTGTTCCTGGATGGTAGTCAGGAGTTCGTCATCCGACAGAGCCGGGAAATCGGGGGTGGCCGAAGGGCCGGTAAAGAAAGTCAACTCCAGCCCGGAAAAATCGCGGCCGGCAGCTTCGCCCAGGCCGGAGGTGATAATCATCCGGTGGGTAGTAAAATCTTTGAGGGTTTCGGTGAACTGCAGCTGGAAAGAGGTATCGCTGAGCGCCGTGGCATTGAATTCCATTTTCTCCCGGCCTTCGACAGAAATATACTCTTTAAGGCTTTGAGGGTTGATTGCCAATGGATGGGAAAAAGCAATCTCCACCGGCTGGCTGACGCTGATGCCGGTATTGAGGGCATCGGCCTCCAGGGTAAGCCGATTGGTATCTGACTGAATCCGGGTAACCCTGAGAGGCTGTTTTTCAATGCTAAAGGTAAGCACCAGCCCCTCCAGGGCAGTAGCCTCCGGGCTAGCCAGGGGGCCATTGGCACGGAGGGTATAGGTTTCACCTTCGATCCAGGTATGATTGACGGTAATGGTTACCTGGTCTTGCCGCGCGTTCCAGTCTTCCGTGTCATCGAGCACCGTGCCGCCGGCGCTTACCTGGAAAAGGTTAGAAGAAGTTATTTCCACAGGGGCGGAAAAACCAAGAAAAATAGCGCCTTCTCCATCCACTACATCCCCGTTGAGGATCGTCTGGCCGCCCAGGCGGGCGAAGGTAAGTTTCAGTTCATCCTGGGGAGTTACCTCCCCGCCATCATCATTACAGGAGGAGTACAGCAGGAGGCCGAGAAGGGAAAAAAAGAAAACGGCCTTTAGTGGGAGGGTAGTTTGAGTCATAGGAATCGGGATGGTGAATTACAATTAAACGCTGCCGGGATCCCAAATTTATTTGGGCCCGAAGACGGGTATTATCTCATTGTAACGCCTGAAGTAGGTTTACCAAAAAATCGGAGTACACGTTTTTATACCTATGCAAAACGTAATAATGAGCAAATTTCAAATACCGGGAGCCGCTATTGCCGGCTCCCGGTATTTGACAATCTAGTTAATTTTCATCAGCGATGATCTGGCTGACTTCCTCCTGCGTCAACGCTTTGTTGAACAGGCGGAGTTCATCCATCCAGCTGAGGTCCGAATGGTGGCCCCACTCCGTAAAGCGGGGGTCGCCGGACATGATGGAGATCACGTCGCAATCCGTCCAGTCGATGCCTGCGAAATCGCCCTGGGAGACAACTTCGCCGTCGATGTAGACGACACACTCGCTGCCGGAAATGGTGAAAGCGAAGTGGTGCCAGCTATCATCCGGAACGGCGATATCGGCGGCATCCCCGCCGTCGAACCAGCTGTCGCCTTCGCCGTGGCCGGCATTGAGCTTGAAACGCTGCTCCCCACCGGCATTCTCGCGGAAGAAGCGGAAGCCACTGGTTCGATTGTTCTGGGCGTCCGGGTTGTCGGGGTCCGGCGGGCCAATGACCAATATGCCAGCGCGATCCGGGTCAGCATTGATCTTCATCCAGAACACGGCGCTGAACTCATCGCCCAGCAGCCCGTCCGTGGGGAAGGTGAGATAAGAATCGGCAGCGCCGGCATAAGCGTCAGGGCCAACTTTGCCCTCACCGGCGAGATCGGGGGTGCCGACGACATTCGCAATCTGCCCGCTTACCATTTCCCGGTAAACGCCTTCATCAAAGCTCATATAGAAGGTCTCCCCGTCGTACTTTGGCGTGTAGGCGCCGCCTCCGCCGGATTCCGTTGTGATGATAGCCTGGATCTCAGACTGAGACAGTTCGCGGTCGAAAATGCGCAGCTCGTCCATCAGGCTTCGATCCGATAAATGATCCCAGCCGGTAAAACGAGGCGCGCCCGACATGATGGAAAGGATATCGCAGCCCGTCCAGTCGACACCGCCGTCGAGCGTGCCCTGGCTAACGATATTTCCGTCAATATAGACAACGGCGCCGTTATTCGAAATGGTAAAGGCAAAGTGGTGCCATTCGTCAGTGCCAGGCACGACGTCGGCAGCGTCGCCGCCGTCGAACCAGGAGTCGCCGTCCCCGCGGCCGACATTGAGCTTAAAGCGCTGCTCCCCGCCGGCATTCTCCCGGAAAAAGCGGAAGCCGCTGGTCCGGTTATTGGGAGCGGTGGGGTTGACTGCATCCGGCGGGCCGATGACCAGTATACCGGCCCGGTCGGGGGTAGCGTTGACCTTCATCCAGAACACTGCGGATAACTCATCGCCCAGCAAACCCTCCGTCGGATAGGTCAGGTAGGCGTCGGCAGCGCCCTTGTAGGCATCGAGGCCGACGACGCTCTCGCCGGCAAAACTGGGGGAGCCAACCACTGTCGGCTGCTTGATGTTCACCAGGTCGATGAAGTCGCCGTCGAACGGCATGTACAGGACTTCGCCGGGATAGAGCGGCGTGTAGGCGGGCTCTTTGGTAAAGTTTACGGTAGCCGAGCCGGTTTTTCCGTTCGTATCCGTTGCCGTAATGGTAATGGTGTGCATGCCGTCGGCCACCTGGCCGTATTCATATTCACCGACAAACCGGCGGTAGTCGAGGAATTCGGTGAACGTCGCGATCTCAGAGCCATCGAAAGCAACGGCCACTTCTGCCAGTTCAATATCGTCCGTAGCCTCAAACCTGATGTTAACCGTAGTGACGGCCTCCAGTACCTGAATGGTTGAACCTTCCACCGGGAAGGAGATCGTGACCTCCGGGCTTCCCTGGTCGGGGCCCGGATCAACAGGGCTAATGGGGTCGATGCCCTCCCGTTCACAGGCCAGAACAAGGCCCGTCAACATTAGAAACAGGAATAATTTATTTATTAATTTCATTGTTCTTACAATTTAAGATTAATGGACAGGAATAAAACCAGTGATTTAGCCTTTATCCAGAACCGGCAATTGATCGACCTGGTTCTGTGGGTAAGGCAGGTAGATCTTGTCGGTAGAGAACGTACGCCCGTCGTAGTTAAGCTCGTCGTACATTTCCCAGCGGATCAGGTCGTAATAACGTACGCCCCACTCGGTAGCCAGTTCGGCAAATTTCTCGTCGATGACATCCTGCAAGGTTGCCCCCGTAATCTCCGGCATGCCGGCGCGTTCGCGCACCAGGTTGATGGCATCGTCGGCTGAGAGCGCTGAGCTGGACGCCCCGCGCAGGACGGCTTCGGCGTGCATCAGCAGGATCTCTGCATAGCGGATGCAGGTGTAGTTCTTGTTGTTGCCATAGCCGGTGCGGCCGGGCGTGATCTGGTTCGACGGCAGGTAGTGCTTACCGCTGGCGAACAGAGCGCGGGCATAGTCGTTGATAACGTCGCCGTCGCGCGTCGTATTGGAAACGAAATCCGGCAGGTTGGGGTATTCATCCTGGAATTCGGCAATGCCCCGGTCGGTGAAAAGCACACTGGTTTCCAGGCGTACCGACTCTCCGCGGTCCAACATGAACCGGATAAACTTCAGGCTCGGCTCGAAAAAGCCCCAGCCGCCGCCTATGCCTTCCACGGCAGGAGTCCAGTTTTGCGGGCCGTAAAAAGCATACAAATGGAAGTTGGCGTCGCCCGACCCTTGTCCGTAGTCGGAGTACTGTAATTCGAGGAGGTTTTCCCGGTTCAGTTTGCCTTTCAGCTTGAACAACTCGTAGAAATCCGGTTCCAGCTGGTAAACGCCGGAGTTGATGATCTCTGAGGTGGCGTTGGCCACAGCCTGATAGTTGCCGAGCTCCTGCTCTGCCATGGCTTTGACGGCAAGGGCGGTATAGCGGTTCACACCACCGGGGACATCCGTGCGGTCTGCCGGGTGTATGGTGGGCAGGTTGGGAATAGCCTCATCCATCAGCTCCGAGATGTACTGCATCACTTCATCCTTGGTGGACAGTTCGGCCACCAGCAGGTCAGTGGGGTCGGCGGTCCTGGGGATCAACATGTCTCCCCATACCCGTGACAGGTGGAACAGCAGAAATGCGTTGAGGGTATTGACCTCGGCAATGTACTGGTCGGCCAGGGCGTCGGGTGCGCCGGCTTCACGATACAGCTCGATCTGCTGGATGGCCGTTTTGCCGGTATAGATATCGTTGAAGTTCAGTTGCCACAACGAGTTGTACATCCAGTAAGCCTGGTCGTAAATAAATTGGTCGGTATCGGCAAAGGGCTGCTGGTCGCCTAACCCGCCGGCGTTGACATCGTCGCCTCGAACGGCGATCAGAGGAATGGTTTCCCAGCCGCGCGAGTAAAAATCGGCATACACGCCGATCAATGGCCGCACCATATTTTCGGAGATGGTATAGTCGATCTCTACGTTGAACGTTCGGTTCAGGGCCGGTTCGTCCAGCACTTCTTCGCAGGAAGGCAGCACCAGGAGCAATAAAGCTATCAAGCCGATGCCGAATCTATATTTATTTAGGATCTTCATTGGAAGTGTATTTTAGGTTTAAGAGTTCTCATTAAAATCTGACATTTAACCCTACTGTATAAACAGCGGGAATTGGATAAGTCTGGCGATCCACACCGTCAGGTATTTCAGCGGTGAACCCGTTGTAGTCGAATACGCTCAGCGGGCGGTCGGCCGTGAGGGAGACGCGGAAATCCGGAGCGCCGGCGCCGAACACTTTTTCACCCTGGACATTGTAAGCCAGCTGAACATTCTGGATGCGCCAGAAAGCGCCGTCATCCACCCATTGGTCGCTGAGCCGCTGGTTCCACCCCTTGCGGATGCCCTTGCTGGAGGGGAAGCTGTTGGAGGTGCCTTCGCCATGCCAGCGGTTCTGTGCCAGTTCGGCGTCCATATTGGTATCATTGGTAAAGATCACCTCGCCGCGGCGGCGGTTCAGGATCTTATTGCCGGACTGGCCGTAGAAATTAGCCGACAGGTCGAAACCCTTGAAGCTGATCCCCAGGTTGGCGCCCCACATAAAGCTTGGCAGGTAAGAACCCAGGACAACCCGGTCATCGGCATCGCTGACGCCGTCGCCATTCTGGTCGACATACTTGAGGTCGCCGGGTTCAAGGTTATTGGCAACAGCAATGGGGTCGGCATCGATCTCCGCCTGATTCTGGTAAACGCCTGCAACTTCCCAACCATAGAAGGCCAGCAAAGGTTCGCCCGGGATGGAACGTTGACGGAATTCTGCCGTGCCGCCGTCAATATATGGCTGGCCGAACAGGTCGATCACCTCATTATTCAGGGTAGCTATGTTGCCGCCAACACTGTAATTGAGGCCGAAGGAGGTGCGGTTGTTCCAGTTCAGGGCCATTTCAAAGCCGGAGTTTCGGATCACGCCCACGTTCCGCAGCACCGTACCGCCGACGGCCGGGATAAGCACGTTGATAGCGGCGTTCCTGGTGTCCCGGCTATAATAGTCGGCTTCCAGGGAAAGGCGGCTGCGGAAGAATTCGGCAGTTATCCCGACGTTGGTTTCTTCCACCACTTCCCAGCGCAGGGCAGAGAAGGTGTTGGAGGTCTCGGTGCCGCTGTACTGAATGTCGCCCAGGGAGGTCGTTACAACAGAAGTAGTCGTAGCGCCGTCACTGGCCTGTATGCGGTCATTACCCAGTTCGCCCCAGCTGGCGCGGAATTTCAGGTAATCGATGCCGCTGACATTGAAAAAATTCTCCTGGGAGAGGACCCAGCCAACGCCAACAGTGGGGAAATAGCCCCATTTTTCCTGGTATTTGCTACTTCCGTCCGCACGGTAGGTACCATATATCAAATATCGGTTGTCAAAGTTATAAGCCACACGGCCGAAATAGGAGATGCCGTAAAAGCGGCTGGCGTTGTCGCCGACATTTCCGCGGTCGGTATCCAGGGTTTCGGCCTGGTCGATGTACCAGGCTGCCTCCTGGTCGGTCGGGAAGTTCAGGGCACGCACTTCCAACTGGTTGAAGGCCTCATCGCGATAGGAAGTACCCGCCATGGCCGTCAGGTTGTGTTTGCCGTAGCTGTCTTCGTAGGTAAGGATATTGTCCCAGATCTGGTTGAAGAAGTCGTCATTAATCCTGTGGATCACTGAATTCTCCTGCTGGAAGTTGTTACCGATGAAGTACGGGAAGTCCAGGTTACGGGCGTTAATATTTGTATAGGAACTGTTGTAAGAAGACTTGAAGGTCAGCTTATTCTCCGGCAGGATATTAAACTGCACGTAAAAGTTACCCAGTAACTTGCGGATCTTTTGCTCATCCTGGTTGAACTCGGTGGCCACCAGCGGGTTCTGGCCGCCGCGGTAGCCGAGGTCCTGAGCATTGGATAGCATCAGCGGCTCGGCGTCGGTATTCTTTTCATCAAATACCGGCATGATGGGCACCGCGTAATAGGCGCGGAACCAGGCGCTGTTATCCGGAAGGAACCGGTTGCCGTTACTGATGATGGCGTTACCTCCGATGGTGAACCAGTCGGTGGCCTTAAAGTCAACCTTGGTCCGGAAGTTGAAGCGTTCAAACTGGTTTTTCATATCAAGGATGCCCTCCTGCATGAAGTAGCTGCCCCCGATGGAGTAGGCCGCCTTGTTGCCGCCGCCCGATACGTTTATGCTGTGGTTCGTGATCGGCGCATCGCGGATAATGACGTCGTACCAGTCGGTATTGACAGCCGGCACATTCGGGTTGATCCGGCTGCGGCCGTAGCGCTGCATGGCGTTCTGGATAAACGAAATATCGGCTTCCGATTCGGATTCCAGCGCCATGGTCGTGAACTGTTCGGCATTGGCCATCTTCACTACGTTCTGGGCCCGCTGAATTCCGTAGTAGCCGTCATAGGTGATCTGTGCCGGCGCGTCGAAATTACCGGACTTTGTCTCGATCAGTACGACTCCGTTGGCGGCGCGCACCCCGTAGATAGCGGCGGCAGAAGCGTCCTTCAGTACGGAGATCGACTTGATGTCGTTGTTGTTCAGGAAGTCGATGTTGTCGAAGAACATGCCGTCAACCACGAAGAGGGGCGCTTCATTTTCAGAGCCGGGATAGGAGCCCACGCCGCGTATCCGTACGTTGGGCGCATCGCCCGGAGCCCCCGCGCTGACGATCTGCATACCGGCCACTTTGCCCTGCAGGGCCTGCATGGGCTGCCCGGAAGGGGTCTTTTCGATGTCCTCCGACCTGATGGTGGTAATAGAGGAAGTCAGGTCTTTGGATTTCTGAGACCCGTAACCGACAACAACAACCTCCTCCAGCAGCTCAGCACTTTCGGCAAGTTCGAATTCCAGCTGGGTAGTCGCCCCCAAAACATAGGTTACCGGCTCGTATCCGGTGTAGGAGATCACGATCGTATCTCCAGCATCAGCCTGCAACTCAAAGCGGCCGTCAAAATCGGTGATCGTTCCCGATGCGTCCATCTTGTTGAGAATGTTGACGCCAATGAGGGGTTCGCCACCTTCTCCGGTAACCACCCCGGTATAGGTCGTTGCCTGCGCCTGGGCGGCTCCCCATCCAAGAAGGCATAAGGGGATAAGAAGCAATCTGGTAAAAAGTTTCATTTTAGGTTGGATTTAGTGAGCATTTTTATGCTTGTTAATAGTTTGTTTCCCGGTTGACGCGTACCTTTCTTTGTTGGCACGGAGCTAAAACAAAGACACAATACGTGGGGAATTCAGCGCTCTTCAAAACCTAATTGGATGAAGGCGAATAGTTTGATGATAAAGGCGTAAATGACAGGTTCTTACGCATGCCGAAAGCAGCAGGCGCAGCAATGATTCTTTAAGGCAGTCTGCAAATGGCCCGGAGCCATTATTTCTGTTTATCTGGAATTTAGTGAGGCGCCCCTTGGTACGGGCAAAGGAATTCCTTGTATTTATTTGGTTATCCGGCCATTTTATCCTAATAAAGTACGAAAAACGCTGTTGCGAACGAAACAAAATTACCAAACGGGAAGCATCAATCCTAAAAATCCACCTCACCATTACTACGCCATCCGTTTTTTTTCGCCACCTGCAGTTTGATGTAAGGTAACTTTAAAAAACTTGAAAATCAAGGGGTTGAAATAATAAAAACACGTATTCCATACCAGAGCGGCCTCTCCTGCGCACCTCAACACCATTCAAAACTGCATCAAAAACTCGGTCAGGTTATCATCGGGTTCCAGGCCCATCTTCCGGCGCAGGCGATAACGCTTATTTTCCACTCCACGGAGAGAAATATTGAGCAAAGGGGAGATCTCCTTGGAAGTGAGGTTCATTTTCAGGTAGGCTGCCAGGCGGAGGTCGCCGGGGGTAAGTTCCGGATATTGTTCTTTCAGCCGTTTAAAGAACTGGTCGTGCAATTGGTTGAAGTTAGCCTCGAACGCATGCCAGTCTTCCTCACTGCTGAGGTGGCTGTCGATCTGGCGGATCATTCTGTGAAGGTGCAACGTTGTATTCTCCTGTTCTTTTTTCCGCCTGAGCTGGCCGAGTTCCTTCTTGAGCCGGATCAGCATCTCATTTTTCCGCACCAGTTCCATAGTAGAGTCGGCCAGTTTCCTGCTTTTGTTAAGGACTTCCGCCTGGAGCATTTGATTTTTGGAATAGATCCTCTGCCGCTGTAGTTCCCGTTCTTTCTGGACTTCCATACGCCGCTTCTGGCGGGCAAGGCGGTTTTCGTGGACTTTAAGCGCCAGGCGCCCCAGAAAAAATAATATGGCTATCAATGCCAGTTTCGCCCCCACCGACTGATACCAGTGCGGCTCGACTACAAAAGAGAAGGCGGCTATGTGGCCCGAAAGGGCTGATTGTATCTGGAATTCATAATTCCCGGGAGGAAGGTTCGTGTACTCCTTGGAATATACAGAACTGAATGGCGCCCACTCTTCTTCAAAGCCTTCCAGCCGGTATCGCATGTTTACAGTACGGTTGAAGAACGGTAACCCGAAAAGGATGCGCAAGTCATTTTCCGAGGGCTCCATTTTAAGTGGCCCCGATAAAGCTTCGGCGCACTCAACCACCATTTGCCTCCCCTTTATCGCAATAGCAGAAAAAACAGGCTCCGGGAAAGCCTGCCCCCGGATATCTTCCGCCTGCCGGCTATTGAAAATAACGTATCCGTCCTCTGTTCCGATCAGGTAAATAGAGTCATTGAGGCTGATGATCTGTTCGTTTCCCGGAATCAGAGCCACCTCCAGGTGAGCATTCAGGCCATCGCCCTGGTATTCAATATGGTGTGGAAAAACCTTGAACAGGGCGCCGTTCCGGCCCGGTATCCATTTTTCTCCTTTATGATGTTCTGCAAAATTATCTGCCGGTAGCACAACTTTCAGCTTCTCGCCCCGGGTATCATAGGCCAGCATGCCTGAATCCGGCCACACATAGGTTTTCCCATCCCAATAAGTAATGCCGGCCCTGAGCTCCTCAAAAGGAGGATACCTATCCGGCTTTGGGATCGGTAAGCGGCCGAACCCGGCCAGCCCCTCTTTAAGGCGCAGGCAATAGACGCCCTGATGAGGATGTGCAATCCATAGCCTTTCCCTGGAGTCAAAGAAGGCATCTTTGGCAGAAACCGAAAAATCATCAATGGAATGAGAAAAGGACCAGGCGCCATCCCCTTCCCGTTTAACAACAGCCAGGCCGATGTATGCCGCCAGTAACAAACGATCCTTCCGGGAAGGCACTTCGAGTATGTGGTAAACACCAGTGGAGGAATACAATGATTCAACTCTGTCCTTCTCCACCAGTAACAGCCCGGTATTGTGCGCACAGAACAACTGCCCGTCAATTACCTTTAGTTCCCAGGCCTGCCCCTGAGTACCGGGCACCAGGCGGAAACTGTCTCTGTTTTTTGATGGCCACTGTTTGTAGAATACCCCCTGATTGGTCCCAATATAGAGTTCCCCTTTAAAGAGAGCAGCGGCGAAAACAGACCCGACCTCCCCTTTTTTATCTGTAAAGAAAGAGAGGGAAGAACTGGTAATGAGGATGTCTATGCCCTTATCCAGGCCTGCCCACAGATTATTTGCCTGGTCTTCGTAAAGGGCAAGAACGGTATTGTTCTGCAGGCCGTTCTCCTGATTGATGTGAAGGGCCAGGCCACCTTCCGGGCTGATGATATAGATGCCGTCGAGAATGGTTCCTATCGCGAAATTACCATTGGACAGCCGAATCCCCTTATTGACCTGAACGGATGACAGCTCCTTATTGATTGCGGCTTCCCAGGGGCGTAATGAACCGGGGGTATAGCGATACAGGCCATCATCCTGGGTAGCCACCAAAAGGGCAGAGCCATCCAAAGGGAGGATAGTGGCTACCCGTTTTCCGGCAAGAGCTTCGCTCCCGGGCAAAAAAACGAAGCGGCCCTCCGGAAGGTATTCATACAGCCCTTGGTGGATCACTGGCACCAGTATCCTGCCGTTGACTTCGCGGACAAACATCATATTGCCAGGCGGGGTAATCACCTCTGTCTTTCCATCCTTATAAAGATACAAGGTTGAAAAGGACTGAAAAAACATTCCTTTTTCGGTTGGCAGGAAATGCCAGATCTCTTCCCTTCGGGAATTCTCATACTCCACACCATCCAGGATGGAATGAAACTTAAACCTACCTTTTTCATCCGGCGCCCAATAACCTGCCGTGGCGTAGCCGCCGACAAACACCTGCCCTTCGGCATTGCAGGCCACCGCACGAACCACCCTGCCTCCCGGCATGGAAAAGGATTGCCAGTGGGCTCCGTCGTAGCGCAGGAAACCACCGGAGTTACCGAAAAACATACGCCCGTCCGGGCTCTGGCAAATGCTCCAGTTCTGGTTCTGCGCATTATACTGTTGTTTGGAAAAATGAATGATCCTCGGCACTTCCGTTGCACCGGCCGGAAAGAAAAAAAAAGCGGAGAAAACCACAACTGCCAAAAGAGCGGGGAGGTATGGGGGCCATCCGCCGATAATTAGCGGGGTTTGGCCATAGTTCGCCCCTGTTTCATCCGGCGGGTTAAAAAAATGGCAACAGCCTTTCCAACGATGATTTCTGGCCATGAGTGTTGTTTCACTTTCCTCAATAGAATACCTCTCACTCTATTGGAATGCGAAAATTAAGCAAAGCGGGCCAATAGGCAAAATGGGGCGGGAAGTTCACAGGCCTACTCTCCGACTATTCCCCTGATGTTCCAGTTAACGCTCTCCCCTGTTCGTTGTATGTAAGTTATCCACTGGTTGTCATTACTGGAGAAAAGCCAATCGCCTCCCGTTACATTGGGCCCGGAGTCACAACCGATGGACTGCTGCTGTGCCGGATGGGTGAAGGCTATGCTGATCCAGAGTTCCTGGCCGTCGATAGGCAGAGGGTCCCGCAATTCATGCGTATTCCAGGTTGGTACCTCGACGCGGTCCGTCACATCGGCTGAATAGAGGAGCTGCCCCGGCTCATCACCGGTTCCCGGGCCGTATATCCTGACTTTGCAGGAGGAAGGCAGGATACCCATGAACCAGGTAACTTCCGTGAGGCTCTGCCCCTGATATTTACCGGTTTCCGAAGCCGGAAACCGGGCTGCCGCTTCGTAATCTCCGGCAACCAACAATGGCCCGGTGGCATTCGGCCCATCGTAGTTCAGCACATCTTCGCCGGAAGGAACCGGCGAATCATCCTCGTTCTGGCAGGAGCTGAAAGCCAGCAGGGCCAATATCCCAAAAATGCAGATCCTTTTCATGTTGTGGAGTTTTTGCCTTTGCGCCGGGAAGGGGTGAAGCCTTTACGGTAAAATACCAATAGCCCTTTGTCCATTTCCATCAATAGCGCATTACCATTTTGAAAATAAACGCCCCGGCCCTGGCCGGAACACATACCCCAAAGATACGCCCAGGTGTCAAAGATGGCTAAACCTCACGGCTTAAAGTTCTGTTAATCCTGTATGTTTGATTAGCTCCATTGCCGAATTGCACCGGATTGCCGGACCAGCCTGCAATAATCAATTGCGACATCTCTCCATTTGTTAAACCTTGTCGGCCAGAAACTTAAAGAAAGCCCTTTCATTGACATTTTTTTTATTTTAAATCAACTTATTCTATAGGTTTTTTTGAAGTTTCATTGAAAAAAATTACATTTACCACGCAAAAGCAAATAAGATTCCCCCTATCTATATAAAGCGTTTCCCTTTTTATTCATCCAATCCAGGATTAGTATTCTCCGTCCATACTTCCGAATTTTCTATTTGGAAACATTGCCTTTTCAGGCTAAAGTCGCAATAAGCAGAATTTATCAGTTCAAGTTCGATGTGGAGCTAAGGCAGCGCAATGCCATAAAAATGTGGTTGCCGTCCTTGCTTCGTGAAGATCCCAAATTCTGGCAGTGCAGGTGTAGTTGGCCAACATCCTATTGGTATCCAAAGCCTTGTGCAGGTGAGTAGCCTGCGGCGAGAATAGGAGTTATTTTCCCAGGACTAAGGTATAGGCGTAGCCGCCTGTACGTTCACTTTAACCTATTGAGTAACTTAACCTAAACCTTATCTTCTGATGATTTTTACAAATAAAAACCGACTCTTGAACCTGGTGCTTCTGCTGGCTGCCCTCCTGTTCGGCCCTCTGGCCAGCCACGCTCAAGTCACCCTGCTGGATGCCGCATCGCATCCCAAGTTCATGACCAGCCTTCCAAACCCGGCCAAGGTCGATGCCACGAATGGCGGGTATTTTTCCATGGAAATGAGGGAAGTAGTCCAGCATCTGGGCCTTTATAAGAATGGCAACCCCTTATACACCAGTGTATGGGGCTACGGCCCCTACCGGGGCACGGTGACCTATCCCGGCCCGACCTTTTTAGCCATGAAAGACGTCGACGTTGATGTGAAGTGGGAAAACCAATTGCCCAGCACCCACCTGCTGCCCGTAGACCAGACCCTGCACTGGGCGGCTCCTCCGGGATATCCGAGGAACGGCCAGCCGGCGGTAGTCCACCTCCACGGCGGCCACACCGAGTCGGCCAGCGACGGCCTGCCGGAAGCCTGGTATACCCGCCGCTGGAGAGACAGAGGGCCCACCTATGTCAAAAAGGTCTATCACTATGACAATGACCAGGAAGGCGCTACGCTGTGGTACCACGACCATGCCCTGGGCATCACGCGCCTGAACGTGTACGCCGGCCTGGCCGGGTTCTACCTGCTGCGCGACCAGAATGAACTGAACCATATCGACAACGACGTGCTGCCCAGCGGAGAATACGAGCGGGAAGTGGTCGTCCAGGACCGCCTGTTTACCGATGATGGCGCCCTGTGGCTGCCCAGCAAGACCGGCGACCCCTGGTTCGGAGACGGCTTTGGGGCAGACCCCAACGGCGAGCCACTGAACGTAGGCACAACCAACCCCAGCGTAGTGGCGGAATTCTTCGGCAACTTCATGATCGTCAACGGCGTTGCCTGGCCGAAGCTTGACGTCAAGCAAACCAAATACCGCATCCGTCTGCTGAATGGCTCTGACTCCCGCTTCTACGTATTTTACCTGGAAGACCAAAGCACCGGCAATAAGGTGCCTTTCATGCAGATCGGTACGGATAACGGCTTTCTGCATAAGCCCGTTGCTTTACCTAATGATGAATTGGTCCTTGCTCCGGGCGAGCGCGCCGACCTGGTGCTCAACTTCTCTAATCTTGCCCCTGGCACCCGCGTAATCATGAAGAACCGCGGGCCGGACGAACCCTTCCGCGGACTGAACCCCGACGGCAGCCTCAACGACGGCGCTGGCGGAGCACTGGACGAGGCCGATCCCGCCACCACCGGGCTGATCATGGCCTTTGATGTAGTTGGGGGCGCTGCTCCTTCTTTCAGCGTAACCACTTCTACTGTTCTCCGGCCGCCGATCCAGCCGCTGGTGCAGACCGGCGCCACCAGAAAAGTGGCTTTCTTTGAAGGCATGGACTCCGAGGGCCGCCTGCAGCCACTGCTGGGCATCATCAATGGCGACAACGCCAAAACACCAGGCGCCCTCAATGGCTCGATGGCTTGGTTTGAGCCCATCACCGAGAACCCCATGCTGAACGATGTTGAGGTATGGGAAGCCTACAACGTTACCGAAGATGCTCACCCCATGCACATCCACCTGGTCAGCTTCCAGATACTGGACAGGTCGCCACTGGACGTAGACAATATCATCGTGAACAACCAGCAACAACCGGAACACCACACGGTGCATACCGGGAAGTATGGGACAGGCAACTACATCGTGGAAAGCAGCCTGGCCGGCAATATTGGCGCCCCTGAGCCCCCGGCCGATAACGAAAAAGGGTGGAAAGACACCTTCATCCTGCCTCCGGGTTACATGGCCAGGGTCATCGCCAAGTACGACCGCCCGGGCCGCTATGTATGGCACTGCCACATCCTCTCTCATGAGGACCATGAGATGATGCGCCCTTACGAGGTACTGGCCGCCTTACCGCGCCCTGCCGGGCCGGTTGTTGACGACTATCACCCGGCGGAAGCCGCACTGGGTGTCAACTTCCCGAACCCGTCTGCGGGCCCGACCACCATTCCGTTCTACCTCCCGGCGGATGACAACATCCTGCTGAATATTATGGATATGAATGGCCAGGCCGTTAAGCAACTGGCATTCGGCCAGTATCCGGCCGGCAACCACCAGGTAGAATGGGACGGCGCCAACGCTGCCGGCACCCCGGTACCGGGTGGCGTCTACATCTATCAGTTGCACACTTCTGATAATGTATTCGGCCAGCAGATGGTCATCCAGCGTTAATTTAACCAGGATACCAACATAGAATGAATAGAAGGCCGGCTTGCAGGTGCAAGCCGGCTTTTCACTTTATCACTACCGGCTCCATAAAGAACCGGAAAGAATAGTCCTGATACGGCAACTGATACTGCTCCAGCGGCTCGGCGCCCCAGCTGTTGATGCACCCCAGGCCCATTTGCTGAAGGTCAATATCCAGGCTCACCAGATCCCGCTCCTGCAATTCCGCGGCGTGGCGCTGTGCCTTTTCGATCCCCGGGTCAAAGTCTTCATCCAGGTAGTGAAGAGCGCTGAAATTGAAGGGGGCGTCGCCCGAAAACAGGAGGCCGGAGCCGGACGCATCGGTGATGCGCAGCCAGCGCACATCCGTGCGGTTGCCGTTCTCCTGCGGCCGGATGTAAGGAAAGTAAAGTTCGTTCACCGTGGCTTTGAAACGGCCCAGGCGAGCGCCGGCTTTGCGGTCCCAATAGGATTCGAAGGGCCCGCGGCCGTACCAGCTCACCTGATCCAGGGAGGCGGGCAGGATCATATTAAGGCCGAAACGCGGAAGAACGGGATAATTCCCGGTCCGGGCATCCATCTGAAAGGTTACCTCTACCCTGCCCTGTCCGTCGATCCGGTACAGGAGCTGCACTTCGGCATCGCCTTTGAGGATGCGCCGGCTCACCTGTATCACTACCAAATCATCGGTGACTTCCTTTATCTCCACTACGGGGCGGAAGAATTCCGATACCGCCGATTTCCAATCCCGGAGCTTGAGCTGAAGGTTGGCGCCGAAGTCGTTGTCGGTGGGCGGCCGCCAGAAAGAAGGCCGGGGGCCGGATTGCAGCAGACCTTTGCCTTTGTACCGGTAATATGCCAATTGCCCGGAGCGCATATCTACCGCCAGCTCGAAGTTTTTTCCACTGACGACAAATAAACCTTCTCTTCCACCGGCTTTCAGGCCAGCCTGCCCGGCCCCGGAGGTTTTTTGAGTAAGGATTCCCGGCTTCAATAAAAACTGTTCCCAGGCTACTTCATGGCCTTCCGCCAGAAGCCCTTCGGGGCGGCGTTGGCGAAAGGACAATTCCAGCACGTATTCTTCATTCGTTTTCGGCAGCCGGGGTACGGGAATGCGCAGTTTTTTCTCCTCGCCGGGCGCAACGTCCAGTTCATCGATACGTCCGCTGAAACGGGCCTGCCCGTCCGTCAGTACCGACCAGCTCAAATAGAAACGGTTAAGGTTCAGAAAACTGTAATTATTCCGAACCAGTATTTCGCCGGAAGCAGGGCTTTCACTCTCCACCTTTATGTTCTGATATACCTTCTTCACCTCCCAGTAATGCGGGTTGGGTTCCCGGTTGGGCTGGATCAGGCCGTTACACAGGAAGTTGCCGTCGCTGGGCGTGCCTTCCGGGCCGAAATCGCCGCCATAGGCCAGGATGCGTTTACCGTCCCCGGTTTCTTTGTATACGGCCTGGTCCACCCAGTCCCAGATGAAGCCGCCCTGCATGCGGGGGTGGCTGTCGATCACATCCCAGTATTCCTTCAGGCCTCCCATGCTGTTGCCCATGGCATGTGCGTATTCGCACATAATGAGGGGGCGTTCCGGGTACTTTTCGACATAGGCCTTCATGGATCCGAAGCCCGGATACATGGGAGGCAGGATGTCGGAATTCCAGTCAAATATGGTGTTCTCGCCCCAGCCCATTTGCACCCGTTCGTACTGTACCGGCCGGGAGGGGTCGCGTTCCTTGATCCACTGGTAGGTAGCGTACATGCAAACGCCGTTGCCGGCCTCGTTGCCCAGAGACCAAATTATTATGCTGGGTTGGTTCTTGTCCCTTTCCACCATACGGATGGTTCGCTGCAGGTGGGCCTCTGTCCATTCCGGCTTGTTAGCCAGGGTCTTGTCCAGGTCGTAACCCATGCCGTGGGATTCGATGTTGGCCTCATCCACTACGTACAGGCCGTACTCATTACACAGCTCGTACCAGCGAGGGTCGTTGGGATAATGACTGGTGCGCACCGCATTGATGTTGGCGGCCTTCATCAGCTCAATATCGCGGATCATGCTCTCTTCGGAGATCACATGCCCGGTATTCGGATCGTGTTCGTGCCGGTTGACGCCTTTCACCTGAATGGCCTTGCCGTTGATCAGCAACTGGCCGTTTCGGATCTCCACCTCCCGGAAGCCCACCCGCTGGCGGATAACCTCCAGGGTTTGCCCCTGTCCGTTCTGCAGGCTGAGGAGCAGGGTATACAGGTTGGGGGTTTCCGCCGACCAGAGGCGAGGGGAAGCCACGTCCTGAACCATGCTGAGTTCCGCCTTGTCTCCGGAAAAAGAAAGCGGTTCTTTCCTGATAAAAACCGAATTTCCACCTTCATCCAGTAGTTCGGCCTGTAATTGGTATCCCGCCACCGCGGCTTCGCCATAGTTAACGGCCTGTGCCTCCAGGCGGAAAGTGGCGTCCCGGTAAATTTCATCCAGATCGGTATGCACGAAAAAATCACGGACGTGCACCCGGGGTGCGGCCCAGAGAAAGACATCGCGCTCGATGCCGCTGATGCGCCAGAAGTCCTGGCACTCCAGGTAGCTGCCGTCGCTCCAGCGGTACACTTCCAGGGCGATCAGGTTCTCACCCGGTTGCACGTAATCCGTCACATCAAATTCAGCAGGCAGCTTGCTGCCCTGGCTGTAGCCAACCTTGCGCCCGTTCACCCAGAGGTAAAAGGCCGACTTGACCGCTCCGAAATGCAGGAATATTCGCCGCCCCTGCCAGGCGGGATCGAGTTGGAAGGTATGGCGATAGGCCCCAACGGGGTTGTAGTGCTCCGGCAGTTCCGGCGGTTGGGGATGGTGGGTGAATTCATACGGGATGTTAACGTAAATGGGGATTCCGTATCCATTCAACTCCCAGTTGCCCGGTACCGGGATGGCGCCCCACCGGCTGTCATCGTAATCTTTCCGGTAGAAATCCAGCGGCCTGTCCTGCGGGCGGCGCACCCAGAGGAATTTCCATTCGCCGTTCAGCGACTGATAGTAGGCCGAGTTTGCCTCTTTCCCCTGCAAAGCCAGTTCCCGGCTTTCGAAAGGGAAAAGGGAGGCGTGGGCGGGCTCTTTGTTAATCTCGACAACGGCGGGGTTTTGCCAGTCGGGTATTTCCTGGGCGGCAAGAGGGCCTGCCACCAAAGCGAAAATAAGAAAGGGCAAACTGTTCTTCATGGCGTGCATTTTTATGTCAGCTTATTACCGGAGTAAAGGTAAAAAAGGAAAAAAAACCAGCAAGGTTCCTGGTACACTTATTGCGATTACCGGCCGGGCCAGATCTCATTTGCAAAAAAAGGGGTTGGCTTAAAAGAGAATAATGGCGTTTTAGTCCAGATCACTGTAGTTATCCCTATATTTGCAGGGATAAAGAAGCTGCCCCGTCAGTAACAAGAAAGCCCTGCTCTTTGGCATTGGCTACCTGGAAAAAGAGCTGGATTGAAGAGTCAAGAAGACATAATTACTTGAAGATTGCCGTCGAAAAAGGGAGGAAAGAAAGAAGCAGGCAACTCCTGTCCGCCGGCGGCGGAACACTTGTTTGGAGGTGGCGCTTTGAAGGCGAACCTGCCGGCGGACTATAGAAAATGATCTCAATGAAAAACTTTTTGTTTCTTTTCGCGCTCCTGCTTTCTTTCTGTTTCCAAAATACTGCCGCCCAGTCCTGCCTGCCCGATGGCATTACCTTTTCCAGGCAGTCGCAAGTAGACAGTTTCCCCATCTTATTTCCTGGATGTATTACCATCGAAGGGGAAGTTGTCATTTCCGGGGAGGACATTATCAACCTGTCCGGTTTGAGTGAGGTCATTGCAATGGAGAGCAACCTGCTGATCAACGGCAACACCTCCCTCACTTCCCTGGCCGGACTGGAAAACCTGTCTTCCGTCGGAGACGGCCTCGTTATCCTTGACAATGACAGATTGGCCAGCCTGAGTGGGTTCGATAACCTCCGTTCTGTGGGATGAACTGGGCGCTTCCTTCACTGATATCGCCGCTCTGGCCATTACGAATAACGCTTCTCTTCTTTCTCTGGACGGCCTGGGCGGCCTCGAGGAAGGCACCATCACGAAACTGACTATTTTGGACTGCCCCAACCTGTCGGTTTGCGAAGTAGAGAGTATTTGCAACTATCTTATGGCCGGCGGCCTGGCCTCAATAAGCGGCAACGGGCAAGGCTGTAACACCGTGACAGAGGTCGAGGAAGCCTGCCAGCTCAACGGCACAGAAGAGTCTGGCGCCCACCAGGTGAGCGTTTACCCCAATCCTGCCTCCGGTTTACTCTACCTGTCATCGGGCAATGAGCAAATTCAATGGGAAGTAGCCGTAAAAAACAGCATGGGAATGCTGCTCTTAAAGCAAAAGGTCTTTAACGGAGCCCCGATCGACCTGTCTGAGCTGCCGACAGGCTGGTACATGCTGGAAATGAAAACGGATGGAGCCACTTTCGTTAAGCCGGCCATCAAAAAATAAGGGGCGCCGGGAGCGTACCGGATCAATAACCTTAAATTGAAGCCATTTACCAGGATAAGAAATCAGAAAAAGGGCCTTCCGTAGCCCGTATGTTTTGTAAATTTAAGGGCAAAGAAAAGCCCTCCGATATGAAAAAACTCCTGTTCTCCCTGATTGCAGTTCTCGCTGCCGCCTGCAGCCCGCAGGTAGCTCCGCCCACTGCCGGCGGCCCCTCGGAAGAATACATGCAGGCCTATGAAAACCTTCAGGAGCGCACCGCCTGGTGGCGGCATGATCGGTTTGGCCTGTTCATCCACTTCGGCGCCTATTCCCAGATGGAGCAGGAAGAGTGGTATAAGAGCAACCGCCAGGTGAGCCACGAAAAGTACGACAGCCTGATCGCCGGTTTTAAGCCCGAGCAAACCGACTGCCGGGAATGGGCCCGGCTGGCAAAATCGGCCGGGATGAAATACGCCATTCTCACCGCCAAACACCACGAAGGGTTCTGCATGTTCGATACAAAAACCACCGATTACAAGATCACGGCTCACATGCCGGGGCGCGATATTGTCCGGGAGTTTCTGGAGGCATTCCGGGCAGAAGGCCTGAAAGTGGGCCTGTACTACAGCGTCATCGACTGGCGCCATCCGGACTATCCTCATTTTGGAGACCCTTATCACCCGCATCGCAACGATTCCGCATACATAGATGTGCAGCACAATTTTCCGAACTACGTGGAGTACATGCACGAACAGGTCCGCGAACTGGTAACTGGTTACGGTAAAATTGACATCATGTGGTTCGACTTTTCCTACAATGAAATGCGGGGTGAAAAATGGAAGGCCAAAGAACTGATCGCCATGGTACAGGAGCACCAGCCCGATGTCATCATCAACAACCGGCTGGGCGTGGCCGAAGACAGCCAATGGGGCATGGAGGAGTTCAATTACGGAATGTACATGACGCCTGAACAGCGCGTACCCACGGAGCCGTACACGGATGAATACGGCAACCTGCTTCCCTGGGAGCTGTGCCTGACCACCAATAACAACTGGAGTTACAAAAAATCCGACGACAACTGGAAAAGCCCCGAGCTCATCATCCATACCCTGGCCAAATGCGTGGCCAATGGCGGCAACCTGCTGTTCAACCTCGGGCCGGACAAAAACGGGCGGGTGCCCGAACCCTACTGGGATATTTACCGGGGAATCGGAGAATGGCTGGAAGTGAACGGAGAAAGTATCTACGGGTGCGGCCCTTCGGAATTCGGCCGGCAGGAGTGGGGCTATTTTACCAGGAACAAAAAGGCGCTGTATGCCCACCGCATGTACCCCCAAATAGGGTATATGGCCATTGGAGATTATTATGATAAAGTGGAAGGAGTAAAGGTCCTGGCTACCGGTGAAGAAGCCCAATTCACCAACAGCTGGTGGGGAGACCACAGCGGCGACGCCAACAAGTTGTTCTTCAATGTGAAAGGCAAAAACGGAAACCAGATACATTTCAACTACCCCATGCCGGATGAAAGGAATACGGTCTTTATGATCGAATTAAAATAATCCGCAATACACGATGAGAAAGTTATTGTTGCTTGCTTTCCTGGCCCTATCCCTGACAAGGTCGTATGCCACCAAACTGGTTGAAGTCAAAATAGTGGATAAGGACTACATCTTGGCCCACTTCAAAGACGGGGAGGTATTCTATCGCGATGATGCAACCGGCCCGAGCGCCTACACGGGCCATGATTACGGGCCGGGAGACGATACGCTTGTGGTGTATGGAGAGGAACTGAACACAAAGCTCGCGGCATTAGTAGGTTCATGGACGATCTCTTCGGAAAGCGATGAGCGGTACGGAGGAACCGGCCTGCACCCGGTAGCCGTCCATCGAAAGTCAAAAACCAACAACACCGATCACGACTGGAACTACAAACTCGGCCACTGGATCTTCCTGAAGCTTCCCCATTCCCTGAAACAGGGCGCCGGCTATACGCTCCATATTTCCCCCGATACCCAAACCGACGCTACCCAAATGCCCTTTACATTCGATATTTTCAGCAGCCTGTCGGAGGCGGTGCATGTGAACATCATCGGATACCTGCCGGAAAGCCCGGTGAAGGCCGCCGACCTGTACCTCTGGATGGGAGACGGCGGGCCGCGCGATTATCACTCCTTCGAAGGGAATAAGGTGTGGATATACAACGTGGAAACACAGGAGAAAGAAGAGGTGGGAAAAGTCGCCTTCTGGAAAAGTATGGACACCGGTGCGGAAGCGGAAGGGCGGAACCTCACCGGGTCGGACGTGTGGAATGCCGACTTTTCGGGATTTTCCAGACCCGGGAGATACCGCCTCGCCGTGGAGGATGTCGGCTGCAGCCGGGAGTTTGAGATCCGCCCCGATTTATACTTCGAACCCTACAAAACTTCTCTCCGGGGATATTTTTACATGCGCATCGGGGAAGATCAGATGGATATGGTTCCGGTACCGCGGCGCCCGCTGTTCATCCCGGGGAAGGACCCCGAGGGCTTCACCATTTACCTGACGGACCTGGACCCTTTCGATTCGTTGTGGAATGCTATTCCGGGCGACACCTGGGACGAGCCTCATTTCAAGCCGGCCCGGGAGTCGGAGTTCTGGAAACGGCGGCTGCCGGGAAACCCCACCAACCCCAACGCCAGGGGCGGCCACTCCGACGCCCTCGACTGGGACCGCCACCTCGCCCATGTGTCGAACATTTACGACCTGCTGCTTCCGTATTTGCTTACCGGCGGCAAGATCAATGACGACAACCTGGGCATTGCGGAAAGCGGCAATGGCATCCCTGACATTATGGACGAAGCCCGGAACGAGGTGGATTTTTTCTTGAGCATCCGCGATGGTGAGGCCTATGCCCACGGCCTGACCAATCCCACGGAAGAGCGAACCATCATGTTCCAGGCCGGAACCACCACCATGGCGGCCTGGGCCAACGCCGCCAACTGCTCCATGATGGCCGAATGTTTCCGCCTGTCCGGGCACGAGGATCTCATGGCGTATTACCAAGCCGAAGCCATCAAAGCCTTCCGGTTCGCCGAAAAGCAGGAGAACCAGCAGCTCGACGGCCGGCAGGACATTGGCGACGCCGTTATGCGCGGCCGGGATTTCAGAATGATGGCGGCAGCCTTTCTGTACAATACCACCGGCAGCCGGGAATGGGAAGACATCCTTGCGGAAGAAAGTGTCGTGAAAGATGAGGAGTCCCCCATCAAGCAGCAAAAACAATGGGAACAAACCTGGGGCACGGCGGCTTACCTGTTTTGTCCGCACGAACGGCATTACCCCGATCTGTATCGGAACATGAGATCATCCGTAAGGAAGCAGGCCCTCGAGCACAACGTACGGCATATGGACAAACGCCCGTCGCGGCGGGCCTCCAACGACAATTACTGGCAGACGCCACACAACCTGCAACTGGTTCTCCTTGCCCATGCCCTATCCAATGATGAAACGGAAAGGGAACTGTTCGAAAAAGCCATGATCCTCGAGGCCGACTGGGGGCTGGGCAGAAACCCCACCAACATCGTGGAGATGACCGGGCTGGGCGAACATCATATCGTCAATTGCTACACTTCGGGCCGCAACGACGGCGCCCCCGGCCTCCACCCCGGCCATACGCCCTACAACAACCTCGACCCCTGGGGCGGCAGCCACAACGGGTCGAACCCGCAGTGGTTCATCGAAAAATGCTACCCCGAATGGAAGGCCGGCGGCTGGCCCCATCAGGAGGGCTACTTCAACTGCCGGTACTCCTGGGCCAACGGCGAATTCACCCCCCGGCAGACCATGCGCGGAAAAATGGCCCTGTACAGTTATCTGCACGGAATATCCGAAGGCAGGAACAACTCAAACAAGAACTAACCCATGGAAAACATTCTCGTCATCGGAAGCTCCAACACCGACATGGTGGTCAAAACCTCCCGCTTTCCCCAAGCCGGAGAGACCATCATTGGCGGTGAATTTTTCTCCTTTCCCGGAGGGAAGGGCGCCAATCAGGCAGTAGCGGCCGCCCGGCTGGGGGGCAGCGTCACTTTCCTCTGCAAGACGGGAAACGACATCTTCGGCAGCCAGGCCATAGAAGGTTTCCGCCGGGAAAACATCAATACGGATTTCATCCGGACAGATGCCGAAACAGCCTCCGGCGTTGCACTCATCACCGTGAACGAGCAGGGGGAAAACCAGATCGTCGTGGCTTCCGGCGCCAATGCAACGCTCAATGCCGCCGAGCTCGAAGATGCCCATCAGGCTTTCGAAGCCGCCGGCCTCATCCTGCTGCAACTGGAAACGCCGGCAGAAACCGTCGAAGCGGCCATCGTAAAAGGGGCGGCCATGGGCAAACGGGCCATCCTCAACCCTGCGCCCGCTCAGGAATTGCCGGCCCACATCTACCGGAAGCTTTTTCTGATCACCCCCAATGAAACGGAAGCTGCCCTGCTGACGGGCATACCGGTGAAAGACGAGGCTTCGGCGGAAGGGGCAGCCCGGAAATTACTGGATATGGGCGTGCAGCATGTCATCATTACGATGGGGGCGAAAGGCGCCCTGTTCAAAAGCCCGGAAGAACAGTTCCTGGTTCCTGCGCAAAGGGTGGTTGCCGTAGACACCACCGCTGCCGGCGATGTGTTCAACGGCGCGCTTACCGTCGCATTGGCAGAAGGGCGGGGCTGGCGGCAGGCCATTGAATTTGCCGGCCGGGCCGCTGCCGTTTCCGTAACCAGGATGGGGGCGCAGGCATCGGCGCCCTACCGGCATGAAGTTACCTGATAACACCTCAAAACCATTCCTCATCATGTTCATCATTGAAACTTACACCGTCGCAGTCATTTTCTGTATCGTCACCATGCTCTGCTGGGGCTCCTGGGCAAATACCCAGAAACTGGCCTCTGCCAACTGGCGCTTCGAGCTTTTTTACTGGGATTATGTTTTAGGCATCGTATTACTTGCTCTGCTGTTCGCCTTTACGCTGGGCAGCTTCGGAGAAGGAGGCCGGAGTTTCATACCGGATCTACAGCAGGCGGACAGCCGGAATATCGGCTCTGCCATCCTGGGCGGGGTGCTCTTCAATGCGGCCAACATCCTCCTGGTGGCGGCCATCGCCATTGCGGGCATGTCGGTAGCCTTCCCGGTGGGCATCGGGCTGGCGCTGGTCGTCGGCGTCATTGTCAATTACCTGGACGCTCCGGTGGGTGATGCTTTCCTGTTGTTCGGCGGCGTGGCGCTGGTGACGGTGGCCATATTGCTCAATGCAAATGCCTACCGGCGGTTATCCTCCAACCGGGGCGGCGTTTCCACCAAGGGATTATTACTTTCGGTATCGGCCGGCCTGCTGATGGGTTTTTTCTACAAATACGTCGCCAATTCCATGTTCCCCGATTTCAGCCAGCCGCTGGCCGGCAAGCTGAGCCCTTACACGGCGGTGGTACTTTTTTCCGGGGGCATTCTCGGGAGCAATGTGATGTTCAATACCCTGCTGATGAAACGCCCGTTCGTGGGCGAGCCCGTCAGCTATAGCGATTATTTCGGGGGCAGCTTTAAAACGCACCTTGTGGGGATACTCGGAGGAGTTATCTGGTGCATTGGCATGTCGTTCAGCATCATCGCCTCGGGTAAGGCCGGGCCGGCGATCTCTTATGGGCTGGGGCAGGGCGCCACAATTGTGGCGGCTCTTTGGGGCATTTTTATCTGGAAGGAATTCAAAGAAGCGCCGAGAGGCGTTTCCGGCATCCTGAACCTGATGCTGCTCTGCTATGCGGTGGGGCTGGGGTTGATCATTGTTGCCCGGTAAAAGATCGGTGGTTGTAACGCCTAAATTTATTGGGCGTCGGAGACGTAATATTGAGCGGGGTAACGTGCGATCAAGATGATCGCCGCACGAGCACGGTCACCGCACTAAGGCCACCGCTCCGCTTACTTCCCGGAGCTGCCCGTCATCAAATATGATATGTGCCTGATAAACGTATATGCCGGCGGGCGCGGGCTGCCCTCCGGCCTGGCCATCCCAGCCGCTTCCCGGGCTGCCGGCCCCAATGGCTGTTGACGCAAACACCATGGCGCCCCAACGGTTGAATATGCGCAACCGCGGTATTTCCTTTACCTCATCGCCCCCATAAATGGTAAAGAGGTCATTTATCCCATCGGCATTGGGAGAAAAGGCGGTGGGAATATATACTTCGTACCGATCCAGGACCAGATGGATGATGCTGTCGCAGTGGTCAGCCGAAGTGAACCGCACCGTGTATTCCCCGGGTTGGCCATACCGGCGGCCGCCCAACTCCCAGGTTTCCGATCCGAATATTTTGGCATAGACCGTATCGGCAGCCTGGCCGACGGCAGACAAGCGAAGCTCTATGATGCTGTCACAGTTTGTTACTGTTTTTAAGGTATCCAGGTAGATTCCGCTCTCGGTAAGAATACGCCCATGGAAAACATACTGGCTGCCGGCACAGATCCGGGCTTCCTGCACCGTCCGCGTCGCAGTAGTGCGGAAATGATACGCCTCCGTCAGGCTGCAACTGTTCGGCCCGGATAGCCGCACCCGATAGCGCCCCTTTTCCGGCGGGCGGCTGAGCTGCGGGCCGGTTTCTCCGATCAGGGCGATGCCATCTTTGTACCATTGATATGTTAAAGTATCCCTCTCCGGTATTTCCAGCACTGCGGCGCCTGCGCAGGCATTGCCGGAAATGCGGATGTCGAAGTCGAATGCCGGCCGCTCCGCCAGAATGAGGTTATCAAAAAAATGGTACACGCCATCCGGGGAAGGCGCCAGGGAGCAATCCGGGCCGATGGCAATGGCCTCTATATTACGGATAGGGATAAGTTCAATTTCCACCTTCTGCCAGTTGTTGGCGCCGCTGGCCCTCACCTTGCCCAGTTCTTCCCATCCCGGGCCGTTTGTCGGGCAGCCGAAGTCTCCCCGGTCCTGGCCGAAGGGAAGGTTCTGGCAGGAAGGGGCCCCGTAGAAAGCGATATTTATCGGCGGAGAATGGAGCGGATCGGCAAACCCTACATAAAATTGGACCTTATACAAAACGCCAGCCTGCAGCGGTTCCGGCAGGCAGGCGCCGGCATATTCTTTCCAGTTGGGCTGGGGGTCGTTGGGGTCAAAGCCCGGCCGGCCGTTCCGGAAGCCAATGCAGCCCTCTCCATCGGGTAAGGGTAAGGGAGGCGGAAATTCGTCCCACCCCATCCAGCCGCAGGCATGAAGGAAGTCGGTAGTGGGTATAGAGGCCTGGACCCATCCGGAAACGCAGTACATCTGCGAGCTGCTGCCGGGACAACAATCCTGGCTTTCAAAAGAAGGGTTGGGAATGAGCGAATACGGGAGCGGGGGCGGACAATCACAATCCGGGTCGTTCAGGTCGATCAACCCGTCGCCGTCGTCATCCAGGGCGTTGTCGCAGATCTCGGCATTCGGAACTGCCGAAAAGTGCCGAATGAACATCGGCAAATCAGCCGCAAGGCTGATTATCCCTAATATAACAAACGCCTTCATAAACATTCCCTGCGGATAGATCTCCCCGTTTAGTTCAGATTCAGTAATTCAAATAATTCTTGATCCATCTGCGGCTTCACCACACAGCGGTTGTCGAAATGCATGGTGGCCGTATTTTCTTCTGTGTAGGCCGGCCACTCCGGCAGGCCATCGTGGTTGGGGTCGCCAAAGCGGGCGAAGTTGATCCAGGCCTGGCTTACCTTGCCGGCCAGTTGATGGGCCTCCTCTCCACCACCCGTCATTTGCCGGCACCGGCCGATGTTGTCGAACACAAACGGTAATTCCATACAATGCATGGCCTTGTATTTTCCATCCAGGACCGGCGATTGCCAGGTGAAAAGATACATATAGACAGGAGCGCCGCCCTCCAGAGCGGATTTGCGGTTTGCCTGATACACCGCGCCGGGGCGGAACATTACATCGATGTCTATCAGGTCGGAAGGCCGGGTATCTTCCGGATAGGCTTTTTTCACTGCTGTGACATAGGCTTCGGCATTATCGCCGTACCGGTTCTGAATAAAGGCCAGGACATTCTCCCGGGCGGCATTGCTCAACCCGGAGGCCAGGGAGGGCATAAACTCATTTTTCGTAGTGCCCAGCATCAAGGGAACATCCCTGGACAAGGCAAAGGCTCCTTCGGAGAACAAGGGAAAAGGAAGTACCTCTCCGTCCTGACTGGGGCCCCAGCTCAGGCCAAAGCCCGGTATAGGCCTGCCTTCCGCCCGCAATTTAGCCTCTACTGTTTTCAGGGCCTTTTTCCCTGCTTCCCGCAGATGAGCAAAGGGCAGCGTTTGAAGGGAATCAACCTCCTCCGGTTTGATCTGAAGTTCCTTCAGGACTTCGGCGCTGACCAGTTGTGTGGTTTCTTTGTCCAGCATTGCCATCCTGAAGGAGCCGCTCTGGTTTACTGCTTTGTGGAAAAGGCCCTTGGCAGAGGGCATGGCCATCAATGTATTGACCTTAGCGCCTCCGCCTGACTGCCCGAATATCATGACATTATCCGGGTCGCCTCCAAAATTGGCGATGTTGGCCTTTACCCATTCCAGAGCTGCCCGCAGATCAATGATGCTTACATTGGCAGAGTGTTCGTACTTTTCACCATAAGCCGAAAGGTCCAGAAACCCCAGTATATTCAACCGGTGGTTGACCGAAACGACGACAACATCCCCCTTCCGGGCCAGGTTCTCTCCATGGTAAGAAGGCAGTTCCTGAGACGACCCCGCAGTGAATCCCCCGCCGTGTATCCAGAACATGACGGGGCGTTTTTTGCCGTCATCGATGCCAGGCGACCAGATATTCAGGCAGAGACAGTCTTCGCTGGTGTAACCCCAGTCGTGATCAAAAACGAATTCGATCTCATCGGATACAGACGTAACCGGGTTCTCCAACGGGCAGACCGGCCCCCAGGTCATTGAACTGCGTACGCCCTCCCAGGGTTCCATCCTCTGCGGCGCCTCAAAGCGCTTGGCCTGAGCGTAGGGAATGCCTTTCCAGGTATAAATGCCATCGCTGATGAACCCTCTTACCTTACCCGACTCCGTATCAGCTAAAGCGACATTTTCACCGGTTATCAACTGGGCGTAGACGGCAGGCGCCGGAGATAGGACAAAAGCCATGAAAATCAATAAGAACGTGCGGTTCATACTATACAGTTTTAGAAAAGGATCAATTTAATCGATTCCTCAATATCACGATATCCGTATTCCCGCTTTGCCATCGGCTAACCAGGTCTTTGGGAATAGGCATAAGGGAATAAGTCATGGCCCCAAGGATCAGGTCCTCATCGCCATCGCCATCGTAGTCGCCCGCTTCCATGATCAGCCAGCGGCCATCGGCGGACCCCGGGAAGGTCCGGGCCTTAAACTGAAATTCGGACGATGCTATATTTTCCAGATAGACAAATGACGCCTCCGGATGCCCTTCAAAGTCCGGAAAGAAGCAGGTAACCGCCAGGTCCATATCGCCATCCTGGTCGAAGTCGCGCGCCACTACCCGGGTAGCGCCATGGATTGGGAAAAAGAGCTGTTCGGAAAACTTGTTGTTGCCATCATTGATAAATATGCGCACGCCATGGTAGGGTTTGAGGGTATAAGAATAATCGGCATTATCCCCATTGACGGTAATGATGTCCTTGTGGCCGTCTCCGTTGTAATCCACCAGATCGAACCAGCTGGAGCCATATACGGGGCTGAACCGCAGCACCCGTTCCCGCCGGAATTGCAGGTTGTCTTCCTGGTACAGGATATCGACTCCCTCATCGCCCTGGGCAGCCATCAGGACCAGGTCTTTTCGCCCGTCCCCATCCATATCTTCCGATACGACCCGTAAGATGCCGGGAACGTTGAGCAGGTTCTCATAGCTGTATTTTCCGCCTTCCTGTTCTTCCAATAAAGACAGCCGGCCGGTGTAGTGCCCGTATTCACAGATCAGGGCCTCGGAACGGCCGTCTTCGTTCAGGTCCTCGAGCAGCGCATAAACCGGGCGGTGCAAATTGCCTTGTATGGCGTGCATTCTTTCCCCTTCCATCTTGTGAAAAACCCCCGAACTGAGCTCGGAAGGACGCATCTCCCCAACTTCCAGTAAGAACTCTTGCCCTGCTGCCTTCTGATAGGACAGCATCGGCGTTTTCGTCCTGTTAAGCAGTTGAGGTTTCTTCTCTCGTTCCCAGTTTAAAAGCTCTCCGTACCCATTGCCGATCAGCAGCCCCAGGGTATCGTCGAAGGAGATAAAGGTGGTAAACGCTCCGTTTTTCTGATCCAGGCTAACCGGTTTTGCCTCGAAGAGCGGAAGTTCAGCTTCGAGTTGGAGCGGAGGATTCTCAGGGAGCTCATTCGGCGCGTTTTCCAGGATAAAATCATAGAGCGCCTGCCAATCCTCATCGGAGATAAGCGCCTGCCGGGGATAAAAATTCTGCTGCTGGATCAAAGTCCTTTCTGCCCAGGACATTTTCCGCAAGGGGTCGTAAGCTTTTATTCTGACGCCTAACCTTGCCCCCATTTCCGGCAAGACCCTCTCCGCCCAGAAAAACTTAGGCAGGCTGGCAGGCGAGGGAGGTATATGGCAGCTTCCACAGTACGCCTCATAGGTTTTGCCGGCAGCTGCCTCCCGGGAGTCCTGGCACTGCGTAAATACCCCCAGAAAAAGGAGAAACCACCAGGAATTAAGAACAATCTTCATATTTAATTCAGTTTCTCCGGGCTTCTGGAAAAAGCCGATCTTTTATTTCCCTTATTGTCAATGATCTCCACCCGCTCCACTTCATCCGGGACCCTCAACCTTCGTGAGGATTGAGTCAAATATCCGCCACCGTAGTACAGCTCCACCCGTTCTGTTCTTCCATCCGGAAAAGCCAGCAAAGCGGCCACATCATTTGGCCCGGGCCGGACAATGGTCCCCGGCGCCGTATCCTGTTTCAAAAAAACCTTCAATTCAGCCTTATTCTGAGAGGCAACCAGGAGAACTCCCTTTGGCGTAAGCACGCGGGCAAGGGCTTTTGCGTCTCCAGGCACCCGAAAACCACTTTTCCCGACGGCTACCGGCTCAAAATTGTTTTGCCCGTCTCCCAAAAGGGCCAAACCATTCAGCGCATCGTACAATCCGGAAAAGACCTCATTGCCGTACTCGTTACCCACCAGCACGATATCGGCCCGCCCGTCGTTATTGATATCTTCTATTGCGATGCCGTTGACCGGAGCAACCTGTGCTTCTACCGGCAAAGGAGTGACTTTGAAGGTGCCGTCACCCTGGTTTTCAATAAAACTTGTATAGGCATAATTGGCCTCCAATACCAGCGAATTCGCTATCTCCTCCGGAGTGAGGATGGAGTCTATCGTCGCCATACCATATTCACGGTAGCTGGAAAACCGCTTGCGGAACCGCGGGCTCTGTTTGGACAGGTCATCCCAGAAATGCGCCGGGCAGAGCCGTTTTTCCCCGTCATCCATTTTGAAGTAACAGGCCAGGATGGCATCTACGCTCTTATTGTTGTCATAATCTCCGGCAAATACTTTCAGGGGGTGTTCGGCCGATATCTGGTAGAAGTTATTCATACCGAGGTTACCGGCCACGTAGTCCATGTCGCCGTCGCGGTCCATATCACTGCCCACAATGCTGTTCCACCAGCCTTTGTATTTTTCCAGGCCGGTATTTTCCTGCAGAACCAGCTTCTGCCCTTCTTTCTTCAGCACCTTGATATCCATGAATTCTCCGGCAATTAAGAGGCCGGGCTGGCCGTCATTATCATAATCAGTCCACAGCGCGTCGGCCACCATGCCGATTTCCGACACTTCCGGGCCCCACTCCTGAGTGGCGTCACGGAAAGAACCGCCTTCGTTCTCCAGCAGATAACTTCGGGGGGCAAAGGGGTACTCATGCGGCCGTACCCTTCCGCCGACAAACAGATCCAGGTCGCCGTCGCCGTCAAAATCCACTGCCCGGGCGCAGGAGGCGCTGGCCCGCATCTCCGGCAGGGCGCCTTTGTCTAACGTAAAGTTTCCCGCTCCATCATTCCGGTACAGGCGGTCCTGGTAATGTTCACTGTTGAATGCGGCGGCAAACTGGAAACCGCCGCTGGCGATATACAGGTCGAGGTCGCCGTCCTGGTCCGCGTCGAAAAGTAACAATCCGGCATCCACCTTTTTGGGGTCTTCTTTGGGCAGCCGGCGTTGTTCGAAGGCGCCGCCGGCCCTTTGCAGAAATAGGCGGGGCTGGTCATTGGCATAGCTGCCCACGACGAAATCTTCCAGCCCGTCCCCATTGACGTCGCCAACCGCCAATCCGGGATTGTGTTGGGTAAATTTGTGCGGGATCGTCCGCTGAACGTGAAAATCAATGAAGTCGTAGTCCGGTTGGCGGTAGTCAATGCCGAGTTGGCGGGCAACTTCTTCCATCAGAGGCTCCGGCTCTTCACCGCCGGCAGCCTGCTCCACCGTTTTTGCATCGGCATGATCCAGGGTAAGCACCTGCCCCGCCTGGACGCCTTGCAGAACCTGCCGCCTGCCATCAGGCCAGGTAACCGTCAGCTGTTCAACCTTTTCGTAGGGGCCCAGCCCGAAATGGATCGTGGGTTCTACGCTGGAAATATAACCCCGGTACAGGGAATGTTGATGCACTTGTATCTGCCCGGGCCCATATTCCAGGCGGATCTTGGCGCCGATGGCGTAGGTGTTGCCGGGGCTGCCTTTGAGGTTGATCCTCAAATAATGCGCTGCCGTACTATCCGGTGAATCATTGAGCGTATTCTTAAACAGAAAAACTTCGTCGTTGATGTTGTTGACGATATAATCCAGGTCGCCGTCATTGTCCAGGTCGGCAAAAGCGGCGCCGTTGGAAAAGGAGGGGTAATCCATCCCCCAGCCTTTGGTCACATCAGTGAATTTCAGCCCGCCGTCATTGCGGTAGGCATAATTGGAAACTTTAACCGAGGGCACCTTTTCCAGCAGATACTGGTCGGTGGCGTAAGGGCCCACTTCGGTTCGGAAGCTCACGAAGTCGCGATCGGTAATGTCTTTGGGGAAACCGTTGGTGACCAGGAAGTCCCGGTCGCCATCATTGTCGAAGTCCGCCCACAGTGGAGACCAGCTCCATTCGGTTTGGTGCAGGCCTGCCAGTTGGCCTACTTCGCTGAAAGTACCGTCTCCATTATTCAATTGCACCATATTGCGGACATATTGGTGGGCGTAGCCGTAGCGCAGGTCATTGATATAGGTGATGTAGCCCGCGTCGCCTATGACGGTTTTCTTGCGAAGGTTATCCTCCGGAAGCATATCCAGGGTAATAATGTCCTGATAACCGTCATTATTGATATCCGCGATATCGTTCCCCATGGAGAATTTGGACTGGTGTTTGACCAGGCTGTCGATCTCGTTAACGAACCTGCCGCCCTTATTGACGTACAGAACGTCATTGGTGAGGTAGTCATTTCCTACGTAGATGTCCGGCCAGCCGTCGTCGTTCACATCAAAGATGGCCAGGCCCAGCCCATAGCCTTCGTAAAGGATGCCTGCCTCCCGGCTGACATTGGTGAAGGTGCCGTCTCCGTTATTTCGGAAGAGTTTATCCGTATTGGGCGCCGTGCCGTCATTGGTTTTAGGCTTGTATACGATAGGGACGCCGCGTTGCTTGGCGTTGGCCAGTATGTAAAGGTCCATGTCGCCGTCCCTATCGTAGTCCAGAAAGGCAGCATTGGAACTGTATCCCGTATCATCCACTCCGAACGACGCCGCCATATCAGAGAATACCGGAACGCCCTGTTCATTATTTCCCTGATTAATGAAGAACATATTCCTTCGCTGGCTGGAGTCGGCCGAGATTGTGGCGCATACGTACAGGTCGGGCAATCCATCCAGGTTGATATCGGTAACGGCTACACCGGACTTCCAGCGGCCTTCTCCGCCTATTCCGGCTATTTCCGAGACATCTTTGAATTTCAGGCCTCCTTCGTTCAGGTAAAGCCTGTTCGGGACCATGTTCCCGGTGAAGAACAGGTCATACCGGCCGTCCTGATTGAAATCGGCCACCGCAACGCCTCCTCCATTATAGAGGTATTCCAGTTTAATGATATTGAACTCCTCATTCTCGGTAATATCATTTCGAAAATCCAGGCCGGACGCCTGGGCATCGACCTTTTGAAACAAGGTATCCTTCTGGTCTTTGCACCCTGACAGCACAATCATAATTAACAGCAGAAAGGATGTAAAACGTTTTCTCATAGCCAAAAGGAGCGTAATGGAGGGAATCAAATTCTTCATAAGCCAAACCGCATTTTTACTCATTGAATTGTAAAAAAGCTGTAACTCAAAAATCCGGGTGAAAACGGATCAAGGGCTTAAAATTGGTTTAAAAACAACGTACATGCAAAAAATGCAGCACAGAAATCATTCCGTGCTGCATTTTTTCAGGCAGGGCCCGGAAAGGCCCAAGGTGTCACTATGCCAGTGCGGCCAGGCCAATTAACGGGCGATTTCGTGACCCTTAACGTCCTGGTTCACAACAGCTTAAATTCACCCGTTAATTCGTTCCGCTTCACTAGAACCCGGGGTTCTGCTTAATATTCTCAACCCCATCGACCGTGCTCTGCGTGATCACGAACTCAGGAATGGGCGCATATTTATGCTTTTCCTGGAAGGTGGCGTTGGCCAGGTGCTGGCGGTCGTCCTCCCCGGCCAGGTAATCGTTGAGATAGGAAACGATATCGAAGTCCAGAGCGGTCCTTCCGGCGTCGGTGACGTTATCCCAACGCACCAGGTCGTAGAAGCGGTGCCCTTCCATACCCAGTTCGATCTTGCGCTCAAAGCGGATCACTTTCAGCGCTTCGGCCTGGTTGGCGAAAGCGGAATACATGCCGATCTGATAATTGGCAGCGGGAGATCCGTCATCCGTTTTCACGAAACCATCCGGATTAGCGGCGCGCATACGCACCTCATTGACGTAATCGAGAGCGGGGCCCAGGTTACCCAGTTCCGCTTCTGCTTCGGCAGCCATCAGCAGCACATCGGCAAGGCGAATGATCTTTACGTTCAGGGCCGTCATAGTGAATCCCCAGTCATAAACGCCGGCCAGGTTATTATTAAAGTCGCTGGCCATAGGAACGTTCTTGATGGGCGAATACGGGCCGCCATTGACCACCTGCCGGATCCAGTTGTTACCGGGATGGATGCCCCAATCCAGGTAAGGAATTCCCCGGCGGCCGACCGTCCAATCCAGGCGCGGGTCGAGCGGGCCGTCGTAAGGCGTAAAGGGGTCGCTGGAGGCCAACCCTTCGTCATCCGGCACGTCTTCATCGTTAAAAGTATCCAGTAAAGGCAAACCGTTGGCATCCACTTTAAAGGAATTCACCATGTTTTGAGTTGGCTGGAAGAACCCGCAGCAACCGGCGCCTTCGGCGGAACTACCGTGGGGCTGGTTCAGGGTATTTTCGTAGTTCCCATTGACGAAATCGCCAGCATTGGAAGCCTCATAAGCAAAGAGAACCTCCGAATTGCCTGCTTCATGAGAAGCGCTGAAGTTGTTGTGGTACTCGGGTTCCAGCGCCAGGGCTACTCCTTCGGCGGTCGTACCGTTATTGATAACCTGGTCAAAAACGGCTTTTGCTTCGGCCCACTTGCCCTGATAGAGGAAAGTTTTGCCCAGATAAGCGCCTGCCGCCCACTTGTTGGCGCGGCCTGCGGAGATCTGCGTTCCAGGCAGGTTGTCGAAAGCATACTGGAAGTCGGCCTCAATATCGGCCCAAATGTCCTTATCGTTAGTCACTGCCGCAAAATCTTCTACCGTCTCGTCTACATAAGGAGGGTTGCCAAAAGTTTTCTTGGCTTCGAAGTGGAAGTGCCCCCTCAGGAACCGGGCTTCCGCCGTTATGCGCGTCCTGGCTTCCTCAGAAATATCTTCCACAAGAGCAAGTGTCCGGAGCGTTTCGTTGGCTTTTCCAATACCGTCGTAGCTTCCGTTCCACTTGTTCATCAGATACGGATTACTGGGCTGGACCTCAAAACGCTCGATGGGATTAATGTCCACACCATCGGCCGGCTCCGTGCCCTTGTAGGCGTCCTCTGCCCGCACACTTCCCCAGATCCAGTTGGAGGCCCCGCCGTTCTGGTTGAAGTTGTTGTTGTCCCAGGATTCGAACCAGAGCCCGTCCAAAGCGGCATAGGTAGAGATCAGCAGCCCCTCAACCCCTGAGGCATTGGCCAGCGAAGGGCCAGAATAGGCGCCCTGCGGGGGTTGATCCAAAAATTCATCGCTGCAGGATATCAGCCATATCCCAGCCATTACGAGAAAACCTAGATATAATTTAATTTTCATGATTCTTAATGATTGAAATAAGAGATGAATTCGATTCACAAAAATAGCAATTCGGGTTGACAAACCCATTTTTCAGGGGCTGTCAACCCGGTTTACAGTTTTAGAAAGTAACCGACAAACCAAACAGCAGCTGGCGGGGGTTCGGATAGCCCGTTTCGTCAATACCCATACTCAGGTCATTACCATTGACGTTCAACAGGTTAATATCCGGGTCGGCGCCCTGGTAGTTGGTAACGGTGAACAGGTTCTGTCCCTGAAGGTACAGCCTGATCCGTTGCATATTCAATGCTCCCAGTATGGAATTCGGCAGGGTGTACCCCAGCTGTATGGTCCTGGCCCTAAGGTAAGAACCATCTTCCACATAGTAGTCATTGGATGTACTGGTCGTGAAAGAGGTATAACCGTTTTGCGTACCTGGCGCCAGCCTCGGCAGGGAGGCGTTCGGGTTTTCGGGCGTCCAACCGTCGTTCAGGACCCTGGTACTCACGCCGCCTACGAATACACGCATATCGGTGAAGTACTTGGTGTAGTTGTACAGTTTATTGCCCTGGTTCCAGATGAAGAAGGCGCTCAGGTCGAAATTCCTGAAGGTGAGCCCCAGGTTAAACCCGGCGATGAAGTCGGGATGCGGACTGCCGATGAAGGTGCGGTCGTCGTCGTCGATCATGCCATTGCCGTCCAGGTCCTTGTATTTCCAGCCTCCGACCACGGCGCCGTCCTGTTCCAGGGCGTCTACCTCGGCCTGGCTGTTAAAGAAGCCATCCAGCTGGTAGCCGTAGAAAGAAGCGATCGGATGGCCGGCCTGGGTACGGGAAACGTTATTCAGGCGGGAAGCATTCTGGGAGAAGAAAGTCTCCGGATTTCCGTCGATATCAATAACGGTATTTTTGTAATGGGTGAACGTCAAAGTAAAGTCATACTTGAGATCCGATGTAATGTTGCCGCGGGTGGTCAGTTCCAGGTCAAAACCGCGGTTGCGCATCTTACCGATGTTGATGAAAGGCTGCTGCACGATGGGCTCCAGGCCGTTGCGGATGCGCTGTACCAGGAGGTCTTTGGTATCGTTATTGAACCAGTTGAAAGACACGTCCAGTTTATAGCCGAACAAACTTGCATCGAAACCGACGTTGGTGGTTTCGGAAGTTTCCCACTTGGTGGCGTTACTGCCCACCCTTTGGGCAGTATACCCCTGGGCAAGGCTGTTCTGCGTTCTTCCGATGTCGTAATTCGTTACGCCTACGTTGGAGAAGTAGATGGTGTACTGGTTATTGGCGTCCACGACGCGCTCGCTACCCATCTGCCCCCATCCTCCCCGGATCTTCAGGTCGTTGATGAAAGAAACGTTCTGCATGAAGGGCTCAGCCGATACACGCCAACCCGCGCCGAAAGCCGGGAAAACAGCATAACGGTTCTCGGAACCGAACTTGGAAGAACCGTCTCTGCGCACGGTGGCGTTGATCAGATACTTGTCGTTGAAGGTATAATCCAGCCGGCCAAAAACCGAAGACAAGGTCTGGCGGAACAGAGGAGAATTCACGTTCGGCAGCGCCGCCTGGTCAGTATTCAGGGTAATGAAATCAGGGTCTTCAAAATCAAAGGTATTGGTATTCACAATAATACCGGTGCCGGTGCCTTTAACCGCTTCCGTCCCCAAAAGCGCCCTTACATTGTGCCTGCCGAAAGTCTTTCCGTAACTCAGGGTATTGGTCCAGGTCCAGAAAGTGGAATTCGTCGTCTGTTCCTGGTAGCCGGTGGTACCGACGTTCTCGGAACGCTCATAAGTCCGGAGGATATAATCCCGGAAGATGAAGGATCCGTAATCAAGCCCGAAAGAGGTGCGCACCACCAGGTCTTTTACCGGCTCGATCTCAGCGTAGACGTTTCCAAACACTTTCCAGTTGTTGCGGTCGTCATCCTTGTCGCGGAACAATTGGGCGATCGGGCTGGTGCCGTTTCCGGACTCCCCGACGCCGTTACCGCCCCATCCCCCCTGAATGTCATAGACGGGAATGTAGGGCACCATACGGAAAGCCTGCGCCCAGCCGCTCGCTTCCCCGCGGTTGTCGCCGCTCAGGAACTCTTCATATAGAACCTGGACGTTCTCCCCCAGGCGAAGCCATTGTTTGGGCTTGAATTCAGAGTTCAGGCGCACGGCGTAGCGGTCGTAACCAGTGTAGACCAGAGCGCCTTCCTGGTTGAAGTAGTTGAAACCCAGGGAGAAATTGGCCTGCTCCGTCCCGCCGCTGGCCGTCACCTGATGGCTTTGCATCAGGCCTGATTGGGTCACTTCATCAAACCAGTTCGTACCGGGGCTGGTTTCCAGGATCTGGTAGATATTGCCATAGTCCTCAATTGTATACAGAGCAGGGTTCGCACGGGGGTCACTGGCGGAAACACCTCCCCGGAAAGAGTTGCTGACGATGATCCGGTCAGGAATGGTGGCGCTGCCCAACTCCCCGAAAACAGGGTGAATGACCGATGGGTCATTACTTCTTTGCAGATACTCGAGGTACTGCGACGTATTCAGCAGGTCCGGGAACGTGCTTTCGGGAATCGTTTGCGTTCCGACGTAGCCGTCATAGGTCAACCGGACCACTCCTGCCGTCCCTTTCTTGGTCGTAATGATGACAACCCCCTGAGCGGCGCGGGCGCCGTAGATGGAGGCGGCCGTTGCATCTTTCAGGACCTGCACAGAAGCGATATCCTGCGGGTTGATCTTGGACGGGTCATCTGTTGGCACGCCGTCTATTACATACAACGGAGAGCTGTTGCCGAAAGAGGTAAACCCTCTGATGCGCACCGTCGCTCCGCTACCTGGCTGCCCGTTATTACTGACGACAACCCCGGAGGCCCTTCCCTGAAGCGCTTCGGTGAGGTTGGCCGCCGGCGCGGTCAGCATATCTTCGGTCCGGACTACGGAAACCGAACCGATAATATCCGCTTTGCGCTCAGAGGTATAACCGGTTACAATAACTTCGTCCAGCGCCACCCCGGCGGATAATTCAACATCAATGACGTCACTGGAGCCAACCGTAACCTGCTTTGTCTCATAACCGGTGTAAGAAAACACCATCACGTCGCCTTCTCCAGCTGAAATGGAATAGTTGCCTTCGAAGTCTGTAATGGTTCCCGTACTCGTACCCTGAACCAGGATGGAGGCGCCGATCAGTGGCACCCCTTCGTCGTCAGTCACTGTACCGGTAATTGTTCGTTGTGCTGTAAGCCCAGTAGTAAGAAACATGGCAAAGGCCAAGAGTAGATACTGCCAGCCCCTTATGCCGTTTCTTCCAGAAGAAATTGGTTTTTCTTTCATAAAAACTGCAATTAGATGAGTGTAAAGTAAATGAACTCCAAAATTTATTTTGGTTATTAAATACTTCCTGTTGGCCCTAATTGCATACCGGATATCCGGCAACCAAATAAGCACAAAAATTTGGGAGAGACTGACGCGTCGGAAATTAACGCCAGGGCCAATTATTAAATAATGCTTTTGCTTCTGTATTCGGCTAGATAATGATAGGCATAACAAAGAACGGAACTGCTTAAAGCGATCAATATCCCACTTTATAGTCCTAGAATCTGCGTGGTTTTTTTTTAGAACAACCGCACCTTTTGCGCTCGTTAGCGCACTGTTATCATAAGGCGTGATCAATTGTTCTTTGCCTTTTACACATCAAAGAAAAGAAAAGAATGAAAGAAATTAAAAAGTTGAGATAAATTTTTTTTTTCAGGCGCAGAAAAAATAAAATAAGGTTCTTTTTGAAAAAGAACAAAAATAAAGCTATAGGCGGCTTCTCTGCAAAAATGTTCTCCTCCTACTGCCGCTGGGCGAGACAGCCTGCTCACCATCGGGCTTACCCTCATCCTGGCCGCCGCCCTGCACAATGCCGCCGGCTATTTTCTCGGGTACTGGGGCAGCCGGTTGTTCGGTTTGGACCGGAAGTCGTGCCGCACCATTGCCCTGGAGGTGGGGCTGCAGAACAGCGGCCTGGCCCTCGATACGGGCAAGGTGGCCACAACGGGCCTGGCGCCTGCTGTTTTCGGGCCGCTGATGAATGTGACGGGGTCGGGGCTGGCGAGCTGGTGGAGGGGGAATCGTTGATTCGTTGATTCGGGATTCGGGGATTGAGATGCCCTTCGACAAGCTCAGGGTAAAAAAAAGGCCATCGCCGGCCTCATGCCGGGGATGGCTCGTAAAAAACTTTATGGATTAAGTAAAACAGGGGTCAGTTCAGATTTTCCAGAACATTCAGGAATTCGGTGATCGGCTGGGCGCCGACCAATTCCTGTGTCTCGTTGATCACGATCTTGGGCACGCCCATGACGCGGTACTTTATAGTCAGGTCCGGATAGGCGGAAGCGTCCACCATGTCGGCCTTGATGTGGGGGTTCTCCAGGGCCAGGCGGTGGCTCACCACAACGGCGCCCGGGCAGTAAGGGCAGGTGGCCGTAACGAACACCTGTATGTGAACGTCCTTATCGATGGCCTTGATGCGCTTGACGAGCTCTTCAGGCAGCTCCTCCTGGTTGCCGGAAACTTCCTTCAGGGCGGAGAGGAAGGAGTTGATCTCATAACCGCCGGGGACACCGTAAAAGCGGACGCCGTGGTCGTTACCGTCCTTATCGAGCATCACCATGGCGGGGATCTTGTCTACGCCGTATTTTTCGGCTACTTCCTTGTCCTTGACCAGTTCGTAAGATTCGAAGCTGATCTTGTCCGAAATTTCCGTAAATTCCTGGAGAAAAGCGTGGGCGTCTTTACAGGTGTTACACTCGAATTCCTGCGTGAAGAAAGCGATCTTAACCTCGTCCTTCATCTCTGCCAGTAGCTCCAGAAGCTGCTTGCGGACGTTTTCATTGAATATTGTCATAGTGATTTTTTTTATGTGTTGATTTTTTTTCTGCAAAGTAAGGGGGAAGGGAGGGGGGGGTCAGTGAGGATGGTCACAGAATGAGGGAAAGGATCTCAAACTGCTTGCCCACGCTCTCGGCGATGGAGTTGGGCATGGTAAAGACCAGGGACAGCAGCTCGGTGAGCAGCAACAGGGTGAAGGTACAGGCCAATGGCCAATAGCAATCCGTGGCCGTGTAGGGTGTACGAGGCTATCAAATGTTAGGAAGCGCCGACAAACTCTCTGGCCTGCTCGCGGCCCGGAGGCCCTTGGTCCTGAGACGCATCGCCGGAATTATAGGCCCATCCTGTTACCGCACGATCATGACCTGCTGCATCGCCTGCTTTTGGCCGTCCCTCAACTGAAGGAAATAGGCGCCTTCCGGCATGCTTCCCAGGCCAAGCGCCAGGCGGCTCTCTCCGGGCCGGATTGTTTGGGTATGCACCAGTTTGCCCGCCGAATTGTAGAGGAATAAAGCACTATTCTGCACGCCGTTCTCTCCAAGGGATACCGTGAAATGACCGTTGGACGGGTTGGGAAAGGCGTGGAAATCGATGGACAGGCGATCAGGAGCGTCTATGTTTGTTAAGGCTTCATAATAGTAAAAAGTCCTGCCCAGGTTCTCCCATTCAGTTTCGTTCCAGGCCTGGCTGAAGGAAAAAATGCGGTTATCGCGTTCATCGTAATCCTCGATGGTTTTGTAGCGGTTCACCCAGGACGATTCGTCCCAATCCTGTATCTGGCTGATGACCTGGCGATTCTCGGGATAATAGTCGTAAATGAACCTGTTGTTGTTTGTCCAATCCATCCCGTCCCAAACTTGATTCAGGGCTAATATCCTATTGCCGTCTCCATCATATTCATAGAGCCTCCGGGCTTGATTGGCCCAGTCCGATCCGTCCCAACCCTGCCTTATGTAATTAGCCTGGGAGTTATCCGGGTTGTATTCGTAGATGAACCGGGAATTGTTTGTCCACTCCTCAAAAAAGTCATCCCAACTTTGATTGAGGGCCAATGTGGTATTATTGTTCTCGTCGTACTCAACGGTGGTTTGGAACAAGTTTATCCAACCCCACCCTTCGGCCCAGTCCTGGTGCAGGATCAAAGTGTTATTGTTATTTTCATCGTATTCAAAAATAACCTGGTAAGTGTCGGCCCAGCTTGTTCCATCCCAGTCCTGATCCAGGGACAGTATCTGATTATTATTTGCATCATATTCGCGGACGGAGCGGCTGTCATTTTCCCAGGCGTTTCCTTCCCAGAATTGGGTTAAGTACAATACTGCATTGCCATTAGCGTCGTATTCCCGTACATTTCTCCGGTAGTTGCCCCAGGAGCCAAAAGTGAACCTTAAATCAATGCTTTCGGTGAACCGGCCATTTGCGTCATAAAAATACAAGGTTGAATCTGTTCCCACCCAGGCGCCGGCCTCCCAGTTGTCGGTCCTTTGGGCCACCAACAGGCCGTCCTCGTCCAATGGGCCGGCAAAAGCATTGTCGCCCAGTCCCGGGGCGAGCTCTGCGTTTTCAAGGAATGATTGAAAGCCGGGGGATTGAGCGTGCACGGCCGGCAAATTCAATAATACGAACAGAGAGAAGGCGGTAATGGACTTCAGTTTTTTCATACTTATATTTATATATGATTTAAAAAAAGTAAAAAACAGGCAGGTGGACAAAGGTGTCCTGACCTCTTAACAGGATGGTAACAGTCTGTTTAACATCTTTTTGAGAGCAAGATTGTATCTTTACCAAATATATGTTCAAATTCGAACTAAAAAAAACAAATCGCATGAAAAAGATCAGCACCTTCCTTGTGTTTCTTTTATTTGCCTCCTTCGGGATGGCGCAGGAAAAATATACTGCGGAAAACGAGGGGTGGTTGGTAGACCTGGAAGAAGCCTACCGGATATCACAGAAAACAGGAAAGCCCATTATGGCCAACTTTACCGGCAGCGACTGGTGCGGCTGGTGCAAAAGGCTGACCGCCAATGTTTTCTCCAAGCCGGAGTTCAAGAAGTGGGCCGATAAGAACGTCGTCCTCCTGGAACTCGATTTCCCCCGCCGCAAGCAGATACCGAACGAGATCCGCCAACAGAACTACTCCCTCCAGCAAGCCTTCAAAGTACGGGGCTATCCTACCGTTTGGGTGTTCAACCTGGAAAAGAATGCCAATGATGAATTCTCCATTGAAGCGTTGGGCCAGACCGGCTACACCGCAACCGTCCAGGAATTCACCTCCGGGGTGGACCAGATGATCAAGCGGAACGCCAAGGGTGGGTAGGCCATTGGAGTGTTTTGGGCCTTGGACGTTCTTGTATTAAAGGCGGAAGTGCGAAATCGGAAGTTGGAATACACCCGGAAACTAGCTCCCCCACTTTCCGGCTTCCGATCCCGGCCTTCTTCCAACCATAAACCAATGAACCAAAACAACTACCTTCCCTATCGCCCCTGCGCATCCACCGCCGCGATGCCCACCATATCGACGATCTGCCGGACGCTGGCGCCAAGTTGCAGGATGTGAACCGGTTTTTTCAGGCCCAGCAATATCGGCCCGATGATGTCCATATTAGCGGTGTGGGCCAGCAGGTTGTAAGCGATATTGG
>CAYQKY010000008.1:0-105042 GCA_964418125.1 uncultured Phaeodactylibacter sp.
CCTGTTTCCCCCTCCAGGGGGACGGCAAAGCTCCTATGGAAAGCTGGGAAGTAACCTGTATGAAAAATTTCCTGTCAGTTAAGCTGAAGGCCACAGTGGGCCAAGAGCTGCATGCCCTCCTAAGCAGAGAAGGGGGTGATTCAGCCGGTACAAGCCTTTCCTGCCAGGCAATTTCATCCGCAAGATAATTCTGGACAGTTACTCTCCTACCGCATCCCTACTTCCCACTCAGCGCCTCCTCCAGCGCCCTTTCCCAGCGCCCGTAGGCTTCCTGGTATGGCCCTTTATCCGGGCCCGGCTCGAAAGCCTCCACCACATCGGCCTTCTTGAGGGCTTCCTCCAGGCTGCCGTAGCACCCGGCGCCAACACCGGCGGCTTTGGCGGCCCCCACCGCCCCGGTGGTATCGTACACCTCGATCCGGCTGCCCATCAGGGTGGCGATGGTGGAGGAGAAAACGGCTGACTGGAACAGGTTGTCGTTGCCGACGCGGATCCGGTTGACGTCCAGCCCCATTTCCTTCAGGATGTTCATTCCGTAGACGAAGGCGAAGGCCACGCCTTCCAGGGCCGCCCTGAACAGATGGGGGCGCTGATGGCGGTTGAACTGCAGGTTGTGGATGTGGCCGCCGACGGTACGGTTATTGAGCATGCGCTCGGCCCCGTTGCCGAAGGGCAGGATGGACAACTCCTCCGCCCCTACCGGCGCGCTGCCGGCGAGGCGCTCCATTTCCCCGTAATCGATGCTGCTCCCTGCTACCTGGTGCTTCATCCAGCTGTACTGGATTCCGGCGCCATTGATGCAAAGCAAAACGCCGACCCTGGGCTTATCCGGCTCATGGTTGACATGGGCGAAGCTGTTCACCCGGGAATCTTCATCGTAGATCAGCTTATCGACAACGCCGTATACCACTCCCGATGTGCCCCCCGTAGCCGCCACCTCTCCCGGATGGAGGGTATTGAGGGATAGGGCGTTGTTGGGCTGGTCGCCCGCCCGGTAAGTTACCGGCGTACCGGCGGCCAGGCCGGTTGCTTCGGCGGCCTCGGCAGTCAGGCGGCCCTGTATGCCGCAGGTAGGCGCCACATCAGGAGCTAAACTCCGATCGATGCCATAATGGTTCAGGATGTCTTCCGAGAGGGTATTCTTCTGAAAATCCCAGAGGATGCCCTCCGAGAGGCCGGAGGCAGTAGTAACGGCCTGCCCGGTCAGTTTCAGGGCAATGTAATCCCCCGGAAGCATGAATTTATGAGCCCGGGCGTACAACTCCGGCTCATGCTGTTGCACCCACCGCAGTTTGGAAGCCGTAAAGTTGCCGGGAGAATTGAGCAATGACCGCAGGCAAACTGTCCGGCCCATTTGTTCAAAGGCTTTGTCGCCGATCTCCACTGCCCGGCTGTCGCACCAGATGATGGAGGCCCGCAGGGGGCGCATATTGTCGTCCACCAGCACCAGGCCGTGCATCTGATAGGCGATACCGATGCCTTTAACCTCCCCGGGATCAATATCGTGATCCCGCAACAATTGCCGGGTGGCTTTGCACACATTATCCCACCAATCGTCCGGGTCCTGCTCCGCCCAGTCCGGCCGGGGAGCATGGATAGCCATCTCCGTCTGCGGATACTTCGCCACGCCTATTGCCTTGCCGCTGTCAACCTCGACGATAGCCGCCTTAACGGAAGAGCTTCCAATGTCGTAACCTATTAAATACATAGGTGTCGTGGTTTAAATGATCACATTTCCCAGGTGCGCAACAAATTAAGGCAACAAAAGCAGCAATTCGAAATTTACCCCCACTTAAAAGTTTCGCCAACGTACCTGACTTATTACGCCAATAATACGCCAGAGCATTCAACTCCCGGTACCTGATATCAATTCAGGCGGACCAGGGTGCGCCCTTTGAGTTTGCCTTCCAGGATGAGCTCGATTTTTCCGGGCAGTTCTTCCAGCGTACATTCCGTTGCCAGTTCTTCCAGCTGGCCCAGTTTCCATTCTCCGGCCAGCTTATTCCAGATCACCTGCCGCAGCGGGCGGCTGCACTGCACCGAATCGATGCCGATGAGGCTGACGCTTTTCAGGATAAAAGGAAAAACGGTTGTATTGAGTTTCGGAGATTGCACCAGGCCGCAGCAGGTGGCCACTCCTCCGTAGTGCATGCTTTTAAGCAGGGTGGCCAGGATGTTGCCGCCCACCGTGTCTACGGCTCCGGCGAAGCGGGGCTTGAGAAAAGCTTTGCCGGATTGGCCGTCCACCTCTTCCCGTCCGATGACCTCGCCGGCGCCGAGCCCGCGGAGGAAGGATTCCGCCTCCGGTTTTCCGGTCACGGCAACCACATCGTAGCCGCTTTTGCCCAGGATAGCCACGGCGGTGCTTCCAACCCCTCCGGTAGCGCCGGTCACCACTACGGGGCCGCTTTCCGGCCTGATATTGTGCTGTTGCAGCTGGTACACCGAGAGGGCTGCCGTGAAGCCTGCTGTCCCGTAGATCATACTTTCCCGCAGGCTGAGCCCTTCCGGTAGGGGCACCACCCATTCGGCAGGCACGCGGATATATTCGGCGAACCCACCGGAGGTGTTCATCCCCAGGCCGTAGCCGGTCACCACCACCTTATCGCCGGGCCGGAAATCGGGAGACTGGCTGTCGGCTACCTCTCCGGCGGCGTCAATTCCGGGAGTATGGGGATAATTGCGGGTCACGCCTTTATTTCCGGAAGCGGAAAGGGCGTCTTTGTAGTTCAGCGAAGAATAATGGACGCGGATGAGCACTTCTCCTGCCGGCAGGCTGCTGATCTGGCGCTCGGCGATCTCCCGGCGAAAGGTTTGATCAGGCTGCTCGGTTACCCATAGTGCGTTGAAGGATTCCTTCATTTTGTTTTGGACAAAAGATACGAAAAATATCCTGCCCAACCACCTTCGGACGGTTGCCTGTTTCCTACTGCTATTCGCCGGGGCATGGGCGGTTCATCAGAAAAAATGGCTTTGGATACTGGCAGTGCTCTACGCCGCCAACCTCGGCCTGGCGGCAGTGCTGCTGGACAAATATCTCTCGGGGGGATGGATTGGGTAGAGGAATAAATGAGGGAATGAGTGGAACACGAATGCCCCGGAACTTACCAGGCTTTGGGAGTAAACTTCGCAGTCAAATCCGCGAGAATCCGTTCAATCCGCGGCATCCGTGTTCTATCTTCTCAGGCACGGTTCAGCAACACCAGTTGCTTGGTAACCAGCTTATCCCCCTGCCGGATGGTGAGGGTGATGGTTCCGGGGGTAGCCTCTCTCAGGCTCAGCTCTTCGTTGAAGTAGCCGTCGAAGTTCTTAAGCTGGCGCTGCAGGAAGACGCGGCCGGAGGAATCCGAAAGCAGGATCTCGGTCGGGACGGGCTCTGCCTGGAAGCGCAGCGTCACCTCGCCGAAAGACGGGTTAGGATAGGCTTTGTAATCGTTCAGTTCCAGCGCAAATTCCGGAATTTGCGGGCCTTCCTCAACCGGATCTTCGGCGATCACCTCTTCTTCAGGAGATTCCTCCATGCCGGTGGTTTCACAGGTTTTGAAGCGGGAGTTGACCGTCAGTTCCTGATCGCCGCGAAGGATGATGAGCTGAAATTCCTGGCCGGGTTCGTGCTTGTTGCGCTCGGTGAGCAGCTCGCTGTTGTCGTTGACCGGCACGCCGTCCATGGCCAGGATGATGTCGCCAGGCTGCAGGCCATCGGCTTCCGCCGGGGTGTTGCCGATTACATTGGTGACCTGAACACCTTTGCCGATGTGGGCTTTGCCACCAACGTAGACCCCAATGAACACTTTGCAGGGGTCGCGCTCATCGTTGAGCACATAGCGGTTGTATTCTTTTTCGCCCAGGGTAACCTGCGTTTGCAGGGCCTGGCCGTTACGGGTATATTCAACCGGCACGGTTTGCCCGGGTTGCAGTTTGGCCAGGGCGCCGCGCAGGCCGTAGGTGCCGTTGGTGGGATGGCCGCCGATGGATGTCACGACATCTCCCCGCTGCAGGCCGGCCGCTTCAGCGCCGGAACCGGATACTATACCAGTCAGGGCGACTCCTACCCCACTGTCGGTATTGCCGGGGTAAACGCCCAGAAATGCCTTGATGGCTTTTTCGGAGCGCAGGCGTTCCTGGCGGGGCTTGTCGCTGTTCCATTCAAAATTCTCAAAGTTGAACTCATCGCCGTGAATGACGATGCGCAGGCTTTCCATCTCTTTCTCCAGGCCCTTCATTTCTTCGGCCAGAGCCTCCATTTCTTCCGCGTGTTCTTTAGCGCGGCGAAAGTAGAAAATGGTCTCTTCATTCTCATTTGCATTGAACTTTTCGTCACCGGCAAGGACATGCACCTTGACATCCGTGCCGCCGGCGCCTTTGAAGCTCTCCATAACAGATTGCACATCTTCTCCTTTCCGTATGCGCTTTTTCACGGTTGTCACACTGCCGTCCTCATTGGTGATTTCCTGGACGATGACCACCTCCCCCTCTTCGGCGGCCTGCGCCTGCAGGCCCGGGTTGGGCATCAAGAAAAACAAGGCCAGAGCACTGGCGAGGAATAGCGTAAATTTCTTCATAATAACAGGTGTTTTAGTGATATAATGATATTACTACAGCCTTGTCTGTCAGTCAAGACAGTAAAAGCATTTCGGTTTATAGCTTCTATGACTCTGGCTTCGAATAGTTTGTTTCCGAAATGACGATTGGGGGATGTAAAAGTTGCAGTTTAGAGGAAAGGACAACGCATTATGCCTGGCGTTGCATGTTTTTGGAGAAAAAGTTTTGCGATGAGGGGAGCTGGGAAGGCAAAATTTTTTCGGGGGTTCGATGGCCAGGATGGAGAGCGCTGGGCTCATTGGGCAAGATCCATCGGCCTGCATTTTCACCCGGACAAATCACATAGGAGAAGAGGAAAGAGGGCGGGCCCTGTGGAATAATCTGCTTTAAGAGCTCCACAGGGCCCGCTTCCATTTTCTTTTTAAAACGGGCCGCCTGAAGGCAGCCCGTCCGAAAAAAAGTTGTTTCGCTACGCGATCAATTCCTCTTCCCTGATCGGGGCGCGGAACACGACCTTGTCGTCGAACACATCCAGGACGATGTGGCTCTTCGGCTGTACCTTATTGAGCAGCATCTGTTTGGACAGTTCGTTGAGCACGCGCTTCTGGATGACGCGCTTCAGCGGGCGGGCGCCGAATTCGGGATGGTAGCCTTCTTCGGCCAGCCACTGCATAGCGGCAGGGGCGATGGACAGTTTAATGTCCTGCTGCGCCAGCGTCTCCTTCAGTTCGTTGAGCTGCAGTTCGACGATCTTCCTGATGTCTTTGCGGGACAGCGGGCGGAACATGATCACCTCGTCGATCCGGTTGAGGAACTCGGGGCGGACCGACTGTTTGAGCAGTTCGAACACCTGTTCGCGGGTGCTTTCGATCACCTCTTCCTCTTCACCGGGGGCCATATCGGAGAAGTTGTCGCGGATAAGGCCGGAGCCGATGTTGGAAGTCATGATGATGATAGTGTTCTTGAAGTCCGCTATCCTGCCTTTGTTGTCGGTCAGGCGGCCGTCTTCCAGGACCTGCAACAGGATGTTGAAGGTATCCGGGTGAGCCTTTTCGATCTCGTCGAGCAGGATCACGCTGTAGGGCTTGCGGCGGACCGCTTCGGTCAGCTGGCCGCCCTCTTCATAACCGACATATCCGGGAGGGGCGCCGATAAGGCGGCTCACGGCATGGCGTTCCTGGTACTCGCTCATGTCGATGCGGGTCATCAGGTTCTCATCGTCGAAGAGGTACTCCGCCAGCGCCCGGGCCAGTTCGGTCTTACCCACCCCGGTCGTACCCAGGAAGAGGAAGGAGCCGACCGGGCGCTTGATATTGGACAGGCCGGTGCGGCTGCGGCGGATGGCGTCGGCCACTGCCTCTACCGCCTCATCCTGGCCGACGACGCGCTTATGAAGGTCTTCTTCCAGGTGGAGGAGTTTTGCCCGCTCGCTTTGCAGCATGCGGGTCACCGGAATGCCGGTCCAGCGGCTGACGATCTCGGCAATGTCCTCCGCATCCACTTCCTCCTTGACCAGGAGTTTGGATTCGGACTGCATGTCATGCAGGCGGTTCAGGTAATCGTCGAGTTGCTTCTGCACCTCCGGCACGCGCCCGTAGCGGATCTCGGCGGCTTCGGTATAGTTGCCTTCCCGCTCGGCGCGGGCGCTTTCCACCTTGAGCTGCTCCAGTTCTTCCTTTGACTGCTGTAAGCCGAGGATGACTTCCCGTTCGCTCTCCCACTTAGCGCGCAGGGCGTTGCGTTGCTCTTCCAGGTTGGCCAGTTCTTCTTCGATCTGGCTGATCTTCACTTTGTCGTTCTCGCGTTTCATGGCCTCCCGCTCGATCTCCAGCTGGCGGATCTTACGTTCTACTTCATCCAGCTCTTCGGGCATGGAGTTCATTTCCAGCCTCAGCTTGGCGGCCGCCTCGTCGATGAGGTCGATGGCCTTGTCGGGCAGGAAACGGGAAGTGATGTAGCGGTGCGACAACTGCACGGCGGCCACCACGGCGTCATCCTTGATGTTGATCTTGTGGTGCGTTTCGTAGCGCTCCTTCAGCCCGCGGAGGATGGAGATGGCGTCTTCCACACCCGGCTCTTCCACCAGTACGGTCTGGAAGCGGCGTTCCAAGGCCTTGTCGTTCTCGAAGTACTTCTGGTACTCGTTGAGCGTAGTGGCGCCGATGGCGCGCAATTCACCCCGGGCCAGGGCCGGCTTGAGGATGTTGGCGGCATCCATAGCGCCCTGCGTCTTGCCCGCTCCGATGAGGGTGTGGATCTCGTCGATGAACAGGAAGATGCGGCCTTCCGCGGCAGTCACCTCCTTGATGACCGACTTGAGGCGCTCTTCGAACTCTCCCTGGTACTTAGCCCCGGCGATCAGGGCGCCCATATCCAGGGAGTAGATGTCTTTGTCACGCAGGTCTTCCGGCACGTCTCCGTCTACGATCCGGTGGGCCAGCCCTTCGACGATGGCCGTTTTACCGACGCCCGGTTCGCCGATCAGGATGGGGTTGTTCTTGGTGCGGCGGGCCAGGATGTGCAGCACGCGGCGGATCTCGTCTTCCCTGCCGATGACCGGGTCGAGCTTGCCTTCGCGGGCGCGCTCGTTGAGGTTGATGGCATACTTGTTAAGGGCGTTGTAGCTGTCCTCGGCGCTGTGGGTGGTTACACGGCTACCCTTCCTAAGTTCTTTTATGGCCTCTTTGAGGGCTTTCTCGGAAACACCGCTGTCCTTCAGCATCTGAGATACGCTGTCTTTGGTAGAAATAATGCCCAGTAACAGGTGCTCCAAAGCGACAAATTCATCGCCGAATTCCTTGAGGTAGGTATTGGCCTTCTGCAGTGCTTCGGTAGTGGTGCGCGACAGGTACTGGTTGCCGCCGCTGGCCTTCGGGTAGGAATGGACGATAGAGTCCGTCGCCTGCCGGATGGCATCGTAATTGACGCCCAGTTTTTTAAAAACGAAGGGCGCCACGCTCTCGTCTACTTCCAGGATGCCCTTCAGCAGGTGCCCCAGCTCGATGGCCTGCTGCTGGCCTTCCATCGCCAATTGCTGGGCCCGCTGTACGGCCTCCTGTGATTTTATCGTGAAATTATTCAGGTTCATATGGCAGATCTTTTTCTTTGTATCAATACGAAACGGGGTACTTTCCGTTTTTGTTCTCCCGGTTCTTTGCCCTTTTTTTGTTTCAAACTACGTACCATTGATGAGAAATGCCAGCGCCCAGCCATTATGGCAGGGAAAATGAAGACTGTGCGCCAATTTGACAAAAGCGCCGGCCGGTTTCGCAATTTATGCCCCGCGGAATACCTGAAAAGCTCCCGCGTAATTCCCTATCTTAGCTGACAGCTGTTAATCAAAACCAAAATTAAATGCAAACCAAAACATTAGAACCTGTTTGGAGGCTATCCCTGGGGACTACCCTGGCTATACTGCTTGTGTGCTTGTGTTCTGCCCTCCATGCTCAGAATACCATTTACGAACCGCTGGTGGTGGATAACGTCACCTGGGCGCCCGAAGATTTCGGGAAGATGTGGACTTTTGACGCCGTGCCCACCCAGCGTTTCGAGGAGCTTTACGAATTCAAAGTCACCGAAGAGTGGCTGGAGGGCGTCCGGCTTTCCGCCCTGGAATTCTCCACAGGATGTTCCGCTTCCTTCGTATCCAGGAACGGGCTGATCATGACCAACCACCACTGCGTACGGGGCCTGCTTCCGGGAATTCAACAGGAGGGTGAAAACCTGCAGCGGGACGGTTTCTATGCAGCCGAAATGGAAGATGAACGCACCTTCCCCAATATATTTGTAGACCAGCTCATTTCCATTGAGGATGTTACGGAAGAGGTACGGGCCGCTATGGCCCTGGGGGAAGGTGAGGCCGGGCAGGTGAAGCTGAGAGATGAAAAGATCAAGGAGCTGGCAGCCGCCTGCGAAGACGGTACCGGCTACAACTGCCGGGTAGTCACCCTCTACAACGGCGGCAAGTACGCCCTCCATTCCTACAAGCGCTACAGCGATGTCCGCCTGGTTATGGTTCCCGACGTGCAGATCGCCGCTACCGGGTGGGACTGGGACAACTTTACCTACCCCCGCTATGAGCTGGATTTTGCCTTCCTGCGGGCCTACGATGAAAACGGCCGGCCGGTGGAAAGCCCCCATTACTTCCAGTGGAGCGAAAAAGGCGCCGCCGAAGGCGAGCCGGTTTTTATCATCGGCCGCCCCGGCAATACCGACCGCCTCCTGTCAAATGCACAGATCCTCTATCACCGGGACCACCGCAACCCTGCTATTCTCAACCTGTTCAACGAATTGTACCAGGCTCAGTTCGCCCATTTCCAGGCCAACCCCGCCCGGCAGGCAGAGATGCTGAGCCAGTTGCTGAGCATCGCCAACGGCCGTAAGGTGTACGCAGGCTTCCAGCTGGCGCTGAACGACGAATACCTGATGGCCAAGAAGCGCGATTTTGAGGAAAGCCTGAAAAAACGAATGAACCAGAATAAAGCCCTTTCTGCTGAATACGGAGGCCTGTGGGCTAAGGTCGACGAGGCCGTCAACATACTCAATGAGAACTTTACGCCATACTTCACGCACCAGATCACTCCCTTCACCAGCCCCGCCCACCTCTTACTGGCCAAAAAACTGGTGGATTACGCCGGGCAAATGGAGCTTCCGGAAGAAGAACGTGAGGATGCCTACAAGGGAGAAAAACTGACGGAAACCAAAGCGGGCCTGGCGCTACAGGCCCAGGACATGGAACTGGAAAACCTGCGCATACAGGCGCACGCCAATTTCCTGGCCAAGGTGCTGGGCAAGGATTCAGAAGCACTGAAGGTGGCCTATGGCGGAAATACCGGCAAAGAGGCTCTCCAGTATATTCTGGACAACGCTGCAGTGGCCTCTTCTGAAAAGGTGGCCGCCCTCATCGAAGGCTCGCCCAAAGGCATCCTGGAATCCGGAAGCCCCTATCTGCGGTTCGCCCGCATAGCCAAGGAAAAACTGGAAGCACTGGGCCCGGAGCTGCAACGCGCACAAAACACGCTGGAGGTACAGAACCAGCGCCTGGCGCGGCTCATCTTTGACGTTTACGGCACGGAAATGCCGCCTGACGCCACCGGTTCCCTCCGCATATCCGACGGCCGCGTCCTCGGGTATGAATATAACGGGACAATCGCGCCGGCGAAGACCACCTACTTCGGGCTGTGGGACCGTTATTACTCCTTCGGGGAAACGGCCTACCCCTGGGGGCTGCACGAACGCTGGCAAAAGGTACCGGAGGGCATGGACCTGTCCATACCCATCTGTTTCGCTTCCGATAACGACATCGTCGGCGGCAACTCGGGCAGCGCCGTCATCAACCGCAATGCCGAGGTGGTGGGGCTTGTCCATGACGGCAACCTGGAGAGCATTGCCGGCAGCTACGCCTTCCTGCCCGAAGAGAACCGCGCCGTCTCGACCGACTCCTGGGGGTTGCTGGAAGGGCTGCGGCTGGTTTATAAGACGGACAGGCTGGTGAAGGAGCTGGAGAGGGGGGGGATTCGTTGATTGGTTGATTGGTTGATTCGTTGATTGGGCGAGGACGGGCGGGATTCGGGATTCGGGCCCGTTTCTATCGAGCCGGGTAAAATAAGGAACACGGATCTACGCAGTTTTGGCGGATTGCACGGATGACGAACACCCAAAAGCTGGTGTCCTCCGCGAAATTCGCCTGATCGGCGCCAATCCGTGTTCTATCTTTTTATGCCCATCCTGGTGGAATATATCCGCAATTCTACAGGGCCCAGTTCTCATTAATATATATATTAGAACCTCAGTTCTCAGCCAGGCTGCCGATCATCTCATAGATGCGCCGGGCGAGCGGGCTGGCGCCGTTGTCGTAGTTGGAAAGCACCGCTACGGTGTAGCCCTTATCCAGGAACATATCGAGGTTGCCGTTCAGGCCGGGAAAGCCGCCGCTGTGGCCCACGGCCTTACCTGCCGGGCTATCTTCAACGCTGAAACCATAACCATAGCGGGTGGTGTGAGGTATCCACATTTTTTCCAGGGAAGCTTTGGAAACCAGCTTGCCGCTCTGCATGGCCTGCGCGAAGCGGAAGAGGTCTTCTACGGTAGAAAAGCCGCCGCCCGCCGGGCCGCCTTTGATGACGTGCTTGTACAGGTTGTTCTCCCATTTCCAGGGGCTTTCCGGAGCCGGGATGTAGCCTATGGCCAGATTCTCCACCGGAAAATCCATCTCATAGCAATCGGTGTTGGCCATGTCGGCCGGCCGGTATATGTTTTCGCGGATGTAATCGAAATAGTCCATGCCGGTTGCGCTTTGGATGACTACCCCCAGCAGCAACATTCCGGTATTGCTGTAGCCGAAGCGCTCGCCCGGTTCAAAACGCAGCGTTTCGTCCTTCACCAGAGGCTTGAAGTCATCCACCGAACGGTAAAGTTCGCGGGAGCTGTTCCAGTAGGCGTCGTTGAAGTAACTGCCCAGGCCGGAAGTGTGCGTCAGCAGGTGGTGTACGGTGACCTTATCCGTAATAGACTTTGGCAGCCAGCTCTCATCCACGTACTTGCTGATTGGATCTTCCAGGCCCACTTCCCCTTTTTCTACCAGTTGCATAATGGCCGTGGCGGTGAACATTTTGTTCATGGAGCCCAGGTTGAACTTGGTATCCAGACGGTTGGGTACGTGAAAGCGTTTGGAAGCCTCTCCACAGGCTTTAGTGAAAAGCACCTCCTCCCCTTTCGCTACCAGGACGGCGCCGGAGAAGGCATCCCGCTCGCACAGGCGTTGCAGCAATTTTTCCAGTTCGGGAACCAGCCCCTCTTCGGTAATGGCTTCCGGTTTTACATTGGACGGCGCCCGGGCAGGTGAAAAATTCAGGCCGGTAACGCGTTGTTCATCCCCTTCCAGGTGGAAGCTGAAAGCCCTCCAGGAACCGAAGAGCTCATCTTTCAGGATGACGACCGTTTCCGGGCGTTCGGGGACGTACGTGCGAATGCTGTGAAACTGTACCCCCCCCGTACTCTGGTAAAAAGACCGAAAGGCATTGATGTGCATTTCCATCGGGGCCATTTCCCGGAACTCTGCCGTGCAGTGTTCTTCCAGCAAAGAAACTACCGCTTCGGCCTTATTGGCATTGGCCGCATCAATGATGGCCTGAATACGTTCCCCTTCCAGCCCCGCCGGCATAACGGACACATCCTGATAGCTCTGCTCGCCGGGTTGCTGCGCTGCGGCAGGCAAAAGAAAACACAAGCTGAATAACAGGCCGGAAAAAAAGATTTGGAACAAGACAGGTGATTTCTTCATCGGGTTAAAAATTTGATTACGAAATATTTCGTATGCAATATTACACCGTATTTCCAAACCATCCAAGAAAATACGAAATATTTCGTATATAGATTCCCGGATAAAACCGCCATTCAATCCGTATATTGCGCCCTCTTTTTTCCCATTGTAGTGCGGCCTTTTTCAAAATTAGCTGACTGATGTAGAGAAAAGCCTGAAAAAAAAATAAAAAAACTGTCAACCGGACCCAACCTTTTCCCCTTGCAGGCAGGTCTTAGCAAGGTGAATGAAAACAGCTATCTCAAATAAAAAAGCAACCCTATGATGCCTGTTACCACTTTTCTCGTTCTTACCCTGGCTATTATTGCTGTCGGAAAAAAAGCCAAAGCTTTTCGGTAGTGCGGCCTGTCGAAACCGAAACTTCGCCTTCACTTGTTTCCCAACTCACGCCCACCCTCTCTGGCCTGAATTCTTCAATGCAAGCGCTGTGAACAAGCCCAGGTAGGCAATGCTCATTACCTCCGCAGCCGAAAACCACCCCAGGTGAGCGATCACCACTTCTCCCTTATACTGCGGCATGAACAGGAAACCCGGAGCATAGGGGTTCAGGAATTGCCAGTGCCAATCTGTCCCCAGCAATCCTGCTGCCACATACCCCAATATGCCGATCAAAAGCGGCACGATAAAGGCTCTGTACCGAAAGCTCAGCCAGGCATGTAGGCCCATGAGGCCAAGAATGGAAAGAAAGGTGCGGGCCGCCAGCTCGCCAATCTGCCCAATAGAAGGCAGGCTGGCCGCCATTCCACTTTCCGGCCGGATCACTCCAAAGAGGAATCCGCTCAGGAGCATTCCAATGATGAATAACAGATGAGCCGCCAGGAACAGGAGGCAGAGAAAAGCCAGTTTACCCAGGTAAACCCTGGCGGGAGAAAGGGGCAGCGTGTTGAGCTGTACCCACATCTGCTGGCGGTGTTCCATCTGAAAAACCAGGCTACAGAGAATAATGACATAGAGCGGCAGCATCATAAATGCGATCCCATCGTAGTGGTTGGTGATGAACTGCTGCCAGCTGCCGGCGGAAAAACTCCCCGGCACTTGTCCGCCCATAAGGTGCAACCCAAAGAAGATGAACAGGTTGGCCACCGTTCCGGCCACGGACAGCCAAACGGCCATAGAGTTGCGGCTTTTGCGGATCTCCGCTTTCAGGCAGATGAGGAATTGCTTCATTTTTGTTTATTGATACAGGCTGAGGAAAAAATCTTCCAGCCTGCCTTCTTCAATAACCAGTTCATAGATTTCGATACCGGCGCTCCTCAGGAGGTCGACCACCGGGCCGATCTCCTGTTTTGCGGATAAGGATAAGCGTATCTCGCCCTTTTCTCCCAGGCGGGCCTCCCTGCCGGCTTGCCGGAGCTTTTCGAGAGCCGGCCCTGCCGGTCTGCATTGCAGGCGGAGGCGTATACCCCGGGATAATTGCTGCTGGGCGCCCTCAATGGCGCCCTGGTAAGCAAGCCGCCCGGGAGCGAGGATACCCAGATGCGTACAGGATTGCTCCACTTCACTCAAAAGGTGGCTGGAAAGAAATACAGACATCCCCTCTTCCCGGTTGAGCTGCCGGATGAGGCTCCGGATAGAAACAATACCGGCGGGGTCGAGCCCGTTGGCCGGCTCGTCCAGCAACAGCAACCTCGGGCGGTGAAGGATGGCCATGGCAATGCCCAGGCGCTGTTTCATTCCCGTAGAATAGTGACGCACCAGCTTGTTTGCGGCCTCTCTCAGGCCTACCAGCCGGAGAACCTCCCCTGCCCTTTGCCGGCTGGCATTCCGATAGGTGGCCATTATCATCAGGTTGTCCATCCCGGAAAGATGGGGATAGAGGTTGGGCGCCTCGATCAAGAGGCCCACATCGCGAAATGTACTCCGGCCTAACGGGCGGCCGAGCAGGCTAACCTCGCCTGTCTGCAACGGAAGCAAGCCAACCAGCGTTTTCATCAGAGTGGACTTGCCGATGCCATTGGCGCCCAGCAGCCCGTAAACACTGCCTTCCGGAACGGTTATATCCAGTCCGGAAAACACTGCCTTCTCTCCAGGGTAAGCAAAAGTAACACCCCGGCCGTGAATGGCCAATGGCTCTGTTTTATTCATAGGTTTACCTTTTCCATCCTGAAACGTTATGAAAGGATAACTGTTTTTTGTTTTATATTTTTACCCCCGCAAAAAAAGAAAGCCTATGAAACTGAGTCTTGGATTTTCTCCCTGCCCCAACGATACCTTTATCTTCGATGCCATGATCCATGGTAAAGTGGACACCGAAGGCCTGGAATTCCAGCCCGTCATTGCCGATGTGGAAGAACTCAACCAAAAGGCATTCAACAAAGCCCTGGACATCACCAAGCTGAGCTACCACGCCTTTGCCTATCTGCTCGACGATTATGCCCTGCTCGACGCCGGCAGCGCTCTGGGCAACAACGTCGGCCCATTGCTGATCGCCAAAGCTCCTATGGATGAGGCAGAGGTCCTCGAAGCCCACATCGCCATTCCCGGCAAATATACAACGGCGAATTTTCTGCTCAGCCTGGCCTACCCGGCGGCACAACACAAAACCGAGCTGCTGTTTTCAAATATTGAAGATGCCGTCTTATCGGGAAAGGCCGACGCCGGCCTGATCATCCACGAAAACCGCTTCACCTACCAGGATAAGGGGCTGGTAAAAATAAGGGACCTGGGAGAATTCTGGGAAAGTACGACTCAAATGCCTATCCCGCTTGGGGGTATTGTGGCCAGCCGGGCGTTGCCGGCCAAGGTGCAGCAGGCCGTCGAACGGGTAATGGCCCGCAGCGTGGCTTTCGCCATGGACAACCCGGAGGAACCGAAAGCCTTTGTCCGCCAATACGCTCAGGAAATGGATGAGGAGGTGATGTACAAACACATCGGATTGTATGTCAATGACTATACAAGGAGCCTTGGGACCGGAGGCAAGGAGGCGGTTCAGCGGCTATTCGATATTGCAATGGCCCGGGGGGTTATCCCGGCCCGGGAGGCGCCTATCTTTATCAGTTAAGAGCCTATCCGAAAACCAGCTATGCCCGGAAGGAGGAAGTGTCCTTTCAGCTGAATTGGCACGGTTTTAGCACTCTGCTAAGGGTCAATGATTTTGGTTAAAGCTATAGAAGCTCGTGATACCTGTCACGGGCTTTTTTTTTGAAAGCATACGGGAATTTAAAAGTTGGCACGAATATTGATATTCATAAAGCAGGTTATGTAAATAAGTAGAATTTGTTTTTTCCAAAAAGGAGCCCGTCACAACACGGGCTTTTTTTTTAGCCCTTACCTGCCAGCCCCTGGAAAATCCAAACAGTTTATTATTTTTGCCCATCCTTCCATAATTCCTAATCAGATAAAACTCAAGAGTAATGATTATTGGCGTACCTAAGGAAATCAAGACCAGCGAAAACCGCGTTGCGTTGACCCCCGCCGGCGCTCTGGAACTCACAAAACGAGGCCACACTGTATATGTACAAACTACGGCCGGAGTGGGCAGTGGGTTTCCCGATGAAGAATACCGGGAAGCAGGAGCCCAGATCCTTCCCTCGATCGAGGAGGTATACGGCAAGGCCGAAATGATCATAAAAGTGAAAGAGCCCATAGAGCCGGAGTACAAACTGATCCGTAAAGGGCAGCTTCTTTTCACCTATTTTCACTTTGCATCCTACGAGCCGTTGACCAGAGCCATGATCGACAGCGGAGCGGTATGCCTGGCCTATGAGACGGTGGAGCTGCCCGACCGCAGCCTGCCGCTGTTGACGCCCATGTCGGAGGTGGCAGGCCGCATGGCCATTCAGGAAGGCGCCAAATACCTTGAGAAGCACCAGCACGGCCGCGGGGTTCTGCTGGGCGGGGTGCCCGGCGTCTCTCCCGGTAAGATCCTGATCCTCGGCGGCGGGGTTGTCGGCACGCAGGCGGCTAAAATGGCGGCGGGCCTGGGCGCCCAGGTGATCATTCTGGATGTCAACCTGCAGCGGCTGCGTTATCTCGCCGATGTTATGCCCGCCAATGTAACCACCCTGTTTTCCAACGAATACAACATCCGAAAGCTGATCAGGGACGCCGACCTGATCGTTGGGGCCGTCCTGATCGCCGGCGCCAAAGCGCCCAAACTGATCACCAGGGATATGCTCAAGGAAATGCAGCCGGGAACGGTGCTGGTAGATGTGGCCGTCGACCAGGGCGGCTGTATTGAAACCTGCAAGCCCACAACTCACGACGACCCGACCTTCGTCATCGATGGTGTCGTCCATTATTGTGTGGCCAATATGCCGGGAGCGGTCCCTTCCACGTCCACCATAGCCCTGACCAACGCTACCCTGCCGTATGCCATCCAGCTGGCCAACAAAGGATGGGAAAAAGCCTGCCGGGAAGATGAAGCCCTCAAACTGGGGCTCAATGTGGTTAACGGCAAAGTAGTCTACAATGGGGTAGCCGAAGCCTTCGGGCTGCCATTGACAGACGTGGAAGAGATGCTGAAGTGATCCCGATCCGGATATTTTTGACCATTGCGCGGAGGCGCAGCGGCCTTTCTCAGGCCTGCGCCTCCGCGTTCTCTTTTATTAGGGATAGACCTTAGTCAGTTCCACTCCGGAATCCAGAACGATATAAGCCGTGGTAAAGCCGGCTGCCTTGGCCTGGCGCCAGGCCTGTTTGGCTTCCTCGACATCGTCGAAAGGCCCAAGCAGCTTAATGGTCAGGTCGCCGCGGCGGCGGTCTTCAATATTGCCATACCGCTCCAGCCCGGAGGGGTTGAAATTCTGAGGGTTGCGGTAAGCAGCAAGCTGGACTTTGTAGCGGCCTGTACCTGTACTTGCGGTGGAAACGGGCTGCCCTGTTTTAGGCTGTACTCCCACATTTCCTTCTTCAGTTACTACAAAGGCATCTTTATACCCCCTGCCTTTCACTGCCCCCAGGGCGGTGGATGCTTCCTGCCGGCTGGCGAAAGGCCCGATGCGTACTTTATACACCCCACCTTCGTATTTAGAATAGACCTGTCCGACGTCAGTAAGCGTAGAGAAGTTCTCCAGTCCCGGTTTATTGAGCGCGGCCACCTGTACAGCGTATCCCGTACCGAGAGAAACGCCTTCGCCTCCCGGTGAAATGGCCGCCCCTTCTCCGGCGACAGCACCAGGCCTGGGCGTTACATCAGATCCGGGATAGGTATCAGCGCCGCCGCTGATCGGCAACATAGATATCATACCGAGAATGGTTCGGTCACTGCCTTCCCCTGTGTGGACGGTACGGCTGAGATCCCGGAAACCGGGCCGGGAATAACGGATAACATAGGAAGAGTTGGGGCTTAGCGCCAGGGCATAATCGCCATTGACATCCGTTGTAGCCTGCATGGTGCTGTTGGTCGACTGGTTTGTTGCAGCAATGGCAACCCCGGCAACCGGAAGGCGGGTGGTGTAATTCAGCACTTTGCCGATGTACTCTTCTCCCCGGCGGCTGAGCATGATGTCGTATTCCCGGTTCTGCCGCACCCCCATGGTAGATACGGAAAACACCGCATCATTGTATCCGTCAGCGCGAATGATGATATCACAATTCAGCCCTTCAACGGCCTGGAAGCTGTAGTTTCCCTGGTTATCGGCGCGGTCCAGCCCTTCTCCGCAATTGATGAAATCGATGGTCGCTCCCGGTATCGGGGCGCCGTCGGAGGCATTACGGATGTGCAGCGTGATATTGTCCGCAGATTTGAATACTTTGTAGAGGTCCTCACTGCCACGCCCTCCCTGCCGGTTAGAGGCCAGGTAGCCGATGTTTCGAAAGCTGTCGTAAACGAAGCCGAGGTCATCGCGGGAGGAGTTGATGAGGTTGCCGAGGTGGAAAATGCGCGCCCAACGGCCATTTGCCTGCTCGGCGCGGAAGATGTCATATCCGCCCAGCCCCTGGTGCCAGTTGGAAGAAAAGTACAGGTTGGTTCCATCGAAGAAAGGCGAAACCTCGTCCCCCGGAGTATTGACGTTGGGGCCCAGGTTTTCCGGGGTACTCCAGGTGTTGCCCATCCGATAGGATACATAGAGGTCAAACCCTCCGAAGCCATCCGGCCGGTTGGAGGAAAAATAGAGGGCATTTCCGTCCGGGGAAAAGTTTGGCCAGCCGGTGGAAAAACCGGAACCATTGTAGGGGAAAGGTTTTTGCTCCGCCCATTCCCCGCTCGGGTTGATCTGGGCGATGTGGATACTCAGCTCCAGCCCTCCGGTGGGGATATGCCGGGTGCCGTCAATAAAATTGTTTTTGGTAAAGGCCACCGAGCGGCCATCCGGCCCGTAGGAAACCGGCCCGACATTTACGAAGGTTTCGTCTTCGCGCAGGCGGCTCTGAAAAGGAACGGGGTCTTCCAGGAAGCCATTATCTCCGATCCTCGCCATAAAAAGCTGGTTATTGGCCTTTCCTGTCCAGGTAGACCCCGCCGGGCGAAGGTCGGTGCGGGCAGAAGAGAAAACAACCTGGTCTCCGTAAAAAGCCGGGCCAAAATCGGAGGAAGTGGTATTGATGTATTCATTGCTCACCAAATAGGGAGAGGATTGGCCGAGCTGATTCATGGCAAACACACAGCTCTGGGCAAAATGCTGCCCTTTGGCCGCTTTTTCCTTGTCCTCGCGCTGCTGATATTTGGCATAAGCTTCAAACCATTGCCGTGCTTTATCATATTGCTCCAAAGCCATCAGCACCTGAGCATAGTGGAAGGGATACTCTCCCACCATTTCCTTACGGCCATCCCTGTCGGCCAAAACCCGCTCAAACCAACTGCGGGCTTCTTCCATCTGATTGAGATAACGGTACGAATCGGCGAGCTTGAGCATTGCTTCATAATTCGCCGGGCGTTTTTCCAGGACCTCGAGATAACCCCGAACGGCCAGGTTGAAAGCTCCCATCTCATAATCCTTGTTCGCCCGGTTTAACTGCCCATATGCCGGCATGCAGGCGGAATACATCAACAATGCCAGGAGGGCTCGGAAAAAGATCTTCATAGTCTTGCGTTTTCAAAAAGTAATTACAGGAGTTGTTTCCTCTACAGAAAACTTTGGTAATATATCAATAAAATTAAATACTCAAAAAATCGAAGCAGCTCCATTTATGCGGCCGCTTCTTCAAAGATGGATGGCCAAAGGGGGGGAAATACCTTCAGCACCATAACGGAAGTTGATTTTATATTGTTGTGTATCGGATAATTTAGCTATATTACTAAAAAAACATGTATCGCCTGGCCTGCTTCTTTTTTGCCCTCTGCTGCCTTGCCGCCACCTGCCGCCAGGGCGGAAAAACCATTTCCGATGATTGTATCGATGAAAGGAAGATCAACCCGGATATGGTTTGTATCGAAGTGTACGAACCTGTCTGCGGCTGTGACGGACGGACTTATCCCAACGAATGCTACGCTCAAAGGTCCGGGGTTACCCGCTGGGAAAAAGGGCCGTGTGAAGAGTATTGACCCCATCAGAAAAACATACTCTTAGTGCTTGTTCGGAGCCTGCCCCATTGGGTGTCAGTAATAACCAATAACTGCAGGAGGCCCTGGGCAAGCATAATAAAAGCCCCGGAACTTCGTTCCAAGGGCGCTGGCTTCCAGGTATCTTCCAGAGAGCCGAATGCCCCCTCCTGCTTGACATTGTTCTTTCGAACATCCTTTCCCCCTATTCGTTAAAACGGTAGAGAAAAGCCTGCAATTAACTCATATCCAATTACTTACTATTCTTTAACTGAAAACCTGCTTTATGATACGCAAGCAAATGCCGGCTCCCGTAAGATTACTAATGGGGCAGTGGCCCTCACCGGGCGGGTAGACTCCTGGCAGGAGAAACAGCTTGCGGGTTACATCGCCAAAAGTGTTAAAGGCGTAAAAAGCCTCGACAATAATATTGACATTAACTTCACGAGCAACCGCCCGGACTATGAGATCAGGGAAGAAGTGCAGGAAGCTATTGCCAATGACATCCGACTGAACCGGGAGATGATCGAGGTTAGTGTTGACAACAATGTAGTAACCATGGAAGGAACCGTAGGTTCGCTCAACGCCAAGCGGCAGGCACAAAGTTATGCCTGGACCTCCGGCGTGAAGGATGTAAAATCCGATGGGTTGAAAGTAGCGGACTGGGCAAAGGATAATTACCTAAAGAAAAAGGAGTATCCCATACGGTCGGACGAAGAGATCAAACAAGCGGTCAAAACTGCTTTCCTCTACGACCCCCGCGTATATTCCTTCAACCCTGAAGTTTCCGTTACCAACGGAACCGTAACGCTCTCTGGCAAGGTGGACAACCTGAAGTCCAAACGCGCAGCAGAAGCCGACACACGCAATATCGTTGGAGTTTTCAGTGTGCTGAACAACATCAAAGTTCGCCCGGAACTGATCCCCTCTAACGAAGAACTGGAAGACAATGTGGAAGACGCCCTTTTCCGGGACCCTTACGTAGAACGGTTCGGCCTGACGGTGGCCGCCAACAATGGTGTCATTTACCTCAGTGGTAAAGTTGACAACAGTTATGAGAAATACCTTGCGGAAGATATTGCATCCCGAACGATCGGTGTTCTGAATGTCGTAAACAATATTGATGTAAGCACTACCAGCAACTACGACTTCTACTATCCGTATGGCTGGAACACCTACTATCCGTCACCCTATACTTCTCCAGATAATTATTACACCTACAGCCTTAACGACCCTCAGATCGAACAGAACATCAGGGATGAACTCTGGTGGTCTCCTTTCGTTACTGAAGACCAGGTCAATGTAGAAGTATCCAACCGGGTAGCCACCCTTACCGGTACCGTTGATTCCTGGGATGAACGGGAAGCAGCTACCGAAAATGCCTATGAAGGCGGCGCCTTTGCCGTTATCAACCGGCTGGACGTAACGGATGAAACCCGCTAATACGACTAGTGCTGTTGGCACTAAATAACGGGGCAGTTATTTTCCCGCCGGGAACAAAATGCCGTTGTTGGTTGTTCGCTGGCAATCAACGGCTTAGAGGCTGCGGATGGACAATAACCAACAACTAACAACTGCCCCGGAACTTCGTTCCGAGGGCACTAGTGATAATAATGTCAGAAAAAGGCCCGGGGCCGCCAGAATGCGGTTCCGGGCTTTTTTATTGTACTTTGCCCAGGACACGAAATTCCGTGCGCCGGTTTTCCTGGTGTTCTTCTTCACTACAGGACACTTCATCGGAACAATGGTTCGCCAGCTTAGATTCCCCGTAGCCTTTGGCCACCAGCCTTTCCTTATCGATACCATGGGCAATGAGATACCGGACTACCGCATCGGCCCGTCTCTGGGAAAGGCGCTGGTTGTATTCACTGCTGCCATTGGAATCTGTATGAGAACTGACCTCCAGGACAATTTTCGGATTTTCCTGCATAAGCGTTAACAGGCGAAGCAGTTCAGAAACGGATTCTTCCTGAACACTGGACCGGCCCACATCGTAATATAGATTCACCCGAAAAGCAAAACTGTCTTCTCCTTCTTCACTACTGCTGCGTCCAAATTCAAAGTTACCGGGTTCGGCATCCATTTTGACGGGCATGGTTTCTCCATCTCCTTCACTGGTGGGGTCGGCGGCATAAGGAGTAATGTAAGCATGAAGAAACTGTTTGTTCTCCTCCCCACTCGCACAAACCTCCTTTTCCAGGTTTAAGGTGAAGAAATTATCCCTGCTTACTTTCACCTTATAACAACATCCTTCTTCGAGGGCGATACTGAAATAGCCCTGCCGGTTGGTCACAACAGCGGGTGGGGAAAGGCAGTTCAGGCTTTTCAGTTGCACCTCGGCGCCAACCACAGGCTTGCCGGACTCCTGGTTTAAAATGGTCCCTTCCAACCGGTACTGGCGGGGAGCATCGGCAGAGATACCCTCCTCTTCAGAGGCAGGCATTTTCGCCCCTCCCGGCGCCAATGCCAGTGCAATGAAAAGGGTATCTGCCGCCACTTCTCCCTTTCTGCCACAGGCTTCAATCGACCGGGGCTGATAATTTTCTGCCACTCCGGTTAGCGTACAGCACTCCGGAAGGTATAGGGAAAGGCGCCCTTTGGGCCCAGCGATAAGAGTATCTCCCCCACAGGAATTCACTACTCTGGCAAAAGGCACAGGATCTCCGGTACTAAGGTCTACCACATCAACCTGCACGGGAGTCCCTCTGGAGATCATCCGGAAAAAATAGATATCGTCCTTTCCTTTTCCGCCACTGCGGTTGGAAGTGAAGTACCCCTCTGTATCGTCGGCGCTGAAGATGATGCCGAAGTCATCGGCAGCCGTATTAAAAGGGGCGCCCAGATTGTAGGGAAGCATCCACAATCCATCATAGCCCTCCTCTGTCCAGAAAATATCCTGTCCGCCCAGGCCCAGGTGGCCGTTGGAAGAGAAATACAGTTTTCCCGAATTGCTGATGAAAGGGAATACCTCGTCATCGGGTGTATTGACGGCAGGCCCCAGGTTGATAGGCGGCCCCCACTGCCCGTTCTCAAAGAAAGTCAGGTAGATGTCTTTCCCCCCCTGTCCTCCAGGCATATCAGAAGAGAAGAAAAGGCGCTTGCCGTCGGAGCTGAGTGAAGGATGGGCCACAGAATAATCATCGCTGCTGAACGGAAGCGGCTTGAGGTTACTCCATCCTCCTTGAGGAAGGCGGCGGGCAGTAACGATCTCCAGCCGGTGTATCTCCGGATCGAGGGGGGAGTGAGAAGACACCCCCCGGGTACGGGTGAAGTAGATCTCGGTTTCCTCGCTGTTGAAGGTAGCGACACCTTCATGGAATTTCGACTGCAGAGAACCGGAGAAAAGCTGAGGCACAGAATACTGCCGGATGCCACCCGCCTCTTCCACCGCCACCTGAAACAGGTCGAGGAAGGCCTGAGAGGGGTTTTCCGGATTCTTGCGGAAGGTGGAAAAAATGATGCCCTCGCCATAATAGGCCGGGCCAAGTTCGCTCTGGGCAGTATTGAAACCGGGCAGAGAGATGTCGGCCCTCCCACTCTGGTTTTTATTCAATTCCCCAATATATCCGCAAGCATTGAGCAGGCGTTGTTTTCTGGGGTCATAAGGGTGGTATTTCAGATAATCCCTGAACCAGCGCTCGGCTGCTTCGCAGTCTCCCGTTTGCAGGAGCATCATGCCGTAGTAGAACTTGTGTTCGGGGTGGCAGTTCGGAAGGCCGATAACCAGGGCATACCATTGAGCCGAAGCTTTATAGTTTCCGAGGTAACGGTGGGCTTCCGCCAGGCGCAACTTCACTTCGGGAATGTCCTCCCGGCCAAGTATTTCTTCATACAGTGGAATGGCGAGCCGGTACTCCCCTTCCTCAAAATATTCATTGGCCTTTGCCAGTTTCGCCGGCTGGGCATATATTCCGCTCCCCAGAAGGAGCAATAGGGAAAACAGCCAAATATGCTTTTTCATAATTGGCAGTCCGGATGGCCTAAACCGGTTTGTGGTGATGTTACATGGGCGCATTGATATACCAGGATTATGATTTAAAATTTTCTGTCCCGCCGGTTAAGAACAAAATAATGACAGGCTATTGCCAGAGTGTCATCGCGGGGCACATTTCCATTTAGAGTATGTTTGGAGTCCACCATTTGGGCTAAAAAGCGGCCTCCAAACATACTCTTAAGTACGGAAAGCGGGGCCTGAGGTTTCATTTTGGGGAAGCCGATCTCCGGCCAGGCGGCATAAACCTAAATACTCCTATAAAAACTTCTGATTAAATTGCACTTAAAAAATATGCGCATCACTGCACTCTACACCTACCCCATCAAATCCATGGCCGGCATCAGCCTGCCTCGGGCCCGCGTGGAAAAGCGCGGCCTGGCCTACGACCGCCGCTGGATGCTGGTGGACCGCGACGGGCTCTTCCTCAGCCAGCGGGAGATTCCGCAGCTGGCCCTGCTGTTGCCGGACTTTTCCGTCGACAGCCTCATCGTCCGGCACCGGTATGAGGGGCTGGAGCCGCTGGCCATCCCCCTTCAGCCCGGAAAAAAGGCGGAGGAATTGGAAGTCCAGGTGTGGGGAAACAAGTGCCAGGCCCTCCGGGTAAGCATAGAAGCCGACGAATGGTTCGGTGCAGTGCTTGGCGCCGAGTGCCACCTCGTGTACATGCCTGAGGACAGCCGCCGCCCCCTCGATCCTTCCTACGGGTTGCCCGGCGAAATTACCGGCTTTGCCGACAGCTGCCCCCTGCTGGTTATCGGCGAAAGTTCGTTGGCAGATCTGAATTCCCGCCTGGAAGGCCCGGTGTCCATGAACCGCTTTCGCCCCAATATCGTCTTTGCCGGCGGCCAGCCTTATGAAGAAGAGGGCTGGAGAAGCTTCCGCATCGGCGGGGTATCCTTCCGCGGCATCCGCCCCTGTTCCCGCTGCCAGGTGGCCACCATTAACCAGGAAACGGCAGAGGTAGGCCGGGAGCCCCTCCGCACCCTGACAACTTATCGCCGGCAGGGTAATAAGGTGGTGTTTGGCCTGCATGCCAGTTGGGTGGCAGAGAAAGGAGAGGCTCCGCATGTGCAGGTAGGAGATGGGATAGAAGCCTGTTAAAGCCCATCCAGGGGGAAAGGCTTAAAAATACATATCCAGAATAACCATCGCCCCGAAGATGAGGCTGGCCACACCATTGGTCGTAAAAAAAGCGATATTGACCTTGCTTAGATCGTGTGGCTTGACCAGGGTATGCTGGTATACCAGCAGGCCGATAAAAATAGCCGCTGCCGCCCAGTGCAGCCATCCGAAAGCGGGATATTCCTGATACAGGAGAAAGGAAGCCAGAAGGATGAAACCGGCGCAGGCCAGGTGCAGGATGGAGGAAAGGCGCAGCGCCCCCTGCCGCCCCAGGGCTACCGGTACGGAGTAGAGGTTCAGGGAGCGGTCAAAATCGTCGTCCTGAAGGGCGTAGATGATATCGAAGCCGGAAACCCAAAGCAGTACCGCCGCCGAATACAGCAGGGGAACCAGAGCGAACTGCCCCTGCACTGCCAGATACGCCCCGACCGGCGCCAGCGACAGGCCCAGCCCCAGAACAAAATGACAGAAAAAAGTAAAGCGTTTGGTATAACTGTATCCCAGGATGATGAGCAAGGCTACGGGCGACAGAAAAAAACACAGGGGGTTGATGAACCAGGTGGTGGTGATGAATAACAGGCTATTGGCCAGGACAAAGGCCAGGGCCGCCCCGGGGGAGATGACCCCGGCGGGAATTTCCCGGCCGGAAGTGCGGGGGTTCTGAACATCGATATCGCGGTCGAGATACCGGTTGAAGGCCATAGCTGCGCTGCGGGCAAAAACCATACACAGCAGGACCAGCAAAAACAGGCGTACTTCCAGGCCACGGCCCGATTCGAGCGTGCCCAGAAAGAACCCCAGCAGAGCAAAGGGCAAGGCAAAGACAGTGTGGCTGAATTTGATCAGGGACAGGTAATCTTTCATAGGTATCCAATCTTCATAACGGTCAAATGCAAACATAAAAAAAGCCTGTAAGATTTTGTTCAATCCTACAGGCTTTGTGATGGTAGCGTCGGTACGCTTATGATATTTTATTGAGTAACCGTCGGTGCAGCATCCCCTTCCTTCGGCAGTACTTCACCCTTGAGGTAGATGAAGGTCTGCGGCGGGTTGGTATTGGCGGTGATGGTCACCTTTTGGTTGCGCTTGCCTTTCTTGTTCTGAGAGTTGAACTCAACCGTGATCTCGCCTTCTCCACCCGGGGGGATCGGCTCGCGCGGCCAGCTCGGAACGGTGCAGCCACAGCTTCCCTTGGCGTTGCTGAGGATCAGGGGCTCCTCTCCCGTGTTCTTGAAAGTATAGGTGTGAGAAACTTTCTCACCATCGACGACAGTACCGAAGTCGAATTCCGTTTCTTCGAAGGCCATTACTGTGGTCGGGCCGGCCGGAACGGCAGCTTCCTGAGCAGCGGGCTGTGCCGTTGCAGCCGGGTCAGCAGGCTGGACGGTGTTGCCGGTCAGGCTTTGGGCAGCTTCTTCTTGTGCTGCAGTCTGGTTGTTGTTGCAGCTGGCCAGAAATCCAACCGCCAGAAGGGCAAGTAGCGTTACTTTAAATTGCTTCAACATCTTTTAAAAAGTTTTGGGTTTGACACATTAAATGGTAAAAAGTCATTCTGCCGGTAGCCAGCCTGAGCTATTCAGTATTCTGGCGTGCGACGGGTACAAAGGTAACAAACGAACAATTGCAAGCCGTTAATCGGTTTTGAAGTTTTGTTAATGAGTTGTTAAACTACATCCTGTATATTTGCAGCGGGCAAAACTACCCCGTTGAAAACAGCAGTATGCACCGGCTCAGGACATATTACCGCTATTACCGCCTTTTCCTTTACCGGCTGATCCGTTGGTTTGCCACTCATATTTCCAACCGCAATTATCAGATCATTGTCAGCATTATTATCGGAATCGTTTCCGGGCTGGCAGCGGTAGGGGTCAAATTCCTGGTTTTTCAACTCAAAGAGTGGATACAGGGCCCGGACCCCACCCGCGAGCGGCTGTTGTTTGTCTTCCTGCCCCTGGGCGGCGTGCTGTGCACCATTGCCTTCGTGCGTTTCCTGCTGCGCCGGCCGGTCAGCCCGGGCCTGAGCGAGCTGATCTACGCCATTTCCCAGAAGAAGGTCAACCTGCCCCGGTACGAAACTTACGCCCATGCCGTGAGCAGTTCCCTGACCGTCGGGTTCGGCGGTTCCGTAGGGCTGGAGGCGCCCATCATCCGCACCGGCTCCGCCATCGGGGCCAACCTGGCGCGCATGCTGCAGGTGGGGCGCAAGCGGCAGGCCCTCTTTCTGGCCTGCGGGGCCGCGGCGGGCATGTCGGCCATCTTCAACAGCCCGGTGGCGGGGGTGATCTTCGCTTTCGAGGTATTGCTGACGGATATGGCCCTGCACTCATTCATCCCACTGCTTATCTCGGCCGCCACCGGAGCGGTGATCGCCAAACTGCTGTACTATGAACAGCTGTTCATCCTGCCCACCAAAGACTGGGCGCTGGACGGCATTCCGTTCTACCTCCTCATGGGCGCGCTGTGCGGCCTGCTATCCGTCATCATGATCCGCACCAATATCCGCATCACCACCTGGTTCGACAACCTGAAACGGCCCATCTTCAAGATCGGACTAGGGGGCCTGGCCATCGGCCTGCTCATCTTCCTCATGCCGCCTCTGTTTGGCGAAGGTTATGAAACGGTCAACAACCTCCTGGCGGGGCGTTTTGCCGCCATCGTTGAACACAGCCCCTTCTACTGGCTGTACGACGAGCCCCTCTTCCTCATCGGCTTTGCGCTGGCCGCCCTGATCGCCAAGATCTTCGCCACCTCCATCACCATCGCCATCGGCGGCAACGGCGGGGTATTCGCCCCCTCCATGTTCCTGGGCGCCACCCTGGGCTTTGCCTTTGCCCATGGCATCAACCTGTTGGGGTGGATAGAGCTGCGGGAGGCCAACTTCATCGCCGTAGCCATGGCGGGCCTGCTCAGCGGGGTGTTCAAATCACCGCTGACCGCCATTTTCTTCATCGCCGAGCTCACCGGCGGCTACGGCCTGTTCGTCCCGTTGATGCTGGTCTCCGCCCTCTCCTATTTCGTGTGCCTGTTCTTCGAGCCGCATTCCATCTTCACCCGGGAACTGTTTCAGAAAGGCCTGTGGGTGCCGCCCCACGAGCGCGACCTGAGTATCCTCAAGGAGATGAACCTCCGTGGGCTGATCGAGACCAACTTCCGGAAGATACACCCGGAGATGTCTCTTGGCGAATTCGTCAAAACCATCGCCAAGTCCCGCCGCAACGTCTTCCCGGTCGTGGAGGAAGATGGCCATTTTAAAGGCATCGTCCTGCTCGACGATGTCCGGGAGATCATGTTCGACACCGAAAAATATGAGGAGGTTTTCGTAAAAGATGTCATGCACAACCCGCCCACCGTCCTCGACATCAACGACCCCATGGAAAAGGTCATGCAGCAGTTCGACTTCCACAATGCCTGGAACCTGCCGGTGGCCGACCACGGCAAATACCTGGGCTTCGTATCCAAATCTTCGGTATTCAACCGGTACCGGGAGCTGCTGATCGTGAGGAGTACGGAGATGTAGGAAGGAAGGAGTGATGGAGTGATTGTCCAAAAAAATTCCACTCTTTTTGGTAACACTTCCCTCCCGCCTGATATAAATGGTCAAACGCCTTCTGAAAAATCCCTTTCCCCGGAAACAGCAATTTGCCAAGGATTTTCTTTTACATCATAATACAACTCTAAAAAACTATGAGAAAGCAAATTTCCCAATTGGCCGGCCTGTTGGCCCTGTTCCTTTTTCCCGTACTAAGCCATGCCCAGGTTAGCGGGCAGCACCCCACCCTTTTCACCAATAAAAACAACGGATACGACCGGGGCGTCGGCAAATTGCCGGTAGAAGACGGCGACCGCCTGGGCGCCCTGGAGATGCGCGGCTGGGTAACGGACGGCTTCTACCACCCCGCTGTCGAGATCCGCTCGGTTGTCACCGGCCCGGTGCAGAGTGATGGCTTTCCCGCCAATATGCTGTTCTCTACAGGTTATCCTTCCCTTACCACCCGCATGGCCATTACCGCCGGCGGCAACGTAGGCATAGGTACGGAACTGCCGGATTACAACCTGCACGTAGTGGGCAATACCCACACTACCGGCAACTTCTTCGGCCGCATCCACTTTGACGACAACGGATCGGCTGACAGCGCCCCGGGCGCCTACACGGACGAAGCCTACTTCGAGCTGCACCAGCTCTCCGGCTTCGGCACAGCCCCCGCCAGCACAACCACCGCCGGCGGCCTGCTGACCCTCGCCCCCGGCGGCGCCAGCAATGACCACCAGCTCTTCTTCGCCGACGACGGCATCTTCCACCGCCGGGAGGCCGCCGGCGCCGGCAGTTGGTCCAACCCCTGGTCCAAACTGCTCTCCTCGGCCGATATCAACGGCACCCAGAACATGGTCGCCAAATTTACCGGCCCCAATACCCTGGGCGACAGCCAGATCTGGGACGACGGCAACCGCATCGGCATCCGCACCAACGCCCCCGACCCGGCCTTCGACGTTGACATCAAAGGCAGCACCAGGGCCGACGGCGGGCTCACCGTTTCCAACCACGCCGTCATAGGCGCCACACTAAGGATAGGGTCTACGCCCGTCCCCGCCGGCTACCGCCTGTCCGTTGACGGCAATGTGATCTGCGAAGAGCTGCGCGTCCTGCTCTCTCCCTCCTGGCCGGACTATGTTTTTGCAGGGGATTACCACCTCATGCCTCTGGAGGAAGTGGAAGCCAGCATTCAGCAGCAGGGCCGCCTGCCGGGCGTACCCTCCGCCGAAGTGATCGACAAGGAAGGCCTGCCTGTGGGCGCCATCACCGCCAACCAGCAGGAGAAGATCGAAGAGGCCTTCCTGCACCTCATCGAGCTGAACAAGCAGATGAAGGATCTGCGGGAGGAGAATGAACGGCTGAAGGCAAGGCTGGAGAAGCTGGAAGGCAAGAGGTAGAATTGAAGAAGCCGGAAAAATTCAGATTTTTTCAAACTTCCGGTAGAACGGGAACTAGGTTGTTATTAGTTATCTGCCCTTTTCGGGGCCACCCGCAGTTATTGGTTATTACAGGCAATCCAGAGGCAGTACTGCGAACACTTGTAATAACCAATAACGAATAACCGGTTGAAAATAAAGAAATTCCAAATGAAACATATAATATTATTCACCTTATCCCTTTTGATAGCTTTTTCGTCCCTCCATGCTCAAGTATGGAAGGACATTGAAGAACTCAAAATACAAGGCTACGAACGAAGCCAGATAAGCCTGCCCGAATCGTTCCGCCTGCTGCAACTGGATGTGGAACGGATAAAGCAGATCCTGAAAACAGCGCCGGAACGCTCTTTGGGGAAAGCCGGGCAAAGCCCGGTTATGCTGGACATTCCCCTGCCGGACGGCTCCATGCAGCAGTTCCGAATCCAGCAGGCGCCGGTGATGCATCCGGAGCTGGCCAAAAAATTCCCCGACATCAATTCCTACGAAGGGCAGGGCTCGGATAATCCGCTCTACCGCATTTACTTCGCCTTCAGCCCCATCGGTTTTTACGGGCTGGTACTGACGGAAGATGCAGGCCCGGTGTTTATAACTCCGATAGTAAAGGATGACAACGAGCATTACCTCAGCTATTACGACAGAGACTTCGACATCAGCCAGGACCCCATATACTGTGGCGTACAGAGCGCCGCCCGGGCCAACCCGCTGCCGGAATACCGCTTTGGTAAGGCGGGCGACTGCCAGTTACGCACCTTCCGCCTGGCGGTGGCGGCCAACGCGGAGTTCACCGCCGCCTCGGCAACCCCTGCCGACCCCACCGGCGTGAACAACGCCATGGCCACCATCAACAATATGGTAACCGTTATTAATGGCGTATATCAGAGCGAAATGGCCATCCAACTTCAACTGGTGGCCAACAACAACCTGCTGATCTTTACCAACGCCGCCACCGACGGCTACACCGACGGCAACCAGAACACCATGGCCAGCGAAAACCAGGGCATTGTCGACGGCGTCATCGGTTCGGGCAATTACGACATCGCCCACGCCCTGGGCACCAACGCCGGTTCGGGCTCCGCAGGAGTTTCCCTGGGCATCGGCACGGTATGCAACAACGGCAGCAAGGCCATGGGCGCCACCATCACGAGCAACGTATTCCTGAGCGCAGGGGCGATCACCCTGCTCATGCACGAGTTCGGCCACCAGTTCGGCGCCGACCACACCTTCAACGAGAGCACCCAGCCCATCTGCAGCAATGCCGGCCAGCTAAACGGCCCTACGGCTTTTGAACCGGGCAGCGGATCGACGATCATGTCCTACGCCGGTACCTGCGGCACGAGCAACGTACAGGGCCCGCGCGACCGCTATTTCCATGCCATCAGCCTGCAGCAGATCGGCAATTACGTGACCGCAGGCGGCGGCAGCTGCCCCACGCCGGCGGCCATTCCCAACAGCCAGCCGACAGTCAGCGCCGGAGGAGACTTCCTCATTCCCGTCAGCACGCCGTTCATGCTGACGGCCACCGGCAACGACGCGGACGGCGACGCCCTCACCTTCTGCTGGGAGCAGATGGACAACGCCATTATCAGCCACCCACCCTCATCGGCCGTTACCGACGGGCCGGTGTTCCGGACGCAGCTGCCCTCGGCCTCCCCTACTCGTTTCTTCCCCAACCTGCCCGCCGTGGTAGGCGGCGCCTCTCCCACCTGGGAAGTGCTGCCCGCCGTAGGCCGCAAGCTGAACTTCCGGGTGACGGTGCGCGACAATGTAGCCGCCTTCGGCTGCACCGATGAGGACGACATGCTGGTGACCACAGTGGACGGCGCCGGCCCCTTCATCGTTACCGTGCCCGCCGGATCGGCCTGCCTGTTCGCCGGGGAGAACGCTACGGTGAACTGGAACGTGGCCAATACGGACCAGGCGCCGGTCAATTGTGCCAACGTGGACATCTTCCTCTCCACCGATGGCGGCCTCACCTTCCCTACCCTGCTGCTGGCCGGCACGCCCAACGACGGCTCGGCGGATGTCAGCCTGCCGGAAGTGCGCACCGAACAGGCCCGCATCATGGTAAGAGGCTCGAACAACATCTTCTTCAACGTCAACCCCGGCGATTTTACCATCGACTGCGTGCCGAACCTCGTCGTCAGCGACGACCCGGCGTCCGGCACCTACAAGGCGCGGTATACGCTGGAGACAATGGGTACGGTCAATGTCGTGGCCTCCGCTGAGTTCTTTGCCGGCGACGAGATCGTACTGAATCCCGGTTTCCGGGCTATTCCGGGTTCCGATTTCCTGGCCCGCCTGCAAGCCTGCGACCCGTGCGTTATTTCTCCGATGATGCGGGCGGTAAGCAATCCGGTAACCCCGGAAGTGATCTTTATCCCCGGCGCTCCGGAATTGCAGCTGACGAAAACGGAGGACGCTGCGGCGCCGGCCGGCGCCAGGGTGTATCCCAACCCGTTCACCGGCAGCTTTACGGTGGAATTAGAATTGGTGGAAGCGGCTGAGGTGCACATTCAACTGGTGGATATTACCGGGCGGCTTGCCCGCGTGGCCTACCGCGAAAGCCAGATGGAGGCAGGCGTGCATCAGATACCGGTCAACGGAGCAGGGCTTGCCTCCGGCGTGTACGAATGCCGGATCGTTGCGGGGGGAGCGTACCGGCAGGTGAAGGTGGTGAAGGTGGGGCAGTAGGTTGATTTGATGTGTGATCTTTGATGTGTCCGGGAAGAGCCGCTATCGCTGGACGATCCATGGAGGGAAATCAAAGATCATACATCAAAAATCCATTTGTCAACGCTGAGTGGAGAGCTTATGTTTTTTAAACCGCTAAGGGCGCTGAGGGCCGCAGAGGGAAGGCGCCTAAGGTGTTGCCAGGAGGGCGTATATCTATTTTATTTTGATGGCCTTGTCCGGCGGGGCCGAAGTCACCTGCTCCCCACCACCACCCTTGCGCTCCAGGCTGCTGCCTCTCCTTCCCAAACCCTCAGGAAATAAACGCCCGGCGGCAAACCCTCTACGGAAAAAGAAAAAGAGGTTATCCCCTTCGGCATTTTATGCGCTATCACTTCTTTGCCCATTACATTATACAATGAAAGGCGCTGGCCGGCAAACGGCCTGTCGCTGCTCACAGCCAGGCTGGAGTATGCCGGGTTGGGAAAAATATGAAAACCAGGTGGTGTAGCAATGGCTTCCTGCGTTTCATCAATCAATAAATTAATGGTGTCACAAAAAGTATCACTGCCCGTCTGGTTACTCGCCATCAAACACACTTCATACGCGCCCGGCGCAGCATACGTGTGTATGGGAAACCGCCCCGTACTGCTTTGCCCGTCTCCAAACTCCCAAAGCCAGGTTTCGGGGCTGAACCGTGTACCATCGTAAAAAGCCACCTGAAAGGCCAAGCTGTCTTCGATAACATAGCTGAATGCTGCCTGCGGCGGGGGATTATCGATGCCTAAGGTATCGCAAGCACTACCATCTAAAGGACCCAGGCCGTAGTAGGGGAAGTTGGGGATGCTGCGGTCGTTTAAGGCGGCCAACTCTAAGGCATGTTGTTCGACATTGCAGGCCAGGCCTTGATTGTTGGGCGTATGGATGACATGAAGGTAGTTTGCATTGGTACCACAGGCGATATATATTTTGCCGTTGGGACCTAATTGAGCTAATTTGAAATCGGTATTGAGATCATAAATAGGGTCTTCAAAACCGTCATACTCGGCAATCTTTATCTTTGTAGCTTCAACATTTGGAACATTCAGGTCAAATTGATACACATTGAACCAGGAGGTGACATAAAGAAAACGGCTGTTTTCAGAAAAAGCCAGCCCCCCGCCCCCAAAGGCCAAATCAATGAAAGTGAAAGAGGTAAAACTGGTAAATTCTCCGGTACAACGGTCGAAATCGGAAATTGTTACGCGATGCTCAGACTCGCCTGCATATTTGATATCAATCCTGGCATATTTGGTACCATCTGGAGAGAAACTGGATTGAAAACTGCCGGTAAGTACTGGTTCACCCATTTCCATCGTTTGGATATCCCCTATTCCATTTGATGTAAATAAGATCGTATAATATTGGTTGCTATCAAATTGGGGTACAATTATCCACCAATCTCTTCCATTGGCATGGCGGGTAGCAACGACCCGTCCATAAGCAAGCGTATCGTTAACAACAGGAATATTTTTTTCTAATACTACCCCTTGCCCATTATTAGCTGACATATCAACTTTTGTACAAAACAAATTTTGCACCCATACATCACCATGCGGCGCCCAGTCAGCATCCACATGAAATATATAAAACAAAGAATCAAATTCTGGTAACGGTAGTATTAACGCTCCCTGGACAATACCATATCCGGTACCAACCCAATCTTCTGACAGCGGAGTAGGCGCCAAGCCTGTAACTATAGTATTATTAATGAAGTTTCTGGCCTCAATACCATTGGTGTAAAACAACAAATTGCCGAAAGCATCGCATACGCTGGCATTGGTATGCCAAAAATCCATGTTGATATCGGTGCTGATGATTTCCGGAGGAATGGAATTAAAATTCAACATAGTCATGTCATTACCTCCTGATATTAATGGGCTGTTGCCTATTAACCATACATAGTCCCTTTTCTCGTTTTCAAAAATATGCTGAGCATACAGATGGTTTGATGTTGCGAAAAATACTGCCAAGATAATAATCACCTTCATGGCATATATAGTTAAGGCAGCTATAGGGCACACAATACCCTATAGCTGCTCGGAAAAGAAAATTTATTTGGAAATGATCAACCTGGCCTGATAGACAGGTTTGTTTTTAAGCCAGGCTCGCAAGAAGTAAATGCCACCAGGCAAACCCTGTAGGTTGATAAGATGCCGGAATTCGCCTTCCGGCAAGTTCCTGCTCCATACAGGCTGCCCTAACTGATTAGTAACATCAATCCGGCCACAATGGCCTTCCACTACCAGTTCTCCAGACGTGGGGTTAGGATATATACGAATGCCGGAACCTTCTTCTTCCAAACCGGTTGGCAGCCCGGAAGCGGCCCTTTCGGAACTAGCTTCGCAAACATCAACAAAAGTTGAATCGGTTACCAATTGATATAAGCTTCGGGCGTAATGCACAGCTCTTCCGCCGGATAGCGGGCATTGGCCTGCAATAAATAAAAGGCTTTCTACTTGTTGAGCATCGAAAGTACCGCCCCCCTGAGCAATAGTATTCAAGAATAACTTATTGGCCAACTTTTCATTGGTTTGGTAAGCTGCAGTATCGCTTAAGGCACTGTTTGCTGCAAGCAGCGTTCCTGCAAAACCAACCCGGGCCTGAAGGATAATCTGCTCCAGGGAGTCCATGGCAACACAAAGGCCTGCCGCATCATTCAGCAGGCTATCCCGTGCGTTTTCCAGCCCGGTAGCGCCCGCTGCAATTAAGCTGTCTTTTTCCAGGATAAACCCGATCAAACCATCCAACTCTTGGCCCCACTTGTGTATTTGGGTTGTTTCTGTAGGCAAAAACCTATACAAACTATCTCTGCCTTTTTCCAACTGATAGAAGGCAGATAGAAGTGTAGTATCATTAGCCAGATAAAAGCTATCCAGCACTTCATCAGCAGGCCATTCTTCCACATCCAGCTCCCGGTATAGCTGAAGCTGTGCCGCCCAGAGCATAGCGCCGGGATAATCTTCGTCCAATTGCTCGCTGCGGGCGGTTTTGAGGTGGATGTCTTTGACTTCTATCGGTTCCAATCCGCCATTTTGGAGACAGGTATCGGCAATTCCTTCTTCATCAACGGGAAACCAGGTTTCTTCAGCTTGTTGCTGCGAAGCAGGTGGGAGATTAGGAAAATCAAAGGATGTAGGATAAATGGGTGAAGTGTCGTCATTGGCAAGAAAGCTGTTTTCTGCCAATTCAGGAAAACCACTCCCATAACTCACCGCCGCCGCCACCCCATACCCATCATTCGGCAGCCCGCCATTCACCTCCCACAAATTGCCTGCATGGCTTTGCACCCCGATGTTCAGGTTGGGGTTGTACACCAGGCCGCGGCCCATGCCCGCCGCACCCGGATCGAAAGTATTGGTGCTTACGGTGCTGCCGATGCAGGAGCCCCGGAACTCCGCACCCGTACCCAGTTCGGTGAAGGTGTTGCAGTCGAAAACGCTGTGGTTGCTGCTCCATACCCTCAGGCCGGTGACGCCCAGGTTGTCGCCGCCGGCGCCGTCCACGGTGTTTTCCCTGATCACGCAGTCCGTGGCGTTGCTGAGAGCTTGTTTGGAGGTAGTCATTTGGGCTGCAAAAGCCCGCTTTTCGAACCTCACTTCAGCTATTTTTTGGCCCGTAGCTCTGCTATGCGCCAAAAAATGAGCTTCGTGAGAACCCAAAATCGGCCATTTTCGCTTCCAAAGCACCACCTCCAAACAAGCTCTTACCAGGATACCCTCGGCCGTTGTGCCTTCTACCCGGATGGCCTGTGCACAGTTCCTGAACGAAACTGCCGATGACGGGCTGTTGCCTGAACCTCTTTGCAGCAGGGGGTGCGCTGCGCCGCCCGAGTGGCGGATGCCAAAACCGGAAAGTGGATAGGGTTCAGATGTAGCTTCTACGATGTCTGTAAAGGAACTATTGTGTACAGCCAGCGGCGTATTCTCTGTAAGGATACCGTTGCGAAGCCCATCAAACCTGTTGGCGGCTCCGCCGGTACTTCCGATGCTTTTCAAACTCGGGTCATTATGTATTTCTATGCCCGCGTATGGCCGGGCGCCCGGCGCCGGCGACTGGCCGGCAAAGGGCGGCAGTAAGGGTTGATACCCCAGCACTTCGGTGGCAAGGAAAGCTTCCAGAGAGAAGCTTTCGCTTCCCGAGCCGTTGAAATACAGGCTGGCAAAATTGCGGTTGAAATAAGAGGCGTCCACCAACACTTTTGCCTTGTTTCGGGCATGCACGGCATACCGGGCATCAGCTACCCGCGCGCCTTTGAGTACCAGGCGGGAGTCTTCCACCCGTATGCCTTTCCACATCTGCCCGCAGCCCTGAATGCCTGTGGTTTGCTCCATCCCACTGACGGCAAAAGTAATTTCCGGGCCAATAGGATCGGGGTCTAAACAGCTAGAAAAAAGATCATGGTCAGGTATGATTGGCGAAACATCCCAATCAAAACTCGGAGGGTTTATATTTTCAATTACAGGAGTTTCTGTCCCATTTTGATAAATAAGGGTGAGGTGCTGGTCAAACCTTGTTCGTTCTGCGATTTCATAGAATGTGGAAGCGAATCCCAACAGGTGCAAAGCTTCGTGCCAAACAACGGTATAGAGGTCATGTTCACCCATCCCCATAGGCGGGTCGTTATTTAAATCCAGATGCCAGTCAAATAGAGGAGATTGAAAATTAATTCTAATTATCCCATGGAACATATCCCGAAATTCTTGAGGCGTTTCTCCAGTATTGATGATCATCCAAGGCAGCCCGTCGCTGATGCCCGTTGGCTGAAAGAATTAATAACACCCTGTTTCCGAAAGGCTTTCCAGCTCGGCATTGTTTGCGCCAAATCACTTACTCCTCTTCTTCGCTGCCACTCATTTCTCCTTTAAAATACCGCTCCACCTGCCTCCGAAAAGCCTCCTTCTCCATCCCTTCCAGCAGCAGGGCCGTCATCCGTTCCCAGTCCTCCGGTAAATACTGCCACAGCTGGTAAAATGCCGGCTGATCCCGGGGTGGCTGTACCTCATACTCCTGTGGGGTGCCTTCAAATTCGGCGTACATGTGCAGGCGCTCGATGGCTTCTTCCAGTTCAGCGTAGCGGACGGCCCGTAAAAGGTCATCCGGAAAACCGGCGCCCTGAGGATCGGCTTGTATTGGCGCCAGGCCGTTGACGAACTGTTGCCGCCGCCCCTCCTGCGCCAGCAGGTATTCCCCTTTTTCTTTTTTCTTTTTGGCAAGGACCAGTTCTTCCGAGCACCAGAAGGCCTGGTAGGCCGCGGGCAGGAAGTCCCGCTCGATACGCTCAAAGCACTGCAGCGCCTTCTCTATCTCGTCGTGCTCCACGAAGATGAGGCCGGCGTAGTAGCATTGTTCGATATCCTCCGCCGACAGGGGCGGCGCTTCTTCTTTTTTCTGCCAGAACTTCCAGCCGCTTTGCTCCGGCGGCAGGAATGTGGCGGCGCGCTCCAGGGCGGGCTCCAGAAAAGGGGCGTCGGGCTCCAAAAAGTCCCAGCAGGCCAGGATCTGGTAGTAGGAGATCATCAGATCCAACTCTTGCTCCTGGCCTTTTTCGAGGTGCTCCAAGGCTACCGAGGGGTCGCCCATATAGTAGTTGGCCAGGCCCAGCAGTTTGTGCCAACGGGATTCGGAAAGGCCGGGCCGTTCCTGCTTTTTGTCCAGCCAGTTCAGGTAAGCGGCCAGGGGCAGGGCGGTTTCGAAGGTACTCTTCAGGTAGCCTTTCCATTTTTCGTGATCCTCCGGCGGCATGTAGTCGCGGATGATGCGGTAAGAGAAGAAGGGGTGCGGGGGCAGCTGGGCGAAAGCGGCGAAGAAGTTGCCGGCATAGCGGCCCTTGCCCAGGTGTTCGGCACGCAGGAAGCACTGCATTCCGCTTTCTGGCTTGCCCAGGCCTTCGAAATAGAGCACGCCCAGGCCGTTCCAGTGCGCGGCGTCTTCACGGTCCAGTTTGATGGCGCGCTGGTAGGCGTCTTTGGCTTCCTCCACCTGCCTGGTTATGCCGTATACGCGCCCGAGAGCGTTCCAGTACTCCGCGTTCTCTTCATCCAGGGCGGCGGCCTGTTCGCAGGCTTCCATGGCCTCTTCATATTTCTCCTGGCGGAGGTAGAGGTTGCCGAGAGTATGCCAGGGTTCTGCCCATTCGGGTTCCAGTTCGATAGCTTCGGAGAGGGCTTCTTCGGCCTGCTCGTTCTCTCCGGCTTCCAGGTGGATTTTGGCTTTTTCGTAGAGTTCTTCTGCGGTCATGGTAGTGCTTTTGGCGTTTGGATAGTGTAACGGGCCACCTGAAAGCGGCCCGTCCGGGGTTTGCCAAAAATAAATTATTTTTTGAAGAGCGCGCAATCAAATAGCCCCGCTCTTGGCGCACAGGTTTCGGACCGTCTCATAAGTAGCTTCCGCCCCGAAGCGGCTGGCGTTGAAACTCACCGAGCCTTCCAGGTCGATACCTCTAATACTGCCGCTCGCCGTCAGGTCCACCTCTATGTCGGAAAAACCGGTGGCGACATAGGTGACTACCACCCACTTGATGCAGTCTTCGCCGTATTCGTCCAGTTGGCAGACACACTCTTCGCGGGGGTTGCACCAGAGCGTCTCGCCTTTGGTCGTGTGCTGCTCCCAGAAGGGGCAGTTCGACTGCTGTTTGGTGATCTCGATATGCGGCCCGGGGTCGACGATGTTGCAGCCGTCGGGGCTGGTGGAAATATCCACCGTCCATTCTACTGTTACGCATTCCATTCCGAAGCCGTTGGTCACGGTGCGCTTCCAGGGCCCCCAGGCCCAGCCGTTGCGGAACGCAATGGGTTCGTTCTCTTCCACAATGCCGTTGAATTGCAGGATAGGCTCGAACCGGGGCGTGCCGTCCGGCGCCATGACGCCCAGAGTGGTAAAGGCCTTGCCATTATCGGCCGTCCATTCGAAAAGCAGCAAGAGGTCGCCGGCAGTAAGGAAGTTGTGGTCCAGGAGGATCCTGGCTTTTTCTTCCACCTGTGCACCAGGCAATCCGCCCTCCAGCGCCTTAACGATGGAATACTGCCCGTCGGCATTGTAATTGATAAAAGCGGAATGGAGGATGAGCTCCCGGGCGACGGCTTCCAGTTCATCGGCGGCAACCTCCTGTTCGACACGTATCTCTTTCAGGGTAAGCGGCAGGCGGGCGGTATCGACAAAGGCCCTGGCCAGCTGCTCAAAACGGCTGGTATCCCGCTGGGGTTGAAGGCCTGCTTCGTCTTTCTGGCAGGAAAAAATGTACAGGCTGACGAAAACCAGGGATGCGAGGATCAGGCTGGCCCTTCTCCAGTTGAAAAAATAAATTCCGGACTGTTTCATGGTTGAAGTGTTTTGGTGATGAAATCTGTACTTGCTGACACCAATATTCGGCCATCAGCAAGGAGTTCTCAAGTACACTTCAACCGGGGTTTTTACTGAAAAAAAGGAAGGGCTACACCGACATGGAGGGGAACAGAGAATGCTATTCAATCACAAAACACTGAATATCAAGTTTTTATATCCAGATGCGATTTCGTACATGGTTTTAATACTTTCGGCGGTTCAAAGTGGGGGCGGGTTGATTGTTGTCAGTTGTCTGTTCCGGTTCCCGGTGGGGCGCCAACAAACAACCGACAACGATCAACCATAGACGATCACTGCACCGCCGCCGCCGCGTCAATCAGCCCCCAGCCGAACTCACTATTCCGGCCCGGGTAGATCTGGGAGGCCTCTTTCATGCGCTGCAGCACCTGGCTGCGCGACTGAGAGGGGTTGGTGGCCCATACCAGGGCGGCGATACCGGCCGTTGTAGCAGTCGCTGCGGAAGAACCGCCCACATAGGCGGGCGTATTTCCGGTGGGCGCCAGCGTGAGGGAGGTACGGCTCGTATTGGACGCCCGCTGCATGACCACGACGAAATCCACCTGGGAGCCGGAGTGGCAGGTATTGCAGCGCGTGTAGTAGGGCGCGTCCTGTATGCCCGTCACGGCGATGGTTTCGGGCTCACTGGCCGGGAAGATGACGCCCCACCAGCTCGTCCAACTCAGGGAGGTGCCGGCAGCGGCGATCAGCATCTTGCCGCGGTTGTAGGCGTAGTGGATGCCGTCGTCGACGGTGCTGCTGTAGAACACGTCGCCGATGGACATGCTGATGATCTTTACGGCGCCGTCGTTGCCGGAGAGGTAGAGGGCGTCGCGCACGCCGGCCTTTTCGCTGGAGCCGTTGATCACCACGTCGGTGGTGGCGCGGAAGGCTTTCAGGTTGCAGTTGTAGGCTACGCCGACGGAGGCGCCGCCCGAGCCGCGGGGCGCGGCGATCAGCCCCGCCATCTGGGTACCGTGCCCGCATTGGTCGTTGGGGCCGTCATTGGAGGCCCACCACCACCATCCGCTGACGTGGGTGCCGAGGCGCTCCAGGCTGCGGCCGGAGGAATAGCCCGAGTTGAACTCGCTGCCCAGCTTGGGTTGGGCCGAAGAAGTCGGCGAGCCCGTATCGATCACGGCCACCTTGATGCCGGCGCCGGTGCTGGTGCTCCAGGCTGCGGGTATATTGGAGTAGTAATAATTCCAGGGTATCTTGACCGAAGGAGAGGTAGTCACGTAGTCAGCGGTAGGGATGCTGGAGGCCGCGGAAACGCCGCAGCCGGAGTCGCTGCGCTTTTCCAGTTCGCCCATGGTATAGCCCATCGGTTCCAGGTATCGCACCTCCGGCATTTCCAGAAGGGCCTCGATGATGCGCTGGTTGAAGATGCGCACGTCGAGCGCGGGCAGATACTGGCGGTCCAGGTTGAGGAAGAGGCTTTCCGCGGTGGCGTTGAGCTCAGGGTACGCCTTGTTGGTTTCCTCCACTACAAAGCGGATCAGTTTTTCCCGGGCGGCGGCCCATTCTTCGCTGTCGAGGCCGATCTCATGGATGCGGCTTTGAACGTCTTCCTCGCCGGCAGGCCGGTACCCCAGGGCCATGATGGAATCGGAGCGGACCGAGGCGCTCCACAGCATGCGGGTGGTGGCTTGCTGCCAACGGTAGGGGGTGTTCTGTTCCTGGAGAAAGCTTTCGACAATCCGGTCCATTTCCGCTTTTGCCATCGGTTCCTGTTGAGCGGTATCGGAGAGCGCCGGCTCGAGCTTGTCTTTAGAACAACCGGCGATCAGCAGGACAAGGCCCGCCAGAACAAGTAGAGAATTGAGTCTCATAGGGAATTGTGTGTTTATAGGGTGAATAATAGCTACCTGTACCAGGTTATTGGGAAATAAAATTTTATAATCACAGCCCAGCCGGGAAGTTTTTTTGGCTGTGGCCGAAAAATAATAATTATAATTTTTATTCACAATATGAGAAAAGTTTTCTTTGCGGTTTATTGCATACTGGTGCAACATTCCTGCGGAAGGTTTCGTACTATCCTTTAACTATCTATGCAGGCTGGCTGCCGCTTCGGCTGCGCCGCCTTCCAATCGTTTTCCTGTATCCTTTTCGGAATCCTGTTACAAATCATAATCAAAAAGGCCGTTTGGTGACGAGGCCGGAAAATGGCCGTCGGAAAACCATGTGGCCCGGAAAACGGACAATTCCACAACCAAATACAATTTCGTACAAAATGAGAAAGACATTACTCCTCGCTCTGTTGTGCATGGCCCTGTGGGGAAGCTTACAGGCCCAGGACAAAGGCGCAGCGAACGCCGTATCCGCCAAAGTGCTCTTCGTTGATTATGGAAACCCCAATTCTGCCGACACCCTCGATTTCACCAACGGTATTGAAGTAGGCTACCTTCGCAACATCAACCGCTGGCTCAACTTCGGTATTCCCTTAAAGGTAGGCCTGGCCAATGTGGTGGATGACGCCAATAACAACCGCATTTTTGCCAGCGCCGACGCCATTCTGCAGTTTCAGTTTACCAGAACCGAAGACAGCCGTATCATTCCCTACATCATGGGCGGCGGAGGCATGGCCTGGGAAGACCAACTGGGCGTCAACGTTCAGATCCCCGTGGGAGCCGGCCTGAACATTCGCGCCGGGGGGCGGTCTTTCGTCAACCTGCAGGGCGAGTACCGCCTTTCCCAGGAAGAGAACCGCAACAATCTGCAGATCGGCCTTGGCCTGGTCCACTTCCTGGGCAAAGTAGACAGCGATGGCGACGGCATCGCCGATGTGCTCGACCTCTGCCCCGATGAGGTAGGCACTGCCGGCACCGGCGGCTGCCCCGACCAGGACCTGGACGGTATCGCCGACCGGGAAGACAAATGCCCTGCGCGCCCCGGCAAAAAGCGCTTCGACGGCTGCCCGGACTCGGACGACGACAAAGTCGCCGACCCCGATGACGAATGCCCCGACACCCCGGGCCTGGCCAAATTCAACGGCTGCCCCGATACCGACAAGGACGACATTCCCGATAAGGACGATAAATGCCCCAATGAAAAAGGCGATGCCAGCGCCGGCGGCTGCCCCGACAGCGATGGAGACGGGATCGTGAATAAGGAAGACCTCTGCCCCGACGAAGCCGGGCTGCCCGAGTTCAACGGCTGCCCCTTTGCCGACCGCGACGGCGATAAGGTACCCGACGATGAGGACCTTTGCCCAGATACCCCCGGCAAAAACCAGGGATGCCCGGATACGGACGGCGACGGCCTGCACGACGGCGTCGACGGCTGCCCGGACCAGGCCGGAAGCGAAGCCAATAAAGGATGCCCGGAACTGAAGGCCGAAGAAAAAGAAGTGCTCAACTTCGCCATGCGGGCCGTTCAGTTCGAGACCGGCAAGGCTACCCTGAAAGAAGAATCCTACGCCATCCTGGACCAGATCGTGGATATCATGGACCGTTATCCGGGTTATAAGCTGCGCATCAGCGGCCATACCGACAATGTGGGAGATGAGGATTCCAACCTGCTGCTCTCCCAGGAGCGGGCAAAGTCCTGCTACCAGTATCTCACGTCCAAAGGCATATCACCCAGCCGTATGAGCCACGAAGGTTATGGAGAGTCCAGGCCGGTTGCCTCCAATGACATCCCCTCCGGCCGGCGGATGAACCGCCGGGTAGAGTTCGACCTGTACATCGAGTAGCGGACAGGAAGAAATTGTCGATAGGGGTTTATATGAGTTCACGCCCGTCTGAAAATAACGGCAAGCGGGCGTGAACTCATTTTTTGTCACCGCACAGAAGCTGTTTCATTTTTTGTATTGTTCATACCCCACTTCTTCCAGTTTGCGATACTTTTGGGCCACCCCTTCTGCCAGTTCCTGCTTGTATTGCAGAATGCGCTCCCGCTGGCGCTCATCATGAGCGCCGATGATCTGCGCCGCCAGAATGCCTGCATTTTTGGCCGCATTGAGGGCGACAGTAGCTACCGGCACGCCGTTCGGCATCTGCAGAATAGACAGGACGGAATCCCAGCCATCGATCGAATTGGATGACTTTATGGGCACGCCGATGACCGGTAAGGGAGAAAGGGAAGCCACCATGCCTGGCAGGTGAGCCGCGCCGCCCGCACCGGCGATGATCACTTTTATCCCTCTTTCGTGGGCGGTTTTCGCAAATTCGAACATCCTCTCCGGAGTGCGGTGGGCCGACACGATGGTCAGCTCGAAAGGCACGCCCAGTTCCTTCAGCACGTCGGCTGCATCCCGCATGACGGGCAGGTCGGAATCAGACCCCATTATTATGCTTATCATGAGTTGGAATTTAAGGCCTGAGCTCCTGGGGTTTAGCCTTCCGGGAGCCCAAAACAATATAACCGTTTAACAATATAACCATGGCCACATGGGCGATCACCGGTACACCTGCACCAGGGCCATCCCTTCGGAAAAATCCCTCAGGTCAAGGAATTCTCCCCGGGGCGGAATGGCCAACTCTCCGCGGGTGTCGATAAAGCCGACCCCCCTGCGGGTGGCCACACGGGCCAGGCCTTCCCGGAAGGCCCACGCCAGGCCGAATTCGGGCTGAGTGAGCAGGCCGCCATCCCGGGTGAGGTATCCCCACAGGCGCCCCAGGCGGTAAGGGGCAAAGCCGTTCTCGAAGCTGTAAACCAGTTCAAACTGCGGAGTGACGACTTCTTCCCCCTGAGAATCGATAAAGCCATAGCCTTCGCCGGTTTTAATTCCCCACAGTGATTCACCCGCATACCAGAGCTGCTCGTACCGGGGCGGCACTACCCATTCGCCATTTTTATCGATCAAACCGTAATTACCCTCCTCTTTGGCAGGCGCCAGGCCCTCCTGAAAATCCTGGGCATTATCGAATTGGAAGGGGATGGCTATCTTGCCCTTTTCATCGACAAAGCCATAGAGCCCGTCCTTACGGGCCCGGGCCAGGCCTTCCTGGAATGGCTCGGCCTTATTGTAGGAAGCTTCCAGGGCCATCTTCCCTTTCGGCCCGATCAGGCCGTACCGGCCATCCAGCTTTACCTTCGCATAGCCGTTCTCAAAGGACGAGGCATGTTCAAACCGGGCGGGGATCACCAGCCTTCCTTCGGTGTTGACAAATCCATATTTTCCATTTACCCGAACCCGGGCCAGGCCTTCCCGGAAATCGAGCGCATCATCGTATTGTGCTTCCACAACCCATTTGCCGTCCTTGCCGATAAAGCCCATTTTGTTGTCATAGGTAAGCACCCTGCCCAGGCCCTCCGAGAAGTCCCACGCCCCCTGAAATTCAAGAGGGACGGCAAAGTCTCCGGACTTATCGATATACCCCCACCGGCCTTCCACACGCACGGCAGCCAGGCCTTCGCTGAAAGGCCGGCCGTCGTCAAAACGGGCGTCAATGGCCAGTTGCCCACTCTGGCCGATATACCCCCATTTGTACAGAGTAGAACCGTAGTCTTCCTCGCGGGGAGGAAGTTCCGTTTCCCCGGTTTCAACTGTTGCGGCGCCCCCGGAATTCTGGGGCGGGTCGTTTTTGCATCCGGTAAGGATGAGAAAAACCAAAGGTAGACAACTGAAAAAAGAAAGATGTTTCATGGCCTGGCTCATATTTCAAAATCTACACCGCGGCGGAGAAGGTCCTCGTACCGTTCTTTCGCCAGTTGTTCATATTTTCCCTTATCGAAGCTGTACAACTTTGCCGGCCGGTGAGCGACCCCTTCCTGTTTCCCTACTTCTTTCAGCACCCCCATTTTCAGAATCCGGGTCCGGAAGTTGCGTTTATTGAGCTCTTCGACGCCTAAAATGGTCTCGTAGAGTTTCTGCAACTGAGACAGTGTGAATTTTTCCGGCAATAGCTCGAAGCCAATGGGCTGGTAACGCACTTTAGCCCTTAGCCGGGAAATGGCCACCTGCAGGATCTTTTTATGGTCGAAGGCCAGCTGAGGGGGAGCGTCGATCTCGAACCAGCGGACGCGCCGGGCATCGGAGCTGGCCTCTACCGGATGCTCTTCCAGGTTGACCAGAGCAAAATAAGCCACACTGACCACCCGCCCCCGCGGGTCCCGCCCGGGCTCTCCGAAAGTATACAACTGTTCGATGAACACATCCTTAACGCCGGTTTCCTCCTCCAGTTCCCGCAAGGCCGCTGCCTCCAGGCCTTCATCCATATCGACAAAACCGCCCGGCAGCGCCCATTGCCCCTGGAAAGGAGGATGGGCCCGCTGGATGAGCAGGACTTTCAGCTGGTGGCTCTCATCCAGCCCGAAGATCACACAATCTACCGTAAGAGCAGGCCGGGGATAATCGTAAGTGTATGGCATGTCGTCAGCAAAAGCCTATGGCATTTTTAAAATTCACTTCTTCGAAAGGTGAAAATACAGAATTTTCAGACACCCGAAGGAACCGTACTGTTCAGTAATTATTTTTTTGGCAGCGCCCGGCTGAATTCAGGTATTATTAAAAAAAGGCTGCTGGAAACCAACCCGGCAGGAACAATAATGCACTTTTCAACAGCTATTTTCGTTGCATTGGAAATAAAACCTTTAAAGCAGGAAACCTGATGCGGTATTGTTTATTCCTTCTCCCCCTTCTCTTCTTCGGCGCCGGCCAGCTCCGCGGGCAAGTGAAGTGGGAAGAATTTCAGTCTTATGAGGGCCGCTTTCGGGTACTGGCCCCCGGAACCTTCCAGCAGAAGGTGGACAGTATAGAGACCCCGCTGGGCAAATTGGCCTACCACGTCTTTTTCTACCAGCCGGAAGCGAAAGACAGCGCCGACAACCTGATCTATATGGTGAGTTATTGCGATTACCCTGCCTTTACCCTCCACTCGGATTCCACCGAGCTGCTGGAGGAATTTTTTGAAACGACCATCGAGTCGGCGGTGGAAAGTGTAGGCGGAGAGCTGGCATACGCCAGTGAGCGGCCCTTCCGGGACTACCCCGGGCGCATCTGGCGCATCGACTACATCAATGGTGAAGCTGTGATCAAGACCCGGGCCCTGGTAGCCGGCAACCGCTACTATGCCGTGCAGACAGCCACCGTCCGGAGCCGCAGCCTGAATACAGCCAGCGAACGCTTTATGGATTCGTTCCGCCTTTTGGAATGAGTGAGGATTCTTTATCTTTGGCGTATGAAAAAAATTGAACTGGTTCAGGGAGATATCACCAAAATGGAAGTGGATGCTGTAGTCAATGCCGCCAATTCATCCCTTATGGGCGGCGGCGGCGTCGACGGCGCCATTCACCGGGCGGGCGGCCCCGGGATACTGGAAGAATGCAAGGAGATACGGGCCGAACGCGGGAAGCTCCCCACCGGCCAGGCCGTGATCACTACCGCCGGAAAGATGCCCGCCAAAAAGGTGATCCACACCGTGGGCCCTGTATGGGGGCAGCAGCGTGAAGAGAAGAGCGATGAGTTACTTGCCGATTGCTACCGCAATAGCCTGGAGCTCGCCGTTGAGAACGGTTTGAAAACTGTAGCCTTTCCCAACATCAGCACCGGTGTCTACGGCTTCCCCAAAGAGAGGGCCGCTGAAGTGGCGGTCAAGACAGTAGTGGCTTTTATGGATACTGACGATTCCATAGAACAGGTATATTTCGTATGCTTCGACGACGAGAATTACGGATTATACGAGAAAAAGCTTTCCGGTAAATCATAACCTCCTTTCATACAGCCCGAAATCTAACTTCCGACCTGATGACAAAAATTGCAGTATTTCCCGGTTCCTTCGACCCTATTACGGTGGGCCATGTTGACCTGGTCAAAAGGTCTCTTCCCCTGTTCGATAAGGTGGTGGTAGCTATAGGGGTCAACAACCAGAAGAAATACCTGTTCGAACTGGAAAGGCGCCTGCACTGGCTGCGCGAGGTCTTTCACGAAGAACCCAAGGTGGAAGTCGGCCACTTTAGCGGCCTGACCGCCCACTATGCCGAACAGATCGGCGCCCGCTACCTCCTGAGAGGGCTGCGCAACGCTTCGGATTTCGATTACGAAAAGACCATCTCCCAGCTCAACAACATCGTCGGCCACGGCCTGGAAACGATCTTCCTGATCAGCCAGCCGGCCTATTCGCACATCAGCTCCACCATCGTCCGGGAGATCATCAAAGGCGGAGGGGACGCCGGCCCTTTCCTGCCGGAGCAGGTAAAGGTGGGGGGGGCGGTGTAGGATGTATTGTGCATTGGTGTATAAGTGTATTGGTGTATAAGTGTATGCGTGCATTGGTGTATAAGTGAGGGCGCTCCGGCGTTCTACTTTGAAGGCTGAAGAAGCAACTACCGTTATCCAATCAACATGCGAATGAAAGAAATATCGTCCAGCCTTAAATTTATTCTCTGCTGCCTTATACTTACAGGATCAATTTCGGGGAAAGTGAGATTATTTGCCCAGGAAAACGGCTGTTATCAAAATCTGGCTTTTAAAGATTTCCTGGCTGCGAAGGTGGAAAATGACACCGATTTTGTCAGGGCAGTTTACAGTAATATACAGTTTCCCGTGGAAGCCAGGAAGATCGAAGCGCAGGCGATAATTGAAGTGCTGCTGATCAATCATAATGAAAGGGAACTGGAGATCGTCCAGGTAACGCCAGACAGCCATTTTGCCGCTCAAATCAGCAACCTGAAAAAAGCTATCCCGAATGTGAAATTTAAAAGAGACGAGCCTTTCATGACCAGGTTCTACATTTACTTCGACATCGAACCGTTTCGATATGACAGGGAAAAATTTTTGGCATTCCACCTGGGATTGATTAATGATAATTTGTTCACCATTCAGGAATATATTGTTCCGGAAATCGAGCATCATAAATAAGACAGGACAAAACAAATGCACAAAAACACCAATACACATATACACAACCATAAGCCCTACCACTGGATCCTCTTCGACGCCGACAACACCATCCTGGACTTCGACCGCTCCGAGCGCCAGGCGCTGCGGTATGCCCTGGAAGAACTCGGCATTCCCTTCGATAACAGCCACCATGAAGCTTATAACCGCATCAACAAGGCCTGCTGGAAGGCATTTGAGCATGGGGAGATCTCGAAAGAAGAACTGAGGTCCAGGCGGTTCAAACTATTCTTTGAGGAGATCGGGCAACAGGCGGAAGAGAACGGCTTTGGCGCCAGATACCTGCATCACCTGTCCCAAACCGGATTCCTGATAGAAGGGGCCAGGGAGCAGTTGCAGCGCCTGTCAAAAAAGTACCGGCTGGCCCTGGTGACCAACGGGCTGAAGGAAGTGCAGCGGCCCAGGGTGGAAAAAGCCGGGCTTACGCCGTATTTCCAGCCTATTATCGTTTCCGATGAGATCGGCCATTCCAAGCCCAACGCCTCTTTTTTCGAATATACCTTCGAACAGATCGGCCAACCGCCCAGGGAGAAAGTGCTCATTGTCGGCGACAACCTGAACGCCGATATCCGGGGAGGGGCCGAATTTGGCATACATACCTGCTGGTACAACCCCGGCGGGCAGAAAAACGAACTGGGGGTCTCTCCCAACTACGAAGTTGCCAGCCTCCAAAAGCTGAATGCTTTCCTTTAAATTCCAGCCCTTATGCCTTACCTTTGCTGCCGCAACGCTAACCATTAAAAACCAACCGATAAATTATGTCAGACGCGTATTTCAAAGTCCCACAGGCCATCAATGAAAAAGTGCTCAGTTACGCTCCCGGCAGCCCGGAACGGGCAGAGCTGAAAGCGGCGCTGAAAGCCGCCAAATCCAAAGAAGAAGAGGTTTTCATGACCATCGGCGGCAAGAAGGTCAAAACGGGAAAGAAGCTACCCATTCATCCGCCTCACGAATTGAAGCACACCCTGGGCCACTTCTATAAAGGCGGAGCCGAAGAAGTCAAAATGGCCGTCGACGCCGCCCTGAAGGCCAAGCCGGCCTGGGAAAAGATGCCCTGGCAGGAACGGGCGGCGATCTTCCTCAAAGCTGCCGACCTGCTGGCCGGCCCCTACCGCCAGAAATTGAACGCCGCCGCCATGCTTGCCCAATCCAAGACCGTCTTCCAGTCTGAGATCGACGCCGTGGCGGAACTGTGCGACTTCTGGCGGTTCAACGTACAGTACATGACTGAGATCTATAAAGAGCAACCGCTCAACATCTCCGGCAGCGGCATCTGGAACCGAATGGAATACCGCCCGCTGGAGGGCTTCGTTTTTGCCCTTACCCCGTTCAACTTCACCTCTATCGCCGGCAACCTGCCCGCCGCTCCCGCGCTGATGGGCAATGTGGTGGTCTGGAAACCGGCTGAATCCCAACTCTACGCCTCCAATCTCATTATGGAGATCCTGGAAGAAGCCGGGCTTCCCGCCGGCGTCATCAACCTGGTATTTGTCAGCGGACCGGTAGCGGGCGAGGTCATCTTTTCCCACCCGGAATATGCCGGCATCCACTTCACCGGCAGTACAGAAGTGTTCCAGAACCTGTGGCGCATCATGGGCGAAAACCTCGGCAATTACCGTTCCTACCCACGGGTGGTGGGCGAGACCGGCGGCAAGGACTTTATCATTGCCCATTCGTCCGCCGTCGTGCCCCAGTTGGTGACGGCCCTGACCCGCGGCGCTTTTGAATACCAGGGGCAGAAATGCTCCGCCGTCTCCCGCGCTTACCTGCCCAAAGGGCTATGGCCGGAAATAAAATCCGGGCTGGAAAAAGATTTAAAGTCGATAAAAATGGGTAATCCGGAAGACTTTTCTAACTTTATGTGCGCTGTGATCGATGAAAAGGCTTTTGATAAGATCACCAGCTACATCGATGAGGCAAAGAAAAGCGAACAGGCCGAGGTTCTCTTCGGAGGAGGATACGACAAGTCGGAAGGGTATTTCATCCAGCCTACTGTCATCCTGGCCAAAGACCCGAAGTTCCGCACCATGTGCGAAGAGATCTTCGGGCCGGTGCTGACCCTTTACATTTACGACGATGAAAAGTACGAGGAAACGCTGGAACTGCTGGACAATACTTCCCCGTACGGCCTTACCGGCGCGGTCTTCTCCAAAGACCGCCAGGCCGCCCTGCTGGCGACAGAAAAGCTGCGCCACGCCGCCGGTAACTTTTATATCAACGACAAGCCCACCGGGGCGGTAGTCGGGCAGCAACCGTTTGGAGGGGCACGGGGGTCCGGGACCAACGACAAGGCCGGTTCCATCCTCAATTTGTACCGCTGGGTTTCCGCCCGCGCGATCAAGGAAAATTTCGTTCCGCCTACGGATTACCGTTATCCGTTCATGGAATAGAGTATGTTTTGAGGTAGTCATTTTGGCTGCAAATGCCAGGTTTTGGAACTACACTTCGCCATTTTTTCGTTCCATAGCGCTGCTATGAATCTCAAAAATGCCTTTGTGTGAACCCCAAACCTGACATTTTCGCTTCAAAAGCACCACCTCAAAACATACTCTGAAAAATAGTCCCCACACACTACAGGGACAAGCTTGCTAATAACAAGTCGAGCATGGGGTAGCTTCCGAATTAAGGAGGTTGCCCCTATCTTTTTTATGCCCGGCTCACTTCATCTCCACCAGCGCCGTCCACACACTCAGCCTTCCTTCCTCCAGGCGCGTCCAGATCGGGCGGACGTGGCCATCGTGGGCGCTGATGTCATTGTAATCGCCGAAGAAGACGCCGGCGCTCGGAGTAAAAGGCTCCTCGCTGATGCGCCGGTTGGTAAAGCTTTGCCCACCGTCGGTAGACCAGGCCAGGTAGACGTCAGTGCGTTCATCCTTGTAAGCGCGGCGGTCGTAAAAAACGAAGTACAGGAAGCCGGTGGCTTGGTCGATGTCCATCCAGGTGAAGAACTGGTGCTTGCCCGGGGCGTCATCATTGACGCGGACGGGTGGGCTCCAGCTCACTCCTCCGTCTTTGGATGAGGATAGCCAGATGTCGGTATCCTCTGTGCCATTGCGCTGGTCGCTCCAGTTGACGTAGATCGTTCCCCGGTTGGGGCCGTCGCTGAGGTCGGCGGCGGTAATGGGCATGCCGTTACAACGAAAGATGCCGGGAATGTCGAATGCCCAGCCCCCGGGTTGAGTGGCGATAACGATATCTTCCTCCAGCCAGGTTTCGCCTCCGTCCAGAGAGCGGTCGAAGTAGATTACTTCATCGTAGGACCAGGCGACGTACACTTCTCCATTGGGCCCCACCGCGGGCACGGCCCCTTCGGTAGTCTGGTCGCCGTCCAGGCAATTGCCTTCGAACTGATTGATGGCAATGGCCTCGCTCCAGTTCAGGCCGCCGTCGGTGGATTTCGAGAACAGGATACGGCTGTGGTCCTCCGGATCGCGGCTGTCGTATTCGTCGAACTCCGTCCAGGTGATGTAGAGGTGGTTGTTGCGCGGGTCGGTGGCCAGCCAGTGCTTGTCCTGGTCATGGGGCGGGCGCAGGCCGGTAAAGGCGCCTTCGTTCCAGGTTTTTCCGCCATCCTCCGAACGCTGGATGACGATGCGGTCCAGCCAGTTCTCGCTGAAGCTGCTGCCGCCCGGGTTGGAGAGGTGGGCATAGAAGAAGTTCCCGGCAAAATCGGCCTGTATGACCGGGTCGCCGTATACACCGAAAGGGGAACGAAGTTTGTTCTTCTGCCAGGTTTTGCCCCCATCCTCCGAGTAGTAAACCCGGTCGAGGATGGCGCCGGCCACTACCCTGTCGGGCGCTTGTGGGTCAATGGCAATACTGGGTTCGCAGGGACCGACAAAGCCGCCCTGGTCGATCATGATATTGGGCACTTCGGCGGGGAGCTGGGCTTCGGTTGGAGCCGCCTTGCGCTGGCAAGCCGAGAGCGATCCCAGAAGTAGCAGAAGCAGAAGCAAGGCATTAAAAGGCCGGGCCGGAAATAGGGTCATCATACATTAATGATTGTGTTGGATAAAGATGAGCCCTACCAAGGTAACTTTTTTTTCAAAAATGGTAATTGTCCCCAAATTCTCTATTTTTAAGCCAAAATCGCCACCATGAAAATACCCATTCTTTTCATCTTAATCTCACTAACGATCATGGCATCAGCCTGCAAAACCGCTACCGAAGAAACCACCTACGCGTCCTATGATGATTATCCCGTCTATGAAGGTACAGATCTAGGCGTCCGCTATTCGCCTGAAAACACCACCTTTCGCCTATGGGCGCCTACAGCCGAGGAAGTGGCCCTGCGCTTCTACGGCCAGCCGCTGGGCGGAGAGGCTACCCGTCAAACGGCCATGAAAAAAGCCGAGCAAGGCGCCTGGCTGGCCTCTTTCCAGGAGGACTTAAAAGGAGCATATTATACCTTCCAGGTGAAGGTGGACGGCCAGTGGCTGGACGAAACCCCGGGCCCCAATGCCACCGCCGCCGGCACCAACGGCAAGCGCGGGCAGGTAGTCGATATGTCAGAAACAAATCCTGAGGGCTGGGAAAACAGCCGCCGCCCTCCACTGGCCAGCCCTACAGATATCATCATCTACGAATTGCACGTACGCGACCTCTCCACCCATCCCAGTTCCGGTATCCAGAACAAAGGCAAATTCCTGGGCCTGACGGAAACGGGAACGAAAAGCCCGCAGGGGCTCGCCACCGGCCTGGACCATATCAAATCGCTCGGCGTCACCCACATCCACCTCCTGCCTTCCTTCGACTTCCTTTCGGTAGATGAGGCCAAGCTGGAAGACAACAAATTCAATTGGGGCTACGACCCCCACCTGTACAATGTGCCCGAGGGCAGCTATTCTACCGACCCTGCCGACGGCGCCGTCCGCATCCGCGAGTTCAAGCAGATGGTCAAAACCCTGCACGACAACGGCCTGCGGGTGATCATGGACGTGGTCTACAACCACACCGGCGCTACCGAAAATTCAGTGTTCAATCAGACAGTACCCGGTTATTACTACCGCCACAACGAAGACGGCAGCTTCTCCAATGCCTCCGCTTGCGGCAATGAAACGGCTTCGGAACGGGCCATGGTGCGCAAATTCATCATCGAATCCGTCAAATACTGGGCTACCGAGTACCAGGTTGACGGCTTCCGCTTCGACCTGATGGGCATTCACGACATTGAAACCATGAATATGGTGAGCGAGGCCCTGCACGAGATCGACCCCACCATCTTCATTTACGGAGAAGGCTGGACGGCCGGCGACAGCCCCCTGCCCTTCGAAAAGAGAGCGCTCAAGCGGCACACTTCCCAGCTCAACGGTGTAGCCGCCTTCAGCGACGACATTCGCGACGCCATCAAAGGCCACGTATTCACCCACGACGACCCGGGGTTTGTCAGCGGCAAACCGGGCCAGGAAGGGCGCATCCGCTTCGGCGTCACCGCCGCTACCCGGCACCCGCAGCTCAACTACGATTCCATTCAGATCTACGATGCGGACGGGCCGTGGTCGCCCGGTCCGGCTCAAACGATCACTTATTTCTCCTGCCACGACAACCATACGCTCTGGGACCGCCTCACCCTCTCTCGCCCCGATGCTTCGCGGGAGGAAAAGATCAAAATGCAGAAACTGGCCGGCGCCATCCTGCTGGCCTCCCAGGGCGTCTCCTTCCTGCACGCCGGCGTGGAAATGGCGCGCACCAAAGAAGGGGTGGAAAACTCCTTCGAGTCGCCGGACAGCATCAATCAGATCGACTGGGAGCGCAAAGCTAAATTCAAGGAGGTGTTTGACTATTACCAGGGGCTGATCGCCCTGCGCAAGGCACACCCGGCTTTCCGGATGCCCACAACGGAAATGGTGCAGCAGCACCTGCAGTTCCTGGAGCCTTCCGAACCCAACGTGGTGGCCTTCACCCTCTCCGGCAATGCCAATGGCGACAGCTGGAAAGACATCCTGGTGATCTACAACGCCAACCCGGAATACAAGAGCATCGCCATTCCCGCCGGCGCCTGGACGATCGCTGTTGACGGCGATCACGTCACCGAAGAGGGATTGGGCACGGTGAGCGCCGATGAGCTGGCGGTGCCGGGTATTACCGCTATGGTTCTGTTTAAAAATCAATAAACCATCTGGTAGATGGTACACTGATTATTTAGGATCTGTTAGGGTTTATTAGGATTCCAGCGCCTATCAGGAAGGATCTTAAAGCATCTTAACAAACCATAACAAATCAGTGTACCATCCATCCAATAATCAGGAATAACATGCTGGATATCCAAAAACGACTGGCCAACACCTTCTACGTCATCCTCAGCCTGCCGGCAACAGCCATGGGCTTTGCACTCTCCGTACAGATCTCGGCCCTGAGCTGGATCCTGAGCACGCAGTACCACCTGGAGATCGAGGACATCGGCCTGGTATGGGCCGCCGGCCCTATTGCCGGCATCCTGGGGCAGGTCATTATCGGCGCTATTAGTGATAATGTATGGTTCTTCAACGGGCGCCGCCGGCCTTTCATCCTGATCGGCGGAGTGCTCGCCGCCCTGATGCTGCTGGCCCTGCCCAATATCGACGTGATCAACAAAACGCTGGGCCTGGAGGCCATCCTGGGCATGGCCATTGCCGTGGCCCTGACGCTCGACCTGGCCATCAACGTCAGCTTCAACCCCACCCGTTCCATCATTGCCGATGTGACGCCGGAGGGCAAGGAGCGGACCAAAGGCTATACCTGGATGCAAACCATTTCGGGCACCTTCGGAGTACTGGCCTACGCTGTAGGGGCCGTGTGGGACAACTACGTACTGATCTATTCCGGCGCCATTCTGATCCTGTTGCTTTCGGTCATTCCTCCCTTCTTCATTGAGGAACCCCGCGAGCTGAATTCAACCTCTTACGATGACGATGATGATGACATAAAAAAGCCAGGATTCTCCCTGATGGAAACCTTCATGGCCATCCGCCCACTCTGGGGTTTTCTGCTTTACGCCATTTACGGCATCACCCTTCGCCTGAGCGGCATCAGCCCGGAAACGCATTACTTCGAGATTTTCTGCCTGGCGCTCACCCTGTTCCTGATGGTTCAGGCCCTGGTTAAAAGTGAGACGGGGAAGAAGCGCTCGGAAGCCGGGAGGATCGGCTTTCAGAAGGTGCTCGCCGCCCACTCCTTCACCTGGATCGGCGTGCAGACCATGTTCATCTATATGTTCGCCTACGTCAACTACCGCCTGCCCGAGCTGGAAGACGTCAGTATGGGGCGCGTCGTTTCCATCAGTTTTCTCATCCTCAACGCCGTGGGCGCCATCCTGCCGGCTACCGTGCTGGAGCCGCTGGCTTTCCGCCTGGGGCGGGTTAAGGTGCACATGGGCTGCATCGCCATCATGGCCATCGGTTATGCCGGTATCCTCTTCCTGGGCCACAGCGCCCTGATGATCTATGTCATGATGGCGGTGCTGGGCGTGGGCTGGGCGGCCACGGTTAGCCTGCCCTTCGCCATTATGTCCCAGAAGGTGGACCAGGCAAAGATGGGCCTGTACATGGGCCTGTTCAACCTGTCGGTCGTGCTGCCGCAGCTGGTGGCCAGCCTGGGCGTCGGCCAGATCATCGGCCGGATGGAAGACAAGAGCATCACGTTTGTGATCTGTGCGCTGACCCTGGCGGTTTCCGCGGTGAGCTGGCTGCTGGTCAAGGAGGAGCAGCCGGGCGTGGAGGTTGGAAGAGCGCCGGGGGGCGGAGGGCATTAGGATGGGGAGCTCTGCTCGTGCCCAGTATTGGTTGTTAGTTAATTTCTCTGGGGGAACCGGTTAAGGGGTTATTTGCGGCCGGGCGCTATCAAGAGTGGAGTTCCTAGACTTATTACATCAATATAAAGTCAGTATTTTCAATGATTTAGGCCCTGAATCACTGAAACAGGATATTGAAAATGCCTGAGTGGGTAGTATTAGAGGAAGCTGGGGAATTGTGAATGAATATTTAGGTTGCCGGCTAACCCTTTCGGCAATGTCGGCGCGGGCGGGCGCCATTGTGTTTTCAGTCAATTTTTTCAGCTCCCTAAGTGCAAATCTTTCTGAGGCAAGCAACAATACTTTACTCATCCCGTAAAACTTTTTATCCGATACACTTATCCAAAACAAGTAGGCAGGTTAGTCGAAAGCACTAGCGATCTGGATGCGCCGGAAAAGGAAAAAGTCCAACAGGAGTTTGCTGAGGGGAAGTACCTGTTTGTCTGGATTTCTCCGGAGCGGTTCCAGATCAAGAGTTTTCGGGATTACATTTCTAAGGTCAACGCCCAATCTTCCATTGCCTACGCCGTCATCGACGAGGTGCACTGTTTATCGGAATGGGGGCATGATTTCAGAACTTCCTACCTGAACCTGGCCAAAACCATTGAACGGTATTGCCCTGCCGCCAAATTTGTAGGGCTGACGGCTACGGCTTCCGTGAATGTCCTGAAAGACATAAAAGTGGAATTCGCCAGAAACAACCGGGTGATGCAGGAGGAAAACATCAAGTCTTTGCTGGACTATAGCCGCAAGGAATTGGTATTTGAGGTGATCAAGGACCAGAACAACAAATTGCGGCACCTGGAAGCGATCATTCAACGTGAGGAGATCCTGGAACAATCAAAGAAAGCTGCTTTGGTATTCACGCCTCATGTCAATGGCCATTACGGATGTTATGGCCTGGCGAACAAGCTGAATATCAAAGGCAACGGAAAGGTGAAGTGGTACTCGGGTGAAGTACCCAAAATTTCGGAGTTAGATCAGAGTGGAAGAGAAACCGGGAATAAGATCCCGGTGATGGAGGAAAAAAAGTTCAACCAATATAAGCAGGATATTCAGCACGCTTTCAAACAGGATAAATACCCCCTGCTCGTCGCCACCAAAGCCTTTGGAATGGGGATTGATAAGCAGAATATCCACTATACTTTCCATTATGGCCTGCCGAGTTCGGTGGAGGCGCTTTATCAGGAAGCCGGGCGGGCAGGGCGCTGGGGTAGCAGACAACCTGAAATGAAAGCTTATTGCTATGTCCTTTATTCCCCGGAAACAGCCGACTCTGCCATCGTGGATCGGCTGTTCGAACAAGATACCACCTTTGCCGAAATCAAAGACATCAGTGAAGAAGTTGGGTGGGAAGGCAAAGATATTTTCCGGCAAATATTCCTCTTCCTGCAGGGGCAGAAAGATATTGCTGAAGAGGCTAAAGTCATTCAGCTGATCATAGACAATTACTTTAAACCCTCCTCCCGGCAAAGGATCTACTTTGACACTGTCACAGATGAATTGCGGAATTTGGGTATTGATGGATCAAGAGATCAATTGATTCAAACTGCTCAAAAGGGAATTTACCGGCTGAGCCTGTTAGGCGCAGTTCGTGATTGGACGACTGATTTTGTAACGCACTATGAAGTAGAATTCCTTTCGGTTGAAGAGGAACATATGGTTAATTCCCTGTTCAACTACATTTCAAAGTACCAGCCGGATATCGATCTTCAAGCAGAACTCGATAAGCTGAACCGTAGAACGCTTCGGGAAAAATGTATTTGGTATCTGCTACAATGGACTTTTGAAAACATTGCCTACAGCAGAAAGCAAACCTTGAAAACACTATCGGATTGGTGTGATAAGTTCGAGGATATTGGTAATGAAGCGTTCAAAAAAAGAATTGACAATTATTTCCGGTTCACGGATACTACTTTCATCTTCCAGCACATTGCCGAAAACCCTAAAGCCTTCGAAATGTGGTTTGAGGTATTTAACCGGGTTGAGGGGGGACTTGGGGAAGAAGAAACAAAGATTTTTATTCCTTCCATTCTTGATGAAGGGTCACGCCAGGCGGAGTTCGAGCGCCTGCGCGATAGCCTCAGCCGGTTCCTGGAAAGCTACCGCAACAGTGTCGGACTGAACTTTGTCAGCGGCTTTACTTTGACCTGGAGAAAACCCTCAGGATCAAGCTGGACGAGCATAAATCGGAGATTAAAAGGCTGATTGAGGAGGAACGGCTGAAGATAAAGGAGATGGTTGAGGTTGAATCGCAAAAGCAAAGTTCAATTCTTTTGAATAGCCAGAAAAAGACCAGGATTGTGGTTTGGGTTTTGGGCATTATTATTTTGATCGTTCAGATTATTATGGTTCTCAAGCTATTCTTTTTTTGACCCAAGACCCAAAAAGCGATTACAAATACTCCTTGATGTGTGCCCGAATAGCAGATTTCACTGTATTCCAATCCACCGGTATGATCGCTACCGGGTCGGGTTCCAGGTCGGCATCCGCAAAATAGGACAAGCTTTTGGTAACGAAGAACAAGGACTCTTTGCCAAACTTGGTTTCATAAAATGAAAATAGCTCAGGCAGGGTGAATTGTTGCAGGATGAAATAAAGGTCCCAGAAGTCTTTTTTGGAACCGCGCTTGGCAATGGCGGATAATTTCATGGCGGCGATGTCTCCAATGGATAGCATCCGAATGCCATCCTGTGACAAGACAGGCTGAATAAGCGGAAAAACGTAACGAATAATGTCGACCTTTATACCGTCAATGAAGAGGCCAACGGTATTGTTCGCTTTGAAATTTAGCTTTGTGTCACCAAGATGGGAAATAGCATTGAAGAGCGAATCAGGATCAAATTCAGGCTCCCCAAAAAGGTCCAGGTCGATAGATTTCCGATGCCCTATTTGCAAAGCTAGAGCAGTGCCGCCAACAAGATGAAAATCTTGGAGAAGGGGTTCATTCATCAATGCCCTCAATAATTCCAGAGTTCCGGATTCGACTGCTGAAAGGTGTAGCATCGGAATTGTTCTTTCGGGATATTGAAATACATGCTGAAAAAATGCAGGGTGAGCTTGTCCAGAAAACGGGTGTGAAGCAAGATGTCCTTGATGGCATCCAGCCCATAGTACTTTTTTATCGCAAACCAATCATCTAGCGAACCTCTTTGTACGACCCGCGTAACGATGAAGTGGGCATTTTTTTCGGGGTCGAGTTTTTCAAAATCAACGTCCCAGAATAGTACCTTTGGCAATTGAACCATACTGACATCATTGGTTGGATGTGAAGATAAGAAAAAAACAAAACGTTTGCTTTTTTTATCCTTAAAGAAAGGATCGAAAAACATTCCCGTCAATCTCCGGCGCCAAAACCGCTGTCGGCTTTTTCACAACTATAAAAACCTGCCACATGCCCAACAAACTCATTAAAGTCCTCAGGCACTTTAAAGATACCGAGCCTGAACGCGAGGAACGCATCCGGGACGAGGCCATCGTTGACGCCTATGGCGATGAAGAGATCATTTCCTCCTGGTATTACTACCTTGATGAAAGGCTGCATTTTCCGTTCACAGCCATGGTGTATACCCATCGTTCCGGCAATACCTGGTACGCCGCTCAGGTAGAAGTAAAGGAAATGGCGGACATGTCCCGCTGCGGATACTGGCAGATGTGGATACGGGGGGCGCTTTCCCTGCAAAAAAATATACCCCTGCATTTTTTCCTCTCCGATGTCACCGAAGTTGAAGAAGATGAGGAAAGGATAATGGCTTTGGAAGACTGGAATTATTGGTGCCGAAGCCAGCTATCCTGGTGAAAATTTAAGGCCGGAAAGTAAATTTTCATCCCTTCCGATGAAAAATTTACTTTCCAGTGACAGCCTTTGCGCCTCCTCTGTGTCCTGACAAATGCCGGGCATTGTCAGGATGCTGGCCGCAAGCGCCAGCATTTTCGTGGCTTAGTGGCAAAATGTCCAGCCAGGGCATTCCCAAAAAAACCGTATTTTCGCACCCAAACATAAATCCAATGCAAAGAATAATCATGATTCTCATAGCCCTCCTCGGCTTCCTGCCCCTGCTGACGGGCCAGCAAATGATGAAGGACCCGGCGCTGGGCCTCAAAGTGGATGTCGTTTATCTCTCTTCCGACCTGCTGGAAGGCCGGGAAACCGGTAAAGAAGGCGAAGCCATGGCGGCTCAGTACATTGCCCACCGCTTTGATGAGCTGGGTCTGGAGCCCAAAGGCACAGGCGGCAGTTGGTTCCAGTCTTTCGACTTTGACTACAAAGCCCATCCGTACGCCGAAAAGGGAGAAGCCCGCACCGGCAGAAATGTCCTGGGCTACCTCGATAACGGAGCGGAGGCCACCGTCATCATCGGCGCCCACTACGACCACCTGGGCCACGGCATCATGGGCTCCCTCGACGCCGGCGGCCCCGCCATCCACAACGGCGCCGACGACAACGCCAGCGGCGTGGCCGCCATGCTGCGCATCGCCGAAGAGCTGAAAAACGGAAGGGCAAAGAACAACAACTACCTCTTCATGGGTTTTTCCGGTGAAGAGATGGGCCTGTACGGGTCCAAGTACTTCGCCAACAACCCGACGCTCAACCTGGGCAAGGTAAATTACATGCTCAATATGGACATGGTGGGGCGCCTCAATGAGGAGAAAGTGCTGGCCGTGAACGGCGCCGGCACCTCCCCCTCCTGGAAAGAAGTGATCGAAGGGCTGTCTATCGGCGGCATTCAAACCAAAACCTCAGACTCCGGCATCGGGCCGTCCGACCATACCTCATTCTACCTCAAGGACATCCCGGCGCTGCACTTCTTCACCGGCCAGCACACCGACTACCATAAGCCCTCCGATGATGCTGAGCTCGTCAACTATGAGGGGCTACTGCTGGTCACAGACTACATCCTCGCCCTGATCGAAGAGCTGGATGACAACGGCAAGCTCGCCTTCACCAAGACCAAAGACGAAGATGAAAGCCGTCGGGCGGCTTCTTTCAAAGTCACTCTTGGCGTCATGCCGGACTACGTCTACAGCGGCGAAGGGATGCGCATCGACGGCGTCATCGACGGGCGCCCGGGCGCCGAGGCCGGCCTGGAAAACGGCGATATCATCATCAAGATCGGGGATACGGAAGTAAAGGACATCTACGGCTATATGGAAGGCCTGGGCAAGTTCAAAACCGGCGATAAAACCACGGTAGTAGTAAAAAGGGGCGAAGAGATCCTGGAGAAAGAAGTGGAATTTTAACATTGGCGGGGCAGCCCTTTTCAGGCGCCGCCCCGCAGCAATGATCCGCGGAATTGACTATTGGTTGTGTATATTTGCCAATCTGGTCAATAGAGACGAAACTGCACCGGCAGGCGTACAGACGTTCTTATTGCTCTGCCTCCCTGCACGCCGGGCTTCCAATCCGGCATGCTTTTCACAAAAGCAATGGCTGCTTCATCACAGCCGACTTGCCGAAAAGCACTTTCACCACCTTTATTTGCCGGCCGGGGAATGGTTACCCCCTGAAAAAAGGAATTTTATGACCAATAAAGAGATTGCCAAAAGCTTCCAAGTGCTGGGAAGCCTGATGGAACTCCACGGGGAGAACCCCTTCAAGATACGTTCCTACCAGAATGCCTATCGCACCCTGCGCTCCCTGGACAAGCCGCTGGAGGAGATGGAGGAGGCGGAGATCGCCGGAATAAAAGGCGTTGGTAAGGCCATCAGCGGCAAGATCAGAGAACTGGTGGAAAACGGGCAGATGCAGACTCTGGAAAGATACAGGGCGAAAACGCCCGAAGGCATTCAGGAGATGCTCAACATCAAGGGGTTCGGGCCCAAGAAGATCATGGCAGTATGGCAGGGACTGGGCGTAGAATCCATCGGCGAACTCCTCTATGCTGTCAACGAGAACCGGCTGGTAGAACTGAAGGGATTTGGAAAAAAAACGCAGGAGGAACTGCGCAAGCAGCTCGAGTATTACCAGCGCTCCAAACACAAATACCACTATGCTGCCCTCGAAAAAGAAGCGGAAGAGCTGGAACAAGTCGCGGCTGAAGCTCTTCCGGGCGCCCGGGTGAACCTCTGCGGCCCCATCCGGCGGCGGGCCAATATAGTGGAGCGCATCGACCTGCTCATCGGCTTTGAGGGCAAACTGGAGCCTTTCTTTGAAAAAGCCCGCCTCAAAAAAGTGGAGGAAAAGGGAACCCCCATTACCGCTCAGACAGCCGCCGATACACCAGTAAATATTTACCGCTGCTCCCCCGCTGAATTCGGCTCCCGCCTCTTCAAACTCAGCAGTACCTCCGATTTCCTGGAGGCTTTTACCAACGCCAACGGCAGCCCGGTTGACAATAGCCTGGCGGAAGAAACGGAAGTTTTTGATAAAGCGGGCCTGCCCTTTATCCTCCCCGAGTTACGTGAACAGGACTGGGCAGTCGAACTGGCACGGGAAGGAACCCTGCCTGAACTGATCATAGAAAGCGACATAAAGGGTGTCGTCCATGCCCACAGTACTTACAGCGACGGCGGCCACAGCCTCCGCGATATGGCGCTCTACGCCAAAGGGCTGGGCTATGAATACCTGGGCATGACCGACCACTCCAAATCAGCCTTCTACGCCAACGGCCTGCAGCCGGAGCGTGTCTTTCAACAGATGGAAGAGATCGACGCTTTGAATAAAGAACTGGCGCCCTTCCGCATCTTCAAAGGCATCGAAAGCGACATCCTCAACGACGGCGCTCTCGACTACGAGGAAGATGTGCTCAAGGCCTTCGATTTCATCATCGCCTCCGTCCACTCCAACCTGCGCATGGATGAGGACAAAGCCACCCGGCGCCTGCTCACTGCTATCGAAAACCCCTTCACTACCATTCTAGGACACCCCACCGGCCGGCTGCTCCTCTCCCGCGAGGGCTACCCCATCGACCACAAAAAGGTGATCGACGCCTGTGCCGCCAACGGCGTGGCCATAGAGCTCAACGCCAACCCCTATCGCCTCGACCTCGACTGGAGCTGGATCCCGTATGCCCTGGAAAAAGGCGTGCTCATCTCCGTCAATCCGGATGCGCATAGCAAAGAAGGCATCCACGATATTCACTTTGGAGTGCTTTCTGCCCGCAAGGGCGGGCTGACGAAAGAGATGTGTTTGAATGCCAAGGGGGTTGAGGAGTTTGGGGAATGGGTAAAAAGGCTATCCGTCTAAGGTTGGACAGAATATTCCAGGGGCTTGGACGGTGTACGGGCCAATGACAGCCCTTGGGTATGTACGATGTACGGGGCTGTCCAACCTTAGAATGGTAGCTGGTGAAAAATAATTCATTACCCTCCCGCACTGAACAATCCCGCAAACCCCATAAACGCCATCGACAAGATCCCCGCAATGATCAGGTTCAGGGCAGTGCCTTCGATCACCTTTGGAATGTCCAGTATTTTCGTCTCCTCCCGGATGCCGGCCAGCAACACCAGCGCCAGGGTGACGCCCCCGCCGGCCCCCAGGGCGTAGAACAGGCCTTCCACCAGGCCGTATCCTTTATTGGTAGAGAAGAGGGCCAGCCCCAGGATGGCGCAGTTGGTCGTGATCAAGGGCAGGAAGATCCCCAGGGCGCGGAACAGTTCCGGGCTGAGCTTTTTTACCGCCATCTCCACGAACTGCACAGTGCTGGCAATAACGATGATAAAACTGATCAGGCGCAGGTAGGGCGCATAAGGCAGGACAAAAGTATTCAGCCCCCAGGCGCAGACCGCCGTGATGAGCATGACGAAGATATTCGCCAGCCCCAGGCGGAAGGCCGTCTCCAACCGTCCGGAAACGCCCAGGAACGGGCACAACCCCAGGAAATAGGCCAGGGTGAAGTTGTTGATCAGCAGGGCCGATATGAATATCCAGAGGAGGTCTTGCATGGTTAAATGGTTAGATAGCTGGATTGTTGGATGGCTGGGCAAAGCCGATCGAAACAAACCGTTACATTTATAATCATTACTTTTGTAATCGTTATTTTTATAATCATTATAAAAATTATGATTATAAAAATAACGATGTTGTCGCCTACCCTCTTCCTTTTCGGGGACCAGACCTAAAGGAACTCTCTCGCCTCTTCATACTCCGTGGTTACCCGTTCCTGCTTGGCCTTGCGCCGCTTCTGCAGCCAGTTGAAGAACAGGAGCAGGAAGCCCAGGGTAAAGAATCCGCCCGGGGGCATGATCATAATGACCCAGGGTTCGAAGCCAGAACCGAAGAGGGAGAAGTTGAATAAGCTTCCGCTGCCCAGGATCTCCCGGACGACGCCGATACAGAGCAGGGCAAACGTGAAGCCGAGGCTCATGCCCAGAGCATCGGCAAGTGCCAGCTTAATGGAATTTTTGGAAGCAAAAGCTTCCTGCCGCCCCAGAATAAGGCAGTTCACCACGATCAGGGCGATGAAGGCCCCGAGTTCCTTATGCACCTGCGGCACGATGGCGGCCAGCATGAAGTCTACCACCGTTACAAAAGTGGCGATGATGATGATGAAAGTGGTGATCCGCACCTGCTTGGGAATGACGTTGCGCAGGCTGGACACCAGCAGGCTGGAGAATACCAGCACGAAGGTAGTCGCCAGGCCCATCGCCAGGCTGTTGATGGCCGTATTGGTCACTGCCAGCACGGGGCACATCCCCAGCACCGCCACAAAAACAGGGTTCTCTTTCCAAATCCCCTTGAGGAATTCCTCGGCGGAGCGGCTCTTCTCAATAGTTGTCGGCTCGTTCATAATTTATTCTTCCACTTTCTTGAACTCCTTCCAATGCTCTTCGATCAGAGGGCGCCATTCGGCCAGGTTCTTCTCGAGCAGGCGGCCAACCGCCTTGGAGGAGATGGTGGCGCCGGTAATGGCCTCGATCTGGTTGTCCTTTTTCTTTTCGCCTTTCGGCACTACCGTGATGGCCGGCTCAACGGCTAAGGACTTAAAATTGGCCAGGAAGGCGGGGTCTTTCATGATCTTATCGCCCAGGCCGGGGGTCTCCTTACTTTCCAGTACTTCAAAGCCGATGACGATCTCCTTGCGGGGGTTGTAACCGAAGATGGCCACGATCAGGTCCTGATACCCCGGTTCTTCTCCGGATATGGCAAAACCGATGAGTTTGTCCTTATCATTATAGCCGGCATAGATGCGGCGCACCTCTTCCCCCTCCCTCGTTTCCGGAGCATTATCTTCCAGCATCACCAACTGGCCATCGCGCAGTTCGATGGTACGATAACTGGTACACCCCGGCAACACCTTGAAGATGGCCTGCTGCAGGGCCTGCGCCCGGTTGGCCTCAATGATCGGCCGGGTGAAAAGGAAAGCGCCCACCAGGACCAGCCCGGAAAAAAAGCCTGCCAGCCCCAGGGTGGAGATCAGCCTGAACGAACTGGGTTCGGGCTCCTGTTTTGGAATGGATTTGCTTTCTTCATTCATTTTCGTATTGTGATTTATCTTGTTCTATTTACGTTTGGCTGATTTCTTTTCCCCATCTCCCTCTCTCCCCACCTCCACTTCCCCCCGTCTCCTAGTACCCATACACTCTCGGCCGGACAAACCGGTTGATCAGAGGAGTGGCCGCATTCATCAGCAGTATGGCGTACATGACCCCTTCGGGCAGCCCGCCCCAGACTCGTATCAGGACGACCAGAAAGCCGATACCCACGCTGTATATCCAGATACCTCTGGGCGCCAGAGGAGAGCTGACCGGGTCGGTGGCCATATAGACGGTTCCCAGCAGCAAACCGCCCGCCAGCAGCATAAATCCCGGCGAGGGATAGCGGTCCGGAGATATCAGGTACAGAATGGCGGAAAAGGCGGCCACCGTTGCCAGGATACCCACTGGAATACGCCAGTTGACGATCCGGCGGGCGACAAGGTAGATACAGGCGATCAGAAGCAGCAGGCCACAAGTCTCGCCCAGGGAACCGCTGATATTGCCCAAAAGAAGGTCGGCCAAAGCGGTCGGTTCCTGGCTGAACTTCATCTCCGCCAAAGGCGTGGCGGTGCTCACCGCATCCACGGGTTCTCCCTGGTAAAAGGGAGGCGCCAGGTTGGTGCCTCTAAGCCCCCAGTAACGCCCGTCGGGGGGCTCCCAGGTGGTGATCGCCGTGGGAAAGGCCGCCTGCAGGAAAGCCCGGCCGACCAGGGCCGGGTTGAATACGTTCTGGCCCAGGCCGCCCCAGATCACCTTGCCCATTCCAATGGCGACGACTCCTCCCACAAAGGCCATCCACAGGGGAAAACCCGGAGGAAGGGCCAGCGCCAGCAACAACCCCGTAACTACAGCGCTGCCATCGCGTAAAGGGTTGCCCAGCGGCCCCTTTTTGCCCAGATAGTATTCAGTAACCAGGCAGCCGGCAATACTCGCGGCACTGACCAGCAACGCGCTGAGCCCAAAATAATAAACGGCCGCCAGCAGAATGGGAACCAGCGTATAGCCCAATTCCCACATGATCTTCGGCGTGGTCACCTGATCGTGCAGAAAAGGAGAAGAGGAGATCGTTATTTTGGGTTTGTCGACCATGCTTTTGCTACTGTGTCAATTGTTGGATACGCCCCACATGAATGCGGGACGTCCGGTTATTTCGATTTTCGTTCTCTGATCATCGCCTTGCCTACTTTGATGCTCTGAACCAGGGGAATGCCCGACGGGCACACGTAGGAACAGGATCCGCACTCAAAGCAGTCCATAGCATTGTAGTCTTCCATATCATCCCACAACCCCTTTCTGGCCAGCAGCCCCAGGCGCGCCGGGTTGAGGAATAATGGGCAGGCTTCCAGGCAACGCCCGCAACGTATACAGCTGAAAGTGTCGATATCCTGAACCTCCCGCTCGGTGAGGGCCAGAATGCCGGACGTACCCTTCACTACCGGCGTATCCAGGCTTTTCTGTACGATACCCATCATAGGCCCGCCCAGCAGGATACGGGTGGCTTCATTGGTAACGCCGCCGCAGAATTCAACCAGGTCCCGCATGGGAGTCCCAAGCGGCACCAGTACATTGGCCGGGCGCCGGACGGCGGTGCCGGTCACCGTTATCACTCTTTCGATCAGCGGCTGAGATTGCCGGAAGTATTGGGACATGGCCACGATGGTGCCTACGTTAGATACCAACACGCCTACATCGATGGGCAGTTTCCCGGCAGGCACTTCTTCGCCCAGGATGGCGCTGATCATCATTTTCTCGGCTCCTTGCGGGTATTTCACCTTCAGAGGAACTACCTCCACCGGGAACCCGGCCTTGGACGCGGCTTCCCGCAAAGCGATCACGGCATCCGGCTTGTTGGCCTCAATGGCGATGTGAACCTTCTCCGCCTGAATGAAATGCTGCAGGATGCGGGCGCCGTCGATTAGTTCTTCGGCATATTCCACCATCACGCGGTGGTCGCAGGTGAGGAAGGGCTCACACTCGCAGCCGTTGAGCATGAGATAGCGGCAGGGCTTGTCTTCCGAAATATTGAACTTCACGTGGGCAGGGAAAGCCGCCCCGCCCAGGCCAACGATGCCGGCCTGCTGGATCGCCTCAATAAATTCGGCTTTACTCAAATCTTCCGGCTGCCTCAAAGCAGGTTGATCCAGCTGCTGGGTGGAAAAAGGGTCTGCCTTGATGCGGATAGCGGGCAACATCTGCCCGTTCGGGTGGCCGTAAAGGCCTACATCCGTTACCGTACCATCTACCGGGGCATGCAGGGCAACCGACACAAAAGAGCCGGGTTCGGCGATCATATCACCCCGCTTTACGCGTTGCCCTTTTCGCACCAGCGGTTTGGACGGAGCGCCAATGTGCTGCAACAGCGGAAGCGTATAGTCCTCCACAAAGGGCATGCGCTCGATCCGCTGGTGGTCCGACAACTCCTTGAATTCCTCCGGATGCACGCCGTGCCGGAAGGTCAGCAATTTATCTTTTAGTCCGTTCTGTGCCGTTGCGGTCATCTGACAATGATTATTCTGTCTCTTTTTCCAATTGGGCCAATTGCTCCCCCCGCCGGGAAAGGGCCAGCAATTTATCTCGGAGTTTAACCCGAACCTGATCCATTAGCGCCTGCTCCTGTTCCTCAAGCCGGGCCTCATAGGAAGCCTTCAGTTCGGCCAACTCTTTTTCGTATTTCTGCGAAAGTTCTTTTTCCAGCGATTCCCTTTCCTTCTGGGGGAAGGGGCTGCGCAGGCCGGCGAATTCGCGAAGGCTGTTCCACTGGCGAAGCGCCTGCCGGGTAGCTGCCAGCACTTCGGGCGAAACGGCGTATTGTTCCAACCGCCCTGCCTGGCCTACCACAGAAATAGCCGGGGTTTTACCTTTACGCTCCTTTTCATCCAGCCCCAGGTATTCCGCCACCGGCAAGGGGTTTTCCCCTTCCGGCTGAAGCGGGCGGAAATACCCCCGCCATGCCTTCAGGGTGAAAAGCCAGTTGGCGTAAGTCAGAATATAAGGCTGCTCTTTATCTTTTTCGCCCTCCTTGTACCTAAGGGTAGTTTTCACCCAATCCACCTCCGGCAGCGGGTTCTGCACCAGCTTCAGGGCTGAGGACAGGTAATTCATATCCCCGTCGGTGTCAAACACCAGGCCGGGGAAGGCCCTTGTCTGCAGAGCGAATCGGCTTATTGCCGGCCATAAGCGCTCCTCGCCGGCGTGGCGCTCCGGACGGGGCGCCAGCAGGTGGAAAAGGGCCGGTTCATAACGCTGCAGCCCATCGCGCAGCTGATCGAAAAGGCCAGGCTCCCCGGACAGGCTGCCTTTAACCAGAAATGTATGCTGCAATGCCAGGGCCGATGCCCATGCTACCTGAGCAGAAGCCAGGTGGGCGGCGCCGGCATAGCCCGCCGACACTTCCCCGTCGTCCAGTACAACTACCTTCACCGGGAGGCCTGAGGCGAGCAGTTCCAGGAGGGCGGCGCGGTTCTGTTCAGAGAACAGGCGGGCGTCTCCCACCAGCAATACAGGCGCCAGGGCAGACTTTTCTTCAGCGCTGAGCCCCGCCCAGCCCAGCGTTCCCACCTCCTGGTCGTGGAGCTCAGGGCGGTATTTATTCTTTGCTTCCAGGGCAGCTCTTCGCAGTAGCCGCACCTGGTCGATGACGTGGCGGGCCTGCCCCTCCAGGATGCCCAGCAGGCGTTCCGGAGACGAACCGTCCCAGTGCCATATCACCGGAGAGGTAAATGCATTGTAGGGATAATCATCGGCCCAGGGCATTGCCTCATTGCCGGAAAGCAGAACGCCATATCGGGACCTCCCGCCTCCGGTTGGCCCTTCCCGTAGCGCCCATAGCAAGGCTTTAAGGTCGTTCAGCAAACCTATCTTACGCTGAAGGGAGGTAGCATCCACGATCTGTGATTGCGGCTCCGCATTGATCTCCCGGATCACTTCTTCCAGCGGGAGTTTTCCCTCAGCGAAGACGGCCATGGCATCCTCGGAAAGCTGAAAATCCCGTTTGGGCAAGGCATTACTCAGATGCTGATGGATGTTCTTGGCCAACTCCTCGATATGCTGCTCCAGTTCCTTGGCCTGTTGCTCCACTCTGGGCTGCATTACCGATTCCAGAATGGCTGTCAACCAGTGGAGAACCGTTTTACCAGGAGCGCCGTCTTCGGTAGTCGCTCCTCCTGACAGAGACAGGTAAAAATGACGGCTGAGCAAGGTAGCGGCAACAGGGTCGTATCCTGGCTCCCGGATCAGCGCATTGATGGTATCGGAAGGCGTGTCCGGCAGCTGCTCCCAAAGGCCCAGGTTAGCTTGCAGTTGAGCGGCCCTGTCGGGCCCGGGAGGCGCCATCCGCAGAGCGTCGTCTTCGCAGACGGCAGTACAGATCCCACAACCGGTGCAGGCATGGGGGTCGATGGCAATGGAGAAAAACTGTGCGGCGCCTTTTTCCTGCCGTTTTTTCTGGTGAAAGAAGGTGTCCGTAACAGCTATTGGGAATTTCCCGATAATGCCGTTCAGAATATCAATTCCTTCCTGTGCCCGTTCGAGCTTCTCCCCTTCCATGCCCGATTGGGTTGCCAGCTGTTGGAAGGCTTCCGGCAGGATGTCCGCAATCCGCTCAATGTCCTGGCCCTTTTTTTTGGCCAGTTCCTCCGCGACTTTAACCAGTTTGCGCTCGATGCCCATCAGCTGAGGGATGGGCGTACCCTGAGCAGCAGCGATCTTCATGCCTGCCCGGGCCATAGACTGGAAACTGATGGCGATGCCGGGCATAGCCGAATGAGGGCAGTATACCATGCAGGCGCCGCAGCCGGTACAATTCTGCGGCTGAAATACCGGAAGTTGGGCCTTGTCTTCCGCCGGATTGGCGAAATTGGCGGTAGCCGGCGGCATCAGCGGCAATGCCTGGAAAGGATCAGCTACCAACTCGGCCCTGATGCCCTGTTGATAAAAGCAGGCTGTATTGTGGTAGAAACGGGACAGGCCGGAGTACGCCGGCCCCTGGGCCTGATACCTCCGAATGGCGAAGGGCAGGCTCTGAACCGCAATGCCAGGCCCCCTGCCGTTTTTATCCGGAGCAAGGCTGAGCGTCTCTTTTTCTATTTCGGGATATTCCCGGCTGATGGCCTGCAGCATGACCTGATGCTGCGGAAAACTGGTTGAAGGCCGCGTATAATCAAAGCCGATGTAAAGGTTTTCCCGGCGGGCGCCGCCGCGCTGCATATTCCTGATAGCAGTGATAACCACCTCATTGGAGAGTGCGCCGGCATAGGTTACCGAATACAGTTCAGGCGCTTTTTTGCCCAGGCTCTGGACAACGGCATTCACTTCATGATAGAAATCAGAATGGCCCGCCCGGAAACCGCCGGTTTCTTCAAGGATAGCAATGCCTTTCTTTCCGGACAGGAAGGAGGCCAGCTCCTCCTTCGGAAAGGGCTGCAAAACAGAAAGGCTAAGGGCGCCCACTTTAGTCTTTTCCTGAGAGCGGGCCTGGCGGGCGCCATCGGCCGCTGTTTCGAAGGCGGCCCCCTGAGCGATGATGAGATAGTCTGCCCGGCCCTCTTCTGCTGTTTTCACAGCCGTATACTTTCTGCCCGAAGCCCTTTCATATTCCTCCATTACCAGGCGAAGGATATCGGGCAGGTGGCGGTAGAAATAACGTTCACGGGCAGCGCCCTCCAGTTGAAGGCCCAGTTTTTCCTTACGGGCGCCAATCATAGCGGGGATATCCAGGCTGTACCATTGCGGTATTCGCCGCCGGCTTTTGCCGAAGAGGAGCCGTTGAGCCGGCACAGGGCAATTGATGTGGCTGTCGGGCTCTCCCAGAAAGCGGCGCAAAGCGCCGGCCTCCGGCACCGAGGCCTCCTGCTTTTCATAAGCATTATCCACCAGGCAGATACCAGGCAGCAGCGCTAGTTCCGCCGCCTTGTGGCCGATGGCCGTAAAGTCAATGACTTCCTGAAGGTTGGCGGCAATAAGTTGAAAGCACCCGGTATGGCCGGCCCCGTAAAAGTCATCAAATCCGGAGGAATGCGCTTTACCGTCCCCGGAAATATTGGTGTAATGAACCAGAACGGGGAGGTTCTGCCGGGTAAGTTCCGCCAGTTGGTTGTAGTTGGCGCCCAGTTGGTTGCCGGTAAGGAAAGCCCCGGCACGCAGGCCGGTGCTGGCCAGGCCGGCGAGAAAAGACAGATCCGAACCGTTGCGGTGATGGCCAACGCGCCCGAAGATGTTGAGCCCAGGGCTGGCCTCTTTCCCTTTTGGTGAAAGGTACCCCTCGCTGAGGGCAGCCTCCAGTTGCCGGAGCAATTCTGCACCAGTACTTTCTACTGTCTTGCCAAATATATTATTCGGGTCATTCATTTTCTCTTGTTCTTTCGTGAAATAGGGCATGCAGCCCCGGTTCAGACGTCTTCGGTATATTTCTCAACCCTGCCCAGAGGCAGCCAGACGGTGGGCCGCTTTTCAAATTGCCGCCCTTCCACCCATACGATGGCATTGGTCGGGCAGCGCAGCGTTGCCTCCGGGCTGGCCAGATGGTTCAGTTCGTAATTGACTACGGCGAGGTTGCTTCGGATCTCGATCACCCCCTCCGGCGCATCGGCCACACAACGGCCGCAGGCCGTGCAGGCTACCGAGCACTTGGACTCCGCCAGGCTGCCCTCGAGCAGCGACTTGCACTGCACGATGAGCTTCCGGCTTTCCGGCATGAGTTCGAACAAGTCCTTGGGGCAGATCTCCACGCAATCGCCGCAGGCGGTACACTTGTCGGGAATAACCGTCGGCAGGCCATCGTCATTCAAATACAGGGCGTCAAAATCGCAGACGTTGACGCAGTCGCCCAGGCCAAGGCATCCCCAGGCGCAGGCTTTAGGCCCCCCGGTAACGACGGCCTCCCCCCGGCAAGTGCGCAACGTCCCGGCGTATTCCGCCAGGCTGTGCGCCTCTCTTTTGCCTCCGGCGCACAATAAGCGGGCTACGCGTTTCTCTTCCGCCCCGGCCTCCACGCCCAGGTAAGCGGCAATGCGCTCGATAGCGTCCTGAGAGCTCACTGTGCATTTTGAGATCTGCACCTCATTGGCGACCACCTTCTCCGCAAAGGCCCGGCAACCGGCCTCCCCGCAGGCGCCACAGTTGGCGTGCGGGAGCATCTCCTCCACCTGGTCGATTCGGGGGTCTTCCTCAACGCGAAGCTTCTTGTACGCCACTGCCAGAATGACGGCAAACAGCAAACCCAGCCCTGCTAATATTCCCACCGCTATGAGGATCTCGTTGATCATTGGTTGTATGGCTATATTGTTATATTGCTTCTATGTTATATTGTTCCTCTCCAGAGCGCCACACTGATACACCTTCCTACGCCTGATACGGTTCCGCCCGCTTTACCCATTCCCCCAGGTTCTCTTCGCCGGGGTTCTGGGGAGCGCCGGGGTGGATGATCCTTACCGGGCACTTCTCTGCTGCGCGGACGATGTCGGCGAAGGAGCCACCCTTGGGGTTGGCAACATATGCCTGTTTGTCGGCATTGTACTGGAATATATTCTTATTGGCGTCGATGCATTCGTTACAGGAGGTGCAGAGCGGGGTCTCCACCCAGGCCTCTCCGAGGCCATCTTCTTCCGGCTCTTCTTTTTTCTCTTCCTTTGGCTGTGGCGCCTTTTGAGTTTGCGCTTCAGGAGCTTGTTCTTCCGGCTTGGCCCCGGATCTGGCTTTTGGCTTAGAGGCCGGAGATGCTGTTGCCGCTCCCGCTTCCGGAGCGATACTATCAACGTCGAGATCAAGCAGCATGGATGCCAGGCGCTCCATTGCATTGCGGGCCGCTTCTTCTCTCACCTTTTCCACCTCCGCCTCATGGCCGGCCTTCAGAGAAGCGATCTTTTCCTCGGCAGCTTTCTGAAGTTCCTCCCGCAAACGGCCGGTAGCCTGTTCAACGTGATAGCTCTGAATTCCGGCATTTTCCTGAAGGTAGTGCCAGAAATCCAGGCGTTCCTGGCAGGCCAGCACCAGAGGCAAGGCCACTGCCGCCCGTTGCAGTTGCCCTTTTTCGTCAGCCACCCAGATGAAGGGGACTTTGGAAAGGTATTCATCGCCGGAAAGTTCAAGGTACGCTGCCAGCGGGATCAGGTTATCCCCCCAGTATTCAGGAGGAACGATATGGAAATAGGTATTGAACCGGCCTTCCAAGACTGCAAAATCAGCATAGGTAAAAGGCAGGGACAGAGACTGCCCCTCTCCCTTCTCATCCTGAATAGCCAGTTGATGGGCCGGCCAGTCCGCCTCCGGCTGCGGGTTTTCCTGTATATCGAAACGGCTCCCCCATTTCGGCCCTTTTTCACTATCGAAGATAAACCCTGGAAATTCCCGGCCTTCGACGGCAGCGCTTGCCCAGAGGCTGGGTTCAACTGCGCACCCCTTATCCGGGCGGGCAGAAAGCAGGTAAAATAGAGCAGGGGCTAACATCTCCACTCCCCGGGCGAAGCCTTCGTACAGGTATTCCGGGCGAATGGCGGAGGATTGCAGGGCGAAGGCGTTGCGGTGGGCAATGGCCAGAGCGCCCAACTCCCGGCGCATAGCCAGAGCGCCAGTCTCCCTGCCATTATCGCCTGTAATTACTCTTTTTATATTTTTTACAGCCAGATATTTAATCGGGCGGCCCGAAGCCAACTGACGGGAAAAGGCGTTGAGCTCCTGTTCCAGCAGCATTTCGGCATCCGCCAACAGCAATACAGGAGCACAGGCGGCCCACTCCTGCCCATTGAAGCTACGCCAATCGAAATGAGCGAAGAAATCGCTGTGCATCTCCGGAACATACTGGTTGTTCACTTCCAGGCGAGCGATGCGCAGAGCAGCAAATACACTGGCTGCCTTTCCCATCTCTTCATCAAAGACGGCAGCCGCCGCCGCTGATAGTTTCCCGGCTTTTGCCGGATGGGCCCTGAACCCCGGAAAACTCCCTTTCCAGTCTGCCCCGCCGAACCCACTACCCTCTTCAGAAAACACTACGAAAGCTTCGCTCCCGAAAAGGAACTCATCTGCTTTATTGAGATTGTCGAGTATGAGCTCAATACGGTGGTGGCGCTCCTCGGGCATGGCCTCAGAACCTCCGGAAGGAAGCACGGAAGACAGCTCTTCGAAATTGAGGAAAGTATCGGCAAAATCCAGTGCAGAGTGAAGATGCTCGGCAGAATGGGCATTCGGGCCCTTTTCCCGTTCGACCGCCAGGATATCTTTAAGCTGGTTGGCCAGGCGGGTTATTTCCGCCCGGATGGGTTGGCGGTTTGCCGCCAGCTGACGCTGTATTACTACCGCCAGGATATGAAGCGGCGCAAGTGGTGAGAAGGGGATCAAAACCCCTGTTTGCGGCAACGCCTTTTTCAGGCGGAGCAGGTCTTCGGCAAAGGCCTTGCCCTCCTCCCCCTTCACCGACAACAAGGCTTCCAGTTCTTGCAGGGCTTCCTTAAAAACAGGAGCCGCCTTAAAAGCTGCATCGACAAAATTCACCTTAGCCCGAATGCCTGCTTCCAGACGCAACAGGTTGTCCTTCAGTATCCTGGCCTGCCCCTCCTCCGGAGCGAAGCTTTCAACAGCTCGCTGTAGAATGCCCGGAAGGGTAAAAAAAGAACCGTCTTCATCCTCACCTGCATCAGCTATCCAGCAGGGGAAGTTGTATTGAATGTATTCCCTCCCCCGAAAAGGCGCCAACAAAGCGGGAAAAACCTGAGGCTTTCCTTCTGCTTCGGGCAGGCCTCCTCCTTTTCCACTGCGGAAAAAAGCCCTCAGGGTTCGCCAGTACGCCCGGTACTCCGCTTCCGGAGCAGAAGTTGCCTTCGGCAGTTGAGGCAGGCTGCTGGCCTCCTTAAAGGAAAGCACCTTGCCCGGAACCTCATTGCTTCTGAGAAACCCCGGAATGCCGGTGGCGTCTTCCTGGAAAAACCCGGTGATCGTTTCTCTGCCTGAATCCTTATTGCTCATCTTAAATAATTGACTGAATGAGTGATTGAGTGAATGGGACGCCAGTACCTTGCCCCACTAATGCACTCATGCACCTATAAGTGCTTGGACAATTTTAGTTTCACCTAAGCTGCTTCGATTTCGAGACGCTAAGAGCGTTTTCCCTGGAGTTCGGGGCAGATTGTTAAATGGCTATATTGTTAAATTGTTATTGTCCAAGCACTTACACTTATACACTTATACACTTATACACTTATACACTTATACACCTTCAAACCGCATACTTGTCCAGCTGTGCGTTGACAGCGGCGATCTTTTCTTCCGGTGTAAAGCCCAGGTTGTGAGCGCCATACAAGTCGTAGCGCAAAGCCTCCCTGTTTTGGTAGAACAGGCCGAGATAAGAGGTTTCCTTATCCTCCGCCAGTTCCCGGGCGGCATTGATATCGGAAGGGTCGTGAACGTGGTGTTTCTTATAAGCCCGAAGGGTACTGTCATCCGCCTGTATACCGTTCTCGTGGGCCAGTATGGAGATGGCGTCCCGGTTGGTGGTCATCTCTTCCACCAGAGGGCCCATGAATTTGGAGCACCGCATAATCACTTTGATAAAGGAAAATCCGGGGTGTTCATAGCCCGCCTTGATGGTAGCGAAGAGGTGTCCCGGAACCCAGTCGGCCGTCTGCGCGACGAAAGATACGTTCGACATGCCCAGTGAAGTCTGCAGCGGACTGACCGGCGGCAATACCGACCCTGTGGGGTGGGTATTGGAGATGGTACCCAACCGGGAAGTCGGGGATGTCTGCTTCTTGGTCATCCCGTAGATCTGGTTGTCGAACATGATGGTCGTTATGTTCATATTATACCGGATGGCGTGTATCCAGGCGCCGGCTCCGATAGAACAACAGTCGCCGTCGCCGGTAATGACGAAGACGTTCAGGTCCGGGCGGCGGAATTTAACACCGCAGGCCACCGGAAAGGCCCGTCCGTGCAGGCCGTGAAAACCATAAGTGTTCATGTAATGAGGAAAACGGCTGGAACAGCCGATACCCGAAACGAAAACGGTCTTTTCCGGCGGCAGTTGTTCCTCCCGGCAAAGCCGCTGCACAGAGGAAAGAACGGCGTGGTCCCCACACCCCGGGCACCAGCGGGCAACGCCCTTCTCGTAATCGCTGAGGGTATAATACTTCTTGGGTAGTTCGCAAACGAAATCTTGCTTAATTCCAAACATGGCTTCTGCTTTTTTAACCGTTTAATTCTTTTTGAATCCTGGCCAGAATTTTCCCGGGCCGCAGGGGCTGCCCGTGCACATTGGAGTAGCAGTCAATATCCACCAGGGTTTGTGCCCGCAGTATCCAGGCAAGCTGGGCATAACGGCGGTTCTCAGGAGTGATCATCGGGTCATCCAGTGAGTCGCTGTAATTGATCTCCACGGTCATCACTTTTTTGAACCGCTTAAAGATATCCTTAAGCCCGGGTTCGAAGGGGCTGAGGAACCGGAGGTGCACGGAGGATACCTTCGCGCCTTCCTCGCGAGCCCGGCTGACGGCCTCTTCGATCGCTCCACGGGTGGAGCCCCAGCCGACGATCAGCAGGTCGCCCTCCTCATCACCGTGGACCTGGGGAGGTTTCAGGGTACGCCCGAAGGTGGCCAGTTTGCGGCTCCGCAGCGCAGAGGTCTTCTGGTTGATTTCCGGCAGGTAGGTCACCTTTGCTGCGGAACTGTGCGCCAGGCCGGTAAGGGTATATTCACCGCCAGCCTGCCCGGGAACCGGGCGCTGGCTCAGGCCGGTCTTGTCATCCCAGCCATAGGCCGTTACGCCCTCCTTCCAGGGGCTCTGGTCTACAGGAGGCGACAGCCACTCCTCACGCAGCTGAGGCCTGGGGAAAGGCTGCACCCCGGTGGCCAGGTTGGCGTCGGAAAGGAGGATCACCGGCATGCGGAAGGATTCGGCGATCTTGCGCGCCAGAATAACGAAGTGGAAACATTCCTCTATGGTAGAAGGCGCCAGCACTACCTTGGGCGAATCTCCCGGCTGGCCGTACAGGACTGCCAGCAGGTCGCTCTGTTCTACCTTGGTCGGCAGGCCGGTGGAAGGGCCTCCGCGCTGTACATCGATGACGACCAGGGGGACTTCCGCCATAACGGCAAGGCCCAGGAACTCCGTTTTCAGCGCAAGCCCGGGGCCGGAAGTGATGGTCACCGATGTTTTCCCCGCATAAGATGCGCCAATGGCGAACCCAACGGCCGCGATCTCGTCTTCGGCCTGGTGGATAATACCGCCGGAAGCCTGTATGCATTCTGCCAGGTGGTGAGAGGTGGAAGTGGCCGGAGTAATAGGGTACATGGAGCAGAGCTCGATGCCGGCGGCCTGAATGCCAAAGCTGAGCGCTTCGTTGCCGTTCATCACCACCAGTTCCTGAGCGGCCTCCACTGCCGGGACCCGGAAGCGCAGTTCCAGGTTTTCCTGTGCCCACTCATAACCGGCCTGCAGCAATTGGAGGTTGGAATCGACCACCGCTTTTGATTTGGAACGAAAGGTGTATTCCACCTGGGCGGCAGCCTTTTCCATATCACGGTCGTACATGCGGCTGAGCATGCCCAGCACCCACATGTTCTTTCCCTTTTTCGGATTGGGAGTCAGCTTGAGGCATTCTTCCTCCATAGGTATCTCGTAAACCACAAAACTCCTTTCCTTAAAATCTTGAATGGCTGCAGCATAGCTCTTCCGTATCTCTTCCGACTCATCAGTCGCCCATTTGCTCTCGATGAGTACGATGGTGCCTTCCCGGTAAGCATTCTGCTCGATCCTGGTATAAGGAACGATCTCGTTGAAAGCAACCAGCACGTCGGCCTCATCGCCGGCGTTGGTGATCTTGTCTGAACCAAAGCGGATTCGAATACCGGAAGCGCTTTCTTTAGTACGGGGAGGAGGTTGAATATCGGCAGGGATAATTTCTACGGTCCACACGCCATTGCCCATTTTGGCAGAAACGGCCCCAAAACTCTGGCCCGCTTTCTGAGCTCCTTCTCCGGAGTCGCTGACGATCTCTAAAATGTGTTCTTTCAGGACTTTCCGATCAGAAATCTTCGGGCTTGGGGTGGCCAAGCTTCCATTTCCATCTTTCATAACAAATTGGCTTTGATCTTATTAAAAATCGCCGGCTAGACTGGTGCGACTAGAGCGAATCAACCAACTGCTTTCGGCCCCTAAACTCCGGGCGCCAGGATCTATGTTGGCCAGTCAATTCGTCCTGCTTTCGCTGTGCCGCTGACGTTCAATCTTTATTTTCATTGATGTTCAATAAAAATTGAGATCAAGATTGGAATTTCAAGCGGCCTCAACAATGACAGAAATCAATACCGGGGGTGAGCATTCTCATGGGGAGAAAAAAAAATTGGCTTCCCGATGCTTATTAAAGCAGGAGAAAAGGTTACCGGCAGCCCGAACCGTCAACTGGAGCATACTCCCCTACGGGGTAAAAGATTTTTCAAATATTTGAAAACTCCGATATTTATTTTAGCCTGCCTGGAAATTTACGAATGAAGTAAACCGCCCAAAACTTATCTTTGGGAATTCAGAACTTCATCAGGAAATCAATAGAATGAGAACCATCTTATTGACCGTAGCTATTCTACTCTACACCATGCAAATTACCGCCCAGTCCAAGCCCGGTTTTTTCCCTGAGGACGTCACAACCGAAGGCGGGCAATTGCGGTGTTTCTGCAAGCCCGGCGTGGAGAACGGGTCCCGCTCCAAAGGGATGGAACTGTCATACGGGTATTTCGGCGGAGGCAGATTCAAGGCGGAGGACACCCTGCTGGCCTCTCCTTTGACCGAATTCCGGAACCTGAGCTACATGAAGCTGGACCTTAAGGCGCCGCTCATCAACAAAGAAAACCTTAAGCTGTTGGTGAGCTATTCCTATTTCTCGGAACTGTACGATTTCAAACGATTCGGGCCAGACTTCAGCGAGACGTTCCGTGAACTCAATGACGGCGCCCTCAAAAGCAGTTCGCTGGGCGTCATCTTTTCCAGGCCGCTGAGCGAACATCATTACCTTGCTTTCCGCTTTAAGCTATCCGCCAACGGGAATTACGAGGGGCTGGGGCGCTTTTTCGAGGACCGGTTCGCGATATATAAACTCTACGGCATTTATGCCATTAAGCCCAGCGAGGATTTCGAGTGGGGGCTGGGGCTGGCCTATGCCAAAAGCTTCCGCCGTAACAACCTGATCCCCTTCCTCCTGTTCAACCGCAATTTCAATGAAAACTGGGGCATAGAATCCGTATTCCCTGCCAATGTTTTTCTCCGTTATAACCTCCAAGAAGGAGACATCCTGCTCTTCGGGGTAGAATACGACAGCCAGAGCTACCGGGTGGCCGTTCCCACTTCCACAAACAGCCAGTTCGACTACGCCGTTAACCATTCCGAGTTCTTCGCCTCCATAAGGGTAGAACACCGGTTTGCCCGATGGGTCTGGGGCAACTTCAAAGCCGGGTACCGGTTCAACTTCAGTACGGATTTTGAGGCAAAAGCTCCCGGCACCACTTCTTTCAATGTTGAGCAATCGAATGCCCTTTTCTTCCAGTTCGGTTTTTTTCTCTCCCCTCCCGATGATATCCTCAGCCGTTCTCATTAACCCTCCTGGATGCCTGATTTTCCCGGCAAGGCCGGCTTACAGCCCATCATTGTGGCCCTTTGGGCAGGCTGCCAAAAGAGTGTTTTCAAACATGGCCCCAGGGCAGCCTGTTCTATAAGTGAATGATGCTCAATAATGTGCAGCCAATTTTTCACTCAACCTATTCATACCATGAGATATGCTTTCTTAAACCTTATTCTTATGCTGGGCCTTCCTCTGCTTTCCATTGCCCAGATCGTAGAGATCACCAATTCCTCCATTAAACACGAAAAAGCTGAGCGGCCCTGTATTTTGGTGGAGCTGGAAGCCGGGCCCAAAACGGTAAAGGGCGCCTGGAAGGATTACCTGCAGGACAAACACGATGTCAGGCTGAAAGGCTTTGGTTTTCTGGCCAATAAAGACCTGCTGGATGCCGAAGAGGTGCAGTTCGAGGCCATCACTGGCAAAGCCATGAACTTTTACACGCATTTCGACGAGAAAAAAGACAAAACCCGGATGTGCGTTTTCGCTTCCCTCGGTTACGATATCTACCTGAACCCGGGCGAATACCCGAAGGAATACCGGGCCATGCGAAAGATCGTGGACAATTTCATCAGTGATTTCGTCCCCAGATACTATGAGCAGCAGGTGGAAGAAAGTGAAGAGCAGGTGAGCGACTTGGAGGCGGAGATCAAAAACCTGAAGAATGATATTTCCGACAACGAAAAAGAAATTGATGACAACCTCAAGGAGGTTGAAAAGCTAAAAAAAGAGAACATCACCCTCTCTGCCGACCTGGACAAAAAGGAAAACCGCCTCAGGGAAGTCGAGCAGTTGCTCCAACAAAAACAGAAGAAGCTGAAAGCCGCCAAAAAGGAACTGCAATAAGCTTTAATTTTCATGCACCAGGGCAACAATGTTCAAGGGCGCTCCACTACCACGATGGATCAGCATGGGGAGGCCGCCCCCGGCTGCCACCCTGGCGGTGGCTGTTCACTTACTTCGTTTCCACTCCTGAACCTCGCCACCGCCCAGCCTCAGAAATAAGCTGTCGCCTCTGACCTGAAAGGCAGCAAAAGGCTTCCACCCTCCTTCCTGTAAAAAATAGAGGATATTGTTTGAGATTCTCCACCGTCCACGGGTAACGCCATCACTGTCGGGAGCAGTGCGGACAGCCCCGGCGTCTCCATAGTAGAACCTGCTATCAGGTAGAAGCCTCATTAGCCATTGCCTGGTACTTGTAGACCTGCCCTGACGGATTATCTCCGTATAAGCCCAATTCCCGGGAAGAGGTTTTGTTGCTTCACTCAAAAATACGATTTCGGATTGCCCGTTTTCTCCAGAAAAGGTAAAGGTAACGACATTGGCGCTCAGGTTTGCGGAAAACTTCATCCGCCCCTGTGTCTGTGGGTCCACCACTTCTCCCCAGGCATCAGTCCCGCTGATGGCTCCTTCGAGGATATATTTATAACCGCCGGCATCGATCTCGCCGCTGAGCTGGTTTCCATAGCGGCTGACGTATAAACTGGCTGGCGTCTCATTGGACTCCCCATAGTATTCCCCTTCCCAGGTTCCCGGAGGGAGGCCCTGCTCCGGCACCGGCGCCTGCCCGGTATTTGTTTCCTGGCCAGGCTCCTGCCGGCCTAATGTTATAGGAGCTTTTGCCCTCTCCCGGCGGGTAAGAACAAATTCCTGTGCGTTGAGGTGATCCGGCTGGTTGTAGGCATCGGCAGGTATGATCCTGAGGACGAGCCGTTCACCCTGGAGATAAGCTTCAAAATACATTCCACCATCCTGGTTGGCCAGCGTCCCCTTTGCTTCCCCTTTTTCAATGATCGCATTGGCCTGAAAGCGGGCGCCGTCCGAATCGATCAACGTACCCCCCAACTGGTTCCAGCCGGTTTCTTCAAGCTGTATAACAACCTCGCTTCCATACGCCGGCAAAAAATATTCACCAGCGAAACCCTGACCGGCCAGCAGACAGGGGAAAAAGGCCAGAAGTAATAATGTTTTCCCTTTATTATTGGTACACATCTGTATTTGTTTTCTTCTATGATGCTATAGAATTCGATGCATAATATCGCTCACCCCAACTCAAAATGCAAGATTTGTCCAAAGAATAGAAAGGTTTGAGACAGCCTCCGGTAATTTCATCCTTCGATAAAATCCCGTAAAGCATCCAGGTAGGCCTGCCCCCTGCGCTCGGCGAAAAAATCAAGCACCAGCATTAAACCCGCCTGCAGGAACAGGCCTGCCCCCACTCCTTTCCAGTAACCGGGCTCCTCGAAAAAAAGGATCAAAGCCAGGCCCGCCAGAGAAAGAAGGATCTCTATCCACCGGTACCATACAAAATTCTTCATCACCTGCTCCATACGGGGGATCTCCTCCCTGTCGATGCGGTAGGGCTCGCGTTCCACCATTTTGTTTACGCGCTCGGCGTCTTGCGAAGACCGCATCAATACCGTAAGCCCGACGGTGAGCTGAATAAGGGCGACGAGCAGGAGCGGCCAGCCCATCCCATTGTAAAATGGCTTCTGTATGTCCAGCCAGAAGACGAGAGCAGCCAGGACAGACAGAATTCCGACTACGATAAACAGCAGGCTTTCGGAGCGCTCCGCCTGAAAATATTTGTCGATAAAATCCATACGTTTCGATTTGCCGGTTTTTCCGAGCTACAAACCAACGGCTTTTTCCCTTAGTTGCCTAAAGTAGTAAATTACCGGATTCCATATTCGCCGGCCAGCTCTTTTTCCCCTGAAATTTCTTTACTTTACCAAAAAAACGCCGCCATGGAACGCCCCGTCGCTATTATTACCGGCGCCGCCAGTGGGATCGGGAGGCATTTTGCCCGGAAGAACCGCAGACAATTCCGCTGGGTGGCCACCGACATCCAGGAAACCCGTTTGTTGGAGGCCTTCGGGGAAGAAACCAAAGATTTTCTCCCGTTGAGCCTCGATGTCAGCAATGCCCGGGACTGGAACCGCGTGGCCGAGGCCACCCTGAAAAAGTTTGGCCGAGTTGATTACCTTCTGAATATAGCCGGCGTGTCCCTGCCCCGCTTCATTACAGAAGCGGATGAATCCTACATTGACAAACACCTGGATATCAACGCCAAAGGCGTCCTGTACGGCACTACCCGGATAGCCCGTGTGATGGAAAAACAGGGCGGAGGCCATATCATCAATATTGCTTCCCTGGCCGGCATTGCCCCGGTCCCCGGTATGTCCTATTATACCGCCTCCAAGTTTGCCGTCAGGGGCTTCTCGCTGGCGGCGGCCCTGGAATTGCGGGAGAAAGGCATTTACGTCACCACCATCTGCCCCGACCTGGTCCGCACTCCCATGTTTGACCACCAACTCACACTGCCCCGGGAATCGGCATTGAGCTTTTCGGGCTCTACAAAGGTGCTCACGGTGGAAGATGTGGAGCGGGCAATACAGAAAGCCATAAAAAAGAAGCCATTGGAACTGGCCATTCCCCCGGCGAGAGGCATCCTGGCCAAGATCGGCGGCTCGATCAGCGGGCTGGCCTGGCTGCTGTACCGGGACCTGTACCGGAAAGGGCTGAAAAATGCTGAAAAACTGAAAAACCGTTAAATATGGAAACCCCTGTTCTGATCACCGGCGCCAATGGGTTTATCGGGCGGCGGCTCGTCCGGCGCCTCCTTGCCGAAGGGCTGGAAGTACACGCCCTGGTATTGCCGAATGAACCAGTGCCGATCGACTGGGAGGAGGAAGTAGCAATCCACAGAGGAGATATCACGGACAGGGAGGGCCTGCTGCGGCTCGCCAGAGGAAAGAAAAAGATCTTCCACCTGGCGGCTATTGTCGGCGACTGGGGGCCGGAAAGCTTATTCAGGCAGGTAACAGTTGAAGGCACCAGGAATGTACTGGACGCTGCATTAATGGAAAATGCGCCGGTGGTCCTGGCCTCCAGCATCGCGGTGTACGGCAACCGCCTGCAGAACACCACCTGCCACGAAAGCCTGTCCCACGGCAAAGCTATGGGCCCTTACGGCAAGGCCAAACAAGCTCAGGAAGTACTGGCCAGAAGCTATATGGAAAAGCATGGCCTTCCCGTAGTCATCATCCGCCCGGCAAACGTCTACGGCCCCGGATGCCGGCCGTGGGTGCATGAACTCATCCAGGCTATGCGCAAAGGGCCGGTGCTGATCGGGCGGGGAGAAAACAATGCCGGCCTGATTTATGTAGACAACGTGGTAGAAATGATGGTCCTCGCTGCCGGCAACCCGAAAGCCATTGGGCAGGTATATAATGCCGCCGAAGATAACCCCGCCACCTGGAAGGAATATACGTGCCACCTGGCCAAAATGGCCGGCCTGCCTCCTCCCCGTTCCCTCCCCTACTGGCTGGCCCGCCCGGCTACCCTTTTTCTGGAAAACACCTGGAAATGGCTGGGTATCCGGTCCCGCCCACAACTGACCCGGGAAGCCTTAAACCTGGTGACGGCCAGGTACGACCTTCCTGTTCAAAAAGCTAAAGAGGAACTGGGGTATGAACCGGTCGTCGGGTTTGAGGAAGGAATGAGGCAGATCGAAGAATACTTCAGGAGCCTGGGGTGAGGGGGGAAGGGGGAAGTGATTGAGTGAATGCGGGCCCGCCTTCGTTAAAGCTTCGGACGGGTAAAAATGAGCGAATGAAGGAATGAATGGTTCTCAACTCCACTTTATTTCTACGAATTCTCCAATCTTCCGGTAACCGATAGCCTGGTATATCTTATTCGACGTGGGATTGGCCAGGTCGGTGAACAAGGCGCAGAACCGATAGCCGCTCTCCAGCATTCTCCTGCTCAACCGGGCTACGCAATTGCTGGCATATCCCTGGCCGCGGTGTTCCGGAGGGGTGTAAACGGCGTTGATGGTGATGCCATTTCGCGTAGGGCGGGTAGCCGCCGCCATTCCAACCGGCATGCCGGTTTCCCAGAAGAACAAGTCGCCCTGCGCCAGGTGTTGTTCCACCAACTGGCGGCTGAGTTGCTCAGCCGGGCCACCTAATACCTCCCGGTTGAACGCACACATCCACTGATAGGCCAGCTCCACCTCTTCATTTATCACCCGCCGCAACCTTCCACGGCAGGGAACGGGGGGAATAACTTCCTCCAACTGAAAGACGCCCATTTCTTTTTTCACCTCCCAGGCCCTTCCACTCAAGGCGCTCCATGCTTTCGAAAAAGGCTCCGCTAAGGCTCGCGGCCCCAAAATCCCCGGAACCTCAATGCCTCGTTCGGCGGCAAGGCTGAATGCCAGGCGGGCACAATCGGCGCCAGCCTCCGGGCCGCCATAGATCAACAAGTTGCGGGGAGGGGTCTGCAGGGCGCAGAAAACCGGCCGGCCGTTTTCCCGAATCCCCAGGAAATGGGCTTCTTTATAAACGGAGGCTACGTCCCGCATCCCCAGGGCAATACCCAGGAGGAGGTTGTTGGCGGCTTCTTCCCGCTCCAGGAGGAGAAGGTTTTCTTTCAGAAAAGCGGCAGCATCGGGATAGGCCGTTATTTCCATATTTGGCAGGAGTTTTAGAATCAACATCCGGATAAAATGATGCAAATGCCGGGTGCTTTCCCTCTAAACCAAAAAATAAAATCAATGATTCCCGCAATTGTCAATTATTCCCTCTACCTTTGCGCCTTTATTTTTCAGAGTGAATGCCCGATTGGGAAAAGCCGTGAATCTTTTCCGTGGTTGAGCAGGCACTTGATCATCGCGGCAGGGCCCGAAACTGAGGAAGGTAGCCGCTCAACCAACAATAATGAATGAATTTTCAGCGCTGGGGCTCTCCCAGCCAGTGGTGAACGCTATCGCAAGCCTGGGCTTCGAGCGCCCCACCTCCATCCAGTCTCAAGCTATTCCCAAGCTTTTGAATAACGATACGGACTTTATCGGCCTGGCGCAGACCGGCACCGGGAAAACTGCCGCTTTCGGGCTGCCGCTGGTCGAAATGGCCGACCCCTCTGTTCCGGAAACGCAGGCACTGATCCTGGCGCCAACGCGTGAATTATGCCTGCAGATCTCCCGCGAACTGAGCCAGTTCGGGCAATACCAGAAGGGGTTGCGCATCCTGCCGGTGTATGGTGGAGCAGATATCGGCAAGCAGATCCGGGAATTGAAGAAAGGCATCCACATCCTCGCCGCCACTCCGGGCCGCCTGCGGGACCTGATGCGCCGCGGGGCGGTAGACATCAGCAAGGTACAGTATGTCGTACTCGATGAGGCAGACGAAATGCTCAACATGGGCTTTAAAGAAGAGATCGACGAGATCCTTCAGAAAACGCCGGAGAGCAAACTGACCTGGTTGTTCTCAGCCACTATGCCGGAGGAAGTACGCCGCATCTCCAACCAATACATGGTCAAGCCTTTCGAGCTTAGCGTCGGCCAGCCCAATACCGGGAATGAAGACATCGACCACCAATACGTCGCTGTTCGGCCCAAAGACCGCTATGACGCCCTGCGCCGTTTCCTCGACTACGACAGTGACGTGTATGGACTGGTATTTTGCCGTACCCGCCGTGATGCCGGCGAACTGGCGGAGCAGCTCACCCGCGACGGCTACCGCACCGACGCCCTGCACGGCGACCTCAGCCAGGCCCAGCGCGACCGCGTGATGGAACGCTTCCGCTCTCGCCACATCCGTATTCTCATCGCCACCGATGTTGCTGCCCGTGGGATCGATGTAGAACATATTACCCACGTCTTCCACTACAATATCCCGGAAGACCTTAACTTCTATACGCACCGCTCCGGCCGCACCGGCCGTATCGGCCGCAAAGGGATCTCTCTCATTCTGGCCCACCCCAAAGACCTGGCCCTTATCCGCCGCCTGGAAAAACGGCTGAAGACACAGTTCAGCCCTGTAGACATACCCTCCGGGCAGGAGATCTTCGAGAAACGCCTCCTGGGGTTCTTTCAGCGCATTAAAAAGACGGAAGGGCATGAGGCCATCAGGCCCATGCTCCCCCAACTGACGGAGGAGCTGGAAGGCCTGTCCCGCGAAGAGCTCATCCACCGGCTTGCTTCCATGACCATGAGCCGCGGGATGAAAACCCACCTCAACGGCAAAGAGCTGAACGCCAAAAACAAGGCTTCACGCTCCAGTACCAAGGGCGTTGAATTGTTCATCAACATCGGCAATATGGATGTGGATGGAAAAGCGGGCTTCCTTGCGCTGGTCTGCAACCAATGCGGCATACCCGGAAGTACAATCGGCAAGATCAGCCTGAATGAAAAACACACTTTCTTTTACGTGGAAGAAGAAGCCGTGGAAAAGATCGTCCGGGCTTTCGACGGCAAAGAGTATCAGGGCAGAGAGCTGCGGGTCAACAGCAGCCAGCCGAAATCCGGTAAAAAGAAAATGAAGAAGAAGGCGTTCAAAAAAGGAAAGAAGAAATACCAGAGAGTATAGACTCTGCCCCTGCCTTAGGCTGATTAATAAAGCCGCTGGAACGAGTATCTCCAGCGGCTTTATTCATTGGAAACCAACAATTGACAAAGTTCATTATTCGCTCTGACATTCCTCATTGCAGGATTAGGGAAATAGAGAGAACATGGAAGGGAAGTATGAGATTCAATGGTATAACCTTAAAAAGGGCCGTTATGAAAAACAGCACCCAGCAATCCGTTTACCGCGCCCTGGCAACAGTAACCCTGGCCGTACTCTACGCCCCCTTTCTTACCGGGCAGGAAAATTTCATTTACGAGGCCTATACCCAAGCCTGGCTGCACCCTGAAACATTCGACGAGTACGTGGCCAGGCACCGGGATCAATTCAATGACAACCTCAATACCTGTGCCGTACAGATCAGGGATTATTTCAACGTCCTTTACGACAGAGATGCCCAACGCAAAGCGCTATGCCCTGAAGAAAGCCAGTGGCATACCGGCCTCTACATTTCTTATCTTCATTCCAACCCCGGAGTAGGAGTTGGGATCATGATCGCTGACATGAACCGGGTAGCTGCCGGAAGAGATAAATGGGCAGAAACAGTATCCGGAAAGGCTACACTCTGGCTGAAGGAACAATTGCGCCAACAGGTATTCTGCTACAAGGAACGGAACTACCTGAAGCTGGAGGCGGCCTTTGGCAGTGATGTAGCTGACCAATACATGGCCGAAAAGTGGCTACAGGTTCTGGAACCGCTGAACCACTACCTCAAAGAGATGGAAGCGCATATGCAGTGCTATTATTATTGAGGGAATGAGGGAATGAATATGGCGCCATATTCATTCCTTCATTCCTTCATTCCCTCATTTTCACCCGGCCGAAGTATGAGGACAGGCCCTAATTCCCTCCGGAAAGTGCCGGAGGTTATTTATATTTGGCCTTTCAACAGCAAAACCAGAAAAGACTATGACGGATAAAAAGAATACCCTTTCCCGCGTCGCCTACTTCTGCATGGAATACGGGCTCGACAACCGTTTCAAGGCTTATGCCGGCGGACTGGGCATCCTGGCTGGCGATTACATGAAAGGCGCCAGGGAATATGGCTATCCGATCGTCGGCATCGGCATCAAGTGGAAACAGGGGTATACCGACCAGATGATCGGAGAGGACGGCAAACCTTATGACACCTACCACAACTATAACTATGACGACATCATGGAGGACACTGGCGTGTCCGTCAACGTTATCATTCGCGGGCGCAATGTGCAGTGCAAAGTTTGGAAGCTGGAGGCGTTCGGCAATGCCCCGCTTTACCTGCTGGATACCGACGTTCCGGATAATGAAGACGCCTGGATCACCGGCCAGCTCTACGGATGGTTCGGCGAAGAGCGGATAGCTCAGGAAATGGTGCTCGGCGTCGGAGGTATTCGCGCTTTGCGTTCCCTCGGCATCGAAGTGGATGTATACCACTTCAATGAAGGGCATGCCCTGTTCGCCGGCTTTGAGCTGATGCGCGAAAAAATGGAAGATGGAATTACTTTCGAGGAAGCCTGGGAAGCCAGCCGCGAGCAGATCGTATTTACCACCCATACTCCGGTCATTCAAGGCAACGAATCGCATCCCGTCGACCGGCTGATGTATATGGGGGCCAACCTCGGCATGAAGCCCAGCCAGCTGCGCCGCCTGGCGGGCGACCCCTTCAACATGACGGTCGGCGCCCTGCGCCTCTCCCGGAAATCGAATGCCGTAGCCAAACTGCACGGCAAGACCGCCAATAAGATGTGGGAGCACATACACGGCCGTTCCGAGATTGTCGCCATTACCAATGGCATCCACCTGGGTACGTGGGTAGACAGCGCCATGACCGAAGCCGCAGAGAAGGGTAAAGACCTCTGGGAACCGCACCAAAAAAATAAGCGAGCACTTATTCAGTATATCAAGGAAAAGAACGGGGTGGAGTTTGATGAAAACAAACTGCTCATCGGTTTCGCCCGGCGCTCAGTGCCATATAAGCGCAGCGACCTGATCTTCTCCAGGCCGGAAGTGATCGCCCCCTACCTGGAGGAAGGCAAAATACAGGTCGCATTCTCGGGCCGGGCCCATCCGCTGGATGACCGCGGTAAAGAGATCGCCGCCAACCTGGTGGCCATGTCTGAGAAGTATCCCAAAGCGGTCGTTTTCCTGGAAAACTATGATATGGAGATCGGGGCCCACCTCACGCGCGGCTCCGACGTATGGCTAAACAACCCGCGCCGCCCTAAAGAGGCAAGCGGCACCTCCGGCATGAAAGCCGCCATGAACGGTTCCCTCAACCTGAGTATCCTCGATGGCTGGTGGCCCGAAGCCTGTAAACACGGCGTAAATGGCTGGCAGATCGGTGACGGGTTTGAAAGCAAAGACGAGAACATTCAGGACCAGCACGACAGGGATGCGCTCTACAAGGTGCTGCTGGAAGAGGTCGTACCCACTTACTACGAAAACCACGACAAGTGGAAAGAGATGATGAAGGCCAGTATCCTGAGCACCAAAGAGGAGTTTTCCGTCAAGCGGATGCTGGAGGAGTATTATGACTTATTATACAAGAAGTGATGGCTAGGGGGGGATGGCTCCGTTGTTCCATAGAACGTACCTTTTTAGCGCTTTGGTTTGATGCTCAGTGCCTTCGGTAAAGCCAAAGGCATCGATGCTGCGCCCTAAAAGCATGTTTGGAGGGCGACACAGGTACTATTGATGCTAATTGCTCCCCAAGGATAGGTTTCAGGCTTTAACATCCACAACGTTCACAGCCCCGGCATGCTATGGATGTCGTTTCGCACCACATCCATAGCATCCGGCAAAGGCGCTAAACAGATACCCTCGAACCATGTAACCATCACTTCCCCGCCTTCCTCCTTTTCAGCTCTTTGCTGATCAGCTGAAGCTCCCGGCTCATCTGCCCTTCGACGGAAGTGTTCTCCTGGGTTCGGCGGATGAGATAAGGGATCACTTCGCGCACCGGGCCGTAAGGCAGGTATTTTTCCACGTTGAAACCCGCCTTGGCCATATTGTAGGAGAGGTTGTCGCTCATGCCGTACAGCTGAGCAGTGGCCACCAGAGGATGGCCCGGTTCCAGCCCTTTTTCATCCATGAGCTCCACCTGATAACGGCAACTCTCTTCATTGTGAGTTGCGTTGCAGACGTACACCTCACCTATGTGCCCGATGCAGAATTTCAGCCCTTCATTGTAGGCACGGTGTGTTTCCTGCAGGCTCTCATGAATGGGGCTTGGGTAGCCCTTTTCGCGGGCGCGCTCCCGTTCCTTCTCCATATAGGCCCCCCGGACCAGCTTGACGGCGCATAGATAACCATGCTTCCGGGCGTCCATCAGAGAATCTTTCAGGAACTGCAGGCGGTCCTTACGATACAACTGGACGGCGTTGATCACCGTGGGCAGCCCCTTGTTATAACGACGGGACATTTCCCATGCGATCTCGTCTACAGCCCCTTGTATCCAGCTGTGTTCGGCGTCGACATGGACGCCAATGCCGGATTCGAAAGCAGCCTTACAGATCCTGTCCACCCGGGCTTTGCCTCTTTCGTATTCCTCCTTCTCCTCATCCGTCAGCGGGCTTCCGCTGCTGACTTTCTCGAGCAGTCCGAACCGGAAAAGCCCGCTTAATTTGGTACTGATGATATGAATGTCTTCATCTTCTTTGGCATATTCCAGGGTTCTGGAAAGGTAGTTGGCCGTCCGGTCAAAGTCGGCCTCGGTTTCCTTGCCTTCCACGCCGTAGTCCAGTATGGTTTTGATATTGCTCTCTCCCAACCTGTCGATCACCCTGCGCGCTTCTTCAATATTCTCCCCTCCGCAGAACTGCCGGTAAATGGTTGCTTTTACCAGGCCTTCCACCGGCAGGCGCAACTGAAGGGCCAGGGTAGCCAGGCGGGTTCCTGCCTTAACCAGCCAGGGATAGTTCATGAGTGAAAAGAGCAGGTGTGAACGCCTTAGTTCGCCATCGCTTTTATCCGCGAATGCGATTTTGGTATCAGAGAAATCTACTTGTGGCATATCGTTGGTTTTTGTTCGTTTATATCCTTAAAAACAAGGCAAGCCCGCCCTCAGTTGATATACATCAGCATTCCCGACAGGCGAAAATAGTATCCCATTTGCTGAAATGAAAGAGGATTTTTAGTATCTTTCCAATGTTTTTGAACATTAGATTTGTCTTCCTCGTGCAGCAACACCAATAGGTAATATCTTTCGCTGAATCTTATACAGGTAAAAAACAGCCCCGCTCTGGGCACCTTTTAAAGGTAAATTGCATTAAAAGTTGTGAACTTTTCAACCTTAAAACCAAATCCAGCACTATGTTCAACAAACTAAACATCCCAGAAAACCGAAAAGCCTCCTTTGTTACCGGAACCGATGACATTATTACCGGCTGACCGGAAAAGGCAAGAAACGGACGGGCAGCCGGCAACAAGGTTCATTTACGGGACAAGGCAGTCAACTGCTGCATTCTTTCCCTAAGCCAGTTTCTCAGAATAAAGGCCTGCCCGGAAGTGATCTCGGACAGCGCCCATTCTTTAATCTCTTCCGGGGGTTCCCGCCGGTTCACGGCAATAGCGATCCTGCGGATAAGGGAAAGGGTATTCTTATGCAGTTCCTTTCGGCCTTCGGCCAGTTCACTGTCCCGGCTCAGAAATTTTTCAAAAGCCTTCACCTGGGAGAGCAGAAGGCCGAAGTAGGATTCATCCTTAAAGAATTGCTCGAAAATAATGCGTATCGCTGTCATCCTGGAACTGGGCTGAAAGGGAGTGGAAAAGCGATGGCTTGCCAGTATTCGTAAGGCCTCGTCATGCCGCCCCTGAAAGTAGTACCACAAGCCGTAACAATGCGCGAGGGTATCTTTTCGTGCGGATTCATCCAGAAAGTTTTCGTATTTGCCAATGAAGGTACGGGCCCACCCGAATTCGCCCTCTTCGCAACTGGCCAGAACGATGTTGCTGAAGGTGGCCTCGCTGATCCGCCCTCCGTCTATGAGCCAACCGGCCTGAAGCCCCATTTTGTAAAGGCTGAGCGCTTCCCTGTAATAGGAATTGTCGCCCTGGTTGATCCGCCGTATGGTGTAATTCATCAGTTGCTGAAATAGCAAATTGAGGTCATCCTGCCTCATTTCATTCACATGAGATACGAAGTTCTGCTTCAACTCCCTGAACAATTCAGGGTTCTCCTCATCCTGATAGGCCCGGATCAGGCTCCGGTAAGTACGGAAGATGGCATTTTCGGAAAGCTTGCCGTCGGCGTACTGGGAACCCATGGCATCAATGCCGGCCAGTCGATATTCCTCTGAAAAAATACGCTCCCGGTTGCGAAGTTCGTTGCCCAGCCGGTACATCTCCAAAGCGTAACGGTAGTCCATGTCGTAAACCAGTTCCTGCAACTGGGCCGGATCGATGGAGCGCTTGTCAGTAAAGGGATGGAAATAATAATTGGAAAAGACCTCGACTTTCTGCCGGTAGTAATCCAGGTCGCGGTAAGAAGCAGATTCAAGAGACCGGAGTATCTCCTCAGAACGTTGCTGAAAAAGGGAATGCAGGTTCCTTCGGCCAAGGGCGCGGATCAAAAGCAAAGGCGCTTCCCGTTCTTCATGTAATGCCTCCCGGTAAACGAGAAATTTTTCAGTCAGGCGGGAAAGGCCCGACAACAGGCGGCGCAGCTTGTAATCATTGTATTCTTCATCCGGAAAAGTCCGGCTGAACAGTATTCCGCTCTCCAGGCCAGGCCCGTCAAAATCGGGATAATAGGATTGAAGGTACGCATACAGGGCTATTATCCTCGGGTTGGTGTTCATCAATGGCGAATTGACAGCCCGGCCAAGCTGGCCGAATTCCTCTTCGTCAAGTACACTCAATAAAGTAAATAGCTTTTTCCCCTTCATACTCTTGAATTAGGCACACATTAATAATTACCCTTTCCCACAAACCTCATGCAACAAATCTAACCAATAAAACACTAAAAAAAGGGAGCTTCAGGAAGAAATTAGAAAGAAGTTTACGCAACAAATTGTAAAATATGTCTCTGAAGTTTGAAAAACGGCATTGTACCTTTGCAGATATGAAGGAAAGAGACCGGAGATACCTTCTCAAGATATAAAAGATTTAACACTAATGGGGAATCTTCTGCGGGATACAACCCGCGAAATTTATTGCTCACTGAAAGGTGAGCTTTTTTTTTGCCCCGGCCTATCCGGCACATAACCTTTTTTTCATCTTTTTTTGATTAAAACACTCCCCCACTACTCTCCCTAATGGAGAAAAAAGAACCGAAACAAATATAAAAATAACTAAATCAAATGAGATTAAACGATTGTATATCAAATATTTAACAACGGAATGACCACACCCCTAAAAGCCAGGTTGACAATAATTAAAGCTGAAAACTCTTGAAAAATGTGTTTGCAAAGTGCTATGTGCCGGCCTATATTTGTATCTGTAAAGCGGAAAGAACAGTTATGATCCACATGAACAATTACAATCCCATAAACAAATTATGATCCCATGAACAGTTGTAATCCCATGACTCATTATGATCCCATAAACAAATTGTAATCCCATAACTTCTCAATCCCATCCGCAATCCCATTATGCATTTATAATCTCATGAACATTTATCCGGCCGGAGTTACCGAACTCCGGCTTTTTTTTTTGCATTTCCGAGCACCTCCACCCGTAGCTTCTTTCACATAGGCTTTGTCAATCCGCTTCTTAACGATCTCATAGCGGGCATTGTAAGCCCCATCCACATCGAAACGTTTTTCATCCATACGGAATCGAATGGCCATAAAGGAACAAGATGGGTCAGGGCGTTCCACCTGCTTTTCCCACGCCCGGATCACCGGGGCCAGGTTTATCTACAGGGATATGGAAAATCTGGCAACCCGAAAAGTTCATAAATACTGGGAAATTCCCGAAAAATAGATTCTGCATTCTGTACTGTCCGATCTGGCATACCCCAAACATTTTGTTGCAAATTAACGTTTCACCGGAACAAGTGCACTGATATTGATCACTTTCTGAACGGGGAAAAAAATATGTGACCGTTATCTCATCAATTAGTGATAAAAATCACGCGCCACACTAACAAATATCATCTTTCCCCATCTGCTTAGTAGATTATATTTGCATCAACAAAAGCCATAAAAAGATGAATATCAAAAACTTATTTCTAGTTGCAATCTGTACCACACTGGCATACTTACCAGCGATTTCCCAGGAAAGCTTTAAAGTTAAGAACTTCAAGATGTCTATAGAAGGCACCTCTACGCTTCATGACTGGGAGTCAGAAGTCACCAAGCTGGAAGCTAATGGCAGCCTGGACCTTTCAGGGTCCCAACTCACAGGTATCAACAGCCTGAAAGTGGCCATACCCGTCAAGGGGATCGTCAGCCCCAAAGGCAGGATTATGGACAACAAGACCTATGACGCTTTAAAAGCGGATAAATATCCCAATATCACTTTCCGTTTAGACAAGGCTACCGTCAACGGATCCAAAGTGCAGGCCACCGGGAAACTAACGATCGCCGGCAAAACGCAAACGGTCACATTGAATGCGGCCAGTAAGATAGACGGCGCCGGTAACATCACTTTCCAGGGCAGTAAAGAAATCAAGCTGTCCGATTACGATATGGAACCGCCCACCGCACTTATGGGCACCGTCAAGACCGGCGAAGAAGTTACTGTCAAGTATGAACTGACCCTCATACCCGGCAGTGAGGCTTCCAGCTCACGCTAACCCTCCGGAATGAGTTAACCAGCCCCTTTTAGTGGTTATCCCTGCTTATTGGTTACCAACAAACTTAAGTTGGCCGGTTAACTCTTTCTGCTTTTTCAGCAAACAACCCTTTTTACACTTACTATTTAGAAAAAGTAAAACATTTGATCATGAAAATGGCAAAATTCTTTCTTAGCGCATTAGCAATCCTTCTGGCAGGCAGCCTGCTGGCACAACAAAAAATCCAGAACTGGCGCCCTTATGACAAGAATGGAATCAACGTCTTCGAACCGAAGAAGGATGTAGACACCCAGTTTGACGGGTTGAAAGTACGCATTGGCGGCAGCTTTTCTCAGCAATATCAAATGCTGGACCACAGCAACGCCGCTTCCTTTGACACCATCATGGTAAACGGCCAAGTGGCCAACGGCAACGAACTGTATCCTCTGGCCCCTGGTTTCAACCTGGCGACCGCCAACCTCTATGTTGACGCTCAGCTGGCGGACGGTATCCGCGTAGCTCTGGAAAACTATATGTCTTCCCGCCACCACCAGGAATTCTGGGTAAAGGGCGGTTACATTCAGATCGACAAGCTGCCGATGTTTGGCAGCCCGGACTGGTTCTCTGAGAACTTCCGCGTGAAGATCGGACACTTCCAGGTCAACTACGGAGACATGCAGTTCCGCCGCTCCGACAACGGTAATGCCATGTACAACCCCTTCGTGGGCAACTACATCATGGATGCCTTCGCAACGGAAATTGGCGGTGAGGTATATTACTTCTCTCCTTCCGGCCTGATGGCCATGGTGGGTGCAACGAGCGGTTTCATTGCCGGCGACATCACCGAAGGCGACAACCGCAACCCGTCGGTCTACGCCAAGCTGGCCTACGACAAGCAGGTCAACCCCGACCTCCGCGTACGCCTCTCCGGTTCTTTGTACATGAATTCCGGCGCCGGCCGCAATACGCTGTACTCAGGCGACCGTGCCGGTTCCCGCTTCTACCTTGTGGGCGACCCTCAATATTTTAGGCCCAGAGGGGCTACGGCATACACGTCCACTAACCCTAATGACGTGTTCACCTCCGGCCGCCTCACCCCTGGCTTTACCAGCGAGGTACAGAGCATCATGATCAACCCCTTCATCAAGTTCAAAGGGCTGGAGATCTTCGGTACGTTTGAAACCTCTACTGGCCTGGCATACTCCGACCCCAAAGCTGAAGGCGCAGCCGAACCCGATTCCCGCACCGTTACGCAGATCGGCGTTGAAGGCCTGTATCGGTTCCTGCCGAACGAACAAGCTTACATCGGAGCACGCTATAACCAGCTTTCCGGTGAACTGAACGCCAGGATCCGGGACGCCAACGGCCCCACGGACCTGTCGGCCAACCGCCTGGAAGTTGCCGCCGGCTGGTACCCGATCGACAACCTGCTGCTGAAAGTCTCCTACGTCAACCAGCAGTACAACGACTTCCCCGCCTCCAATATCCTGCACGAAGCAGAGTTTAACGGAGCCGTAGTTGAAGCAGTCGTAGGGTTCTGATCATACTAATCTTGTTTTAATAAATTAACAGCCCGGAACGGAACCCTAACCGTTCCGGGCTTTGTTATGAAAATTCGTATTACATGGCCATCTTTGGCTTTCCGTAAAATGACTCTAATCCACCATGCGAACCAAAAACTTCCGGTATTTCTCCTTTGCCCTCATTTTGGCTGTACTGGCCAGCAGTATCGCCCCCACCCCCCGGCGCACAGAGCTCTCTTACCGCATCCTCCAGGCCAGCCGCCTTTTCCTGGAAGGAACGACCAATGTCAATACCTTTATCTGCAATTGCACCTGCATTCAGTCCTTTCCCCGCCTGCAGTTTGAAATGGAGGTCAAAGAAGAAAACGAAAAAGCCGTCTTTGAGGAGGCCCAGTTGCGCATTCGCACCAAAGACCTCGATTGCGGCAACCGGAATATGAATAAAGATATGTATGAAACCCTTAAAGCGAGCCAATATCCTTCCATAGGTATCACTATCCTGGAAGCCGGACTGGGTTCCGGCGAAAAGCTCTCTCAAACGGAGGAGTGGTCCCACATCGTAGCAAGAGCCCAAATATCCGTCGCCGGCGTCACGCGCACCGCTCTGCTTAAAGTGAGGGCCAAGCAGATCGGAACGGCCACTTATCGCTTCCTCAGCCAGTACACCATAAAAATGACGGATTTCAACATTGACCCGCCGACCGCCATGCTGGGCCTGGTCAAAGTGAATGACAAGATCGAGATCAATTTTGACCTCACCGTAGCGGTAGAAGAAGCAGGATAGGCCAGGGTGTAAACCACCGGCTTTTCTTTTCATAATCTGAACCCTGCCTGCCTCGCCTTTTCAAAGAATTCAGTTATTTTCGCGATCGAACCATTCCATTTCAAGCATGCAGTCCATACTTCGCCTTACCCTCCTCCTCCTGGTTTTTGCCCGGCCCGGCCTGGCGCAGAACGAATCCAACATGAAAACAACAGAGATCCGCGACGGATGGCAGCTCCGCCAGGCCGGTATCGGCAGCTGGATGCCCACCTCGGTTCCCGGAAGCGTCCATACCGCCCTGATGGCCAACGGCATCATCGAAGACCCGTTCTACCGCCTCAACGAAAAGAGCCTGCAGTGGATCGACAAGAACAACTGGGAATACCGCGCCACATTCCCGGTAAGCCGGGAATGGCTTGAGCAAGATCGCATCACCCTGGAATTTCTCGGGCTGGATACCTATGCCGATGTCTATCTCAATGAGGAGCTCATACTCCGGGCTGATAATTTTCACCGGGCATGGGAAGTGGATGTAAAGGAGATCCTGAAGGAAGGCGAGAACGAGCTATACATTTACCTGCACTCTCCTACTCAGACAGGGCTGGAAAAGCTGGCCGCCCTGGGCTACGGCCTGCCCGCCTCCAACGACCAGTCGGAGAACGGAGGCATGGGGGATAAAAAAGTGAGCATATTCGTCCGCAAACCAGGCTATCACTTCGGCTGGGACTGGGGCCCGCGGCTGGTCACCTCCGGCATCTGGCGGCCCGTCCGCCTGAAGGCCTGGAACGAGGCCCGCATCAGCGATGTGTACTTTCATCAGGAATCCGTAACTGAAGAGGAAGCTAAGGTTGAGGTTCAGGTTGAGGTTGAGGCGGAAGAGGCCCTGGCCGGGCAATTGTCGGTGTTCTGGAAAGACAGCATGATAGCCCGCCTGCCGGTGGAACTGGAAACAGGAAAACAGGCGGCAACCATTCCGGTTGCCTTTAAAAACCCTCAGCTTTGGTGGACGAAAGAACTCGGAGAGCCTTTCCTCTATGAAATGAGCGTGGTTCTGGAAAACGAAGGCCGGGAACTGGCACGGCACGGCGAGCGCATCGGCCTGCGCAGCATCCGCATCATACAGGAACCGGACGACAAGGGAAGCTCCTTCTACTTAGAACTGAACGGCCATCCCGTTTTTTCCAAAGGCGCCAACTACATCCCCAATGATGTTTTCCTCGACCGCGTCGATACGGCCTGGTACCGGGAGATCGTTGGGGCCGCAGCCGATGCCAATATGAACATGCTGCGGATCTGGGGAGGAGGCATTTACGAAGATGGCCTGTTCTACGAGCTGTGCGACGAGCTGGGTATCCTCGTCTGGCAGGACTTTATGTTCGCCTGCAGCATGTATCCGTGGGACAGCGCCTTTCTGGAAAACGTCCGCCAGGAAGCCATCTACAACATCCGCCGCCTGCGCAACCACCCCAGCATTGCCCTCTGGTGCGGCAACAACGAGATCGACGTGGCCTGGGCCGAATACAATGAAAACAGAGGATGGGGCTGGAAGCAACGGTATACCAAAGAACAACGGGCAGACATCTGGGCAGGTTATGAGAAAGTATTCCACGAGATCCTTCCCCAGGCCGTCGAGGCCCACCACCCGGGCGCCTTCTACTGGCCTTCTTCTCCTTACGCAGGCGAAGGAACCCATGCCACTTACAACAGCACTTCCGGAGATATCCACTACTGGGGGGTCTGGCACGGGGAACACCCCTTCAGCGATTTCCGCAATTACATCGGCCGCTTTATGAGTGAATACGGCTTCCAGTCCTTTCCGGAGTTCCGAACCGTTCAGCAGTATACCCTGCCGGAAGACTGGGACATCGAGTCGGAAGTCATGGCCGCCCACCAGCGCAGTGGCATAGGCAACCTCCGCATACGGTCGTACATGAAGGATCATTACATCCTTCCGGAGAACTTCAGCCATTTCCTCTACGTCGGACAGCTGCTGCAGGCCGACGCCATCAAAATGGCCATCGAGGCGCACCGCAGCGCCAAGCCGTACTGTATGGGCACTCTCTACTGGCAACTCAACGACTGCTGGCCGGTGGCCTCCTGGTCGGGCATGGATTACTACCGGCGCTGGAAGGCCCTGCACTATTTCGTCCGCGACGCCTTCAAAAAAGACATAGTGGCCTTTGAAAGGGCCGGCAAAGAGATCAAGGTGTTCGGCTGTTCCGGCCGGAAAGCCCCGGCAACCGCTGAGCTGCGCCTGGAACTCAGAGACTTCGATGGAGAACTGCTATGGTTCGAGAACAGGGAGGCAGCCCTCAGCCCGGATAGCGCCCGGTTGCTGGCGAACCTGCCGGCAGAAAGCCTGGAAAAACTGGGAGACAAAAGCCGGATGTACCTGCGGGGGCGCCTGCTGGAAGGCGGAAAAGTGGCACATGAAAACCTCTACTACTTCGTGCCTCCCAAAGAGCTGTCTCTGCCGGAAAGCCCCGAGATCGAGGCCCAGGTAAAAAGCACAGGTATCGGCGAATACGAACTGCGCCTGAAGGCCGGCAAGCTGGCAAAGAACGTCTTTCTGCAGTTCGAAGAATCCGAAGGTTTCTTTTCCGACAATTACTTCGACCTGCAACCCGGAGAGGAGAAGCTGCTCACCTTCCGGGAAGATAAGATGTGGGAACGGCCACTGACGGTGGAAGAGCTAAGGATCATCAGCCTGGCGGATACGTATTGATGCCTGAGCGGTTGGTTTAATTGGAACGTACATAACACGGTTCGGATGGGCCTTCACGGGCCATTTTACCTCCATCCGCGCTAATCCGCCGCATCCGTGTTAATCCGCGTTCTATTCTCCGCTTACTCCACCTCCGGCACCGTGCCGTACATCTTGCCCTGCCGGGTCATTTTGATGAGGTAGTTGAGGCGTTTCTGCGCTTCTTCCTGCCGCCGGGGGCCGCATTCCTTTATCCAGCCGACCTTAAGCCGCCGGTAAAAGTTGGAAAACTGCTGAAAGTTATCCCATACTTCCGGGTCTTCCCGCAGCTGTGCCTCCACCCATTCAGGCATCTCCCAGGGGTCGTCCGGTGAACCGATCTGATCGGCAATGGGCGCTATCCCCGCCGGCGTCATCAGGCCCAGGCGCTGCAGCTTCCACACGCGCTGCCGGTTTAGTTCAGAAAGGAAGGTATTCTTCTTTCGGCGGGGCGTGATGCGCTGCACATTGCTTTCTTCACAGTATTTCCTGACCACACCGTCGATCCAGCCGAAGCAGAGGCATTCTTCCACCAGGGCGTCGTAGGAGATGCAGGGCTTGCCCGTGGCTTTGCGAAAGCGCCGCAACCATACTTCATTTTTATTTTGGTGGTGTGTTTCCAGCCAGTTGCGCCACTGGCTGCGGTGGTGAGGATAGAATACTTCGGTGATTTCCATAATGGGTGCTATTGGATAAAATAACCGGCCCTACACTAAGGCAAGCCTCATGATCAAAGATAAAAAACGTATCTTTATCTAATTCGGCTTGTCTCAATACCACTGCTATGCGATACCTAATGGCCTATTGGCGGGAAAAGTAGCGCGGGTATGTAACGGAATCGCAGCCGGGGAGTACCGGCTTAAACGGAACAGGCTACCGGCCGGGCTTTATGTGGCGTCTGTCAGAACCACGAATGGAATAACAAGCTGGTTGGCCGTACTGGAATAGCTCAACAGGTCAAGCTTACAGGAATCTTCTCCGGGCTTACAGGGTTTTTCCTGTTGCTGTACACTTTGAACCGGCTGGGCCTCAACACTTTTTGCACCACTGGGCGTTTGGCCCTCTGCGCTGCCGCACAGGGCGAAGAAATAATAGAAAAAGAAAATGTTGAAAAATGCACCTAATAATCTCATGACTTTTCCTTTTTGCCCAAGGGGCATTTTGATAAAGCATAACATCCCTCCTTTTCCGCTTTGGCGGTTAAGCACCGCGGATCATAAACTCCTCTTTTCAGGTTGAACTGCATTTCGTTCAACCCGCATACAAAGGCTGGATACGCATTATTTCATGGGAAAACAATGAGAATTGTCAAGGGCTGAGGTGATTTTGGCCAGGGGCCTTTTCTGAAACTGAAAAGACGCCGTTTGCCAGGTGTTGGAATGCAAAGGTAGGAAAAGATTTTTTATTCCGGAAAAACTGTCGGTCGAATCGGGGAGTAACCGGTTTTTTGGCTCTAAGAATTTGTTCGCTGGCTTCCAAAATTGCGAAAATGAGTATCTTTTGCCGGAATAATCGTAAAACGCACAGAAATGCAGCAGGCACTCACGGGATTGAAATACCTGGCCATGGCTATGGCCATTGCAGCCTCATGGGCAGGAAAAGCGCCCTCATCAGAGGTTCCGCCCAACATCATCTTCATCATGACGGACGACCATGCCCAGCAGGCGATCAGCAGCTATGGCAGCACCCTCATACAGACGCCGAATATTGACCGCCTGGCCCGGGAAGGCGCCTTGTTTGAGAACAGCTTCGTCACCAACTCCATCTGTGCGCCCAGCCGGGCCGTCCTGCTCACCGGCAAATACAGCCATCTCAACGGCGTGCGGGACAACCGCGACACCTTCGACGGCTCGCAGGCCACCTTGCCCAAGCTCCTCCGGCAGGCCGGCTATCACACTGCCATCGTCGGTAAATGGCACCTCAAAACCGAACCTACCGGCTTCGACTACTGGAATGTACTGATCGGACAAGGGCAATATTACAACCCCAGGATGATCGAAATGGGAGATACGGTTCAATATGAAGGGTATACCACTACCGTCACGACGGACCTCGCCCTGGAGGCCCTCCAGAACCGCCCGGAAGGCAAAGCTTTCTGCCTGCTCTACCAGCACAAAGCGCCCCACCGCAACTTCATGCCGGAGCCGCAGTTCTTCTCCGCCTGGGAGGAAGAAGATGTCCCCCTCCCCGCCACCTTTTATGATGATTACGAAGGCCGCCCCGCCGCCGCCGAGGCCGATATGCGGATAGCGGATATGTATATGGGGTTCGATATGAAGCTGCTCCCGGAGGATTATGAGGGCTATCCTGAAGGCACCGGCGGCAACGCCGGATTCGACGTCTCCGGCTCCTGGAAAAACACCCTGGAAGGCCTCACTCCGGAACAACGGGCCGCCTGGGACGAGCACTATAACGAAGTGAGGCGGGAGTTCCGGGAGAAGCAGCCCCGGGGCCGCGCGCTTACGGAGTGGAAATTTCAGCGCTACATCAAGGATTACCTGCGGAGTGTATTGTCCGTCGACGCCCAGATCGGGCGGATACTCTCCTACCTGGATGAGGCCGGCCTGGCGGAAAATACCATCGTGGTATATACTTCCGACCAGGGCTTCTACCTGGGAGAGCACGGCTGGTACGATAAGCGTTTTATGTACGAAGAGTCCCTCCGCACGCCTCTTCTGATCCGTTATCCGGAATCAGTCCCGGCGGGCAGTCGCATATCCGCCATGGCCCTCAACCTCGACCTCGCCCCTACCCTGCTGGACTTAGCCGGCGCTCCTATCCCCAAAGATATGCAGGGCCGCTCCCTTAAACCGTGGCTGGAGGGCGGCAAGGCCCGCCGCTGGCGCCAGTCCATCTACTACCACTACTACGAATACCCGCACGGCTGGCACCTGGTGCGCCCCCACTACGGCATCCGGACGGAGCGGTACAAGCTGATCCATTTCTATAATGATCCCGCCTACTGGGAGCTGTACGACCTGGGCCAGGACCCGAATGAGCTGAACAACCTGTATGGAAAACCGGGATATAGTAAGTTGACACGGAAACTGAAAAAGCAACTGGCAGAATTGCAGGAGCAATTCGAGGATAACATATAGGGCTTCCCCCGATGATTTTTCTTAAAATCATGCCTAATAACGAAGAACAACCCATGCGCAAGGTCCAGGAAACCGTATTCGAGATCATTGAAGGGGCAGACGAGAACGGCAGCCGCTGGAGCCGTTACTTCGACATCCTTATCGTCAGCCTGATCAGTATCAGCATTCTGCAGGTCATCCTTGAATCCTTCCAGCACATCCATGCCTTGTACGAATGGCAATTCCGAATACTGGAAGTTATTATTGTCATCGTCTTCACCATCGAATACCTGCTGCGGTTATGGGCCGCCAGGCTGAAATACCCGGAGCGGGGCCCCATAACTTCTCGCCTGTTTTTTATTTTCTCGGCCTACGGCCTGATCGACCTGTTCGCCATTCTTCCTTTTTATCTGCCTTTCTTCCTTGCCGTTGACCTTCGCTTCATCCGCATCCTGCGGGTGATGCGCCTCCTGCGGGTTTTCAAACTGAACCGCTATCTCAAGGCCTTTCGCATCGTCGGCGCCGTCATCATGGACAAACGTTCGGAATTGAGCATCACCATTTTTGTCACCTTCCTGCTGTTGCTGCTCTCCTCCACCGTTATGTACTACCTGGAAGGGGATGTACAACCGGATTCCTTCCCCAACATCATCTCCACCTTCTGGTGGGCCATCGCCACCCTGACCACGGTTGGTTACGGAGATGTGGTTCCTGTGACCGGATGGGGGCGTTTCATCAGCGGCATCATCGCCCTGCTGGGCATCGGGCTGGTGGCCTTGCCTACCGGTATCATCAGCGCCGCCTTTGTAGAGGCGCTGGAGGAGGAGAAAGGGAAAAAGAAAAAGGCCAGGCCTAAACTGCCGGAGGACGGTTACCGCTACTGCCCGTATTGCGGCCGGCCGATGGAGGAGCACTAGTGCCCTCGGAACGAAGTTCCGGGGCTGTTGTTAGTTGTTGGTTATTGTCCATCAGCAGCCTCTAAGCCGTTGATTGCCAGCAAACAACCAACAACGGCATTTTGTTCCCGGCGGGAAAATAACTGCCCCGTTATTTAGTGCCAACAGCACTAGCTTACTCCCAGCCCCAGGCCACGATCACCCAGTGCTCGCCATCCGGGCCCGTATATTCATGTATGTTCTCGAAGCCCACTTTTTCATGCGCCCGGATAGAACGGGGGTTGCGGGTGGATATTTCCGTCACCACCAGGCCGAAATGCTCCGAAAGGCGCTCGCGCATGTCGAGGTAAAGCCCACTGAATACCCCCTGGCCCCGGTAAGCCCTGGCGACACAAACCTGCCCCATGACGAAGTAACGCCACTCCCGCAGCGGCCGGCCCCGCCACGGAATGCCGTCCAGCAGCTCGAACATGGGAATGAGAACGGGAATGCGATCCCCAAAGCGGGTTTCCATGACCAGGGCATACCCGGCCAGTTCGTCGCCGGCCCAGGCGGCGCTGTGGCAGTAGGGCGTGTTCTTATCCCGCAGGGTTTCCATGTCGTGGTCGACGGTGACAAAGCCCTGCTCACGGGCCTCCTGAAGGCTGATGTTCCTCGGCAGGTTGGCCTTCTGCAGGGCCATGATCTGCTGCAGGTAAGCGTCGGTGGTGGAGGGGCCGTAAGTGAACATAACAGAGATTGTTTACGAGGTGAATTTAGGAGAAATTGAGCATATCGTGAATATCTTTTTTCTGAGGCCGGGGCCGGCAAACTGTTCAAAGAGGCCCTATAAGCAATTGGACATATGCGAATCCAGGGCTAAATGGCCTGTCAACGGCCCACCCCGTGGAATAATT
>CAYQKY010000009.1:0-98529 GCA_964418125.1 uncultured Phaeodactylibacter sp.
TATGGCTACCCTTACGGCTTTCAGCCGGGCGAGGCCTATACGGCCGTACTCACGGTGGAAAATTATTGTGGCGATGAGGCGCAGGAGGAGATCTCCTTTGTTTTTGAAGAGGTACAGTGTACCGGAGAACCGGGGCATCAGGTTTTCATCACCGGAATTTACCCCAACCCCTTTTCCGGCGCCCTGCAAGTGGATTATAAAACGGAAAAAGCCGGCCACCTGGAAATGTGGTTGATGCCGGCCGCCGGCCCCCCGGATGTGCCGCTCCATTCTGAGTATATCGCTACTCCCGGCAATTATCAGAAATCTCTGTCCACCAGCCAGATTTCATCAGGGGTGTATTACTTCATTCTGAGCCTCGATGGAGAAACCGTTGCCGAAACCGTAATAAAACTTTGATCTATGAAACGTTTTATTATCTTAACAACCCTGTTGTATTACGGCTTCTCAAACAGCATGGCCCAACCCACGGCTCAATTCGAAACCACCTTTTATTTTGAGGATGCCGCTGGCAACCGGGATTCCGTCATTGTTGGTTATGACACTCTGGCCACACACGAAATAGATATTCAATTTGGAGAAGAGGAAATTCTCGTACCATTTGATTCTATATTTGAAGTGAGAGCCGGGCATTTTACCTGGCCATGGCGGGAGAGGTTATCTAAGAAAATAATTGACAAGGGGTCTCCAGCTACCGGCCCATTTGCCCCTGAGGACTGTAATAGTGGTTTGCCTGTTTTTATTTACGTTTGGGCAAAACAACAGCCGGTCAAAGTGAAGTGGAACCGGGCTGTTTTTTCGGGAAGGCGCTGTTACAGAGCATCTGCGTTGTTGAACCACTGGCTGGACGAACTGGCTGGCCCTATACCGCCGGATGAAATACCGCCGGAGTACGCCTGCCTGGCCGCTGAAGATTCCATCTTTTTTAATATGTCTGAGGAATACTTACTGAGTAACCCTTCATTTTCTGCCTTAATAAGCCTGGAAAAAGAAGTAGAAGGCCTGGGCTTCCAAACCATCTATGGCCTGCGGTTTTTTCCGGCTTCCACGCCCTATGATTATTCCCCCTGCTACTGGGTTACCTCAACGCTGGAGGCGCCGGGGCCCGAACATGTTTCCATATTTCCCAACCCGGCGGGCGCCACCGTTTTTTTCCGCCTGCCGGAAGGGGTGGAAACCGTTGGCTGGCGGCTGTTCGGCATCACCGGCGCTTTGTTGCGGGAGCAGCAGGAAGCCGTAGCGAGCGAAGTCGAGCTATCGGGCCTGCCTGCCGGCATTTATCAGCTTCTGGTACGCGGCAGCAACGGAAAGGCCTATCAGGGGCGGGTGGTGAAGCGGTGATATGTTTTTCTTTTGGAAAACAGACGTTTGAGGTTTCCAAAACCTCAAACGTCTGTTTTCACTTAAAAAGCTGTGTCATGAACAATATAAAAATAAGCCTGATCCTGTCCTTTTTCCTCTCATGCTCCTTACCGGCCCAAGTACCCAACGCCGATTTTGAGTTGTGGGAACTTGCCAGCCCCATACATCCGGATGAATTCCCGCAGCAATGGAGCGCTCCTCCTCACTTAGGCGCGGAATTCTACCCCATAGAAAAGGTGAGCAACCCCAGCATGGGGCAATACGCCGTGCTGGTGAAAAACACGATGCCCTCTCCTTCGAGCGTCGGCGGCGCCCCCGGCTATCTCGAAACTACTTTCACCCCCTCTTCCCAACATTTCCGCCTGAGCATGGAGGTGAAGTACGACAGCATCGCGCCTCCGGGCAGGGCCAGGATCGTGATCGGGGGCGGCGGATTCTACGTCACTCACTGGATAGACGAAAATATAAGGGAGGAAATGGAAACCATTCAGATAGAAGTAGAATTGCCGCAGGCGTTAAACCTGGTGGTGTTCCACATCGAAGCCAGAGGCGTTTATAACCCGGATTATGGCAATCCGCCCTTCAATGGCGGTTATGACGGTTACGCCGAGATTGTCGTCGATAATATCAGGTATGAGAATGTCACTTCCACCGGAGAACCGTTTAAAGGGGAAGAAGTTCATATTTTTCCTAACCCTGCAAACGAGGCCGTATGGGTAAAAATGGGAACAGGAGGCCCCATCCATTCTATAAACATTTTCAACTCAAATGGCCAGGTTATCCTGAGCACCAATCCTTTGGGCAATGAACATCTGCTGGATGTCCACTCTTTACTCAACGGCGCCTACTGGATGGCAATAGTATTGCCCGGCCGGCGGGTTGTCAGGCAGTGGGTGAAGCCGTGAAGCCGGCTGCCCATCAGCCCAGCCCCTGAAAAAAAACCGCAGCGGTATCTCGCTGCGGTTTTTTGTTTTCAGAAACCCCAATCAACTCCCGAAGTCGTCGAATGCGATATTCTCATCCGGAACGCCCAGCTCGTCGAGCATCTTCAGGGCGGCCTGCAGCATGAGGGGAGGGCCGCAGAGGTAGTATTCCACCTCTTCCGGCTCGGGATGGTTCTTCAGGTATTCATCGTACAGCACCTGGTGGATGAAGCCGATGAAGCCGTCGCCCGATTTGTCGTCGATGTCTTCCTTGACCTTCCAGTTGTCCACTTCCTTGGCGACCTTCACATCGGAAAGGGCGATATAGTAATTGAAGTTGTCAAAATCCTTCTCGATATCGCGGAAGTCTTGGGTGTAGAACAGCTCTCGCTTGGAGCGCCCCCCGTACCAGTAAGTCACTCTGCGGTCTTTGGTCTTCAACGTGTGAAAAAGGTGGAAGATATGCGAGCGCAACGGGGCCATGCCGGCGCCGCCGCCGATATATACCATCTCTTTCTTAGTCGGTTTGATGAAGAATTCGCCGTAGGGCCCGGAGATCGTCACCTTGTCGCCCGGCTTTCGGGAGAAGACGTAGGACGAACAGACGCCCGGGTTGACCGGCATCCAGGTGTTGTTCTTGCGGTCCCAGGGCGGTGTGGCGATACGGATGTTGAGCATCACGATGTTTCCCTCTGCCGGGTGGTTGGCCATAGAGTAGGCACGGAACTGTTCTTCATCGTTCTTCATCTTGAGGTCCCACATCTTGAACTGGTCCCACTCTTCTTTGTATTCGTCCGGCTTCTTATCGGTCATTCGCGGATGGGCGGTAATGTCGAAGTCCTTGAAATCCACCTCGATCACCGGCACGTCGATCTGTACGTACCCACCGGATTCGAATTCGAGGGTCTCGCCTTCCGGCAACCTCACCACAAATTCCTTGATAAAGGAAGCCACGTTGTAGTTGGAGACCACTTCGCACTCCCATTTTTTGATGCCGAATATCTCTTCCGGCACGCGGATGTGCATATCCTGCCGGACTTTTACCTGGCAGGCCAGGCGTTTGTTCTCGGCCACTTCACGGCGGGTCAGGTGGTTGAGCTCGGTGGGCAACACATCGCCGCCACCTTCATCAACATGACATTCGCACATAGCGCAGGTACCACCGCCTCCACAGGCAGAAGGCAGGAATATGTTCTTGTCGGAAAGAGCAGAGAGCAGGGAGGAGCCCGGTTGAACCAGCAACGGGTGCTCTTCATCTCCGTTGATGACGATCTTTACATCTCCCTGTGGCACCAGCCGCTTCCGCGCGTAGATCAGCATGAAAGCAAGCGCCAGTATCACAAGGCTGAAGACCAGTACAGCTAATATGATGGTAGTCATTATATCTGTATTATTTAATTTTCAAAACTTTCAACCCGAAAAGGCAGCAGGAGTTGTCTTTTTTCGGCCAGTAAATTACCGATCCCCCCGAAGAGGGACAACTACTCCCTTATTTAGAAGCGAACGCTGCCGGGTCAATACCCATAAGGCTCATGAAGGCGATGCCCATCAGCCCGGTCAGGATAAAGGCCATTCCCAGGCCGCGCAGTGCCGGCGGCACGTTGGAATAGCGGATCTTTTCGCGAATGGCAGCGATGGCGATGATGGCCAGGAACCAGCCAAAGCCCCCGCCAAGGCCAAAGGCCAGAGAATTGGTAAAGCTGTACTCCCGCGATACCATGAACAGAGAACCGCCCAGGATGGCGCAGTTCACTGTGATCAGGGGCAGGAAGATCCCCAGCGCAGCATAGAGTGCGGGGGAGAACTTTTCCACCACCATTTCTACCAGCTGCACCATGGATGCAATTACCGCAATGAACAGGATGAAGCGCAGGAAGGTGAGGTCGACGCCAAAGATACCGGTCTCACTCAACAGGTACTCGCTGATCACCCAGTTGATCGGCATAGTGATGCCCAATACGAAGATCACCGCCAGCCCGAGGCCGAAGGCCGTGTTCACACTCTTGGAAACGGCCAGGTAAGAACACATGCCCAGGAAGTAGGCCAGTACCAGGTTCTCGATGAAGGCGGCTTTTATGAAAGTATTCAGGAATTCCATGTCTTGATTGTTTGTTGTCTGTTGTCAGTTGACTAACAAATAAAGGTTTAGGATACATCCACCAGCTTGGTGTTGTAGCTGCGCTGTATCCAGATCAGGACGCCGATGATGAACATGGCGGCCGCCGGCAATACCATCAGGTTGTTATTGGCGTACCAGCCGAACCAGGCACTTTCAGCGGTATTGATGAAGTAATCGGCCGTCGGGCCGACGATCTTCATCTCGATCGGGCTGCCGGCAAAAAGGCTGCCCTTGCCGAAGATCTCCCGGATCACACCGACGATGATCAGGATAGCGCCGTATCCCAGGCCGTTGCCGATGCCATCGAGGAAGGAACGCCAGGGTTTGTTGGCCATAGCGAAAGCCTCGAGCCGGCCCATTACGATGCAGTTGGTAATGATCAGGCCGATGTACACCGACAATTGCTTGTAGATCGGATAGTTGAGATATTTCAGGGTCAACTCCACCACCGTCACCAGGGAGGCGATGATGACGAGTTGTACGATCATACGCACCTGTTTGGGGATGAAGTTTCGCAGCAGAGAAGTGAACAGGCTGGAGAAGCCCGTCACAAAAACCACGGCCACGGCCATCACGAAGGAAGGATAGACCAGAGAGGTAACCGCCAGCGCGGAACAAATCCCCAGCACCTGTACGGTGATCGGGTTATTATCGTTCAGCGGGTCGGTGATCAGCTGTCGCTCTTTCTTCCCAAACTGAAATAAGGGTTCTTTCTCTTTAACAGCAGTTTCAGCCATTGTTCTTCTGTTTTTTATACTTCAGGCGCTGTCGAGGGCGCCGAAAATCCGGTTTATTTTATCAACAACCCCTGAGTGTTCGAGGATTGTCGTATTTCTTCCAAAAAGGGTTGATAGTATTTGATCCCGCGGTAGAGCATTTCCGCTACGCCATCGCCGGTAACAGTAGCGCCGGAGATGCCGTCAACGTTATGCTCGGTTTCCGGGACGCCCGGCTTGACCACATCAACCGAAACATACGCCCCATCTTCAAAGATCTTTTTTCCCTGAAATTGTTCAGAGAAAGCAGGGTTATCTTTGATCTCGGCGCCCAGGCCCGGCGTTTCTCCCCTGTGGTCGAAAGCGGCGCCGGCGATGGTATTGCCGTCACTTTTCAGGGCGATATTCCCCCAGATCTCGTCCCACAGGCCATTGCCTCGTACGGAGAGGATATAGAATCTTTCGCCGTTGTGCTCGTAGATATAAAGAGGCAGGCGGCGCTCCTGTTCTGGCTTCTTGCGCTCTTTGGCCATGTCGATATCTTCGGCCTGAGCCCCCGCGATGGTATCGCCCTGCATATCCAGCACCGGCTGTTGCATCTGCTCGAAAATGCGGATCACTTCTTCGTCGCCCAGGTCGCTTACCTTTTTGCCATCAGGCAGGTAATTTTCGACAGCCGAGAGGATAGCCCGCTTATTGAAAATATCCTCATTCTGGGCCGCTTTGTTCTTGGTGGCTTCCCGCAGGCCGGTCAGCCCGACGGCGACCGAGGCCGTGAGGATGAGGATGAAACCTATAACATATCTGGTTGTATACATCTTGCTGATTTTTTTCCGTAAAAATGAATTAAGCCACCGCCTTGGCCCGCTTGAGCCGGCGGTTGATGTTGGCCTGCAGAACGTAGTAGTCGATCAGCGGAGCAAACACGTTCATGAACAGGATCGCCAGCATCCATCCTTCCGGATAGGCGGGGTTCATCACCCGGATAATCATACCGATGAAGCCGATCAGGAAACCATAGATCCATTTTCCGGTAGGGGTCCCGCTGGCCGTTACCGGGTCGGTGGCCATGAAAGCCATGGCAAACCAGAAGCTACCCATATAGAACTGATAGTACCAGGGTACCTGCATGAAAGGCGTGGCGCCCCAGAAGTTGAGCAGCAGGGCCATGGCCACAGCCCCGACCACCATGGAAAACATGATGCGCCAGTCGGCGATCTTGGTCACTACCAGATACAGGGCGCCAAGGATGATCAGCGGCTTGCTGGTTTCGCCGATCGAGCCGGGAATGGTGCCCCACAACATCTGGGAGTCGGTATATACTTCTTTGACGGACTCCCAGCCACTTTGGAAGGCCAGGCCCAGCGGCGTAGCGCCGGTGTAGCCATCCACCACAGTTGCGGCCGGGTTGTAACCCGAAAGATTGAGGGCTTCGAACAAGGGGTTAAACACGCTCAGGTGTATCCAGCCGTATTCGGCAGCCGCACCGGCAGTAAGGCCCTCCAGCCCGGAAACCCAGACCTCATTGCCGGAGATATAGGTCGGATAAGCGAAAAATATGAATACCCGGGACAGCAAAGCGATGTTGAGAATATTCATGCCGGTCCCCCCAAAGGCCTCTTTGCCGATAATAACGGCAAAAACAACAGAAAGTGCCAGGATCCACATCGGAATATCCGGCGGCATGATCAGCGGGATCAGAGCGCCGGAAACGAGGAAGCCTTCCTCTATACCGTGCCCTTTTCGATAGGCATAGTAGAACTCGATGCCCAGGCCGACCACCATAGCGACTACCAGGATGGGAATGATCTGGATGAGCCCGTATACCAGCTTGAGGTGAAAACCCTGCAGAAAGCCAGGGTATTCGCCCAGAGCGATGAAATGCTGGTGGCCAATGTTGTACATCCCGAAAATATAAAGGATCGAAAGGGCCAGCACTACCTGCACCATCTGGCGTTTGAGGTCCATGCCATCGCGGATGTGCACCCCACCTTTGGTCACCGTATTGGGGGTGAAGGCAAAGGTGAAGAACCCATCGAACACCGTGTGCAGGAAAGGAGACTTTTCCTTATCCGGTTCTATTCTGTGAAGAAAATTCAGAAATGCTTTTTTCATATCTCTATATAGTGAGATGATCGTTATTTTAAATAAGATTTGTTTATACTTGCTCGCGCATCATATCCAGCCCTTTCCGGAGTATCTGCTGGACGGGCTGCTTGGAGACACAGGCAAACTCACAGAGCGCCACATCTTCCTCGCTGAGTTCATAGATCCCCAGCCCTTCGATCTTTTCAAAATCCCCGATAAGGATGGACTTCATCAACTCCTGCGGATAAATATCCATAGGCAATACGGATTCGTAGGTACCGGTGACCACGAAGGCGCGCTTTTCGCCGTGGGTATTGGTCTCTGCCCGCTTTTGCATTCCGGGGAAGAATGAGGAGGGCAGGCTGGGCGAAATGCTGGGCGTATTCAGCGAAGGAACCAGCCAGCCGAAGAGTTCGTAGTCATCGCCTTCCAGGACCGCCGTCAGCTGGTCGTCGAAGAAATTAAGGAAATTTTCTGCAGTTTTCTTTTTGCCGGAAAGCACATCGCCGGAAATTAAGCGGATGTGGCCGTTGGCCAGGTTATCCTTGGCCAGGTCGCCCACATTAGCTCCGATATAGGTGCGCACGTATTTTGCCTTTTTAAGTTCAGCACCGGCAAGCGCGACGACGCGTTCTGCGTTATACCGCTGCTCCGTGAACAACCTGCCTATTGTGACCACCTCCTGTACGCCGAGCGTCCAGACTTTGTCGCCGGCATTAATGGGCCGGGTGTGGTGGATCTGTACACCGACATTACCCGCAGGGTGCTTCCCGTGGAAATAATGGATCTCCACTCCTTTTGCCTCGGCAAATGCCGGGTGGGGTTGCTCTTTGCCACGCCCGTCCAGGCCGAGGTAGACCTTGCCGTCAGTCAGTTTAGTGAGCACATCCAGGCCCTTCTGGAAGGCTTCTTCCTTACCTTTGATGACAAAGTTGAGGTTGGGAGCCAGCGGTGCGGTATCGAAAGTGGAAATGAAAATATCGCGAGGCGCCACATCGGGCTCGGGAATGATATCGAACGGGCGCTGGCGGATAAGAGGCCATATACCGGCATCGAGCAGGTAACTGACGAGTTCTTCCCGGCTGCTTCCTTCCAGGCCGAAAGCCTTCAGCTCGCGGTATTTGATCTCCTTATCGGCCAGGATAACCACCTCAGAGATGGAACGCTTGGCGCCGCGGTTGATGGCGATGACCTCACCGCTTACCGGGGCGACGTGCATGATCTCCGGCCGCTTCTTATCAAAAAAAAGATGGTCGCCGGCTTTGACTTCATCGCCCACTTCCACCACCACTTTGGGAATGGGGGAAATGCCCGGGAAATTGGGCGGCTGCACCGCGAAGGTTTTCACCTGCACGGTTTCGTCTACCTTTTGTTCAGCCGCTCCTTCCAGGTTGATGTCGTGCCCACGGCGCAGGAAGATCAGGGGCTTGTCCCGGAGGTATTCGGGAAGGCGGGGGGCAAAGAGCTCCTTCCACTTGGGAAAGACCGAGAAGTTGGCCCCGTTCTGGTCCGCACCGGACTGTTTGGCCTCGATAACCATCAGGTTGTCTGCAACCTGCAGTATGATCATGAAGAAAACCAACACGGCTACGACAATAAGGCCGTAGACGAAATAGGATCCATATCCAGAGCTGCTTCCCTCCGCCTGTGCCCAGGCAGCGTTGGCTGAAAGCACGGCAAAGATGAGTAAAGTAACCCTGCTCTTTATGCTATTCATTCGTTTTGACGTTAGTTAGTACATGGCTTCACAGCATAAACCTATGATAACCAAGTATAATAGGCTTCTCAAAAAACACGGCAAAGATATAAAGCTTTTATCTTAAAAAAGAACCTTGCTTTTGGTAAAGTTCAGAAGGGGAAATTATTTAGATTGAATCTAAATAAAAACTCATATTCCTTTGTTTTCAAGGAGTTATAAAGGGAAGGAATCAGTATTAATCAGAGAAGTGAGCGCGTGTAAGTGTGGTTGGCAACGGCCATTCTCTCTGCAGGCGGGCCGGGTGGAGAATTTTACTACCGCTCCACCCGGCCCGAGGGGTATATTGTTTGCGGGATCGCCCCTCCTGCCAAATCCTGTTAAAAGGGTTTACAAGGCGGGGCGGCCTCTGAAATTTCTGCCGGCTTAACAGAAATACTAATCTGAAAAATACTCGTCCATCAGCTCAGCAAACCGCTCCGTATTCCTGGCCTCTTCCAGGTCGGGGTCTTCCCTGACAAAATCTTCATCGTAGAACCCGTTCTCAAAGGCAAGTTCCAGGGCATTCAGGGCTTCTTGCGTATTGCCGGAGATCGCATGGATACGGGCAATCTCGTAGGGGGCATCGGGGTCTTCGGGGTCGATGAACAAGACGTTCTCGAAACAGTCGAATGCATCCTGGTAATACCCTGCGTCCAGGTAAAGGAACCCCAGTTCATACCAGGCCAATGGATCCAGGGGCTCGATGAGCAACAGGTCGAGTAATACGCTCTCTGCCTTTTCATAATCGCCCTGTTCTTCGTAGATCAGGGACAGAAAATAGAGGGCTTCGGTATTCTCCGGGTCCAGCCCGGCCACCTGCCGGAAGGCTTCGATGGCCTGATCGGTTTGCCCATCCAGGTAGTAGGCAAAGCCGAGGCCGAAAGCAGCATCGGGGTCGCTCTCCGAATAATCATCCAGTTGATTGATGGCCACATCGTAATCGCCTTCCTCCATGGTGTCAAAGGCGGCGCCGACGTTTTCATTCTCGATGGCCTCCGGGCGTACGGGCGCGCCCAGGCCCAACTTTTTGTCTTTGGGTTTGGTCCTGGTCTTTACCATGGCCATAGACCCGCCGCTGAACTTAGGGGTTTTATCGGTGGTGGAGGGCTGTCGGCCCTGTCCATACAGGCTGAACTGGAAGAGCAATGCCAGCAGTAAAAGAAGCAGCGAATTCTTCATGAATAAATGAATTTTAGATGGTAATTAATAAGTTAAACTCTGGATAAAAGCCTGGAAATCAGGCGCCCCCGGGTTATCGCCGGCGCCCTGAATTACGGCAAGAATATCGGCCTGGATATCCGGATCGACATGTTCCCTGAACTGCAGGATCGCATCCTCGAGGAAAATATTAAAGAATTCAAGATCGGGGCTATTGAAATCCTCAATGGCCAGTTCGAACATGAGGCCAATGGTTTCCGGGGCGTAGCCGTAATCCTCCATCCCGTCGTGGTAGCTGGAATATACCTTATCGAATTCACCCTGGCTGACCTGCCCGTCGTCCATTCTCATGGCATGGAGCAGGATATAGGGTAATTCTTCCAGGGCCAGTTCTTCCAGTTCTCCCTGCTCGAACTCCATTTCCCATTCCTCGGCGTAATCGTCTTCGTCGAATTCGTCCCATTCCATGTTATCGTAGGACAGTTCATCGTCCTCCTCCCAGAACTCGGGCACATAAAGGCCCAGTTCATCGTAATCGCCCTGGTAACTGTCGCTACCTTCGGAATACATCCGTTTATTGTTGGCGACGATCATAAACTGGGGGCGTTGCTCGGGTTTCTTTTCCTGAACATTATCTCTTGTTTTTTTGAGTATACTGGCCCAGGAAGTAGATTGATCCGAGAAGAAGAGCCCGTCCAGCATTACATCCATCAGCTCATTGACAAAATAGGAGCCCGTTTCATCATTGGTGTAGGCGAACTGCCCCGGAGAAGCGCCGGATGTGATGATATGGCCGCTGAAACTGGTCAGCAGCGCCAGGTTCTGCATTTTCTTTTCACTGCCTTCGTCCGGTTTATCTTTTTTCAGGCCCTGTGCCCGTTTATCGGCCTTTTCGTCCCCCGGCACATTATTACAGCTGTTGCCAATGGTAAGGGACATTCGCGGCCCTTTATTGATCAACACCTTATGCACCCAGTCGAGGGGCACGCCACAGCTCTTGAGGCCCTCGCCTCCGGTAGGCGCCTCGTTCTCCACGCAGTAGTACATCAACGGCCAGGCCACCTGGTCATCTTCGGTACGGAAACCATGGCCCGAATAGAAGAAAATGACAACGTCATCCGGGCCGCAGGTGAAATTCTGGAAAAATTCATAAGTATCCTGCTGGCTGAAGCCGTAAGAATACTTTTTAACGGGCATGCCGGCAGATTCGGCCAATAATTCCAGCGTAAAGGATATATTCTCCCCATCAACCTGACAGGCCTTGGTGATGTCCTGATTATACTGGTCGATACTGTAGATGAGGTGAAGCGTTCCCTGGGCTTCCAGCCCCAGGGCAAAGAACAGCAGAATAAAAACAAGTTTTAGGGTTTTCATTTCTATAGTATTAATGATTATTATCTGCCCGGGAAATGGCGAACGCACTGCTCAAAATAGTGAAAAAAAATCCACCTTGCGCCGCCTTAAGAAAGTGTTCCAGGAGTTCATTTGACGGGCAGCCCTGTGGTTACCCCCAACGGACGCTTTTCCGGCTACCGGCCGGGATAGAATTCCTCCATCAATGCCTGATACCGCTCCGTTTCCCGAAGCGGCGCCAGGTTTTCATCCGTACTGGCCCTTTCGAAGTAATCCTCATTGGCGGCCCTGGCCTTTTCCAGCGTGGTTTGCAAAGCATCGAGCGCTTTGTCCTCCTGCCCGCGAAGGGTATAGAACATACAGGCCAGGTAATGGTTCCACGGTTCGGCCGCATCCAGGCCGACAGCGGTTTCAAAGGCGCGCAGCGCTTCGTCGTACATTTCGGATTGGAAAGCGGCATAACCGATCTCGTGGAACACCTGCACCTGCCCCGCCGTATCGAAGGGAGACTCCTGCAACAGGCGCACCGCTTCCTCCCACCGCCCTTCAAAGGTGTACAGGAATCCCAGGTTGACGTAAACGGGAACATAGGCCGGATCCGAACGGACGGCTTCGAGAAAATGGCTTTCGGCCTCTTCCATCTGTCCCTGAGAATAATAAAGGATACCGAGGTTCTGATGCGCTTCGACGTAATCCGGGCGCAGGCCGATGGCCCGGAGGTATAAGGTTTCAGCCGAATCCGCCTGTCCGAGGTAGTCGTACAGATTACCTAGCTCAAAATAAGCCTCCGGATAGTTGGGGTCGAGCCGGAGCACCTGCCGGAACAGGCTGTCCGCTCCGGCTTCCCGCCCCTCAGACTGGCTGAGCAAAAGCCCCAGGTTGAAGTAGTTGTCCTTATATTCCGGCCCCAGCTCGATGCCTTTGCGGTACAGGGAATCGGCAGCGCGGTACTCCTCCAACTCCACCAGGAGATTACCCAGGTTGGAATAGGCAGAAGCGAAATCGGGCTTCAGGGCAATGGCTTTCCGATAATTCTCTTCGGCCTCCTCCAGCCTGCCCTGCCGTTTGTACTCAATGGCCAGGTTGTTGTACGGGATGGCCCAGGTGGGCGAGATCCCGATTGCCTGCTGCAGGTGGGCGATACCATTTTCGGGTTCCCCCAGTTCGGGCAGCAATATGCCCAGCTCATTGTGGATGTAGGCAGCGCGGCTTTCCTGCCCCAACGCTTTTTCCTGTTTTTCCAGGGCCAGGCGAAACAGGGAGTCCCGGTTACCGGACTGTTCCGCCTCCAGGCGAAGTACCAGCCCTTCAAAGTAGTATTGTTTGGCGAGGGTGGGTTGGTAGCGCGGGTCCTGAGGCCCGAAAATTTCTGCGGCTTTTTCCAGGTAATGGGGAAAACGGCCGTACTTTTCATCGTACTGCACCCTTTGAGCCAGTTCTCCGGGGTCTGTCTTCAGGTAGGCATTGAGGGCCTGTTGTACGGAATCCATCAGGGCTATCGACAGGCGCTCATCCATGATGCTTCTCAACGGGATGAAGTTGGTGTCGGCGTACAGGCGGGCGTAGTAATCTACTGCCGCCCGGCCTTCCGGGCTGAGCAGCCTGCCCTTCTTCAGTGCGTCATCAAAACCGGCATAGTTATTGTACCCGTCCCTCGTCGCCAGCCGGGAAAGGACCTCTTCTTCCAGGGTCCGGTCCATTTCTGCTTTCTCCACGCTTTTCATGGCCTCCAGCGTGGCTTCATCGATAAAGAATAACGCCTCTTTTTTCAGGCCGCCGAAAATGTCCGGATGCTGGGACTTGCCGGTCTCTTTTCGCACCTTTTCCTGGAGGAAGTCTTCCAGTTCGTACAGGTCCACCACGTCTTTAGGGCCCTGGTTGGCGCGCCCTTTCAGGCCCTGGATAAGATAATAGGAAAATACCCCGCGGCCGCCCCCCAGCGCTCTTTTCTCCTGAGAGAGTTCATAAGGCTGGCAGGACATGATCCTGACCTCATTGGCGTAGCGTTTCATCATCTCCGTCGCTGTTGCCTGCCGCCCGCCGATACTCTGCCCGGCCAATGCCCCCGAATGGCAGGCATCGGTAATGATGACCACCTTAGCGTTTTTCCGGGCCAGCTCCCTGATGATATGCTCATTGAGGTAATCCAGGCCGACGGCATTCAGGCGATAATTGTTGAAAGGCGTGTCATAGGCCAGAAGATAGCCCTTTTCCTGGCCGTTTTTGGTTTCAACATCTCCATGGCCAGCGAAGTAGAAAATGGCCTGGTCACCGTCTCCGGCTTTTTTTGCCAGCCACTCCAATGCAGACTGAATGCGGGCCAGGGTTGCCTCTTCATTGACGAGGTATTTCAGCTCCCGCCGGCTCAGTTCTCCGCCCGCTCTGGATCTCAGAAAATCCGCAAAGGACTCCGCATCCTTATGAGCATAGCTCAGGTCACTGATCCCCTCATCCTGATATTCGGAAATGCCCACCACCACCGCATAGGTACGGATGCTCTCCGCCTTGAAGGTAAGGCTCTGCCCGTAACCGGCCGGCCCCAGGAGCAGTAAAGCGACAGTGAATAGTTTCCTCATGGCCCAGGCAATACAAGTTATGGTCAAAAAAGGCCCTCATCCGAAGTGAGGGCTACCTCAAAAATAATAAATATACGGCATCGGTCAGCCGCCGGGGCCCGAACCGGAATTTTTTTTGCGGCGATACTCCTTTGACCAGTTCACCAGGGCGACAGTGGCAATGACGACATACACCACCATCACGAGGGCAAAAAGGTAAGCGCCCCGGCTGAAGTAGAGCCCCACGTAAATGAGGTCGGCCACGATCCAGTAGGCCCAGTTGTCCAGCACTTTGCGGACGAGGATGAGGGTGGCAATAACGGAAAAAACGGTAGTGAACGCATCCCAGTAGGTGGCGGCGGCAGGAGTGTACTCGCCGAAAAAGTAACCGAACAGCAGGGCAGCCGCTGTGCCACCAGCCAGGATGTATACATGCTGCCGGGCGCTAAGCCGGGTAATGGGCACTCCCTCTCCCGCCTGCCCTCCGTATTTCCACTGATACAACCCCACAATGGCCATGGCTACGTAGAACAACTGCAGCAGAGCATCCAGGTACAACCCGTAGAAGGCAAAAGAAGCATAGGCCCAGAGGCTGCAGCTGATGATGCCCCAGAACCAACACCAGACATTTTCGCGGGCCGCCAGCACCACATAAATAAGGGCGGTGATGGTCACCACCCAGTCGACCCAGCTAAGGGCAGCGGCTTCACGAAGGATGGTTTCGGCCATAAAAAGTAGTTAAATCGGAACGCGGATGGCGCGGATGGCGTCGATTAACACGGAGCTCCTGAAAAGGTTATCCGCATTAACCCGCCTGATCCGCGTCATCCGCGTTCTATTATTCTGGGCCGGGGCCCGATTACTTCTTAATATCGAACCGGTACTGCACCGTCTCCCGGATAGGGATGTCTTCGTTGTCGGCCTCCTCCAGGAAAATATCGATATCGATCTCTTCCGCCTCGTCCTTCTCCGAGCTGTCGAATACTACTTCAATAATGCCTTTATAGCCGGGCGGGAAAGTATCGCCGGTGGGGTCATTCTCAATGGTAGTGCAATCGCAGGCGGAGATGAGGGAAATGGTCAGATCCCCCTCGCCGGCATTGTAAAACTCGTAGGTAAAGCGGCGCTTTTCGCCTTTCTTCACAACGCCCAGTTCTACCATCCGGTTTTTGAACTTCATCACGGGCAGGCCGCTGAGGTCCTTCTTACCGTAGAGAGACGACAGCATGTGCACCTTGTTGGTGTCCGGCTGATCACTGCCGATAAGACGCTCGCGGTCGGGGCCGGGGTTTGTCGTCTCTTTCTTCCGCAGGCGGGTGCTCTTGATGGTGATGGTGGTTGGCCCTTCCAGGATCTTGAATTCCGTACGGCGGTTGAGTTCGTGGGCGATCTCCTGCTGGTTTTCGTTCTGCAGGGAATCGATGAACCCTTTGGTCAGCACATCGCCTTCCTTCAGGAAGCCATGCAGGGCCGCCGCCCGGGCACTGACGGTCTGGGGCCGGTTCTCGCCGTACCCTTTGGCCTCGATGCGCTCGCGCAAAATGCCCTTACGGACCAGCCAGCGGCGGGCCGACTCGGCGCGGCGCTGGGAAAGGTCTTCGTTGTATTGGTCATTACCGCGGTTGTCGGTATGAGAACTGAGCTCGATCTTCATGTCCGGGTACTCGGTCATCAGTTCGTAGACTACCTCCAGGTCACTCTCCGCCTCTTCCCGGATGCGGTCATCATCGAAATCGTAGAGGATGTTTTCCAGGACGATCGGTTCTTCAATCGTGATGGTATCGTATTCCGGCAGTTTCGGCTTGGGTTTCAGGTAGAAAAAGTGCTGATAGGTTTTCGACTCGGTCAGCCCCACCGTATTGAACTGCATGGTGTCCGGGAAATAATCCGGGTGAGTGGCGATAACCATATAGGGCATATCCAGTTCCAGGTCGAAATCGAACCGGTTGCCTTCTTCGCTGGTCTTACTGTCGGGAGTGCCCATCTTATTGTCCTGAGTGGGGATGAGGTAAACGGTCCCTCCGGGCAGCGGGTCCTTGCCGACGGTGAACAGGCCGGTGACCAGGTCGGCGTACAGCTTGGCGATGCTGACGGTATAGAGGTCATTGCAGCAGGTTCGGCCGTAGGCGGAGCGCCCCTCGGGGCGGTTGGAAACCAGGATGCCAAAGTAGCCTTCATCGTCGAGGGTGAGGCTCTGGTCATCCACACTGGTATTATAGCCGCGGCCCATATTGGCCGGATCGCTCCATTTGGTGCCGTCCCAGGTAGAATAAAAGATATCGAAACCGCCCAGGCCCGGGTGGCCGGTAGAGCTGAAGTAGAGGGTTCCGTCGCGGTAGTAGGGCGTCTCTTCGTCTCCAATGGTATTGACCACGTCACCGAGGTTGACGGGGTCGCTGAAGGCGCCCTCTCCGGTTTTGGTGGCGTAATAGAGGTCGAAGCCGCCATAGCCGCCCGGCATATCGGAAACGAAGAACAACACCTCCTTGCCAAAGAGTTCACCCACCGCCGGGTGTTTGGCGAGGTAGTCCCCGTTGATGCCCTGCACCTCCTCTGCTCCTTTCCAGGCCTCACTGCCGCCGGTGCTGAAATAGATATTGCTTTCGGAGAGTACGTTGCCCTCCAGCTGGGCGCGGGTGAAGTACATCGTCCGCCCGTCTTTCGACAAGGCTACGTTGCTGTTGTGGAATTCCGGCCGGTTGACCTCTCCACCCAGGGCTTCCGGTTTTTCCCAGCCGTTATCGTCCTTCATGGCCTTGTAGATCAGGGCGTAAGACTCATCTTTGTTCTTTTCATCGACGTAGATGACATCGTTGGCGTCGAAAGTGGAAAAATATACTTCCTTCCCGTTGTTGGCCAGGGCGGGCGAGTATTCGGAAACTTTGGAGTTGAGGTCCCGTCCGGCATTTTCCACAACTACGCCTTTCATCGTCTGAGGCAGCTCTTTGGCCAGTTCGGCGCCGGCCATTTCATTCCTGGCCAGGGTGTTGAGGCTGTCATTGGTGGAATGGTCGAGGAACATCTGAAACTCGGCGATGGCCTCGTCGTAGCTCTCGTTCATCTTGAGCAGGCGCCCGTAGATGAAGCGGTAGTCGTTGAGTTCTCCTTCTTCCGCCCGGCGGAGGATACGGGCGAACCACCGCTCGGCGCGCCGGTAATCGCGGATCTGGAAGTTCAGCCAGGCGATGGTGTCAATCAGCGCACGGTCTTCCTTATCTTCATAGGCCTCCTCGTAGCGCTCCAGGGCGTAGACGTAATTGCGGTTCTTGAAAGACTCGCGGGCCGCCCGCAGGGTCTGCTCGTAGGAGGACTTCCGGATGGGCTGCGCCATCATCGTGCCGCATCCCAACAGGAACAATAAAATGAGTATTGGTATATTTTTCATAGACTTCTTGAATTGGCCACGTTTTCTCAACGTCAAAAACTGCGTTTTCCTTTTAAAAGTTTTGTTAAGTTTCCCTAAAAACCCCGTCCGGGGCGGGTTTTGGCAGGTTCTCGCCTCCTTTTTCCGGGAAGGAGCCTGCCTTAGAACTTCGGGCAGAGGATCGTCTGCTTGACCTCCGGGTCCTTATAGATCTTGATGATGTACCAGGCGGCGATCTCGAAAGCGCCCTGGTAGTTGGTAGCCGAATTGAGCTCGGAGAAATTCACGTCATAAGCAGCGGCCACACGCAGGTCTTTATAGTCCAGGCCCACCAGTACCTTGCCTGCATCGCCGAAGCGATAGCCCAGCCCGAAATTCAGCTTCACCTGCATTTCGGGGTTGACCATATATCCCGCCCAGGCCTGCAGGTTCACCTCCGTCGCTCCTTTAGATGTCTGGAACATGGCGGTAGGCGCCGCCGACCATCGGTCCGTCAGCGCCCATTCGTACCTCGTATGGGCAGTGATGCGCATGGGGCGTTTTTCAGCGCCGTCCAAATTGACATCCCCCTGGCCTTGTGGTGTCGAGCCAAAGATATAGTCTGGCTGAGTGAGGTGCGCCGCGGCAACGCCCAGCTCAAAGTTGCTCTCCTCGTCGATCTGGCTGCGGAACAGCAGGCCGGCGGCAAAGTCCAGATAGTCCGTCTTGTCCCTTCCTCCATTGGCCGAGCCGGAGCCCCGCAGCGGATCGGCGGAATTCCCGACGTCATACTCCAGAGTGGGCCCGCCGAAACCATCGCCGAAAGTAAGCCGGTCTGCATCATACCGCCGTTGGACGTTCCCTCCCTGCAGGCCCAAGGTCAGAACCGATTTGCCGTCCTTACCCAGGCCCAGGTGATAAGAGGCGGAGATCATGGTGGCGCTGGTGCGCAACCGGCCTCTCCCGGCCTCATCATTGAAGATCATGCCGCCTACACCGATCCAGTCCTGCTCGCGGAAACCACGAAGGATCGGGGCATCAACGTAAAAGGAAGGCGTCTTGTAGCCGTCTGCACCAGAAACATTATACCACTGCCCCCGGTAAATGCCTCCTACCCGGGCGGTGCCGAAGAAAGCCCCGGTATTGGCGGGGTTCAGCGTCAGCGGAGACATGTTATACAGAGAAAAGTGAATGTCCTGTGCCTGTAATGTTCCCAATATGGCTGTAAGGAGAAAAAAGAGTAGAGGTTTGAATAGCTTCATAGAAGTCATATTTATTAATGGTCCTGCTTTTGGGTGAACTGAGAACCCGAAAGATAGTTTTTTTTCTCTAAAACTTTGGGCAACCGCCCGCTGCTGTTTCGCAAATCGTGGCTCCGCAGGGGCCAACAAGCCTCCCGGCCCGGCAGCAACGTCTGTCCTGCGCCTCAAAACGCGCACCCAAGATAGATTTTCCGGCTTGACTCTACAATCCGGGCCCCGTTAAAATTGACCCTCCATTTGACAAAAGAGGGATTTTAGAGGTGTTGCACAGTTACACGATTACACGAATACACGATTACACGAATACACAATTCTACGCATCCCATGCAAATGAGTTTCGCAGGGCTTAAAAGTTAAACAGATATTTCCTACTTTCAACCTCTCGATAAATTCTTTGCCATGAGATCTTTTTCCACTCTTCTCCTAATTGTTCTATTGAGCTGCCCCGGTTACGGACAGGAGGCCGTCTCTCTTTACGGCGGTGTAGCGCCCGGTTCGGAAAACTGGCAATATCCGGAAACGGCAGATACCATATCGGAGGGAGAGGGCATGGTTTTTGTCCGGAATATATCGGAACCTACCCTGACGATATTTCAGCCCGAAGCCTTAAAAAACAAAACGGCCGTGATCGTTTGCCCGGGCGGCGCTTTCCGGGGCCTTGCCATCGAAAAGGAAGGATACGAGGTGGCGCGCTGGCTCAATTCGAAAGGCATTACCGCTTTTGTGCTCAAGTACCGGGTTGTCAACGCGCCCGAGGGTTTTGACCCTCTGCTGGGAAGAGACATCCGTACCGGCAACTTCGCCCGGATAGATTCCATCAACGCGCATTATGTCCCTTTCGCGGTTGCCGACGGGCGGGAAGCCGTCCGCTATATCCGGCAGCATGCCAATGCGTTCGGCATCGACCCGGATCGCATCGGCATGCTGGGCTTTTCGGCCGGGGGAACCCTCATCGCCTCTGTTGCCCAAACCTGTGATGCGGAAAGCCGGCCGGATTTTATCGCCCTGGTCTATGCCTATTGCGGCGCCATTATGGGCGACGGTGTCCCCGCCGATGCCCCTCCCCTGTTCCAGGCCCTGGCCGGCGACGACCCCATCGCCAACGGCAACCCCGATCTTTATAAAAAATGGCGCAATGCCGGCCGGCCCGCCGAGCTGCACATCTACCCGGAAGGCGGCCATGGCTTCGCCCTCCGGGAACAGGGCCTGCCGGCTGACCTATGGAAAGACAGATATTTGGAATGGCTGCAAAGCCAGGGGCTTCTACTTACTCCCGAAGAACTGGCGAGAACGGACCTGAAGGGCCACTGGCGCTGGCGCCGGTTCTGGGATAAGATGCTCCGCACCGACTTTGGCGGATTGAAAAGGTTTTCCGAAGCAAACCAAAAGCTGATGCCACCTAAAGAAAATGAAAAACGGATCGTCTTCTTCGGCAACTCCATCACTGAAGGCTGGGTCAATATCCACCCGGAATTTTTCTCCGGAAAGCCCTACATCAACCGAGGCATCGGCGGGCAGACGACCTCCCAGATGCTGGCCCGCTTCCGGCAGGATGTGGTGGAACTGCAGCCCGCAGCCGTCGTCATCCTGGCCGGCACCAACGACATCGCCGGCAATACCGGCCCCATGGCCCTGGAGGACATTTTCAACAATATCGTTTCCATGGCGGAAATAGCGAAGGCCAACAGCATCCGCGTGGTGATCTCTTCGGTATTGCCGGCAGCCGACTACCCCTGGTCGCCGGGGCTGCACCCGGCGGAAAAGATCGTCCGCCTCAACGCCTTGCTGCAGGAATACGCCGCCGATAACGATTGTACTTATCTGGATTACCACAGCGCCATGAAGGATGAACGGAACGGCCTCCCCCCCAACCTGGCGGACGACGAAGTCCATCCTACCCTCGAAGGCTATAAGATGATGGAACCGCTGGTGGAAAAGGCGATAGCGGAGGCATTGGGGCGGTAGGGACGACGGTGGGACTGTGGACGGTAGAGGGGAAAGGGGACACCCTTTTTTCGCTGCTCTCAGTCAGGTAAAATTCCGATTTCCGGCTTCCCTCCTTCAGTCTGTTTCCCAAAGCATTCCCCGGAACGTCCAAAGCTCAAAACTTTCCTTTCACTCACTTTTGTAATACCTCCACCACCTCCTCCTCCGAGATCTCCCGCATGCAACGGAAATGGCCTTTCGGGCACTTCTGAAAACCGATCTTGGAACAGGGGCGGCACGACAGGCCTTTCACTTCAAAGAAAGTGTTCCTGTCAACACCATCCGGATAGAAGGGGTACATGCCGAACTCGGGGATGGTATTGCCCCAGACAGAAAGAATGTCCTTGCCAAAGGCGGCGGCAACATGCATCAGGCCGGTATCATGGGAAATAACTTTATGGGCCTGCCGGACGATGGAGGCCGACTGGTTGAGGTTGAATTTGCCGCACATATTCAGCACATGGCCGCCGGCGGCATCGGCGACCTGCCGCCCCTCTTCCTCCTCACCGGGGCCGCCCAGCAAGAGGACGGGCATCTCCACCTTCCGGCAGATGGAGATGATCTTGTCGGCAGGCAGGCGCTTGGTGTTGTGAGCAGCACCAATGACAAAAGCGATGTACTCCGGGGCTTCCTGTTGTGGCGCCAGCACATTGGTGGCCAGCAGGTTGCCCACCGCCACCTCATCTTCCGGCGGAATGAAATAATCGAGCCCCTGCCCGTCATAGCTCACACCCAGCGGTTCTACCGTTGCCATATACCGGTGGACGATGTGAACATCGGGCAGCCGGTTCACCTTCAGGTTCACCAGGAGCCACTTCTCCCAGTTGATCTTGTCAAAGGAAAAGGCCTTTGCCCTCAATCCCCACTTCACCTGGGCAGAACGCAGGTTGTTGTGCAGGTCGATGATATAATCGTAATTCTCCTGTTTCAGCTCCGCCATCGCTTCCGCCACCTTCTTCTCTATCGCATATACCTTGTCGGTGTAGGGGTTGGCGTCCAGGATACCGCGAAAACCCCGCTTTGTCAGGCAGTGGACTTCCGCTCCGAGCTGCTGCTTCACCGCCCGGATCACCGGAGTGGCCAGCACAATGTCGCCGATGGAAGAAAAACGGATGATGAGAAGTTTCATGATTTAGCGTATCAGTGTATTCGTGTATCTGTGCATCAGTATCTGTGTTTTAGAGGGCTTTTAGAACTGATACACCCATACACTAAAACACTGATACACTATGCTTTTCACCAGTAATCCAGCACCACTCGCACATGCTCAAGCTCGATATCAGAAACCTTTTCCAGGCCGCCGCTCTCTAACAGGGAGTCAAACTCCGCAACCTTGCGGTTGTCCGTTTTCGGTTTGTAGTTGTGGTAGTCGGCAAACTGAATACCATTGGAAGTACGGATACGGTAGGCTTCCCGGAACCGGGCGCCGCCCCCATCAGTGTGGAAATTGTAGGCCAGGTAGTCCATAGTATAGTCGTTCTTGTGAATCCAGTACATGTACTCATCCTCAAAATCCTTACCTCCTCCTTCCTGCCGGAACGTGACTTTCACCTTGTGATACGGCTTTCCTTTGATGGTGGCCTCGCCGGCATATTCCTTGATCACGGCCTGGTCGTTGAGGAAGTAGGGCAGAAGAGCGAAGTAAATGACGGAGTTGACGGAATTGGCATAGGCAGAACTGTCTTTTGCGCTCAGCTCCACCCGCTGGCCATTCACCTCCCGGTAGAAGCCGTCGTTGGCGAGCACATCGCGGACCTGGGCGCCTGTGGTATCGGTAAAAATGCGCTCGTACTGAAATTTGTGCCCCTGCCGGGTCGCGATGTACTGCCTGCCCCGGAACTCGAACTTCACGCGGCTGTCTTCATAGCGGCTGCCGCCGTGCTTCGCGATGGCGGCATCGACGATCTGCTGAGCCTTGTCATCAGCCGTAGCCGGTTGTTCCTGCGCTGTTTTTACTTCCCGGTTGTTATCGGCGCCGCAGGCTGCCAGCAGGAACAGGCAGCAGAGCCCCAAAAGCCAATGTTTCATGATCTTTTTTTGCAAAGATAAACAGTAATAGCAGATCAGGTTTTGGAGGGCTGTGCGCCAGCTGAACCTGGAGCGTCCAAAACCAGGTTACTTTTCCGAAGGGACCTCCAGGGACCACTCTTCATTGCCGTCGGCATCGAAGACGCGGATGGTGAGCACCCGCTCGGTGCGGGGTCCGGAAAATTCCAGCAGGCCAAAGTTGTGCTCGGCCACTTCGGTTCCCTCCACCCGCAGTTCATTCTCTTCTTCCCAGGTGTTCACCCCGGCGGTGAAGGGCGAAATGGTCAGGTCGTATACGGTATTGTCCTCGGCATTGACGTATTTGCTCAGTTCGCTTTTGTGGCGGTCGCCGGTAAGGAAGATGACATTTTTAATTCCCTCTTCTTCGATGCGTTTCAGGATATAAGCCCGCTCTTCGGGAAAAACGTTTTCATAGGTTTCGGAAGCCTTCGCCGGGTTGAGGACCTGATTGCCGATGCAAACCATTTTGAAAGGAGCGTAGCTGGCTGCCAGGGCGTCGATGAGCCATTCCAACTGCTCTTTGCCCAGCATGGTCCTGTCGCCGTGCTTCAGGCGGTTGGGGCTGCGGAAGTAGCGGTCGTCCAGCAGGAAGAAGTCGATGTCGTTGTACTGGAAGAAAGTGGTGATGCCCTTCTGCCCGTTGACGCCGAAAGTGGGGTTGCCCCAGAACAGGCGGAAAGCTTCCAGGGTGGTTTCCTTGTGTACATAGGAGCGGTCCGAATCGTTGGGGCCGAAGTCGTGGTCGTCCCAGATGGCGTAGTGGTGGGTGGAGGCCAGCAGTGGCTGCATTTCCGGCAGGCTGCGCGTATGGGTATACCGCTTCATGATGCCCGTGCGCGAGTACCAGTCGGCTTCCCGCAGGTAGACGTTATCGCCCAGCCAGACCATCGCGTCGGGGCGCATGCGGTGAATGGTGGTGAATATCTGAAAATCGCTGCCGTAGGGCTTGCCCGGCCGGTCATACACCTCCTCATTGACGTAAGAGCAACTGCCGACGACAACAGTAAAGGCCGGCGGGTCGTAGCGCCAGCGCCACAGTTCCTGGGTTCTGAACTCCGTGGGGTAATCCAGTTCAACCGCCTGCCCGTTGATCAGCACCTGATAAACGTAATCCGTGCCCGGCTCCACCTCATCGGCCGGCAGCTTGGCGGTGAAGGCCTCGCTTTCGGCCGTCATCTTCTCGTCGGTGAAGAACTTTTCCGCCGGCTTTTCTTTCACCCAGTAGGCGAACTGCACCCGGGCCGGCTCCTTCGTCTGTACCCAGAGGAGGACTTCCCGCATCTCATTATAGCCCAGCATGGGGCCGGACTGCAGGAGGGATCTCTGGGCGAAGGATGGAGTTAAAAAGAGAATGCATAAGGCCAGACAAGAAAGATGCCGCTTCATTTTTTGCCGTAAAGCTAAGGAAGCACAGGGGAAAATCTTTGATTTTTGATTTGCGATTTGCGATTTTTGATTTGCGATTTGCGCCCAACGCTATTCGAGCCGGTTAAAATTTTTGATTTGTCGGCTTTCCCGTGAGGCGCCTCCCGGATGCACATCAAAAATTTACCATCAAACGTTATACATCAAAAATCAAACATCAAACATCAAACATCAAACATCAAAAATCCCCCCTCCACCTGCACCCTCTTCCTCCAATGGGCCCTGCCCCGCCTCCGCCTGCGCTGGGCCGGCTTCCGCAAGGTGCGCCGCCAGCCGTGTAAACAGATCAAAAGGCGGATCCGGGAACTAGGCCTGGAGGGTTTCGACACCTACCGACGGTATCTGGAGGAGCATCCGGAAGAATGGGAACGGCTCGATACCTTCTGCCGCATCACCATCTCCCGTTTTTACCGGGGGCGGGGCGTTTTCAACTGCATTAAGGATACCATCCTGCCCGAACTGGCACGCAAGGCAGGGGAAGCCGGCTCGCCGCTGCGCTGCTGGTCCGCCGGCTGTGCTTCCGGGGAGGAACCATACACCCTTGCCCTGATCTGGCGACTGGAGCTGCAAGAGCAATTCCCCGGCCTGGAGATGGAGATCATCGCCACCGACGTGGAGGAGCACATGCTGGAGCGGGCGCAGAAGGCAACCTATCCTGGTTCTTCTCTGAAGGACCTTCCTGATTCCTGGGCGGAAAAAGCATTCGAGCCCTTGGGAGAAAAATACCAGCTCCGCCCCGAATTCAGGAAGGGCGTCTATTTCCTGCAACAGGACATCCGCCGGGAGATGCCCGACGGCCCCTTCCACCTTGTGTTGTGCCGCAACCTGGCAGCTATGTATTTCGAGGAGAGCCTCCAGCGGGAAGTGTTCGAACAGATTAGGCACAGAATGGAAACGGGCGGGTATCTGATACTGGGAAAACACGGGCAGTTGCCCGAAGGTGCTGCGGGATGGAAGGCCAGGAACCTGCACATGAGGATTTACAGGGCCGGAACCTTATTCTGAGGCCGCCAGCAGGCAGTTCTTCACGATAAAGGCGATTGCCGGCCATAAAGGAGCCGGCAATCGCCTTTATCGTTAAAGATCACTTCTTCTTCGGGGCGAACACATTGTCCAGCACTTCACTGTCATAGTATTCCACCGGCTCGCCGTTCACATGGCGGTAGATCGCCGCAAGGAACACCGTCTTGGCTGCCGATACGGCAGTGGCCAGGAACAGGAAGGAAAGCACCCCGGCGACAACGGCCACAATGGGATGGACGAAGAACAGCAGCACGCTGATGACAACAATGGCCACGATGCCCAGGATGTAGAACAGGCCGAAGCTGAAGTTCGCGCCAATGGCCTCTCCCCACTTTTCCTTCATGATTGTAGCAGACCGCTTCACCGCCTCTATGGGTGAAACGTTCTCATAGGCAACGACCGGCACCACAAAAAAGGTGGCAATAGACCAAACGATACCGACAATGCCGATGATGAGCTGTCCGATGAATCCCAGCCGCTCCTCCAGCGTCTTGAGCACCACCCCGACGGTAGCCGCCAGCAGCGCCCAGGAGACGATGGCCTCGATGCGGGAGATGCTGTACGCAATACCATCTCCGACCTTCGCTTCCCGCCCCTCCATGATGAGGCGGGTGCAGTGGATCAGGCCCACGTTGAAGAAAACGACAATCGTGAAGTTAATGAGATAGAAAATGAACAGGGCCACATAGGCCAGCCATTCGCCCCCGGTTTCAAACCGGGCGAAAAAGGCCTCCATCTGAAAGCCGAAAACGGCGGCAATGCTGCCAAAGAAGGTCAGGCAGATGAACAAAAGAGAAGCCCCGGACAGTACCGGGAAGAGCATCAGGGTAGGGTTTTCGCGAATGATGCCGAAACTGGCCATACCCAGCTTCCAGCCGTTCCCCATGCGATCGAAGAAACTCATGTGATGTGGTTTAGGTTTTTAAAGGGTAAATAACAACTGGGCTAAGATAAGGATATAACCAGCAAGCTGCCAAGAATAAACGATGAATGGAGGGGGTAACCCGACGACAACTTATCTTTTAAAACAATTCTACGGGGTCTATCTTAAGGAATTCCTGCCACGGCAGCCCCTCAGAGCCTACCATCAGCGTCTTATGTGGTTTGTATTTTTTTGCAAATGCTTCAATTCCACGGGCTTTCCGCCGGACCCCGCTTTTCACCTCGATACCAATCACCTGCTTATTCTTTTCCAAAACGAAATCGACCTCGTCATCTCTATACCGCCAATAGCACAACATGATATTGTGCGTTTTTGCCGCATTAACCAAATGAGCGCCAAAAGTAAATTTACTCAACATACCAAGTATTTTTACTCAATTTTACTTGGCCGCCAGAAGAATTTTACTGCTGTCTGTGACAACCTGGCCATCCCGCCACAACATCAGGCGGGCCACCACAAACGGCCCATGAAGTTTTTCTGCTCTCCATTGATAGCTATGCTCCCCGCCCGGCTGATACCCCAGTTGCTGGTGAAAAATACGGCGCCCGGCAGCATCGTATACCTGCAGCTGCACTTCCCCGCCCGCCGGCAAATGGTACTGCAGGGCCGCTTCATCCCGCACAGGGTTAGGTACAGCCACCAGCTTCAAATCTCCAACTTTCTCAGCCTCCTTCACGGCCACCGGATCACAGGGTTCGCTATATTCTGTACAGTAAGTGCGCTGCGCCACAGTGCAATCCAGCACGAACGGATTGGGGTTGCCCTGATAGAAGGCGATCTTCTCGCTGCGCTGGTATTCCTTGTCATCCACCGGGTCGGCGAAGTGCCAGGCGCAAAGATCTTCGCGCTGAGATTCGAAGTAGTTGGGGTCTTCGGCATTGGCCTCGTCCCGGTAAATGGCGTAAAAGTAGAACATGGCGCGGGCTACGTCGCCTTTGTGGGCCTCGGGAGGCTCAAAGCCGGTGGAGGTATATTCGCTATAGCGGTCAATATTGCTTCCGGGAATGCCGCTCTGCTGCTGGTCCAGGTAATACCAGCTCTGGGCCTGCCCGTCGGGGATCTCCTGAAACGGCAGGTTGGCGCGGGCGGCATTTACATCCTCCCGGGTGGGATAGAGGTGGTGCATATCGGCGAGGGCGGGCTCTTCGCCCGCTCCGAAAGCGCGGGGGTAGGTATGTTCCGTATTGATGCCTTTAGCGAAGGCGTCCTGAGTGGGGTCCTGGGTGGAGTCCAGAAAAATGGTGTAGCCGGTGTACACACAGGTTAGATTGTCGTTCTGAGCATCTACCCGGGAAAAGAGTGTGTCGCGGGAGTTCGGGAAGGGCAACACCTGATCCGGGGTGTAATTATTCTGCAGGGCCTGAATGAGGGCCGGGCCGTCGAGGTTGGGAAAAACAGATTCATACTGAGCAAGGGCGGCCGGAAAGATTAGAGCGCAGGAGATAAAGATCGTCAGTAGTATACGTTGCATGGAAATAGTTTGTGGCTGGCAAAGATACAAAACAAGAAACGATCGCTTTTGAAAGCCACTCACAAATGAATGGATTTACATAATGAGCTGTATTCCCGGAAAGAATCGCTAAATTTTGGCAGTAAAAAGCTTTATCCAACTCAATATCTTCTCAGCCATGATCTTTGATAAGTGCTGGTTATCTGCAATCTTCTTTTTTTCTTTGTCCCTCAACACGGCCATCCTCCCTGCCCAGGACCGCTTGTCAGGTAAAAATTTCGCCACCCGCTCCGAGGTGCTGGCCCGCAACGGCATGGCGGCCACGAGCCACCCGCTGGCCACTCAGGTAGCGCTCGACGTCCTTAAAAAAGGAGGCACGGCAGTTGACGCCGCCATCGCCGGCAACGCCTTCCTCGGCTTTGCCGACCCGGCCATGAACGGCATCGGTGGCGACCTGTTCGCCATAGTATGGCATGCCAGGGAACAGAAACTGTATGGCCTCAACGGCAGCGGCAGGCCGCCGAAAAGCCTTACCCGAGATCACTTCGCCTCTCAGGGCCTGAACCGCATTCCCCCCGCCGGCCCGCTTCCTGTGACGGTGCCCGGCTGCGTTGACGCCTGGTTCGAGCTGCACTCAAAATTCGGGAAGCTGCCCGTGAAGCAGTTGCTTCAGCCGGCCATTGACTATGCCCGCGAAGGCATCCCGGTAGCGCCGGAGGTAGCTGATATGATGGCTTATCTGGAGCGTAACCTCTTACCTTCATATGCATCAGGCGGTGATATTTCCTTCGAAGATTTCCCCGAGTTCTGCAAGGTTTACCGCAAGGGCGGCGGCTTTCCCGTTAAGGGAGATATTTACGCCAACCCCGATCTGGCCAAAACGCTGGAAATGATCGCCGAGGAGGGCAGAGCCGCTTTCTACGAAGGGGAGGTTGCCGCCGCCATAGCGGAATACATGAGGAACAACGGCGGCTTTCTCACCGAAGAAGACTTCGCCGGCCACCGTTCAGAGTGGGTAGATCCTGTATCCACCAATTACCGCGGCTACGATATCTGGGAGCTGCCGCCCAACGGCCAGGGCATCTCCGTCCTGCAGATGCTGAACATCCTGGAAGGATACAAGCTGTCTGACTACGGCTTCGGCAGTGTAGAACACCTCCACTATTTCGCCGAAGCGAAAAAGCTGGCCTACGCCGACCGTGCCAAATACTATGGCGACCCTGCAGTAAGTGAGGTTCCTGTCGAAACGCTCATTTCCAAAGCATACGCCGATCGCCGCCGAAAGCTTATCAAAGATGAAATGACAGGCAGTTACGGCCCGGGGCTGGAAGACGGCAACCACACCATCTACCTCACCGTCGCCGACAAAGAGGGAAATATGGTTTCCCTTATCCAGAGCAATTCCTGGCTCTTCGGCTCTCTGGTGGTGCCGCCCGGCCTGGGCTTCGCTCTGCAAAACCGAGGCGCCGGCTTTACGCTGGAGGCCAGCCATGTCAACTCCTACGCCCCTGCAAAACGCCCCTTTCATACCATCATTCCCGCCTTCATCACCCGCAATGGAGAACCCTATGCCAGCTTCGGGCTGACCGGAGGCGGCATGCAACCGCAGGGCCACGTACAGATCGTGATGAACCTCGTCGATTTCGGCATGAACCTGCAGGAGGCCGGCGACGCGCCCCGCCTCCGACACGAATTCATCAACGGCGCCGAGGTGATCCGCGCCGAATCGGGGTTCGATTACGAAGTGATCCGGGAACTGATGAAAAGGGGGCATACCATTGCCTTCGGCTTCGAGCGGTTCGGCGGCTACCAGGCGATCATGGTGAAGGATGGGGTGTACTACGGGGCTTCGGAATCGAGAAAGGACGGGCAGGCGGGAGGATATTAATTCCCAAGCCCCCGCTCATCAACATACTCCTCCACCCGGGACCCGGGGTCCGTACAATACTGGTAGAAGTCATACAATACAAGAAGGCTTTCTCCCGTGTAATGCACCCCTCCCACCAGCCGTTTCCGGTGCAGTTCGAGCAGCCCTTCCTCCTTCTGCATGAACTTATACAAGGTGTTCATCACTTTGGCGAACCGCTCCATATCGTTAGCCCTGGGTATATCTCCGCTGCCCAGTTTTTCCAGCAGGAGGCGAAAGGCGCCGGCATCATAAAGCGCGTACCGCTCCGGATAACGGAAAGCCAGATAGAGAGATACCATGTGGTAGTCATCATCATGGTAGTGATTGTTGTCAATAGAACGCGGGTACTTGTCTTTGTACTCCTGCAACAGCATATCGCAGTAGTAGACGAAGCGCCCTACCCTGCCCTCCAGGCTCTTCTCCTCGTTAAACAGGTCGAAAAACATGTGGCGGACGAAATCCGGCTGCATGCGCGCCAGTTCCAGCATCATGCGCTTGGGCTCGTATGCTTCGCGCTTCCAGAGGCGTTTGGTCCGGGAATTCTGCAGGGCGCCGTCGTACATGGCGGGCCAGTCTTCAGCATCCATATCCCAGTTTTCCTGGAAGAGGCGCTGAGACTCCCAGATGTACAGGCGTTGTTCTTTCGCTTTGACGGTGGAAAGGTATTTGCGGTATTGTTGGAGGTAGTGTTGTATGCGTTTGAGTTGCATGGAGTTGGGTGGATGGTTAAATAGCTATATTGTTATAGGGCTATATTGCTGCGCCTTAAGAGGGGCTAGAAGCAGTATAACCATGTAACAATGAAACCATAAAGCAATTTACAACTGCTGCCGCAGGCCGATGAACAGCCCGGTGGTCGTATACCGCTGCTGCACGCCGTACTGGTCGCGGGTGATAGACTTGGGATATACCTTGAAGTGAGGTTCCACGACGAGCTGCAGGTTGGGCCCCGCCTGATAAGCGAAGCCAACGCTGCCATACCACCCCAGGCCGGCCTGTTGTTTGAAGGCGGGGAAGGCATCGGGGTCACTGGAATCGAAGCGGACAGGCTGCAGGTTATCCGGAGAGAGGAAATCACCTTTCTGGCGGAACAGCAGATTGAGGTAAGCGCCGCCGTTGACCGAGATCCTGAGTTTATTGGAAGACAGCTCGTACCCCAGCAGGAAGGGGATATCGAGCATGCGGAAGTAGTTGTGGGTGATCTTGCGCCGGGTACCGATCTTTATGATGGTGTCGGTACTGATGATGTTCCCTTCCTGGTCGTAGTTGTTGATGGTCTCGATGACCTCTTCACTGCCATTGATGTAAGAGAAGCGCTCGTTGATCTGGGAATAGTTGATGCCGGTGCGAAAGGCCAGCCCTTTGTCGGAAACCATGGACAGGCGCAAGGCGCCGCTGAAGGCATACATATTCGACTCAGTCTCTTTGCGGGTATTGACATACTCCTCAAACTCCGGGTCCCGGGGCTGTAACTGCCGGAAGGTGAGGTCCGGAGAAACGAGGGCGTCGAGGTAGAAGCTCCAGGAGCCATTGCCGAAGGTAGCACATTTGGGGTCTGGCGAGAACAAACGCCCCAGTATGGAGGCGCCCTTTACCGGGGTGGTGGGGAGGGCCGGCAGAGCCTCTTCTCTTACGGGGCGTACGGGAGGCGAGGAAGGGCTGGCGGCCGTGGTTTCCCGCCGTGGAGCGGCAACTTCCTCAATGGAAGGCAGTGTTGCCGCTGCCAGTTGCCTGGCCTGCTTTTCTGCGGAATGAGCCGCAGCAACCAACGTTTCAGCAGGAATGAGCGGGGTGGCGGCGGGGAGCTGAACCCTCTCAATCGTTTCTTCAGTTTCAGTTTTCGGGGCAAGGGCAGGTAGTTCATCTAAAGGCCTGCTATCGGCAACAGCGCCGGAGGGGAAGATAGGGAAGCTTTCGAGTACCGGTTGCTGATAAGGCCATACCACCCAGCTCAGCCCCACCACCACAAGGGCGGCGAACAGGCTAACCAGCGGCTTTTTCTGCCGCGCCTGATTCAGAAGGCGATGTCTCCAGTCGCGCTTCTGGCTGATCTGTTCCCAAAGATGCATTGGAGCTCCGGCATCCAAGTCCCTCAACTTCTGCCGAAACGCCTCATCCAGGGGGTGGTGTTTGTTCATACTGCAATCTTTTGCATGTCAACAATCATTCCCTGTAACATTTTCCGGGCCTTCACCAACTGGGAGCGGGAGGTGCTTTCCTGAACGCCGAGCATATCGGCGATCTCCTTATGACTGTAGCCTTCGATCACATTGAGGTTGAAAACGAGGCGGTAGCCTTCGGGCAACCGGGCGATCAGGCGGAGCAGCTCTTCCTCCTGGAGGTGGGCGTAGATTTCAGGTTCCAGGGGCAGGTCCGGATAATTTTCCAGGCCGATCTGCTCCTTTTTGAAACTCTTTTTACTATAGTTTTTGAGGGCCGTGTTTATTACGATCCGCCGGATCCAACCTTCGAAGGATCCTTTGAATTCAAACCTGGCGATGTTATCGAAAACCTTGATGAAGGCATCCTGAAGTATGTCTTCAGCCTCCATCTGATGGCGGGCATAGCGCATGCATACCATTAGCATCTTGCCAGCATAGCGCCTGAACAATTCCTGTTGGTGGTACCGGTCTTCGCGGATACAGCCTTTGATCAGCTCCTTTTCCGTCACAGGAATAAGGTTACTCCGCCTTGCTTACACCATTTTTCGTTTTCCCCCGCTCGTAAACAAGTACGGACATTTTAATTTGCCAGGCGCGCATGGTGCTTTTCAGCTCTGCCTCTGGTTAGTAGACCTCTTTAGAGGGGAATACGCTGCCTGAAATGCCTCCAAATTATATTTCCCCCCAAGATAGGGATTATTACGCGATATTTCGAGGCCCGGCCTGCCTTTTCACAAAAAGATAACTTAAATTCCGCCCAAAAATGACAGATGAAGAAAGAGCGCAGCAGATCGTCAGCAAAATGTACGACAATGACCCTTTCAGCCGGTGGCTGGGCATTGAACGCCTCAGGGTAGAGCCCGGGCTCTGCATACTGCGCATGGCCATCCGCCGGGAAATGCTCAACGGCTTCGGCATCGCCCACGGCGGCATCACCTTCAGCCTGGCCGACAGCGCCCTGGCCTTCGCTTCCAACTCCCGGGGGCGCCACGCCGTCAGCATAGACACCTCCATCTCTCATATCGCCCCGCTTCGGGAAGGCGACAGCATCACGGCCACCGCCATCGAGGAACAGCTCGGCCACCGCATCGGCCACTACCGCGTGGAAGTGAGCAATGATGCCGGAGAAATGGTGGCCCTCTTCCGGGGTATCGTCTACCGAAGGAGCAGAGAGTGGGAGGTTTAGTTGATTGGTGTGACTGGTTGATTGGGTTGATTAGGGGGCGCCACTCAATCAACCCAATTTCATCCGGCCGAGGTAACGAGGACGGACAACCCAATCAACCCAATCAACTACTCCCCCAACCACCCCACCACATTGCGCAGCAGACCCACATTGTGCCGGGCGGCCGGGTTGTTCAACCCCATGGGGGCCCGGTTGGAGCCCGCCAGTTGGGCGGAAAACATGGCGGCTTCGCCCGATACCACCACTTTCCCCTTTCCGTAATCGCGGTAAGCCAGCTGGTAGAAACCATCTCCTGCCACGAAGGGCGTATCATCAGTAAAATTCCACGCCTGGGCCGGCATCAGAATGGTATAATGCTCACCGAGGCCGATCAGTGGAGCGGCGGCCGTAGGTATGAGAAAGGCGCTGCCGGTAAAGGTAACGATGGAATCAAGGCCTTCGGTTATCGGCCCGTCGTGCAACAGCCCCTGCCGGCGGGTGAAATACTCGATCCGGCGGTGGCGGTTGTCCATGGCAAAACCGTTGAGGAACTCGAAGCCGAAAGCCCGGCCCAGTTGCTCCGCCGCCCCGGCAAACGGCATGTGGTCGGCGATCAGGAAAAGGCGGCCGCCGCCGGCCACCCACTGTTCTACAGCTGCGATCTCCTCCGGAGTGAAAGCGGAAGGCGTCGGCAACTCCCAACTGCCCGTATTGGAGGCGTGTAAAGGGTTGGAGATCACCAGGATGTCGCACCGCTCCAGGGCCTCTTCCGAAAAGGGCTGCTCATTGGAATGCAAGCGGTAACCGTCGGCCTCCAGTATGTTGCCAAAGGCCCGGTAACGGCCGTCCAGAGTGTGGAAGTTGTTATGGGCGGCGTCGATCATCACCGCCGGACCCTCCCCTGCCGGATAACGCGGGGTTTCAACCTCAAAAAAGCGGCTGGTATCGGGGATCTGTTGGGCAAAAAGAGTGGTTGCTGAAAAACACAGCAAATAAAGAAAGGTGTTTCTGAACATCATGTCGGGTGAAAATTTGGGTATTCTCAAAAATACAAATCTCCACCGACAAGGGCAAGGCGTCGATCAGGGATCATATATGCCCGCCTGTTTGCAATTCTGCCGGCATATATGATCCCTGATCAAACAACCTACCTCCCGCCCAGATCGATCCTCCGCCCCGGCGTATAAGGCGCGCCTGCTTTTTCCAGGGCTTCCTCCAGGGCTTTCAGCTTAACGTCTGCCAGATCGTTGATCCGGGGCACCAGGGGAGCGAGCTCCTTCCTGATGATGCGCAGGGCCTCCTTCTGCGTTTCGGTAGGCGCCGAGGTGGAGCGCCACATTTCGTAAACGGCCCAGCCCATCCGGTCGGCAATGCCCATGGTGGCGGCCTGGTCGAGTTGAGTGGCGACGTTATCGCCGTACATGGCCAGGCGGATCTCCCGCAGTTCTTCCCTGATCTCCCGGATCTGAGGCATAAAGTCCTCGGTCGGCACTGAGGTGGCCGCCACGGCCTTCTCAATGAGATCCAGGCGCTCGCCGGCTTCCCGGAGGCGGCGGGAAGCGCCGTCGATCACCCGGTCCAGCTCACTGGCCTCGCGATGGAACGCGGCCAGGGCCGGGCGGTCTTTGGCAGGCAGGGTGACATCGCCCAACGACTCGAGGAGGAAAGGCGCCGGCTCCGTAAGTTCGGTAAGCTCTCCGTTGACACTCTTCGACAACGCAACGGTATACTCCCCGGGGATGGCCAGCACGCCGGAATCCTCATTGGGGTCGGACGACTCCCGGACCGGGCTCAGCGATGGCCGGCGCCCGTCCCAGGTGATGCGTTTTACCCCCTTGCCGGCGCCCGCCTTCAGCTTGCGGACGACCTCCCCTGCTGCATCCCGGATGGTAAAGAGCAGGTAAGGCTCTTCTTCCTTCTCCTCGGCGAGCAATTCCTCGTATGTGGGATACCGGACCGGCTCCCCTTCCTTGATCTTTTTCTTTTCCTCTTCACGACGCTGCTCCCGCAGGGTCTTTATGTCCTCTTTGAGATAATAGGTGAAAGTGGCGCCAATGGGCGGATTGGGCTCCATATAGAAATTGCTGCCCTGAAAGCCCTTCTCGCTGCGGCCCAGGGGCACGCTCTCGATGAACACCAGGCCGTCTTTTACGGGGAAAATGCGCCCTTCCGCCTGAAGGTTCTCTTCCGCCAGCTGGCGCAGGGGGGAGTAGTCGTCCAGTACATAGAAGCCGCGGCCGAAGGTGCCGAGCACCAGGTCGTTTTCCCGCTTCTGTATGGCCATGTCCCGCACAGCGATCACCGGCAGGCCGGCCTTGAGTTGTTTCCAGTGCTGCCCGCCGTCAATGGTGAAAAAGCAGCCGAACTCGGTGCCGGCGAAGAGCAGGCCGGCCGCCTCGTGGTCTTCGGCAATACTGTAGACAGACCCCCGCTCCGGCAGGTTGCTGCTGATGCTCGCCCAGGTGCGCCCCTTGTCGGAGCTCTTGTATAAATAGGGTTTGAAATCGCCGTACTTATGATGGTTGAAAGCGGCGTACACCACGTTCTCGTCGTGCCGGGAGGCCAGCAGGTAGTTCACATAGGTCCGTTCGGGAACGCCGGGAATGTTATTGACGTCTATTTCCGTCCAGTTGCCGCCCCCGTCTTCCGTTACCTGTATCAGTCCGTCATCGGTGCCGGCGTAGAGGAGGCCCTCATCGAGCGGGCTCTCCGAGAAGGCCACGATGGTCCCGTAGGGCGAGGTCGAGGCGTTCTTGGCCACTGCATCTATGCTCTGCACCCGGCCCATGACGGGCAGGGTATTGCGGTCGATCTGGCGGGTGAGGTCAGGGCTGATCACCTCCCAGGCATTCCCGCGGTTATCGCTGCGGAACAACTTGTTGGCGGCGAAGTAGATGCGGGTGGGGTTGTGCTCGGAAATGGCAAGCGGAGCGTCCCAGTTCCAGCGAAAGGCCGGCTCCCCTTCACCCGGCTTGGGCTGTATGCCGGTTTCCTCCCCGCTTTTACGATCGTAGCGCACCAGCACGCCGTACTGAGACTGGGCGTAGACGATGTCCGGGTTTTTGGGGTCTACCTGCGACTCGAAGCCGTCTCCGCCGTGGGTGACGAACCAATCCGAATTGACAATGCCGTTGGCGCTGCGGGTGCGGGACGGGCCGCCCAGGCTGAAATTGTCCTGGGTGCCGCCGTAGATATTGTAGAATGGCAGAGCGTTGTCGACCGCCACCTTGTAGAACTGCGTGACCGGAAGGTTGGGCTTATAGGCCCAGGTGTCGCCGGCGTCGAAGCTTTCGTAAATGCCGCCGTCGCATCCAACCAGGAAGTAGTTGGTATCCTCCGGGTCGATCCACATGGCGTGGTTGTCCACGTGCTTGTATTTTTCCCCTAGCGGTTTGAAGGTTTTGCCCCCGTCCTCTGTCCAGTGCATCTGGGTTTCCATGGTGAACACCACATCCGGGTCAGTAGGATGGGGCGTCATTTCACCGTAATAGTTGCCATGAGAGGAAGTGGTGTGGCCGCTGCGCTTCTCCCAGCTGGCGCCCCGGTTGGTAGAGCGGTAAAAGCCGCTCTTGTCCTGCGCCGCTTCCACCCAGGCGTAGATCACCTCCGGGCCGGCGGGGGAGATCGCCAGGCCGATACGGCCCAGGTCAACGCCAGGAAGCCCCTTATTGGCCTTCTCCCAGTTCTTCCCGCCATCGGTAGTCTTGTAAATACCGCTGCCCGGCCCTCCGCTCACATAAGTGAAGACGTGGCGGCGGCGCTGATGGGCGGAAGCGTACAGTACATCGGGGTCGCGGGGGTCCATCACCAGGTCGGTAACGCCGGTATGTTCATCGATGGTAAGCACCGGCTCCCAGTTTTGGCCGCCGTCGGTGGTCTTGTACACACCCCGGTCGCCCCCGGCGCTCCACAGCGGGCCGATGGCGGCGACGTATACCACCCTTGAATCACGGGGGTCAACGATGACCTTGGCAATGTGCTCTGAATTTTTCAGGCCCATATTTTTCCAGCTCTTACCTCCGTCTTCCGACTTGTAGACGCCGTCGCCATAAGCAACGGAACGTTGGTTATTATTCTCTCCCGTTCCTACCCAGACGACATTGGGGTTGTTGGGGTCGATCGTCACACAACCGATGGAATAGGAGCCTTCCCCGTCAAAAACGGGCTCGTAAGTGGTGCCGGCATTTTCGGTCTTCCAGACCCCTCCGGAGGAGACGGCCACGTAATACACCGAGCGGTTGTCGGGATGAACGGCAAAGTCGGAGATGCGGCCGGAGGTCAGCGCCGGCCCGAGAGCGCGGAACTTCAGCCCGCCAACGGACAACTCTTCGAGATAATGCTTGGGGGTTTCTTCTTCGCTTTTTTTACTCTTTTGTGCCTGTCCGGGCAGCATCAGGGCCGCTGCGAACAGCAAGGCCAGGGCAAAACGGATGGTATTCATATCAGCTCATTTTTTAAGTGGCGATAAATGTAGGGAAAATGGGGTTTATGGACAAATAAGGCTCGCCTGGTGTATTCTTCCCGCATTAAATTTTCTTTAACATATCCCTGAAGTGACTTTTCCGGCCCCCCTGGGTCAAAAAGGCATAATCAAAATCCAGAAAGCATGAAGATCCAGAAAATCCTTTCCCTTTGTTTGGCGATCGCCCTGACGTTTGCCTTTGCTCAGGCCGCTCAGGCCCAGGCCGTGAACAAAACTTCCAGAAAAGAGAAGCAGGAAACCAGGATGGAGAAGCCGCAGAAAGGCGGGGAAGTAAAAGCGGACAATCAGGAGAAGCCCGCTAAGCCGACAGAAAAGGAGCAGGCCCAGGCAGAGAAGAACAAGGAAAAAATGAAAGCCCGGGGCAATAAAGACAGGGCGAAGAAAGAAAATAAGGGCAAAGCTTACGGCAAAAACAAGAAGGGGCTGAGCGGAAAGGAATTCGGACAGCAGCGCGCCGCTGATGCCAAAGAGAAGGGGGATAAAGAAAAGCCGGTGAAACAGAAGAAGCCCGGCAAGGGAAGCCCCAAGGGCAGGAGGTAGCACTGGCATACTATGAAAAAAACTTAGCCGAGGCCCGTCATCCTAAAAGATGGCGGGCTTTGTTTTTTCCTCAAATATTATATTTGCGGCAGGACAAAACTCACACCGCATGGACCTCTTTGCCGTACTCACCTTTCTGATCGTGCTCTCCGCTATCTTTGGCTATATCAACGTGCGTTTCCTGAAGCTGCCCATTACCATCGGGCTGATGATCATCTCCATGGTTTTTTCCCTTCTGGTGCTGGCCCTGGGGCAGGCCGTCCCCACTCTGCTGGAATGGGAGTCGAGCCTTGTGCGGGAGATCGACTTTCAGGAGTTGCTCATGGAAGGGATGCTCAGTTTCCTGCTTTTCGCCGGCGCCCTGCACGTAGATTTCCGGCAGTTGAAGGAGCAGCGCTGGCCGATCATCCTTTTTGCTACGCTGGGCGTGGCCACCTCCACCTTTATCGTTGCCGGGCTGATATTCGGAGTGATGCAACTGCTGGGGGCGGGGCTACCGTTTCTCCATTGCCTGTTGTTCGGCGCCCTCATATCTCCAACCGACCCCATTGCGGTGCTGGGCATCCTGAAGAAGGCCGGCGTTCCGAAAAAGCTGGAAGTGAAGATCGTTGGGGAGAGCCTTTTCAACGACGGCATCGGGGTGGTGGTATTTGTCACGATCTATCAGATCGCCCAGGCTGGGGCCGGCCATTTTGAAATGTCGGAAGTAGGCCTTTTGTTCCTCGAAGAAGTCGGAGGCGGGATCGTCCTGGGCCTGGGCCTGGGTTACCTGGCCTATCATCTGATGCGCACCATTGACAATTACGAGACGGAAGTGCTGATCACCCTGGCTATTGTCATGGGCGGATACCTTCTGGCGCGGTCCCTTCATTTCTCCGGGCCGCTGGCCATGGTCGTAGCCGGCCTGATGGTTGGCAACGAGCGTTTCCGCACCAGCTCGATGTCGAAAGTCACCGAAACCTATGTTGATAAGTTCTGGGAACTGATAGATGTATTGCTCAATGCCGTCTTGTTCGTAATTATCGGGCTGGAGATCCTCATTCTACCCTTCGAACGACAGTTTTTAATAGCCGGCCTGCTGGCAATCCCCCTCACGCTGCTTGCCCGTGCCCTGGCCCTGGCCGGGCCGATCGCCCTATTCAAAAAACGCTTGGAATTTGTACCCAGGACCAACCTGATCATGACCTGGGGCGGGCTGAGAGGGGGCATTTCCATCGCCCTTGCCCTCTCCCTGGCCGAACACATGAGCCGAACCCCGCTCCTGACAATAACTTACATAGTCGTTATCTTTTCCATCATCGTCCAGGGGCTTTCGGTCGGAGAACTCGTAAAACGAACCCAACTGGAAAAAGCAGGGGAGGAATAATAGCCTTCCGCAAAAAGAAAGCGCAAATGAATTGATTTTTCGAATATATATACTATTTTTGCATAAGATCATTTTCCCGGTTGCCATAAAGAGCCTACTTTACCCAGCACGCCGCAACCGTGGCCGGCTCAGTCAGAGCCGTCAACCGTATTTCCAATAACATTAGGAGAAGACTACACCTGGAAACGGCTGTTCTGTGCAGTGCGGGCCCCGCCCCTCACCCTGTTTGTTATTTGTCCGTTCCCAGAGGTACAAAATGATTGAATCCGGGCCGTCCTGCCTCCGGGCAAGCCAGCCGCGGTATCTATAGCCAGCAGGACTTTATTACCGAATATGCACAAAGACTACCCATGAGATACACCATTTTGAGCCTCCTGGTATTCCTGTCGGGAATATTCAGAAACCAATTGACAGCTCAGGACTACAGCATTCGTTTCCGTTCCGGCGAAGTCTCTCCTTCCGGTTTTTATACAGGCGGCCGGATCCCCAAAAACGATCGTGGCCTTACCGGGAGCACTTATGAAGGCAACTATTACCTCCTCCTCCAGTTCAGCGCCATCCCATCCTCTGCTGAGCGGGAAGCGCTGAAAGAAAGGGGAGTGGAGTTGTTCGATTACATTCCCAATTATGCCTACCTCGCAAAAGTGCCGGTAAACATCAGCCTGAGCACGCTGGGGGTAAGGGGAATTTACCTATATCAGCCCAGCCACAAACTTTCCGGCGGCCTGGCCGGCGGCCACTACCCTGCCTATGCCTATGAAAACGGCCAACTTCAACTTTGGGTACACCCCTGGCCTTCCGTACCGGTTGGCAGCCTGAAGCCCGCTCTGGAAGCTGAAGGGTTCAGGGCCGGCAATCCAAAAGGCGGAGCCATTCCGGTTCGCATAGCCGACAGCCTGCTCCTGCAACTGGCAGCCCACCCGGGCATCCGGTATGTGAGCCTGCCCGAGCCCCCTGCCCAAAAAGAAGGCATCGCCGGGCGCAGCGCCATGCGGCTCAACCTGTTGAGCAATGGGTACGGGTCAGGGCTGGATGGGGCCGGCGTGAGCATTGCCATCGGCGATGACGGGGGCGTGAACCACGAGGATTTCCGGGGGCGCCTTTTTGACCATACCTACACCGACTATGGCGAGCACGGAGACATGACCGCCGGACTGGCCATCGGCGCCGGCAATATCGATCCGAGGGGGATAGGCATGGCGCCCGGGGCTACGCTCCACCTCTATGATATAGGATACTATCCCCACATCACCAACGCCCCGCAATTTTATCAGCAATATGGCACTGTCATCACATCCACCTCCTACAGCGAAGGCTGCGGAGGAGCTTACACCTTTTCCGCCCAGGAGGTCGACAGGCAGGTAAAGCAATTGCCCCAGCTTCTGCATGTCTTTTCCGCCGGCAACAGCGCCGCCTTCACCTGTAGCCCTGCATACGGGGGGCTGGTTGACTCCGACGGGTACAGCTTCAGCAACATTACCGGCGGCCGTAAAGCGGCCAAGAATGTCCTTGCCGTAGCCAACCTGTACTATAATGGCCTACGGGCCAGTTCCAGCAGCCGGGGCCCGGCTGAGGACGGCCGCATCAAGCCGGATATCAGCGCCTTTGGGCAGGGAACATATACCACCGCCGCCAACAATACCTATCAGGAGGGCAGTGGAACCAGCGCCGCCGCCCCCAGCGTCGCCGGAGCGGCGGCAATACTGGTGCAGGCCTACCGCCAGCAAAACAATGGCGCCGACCCGCCCTCGGCACTCATAAAAGCCGCTATCCTCAATACCGCCGAAGACCTCGGCCGGCCCGGCCCCGACTACGACTACGGCTGGGGCCAAATGCATGCCGGCCGCGCTCTGGAGGCCATTCAGGAGGGCAGGTACTTCAGCGGATCCGTAGCCAACGGCGGCCAAAACACCCACCTGATCAGCATCCCCGCCGGCGTTAAGGAAGTCCGGGTGATGCTCTACTGGACGGACCCCGAAGGCTCCCCCGTAGCTGCCAAAGCCCTGGCCAATGACCTGGACCTCACTCTTACCTCTCCCAACGGCGCCACCTACCGCCCCTGGGTATTGAGCACCTACCCCCATATCGACAGCCTTACCCGCCCGGCTTTCCGGGGCACGGACAGGGTCAACAATGTGGAACAGGCCGTTCTGCAAGACCCCGCTCCGGGCTCCTATTCCATCCGAGCCCGGGGGTTTCTTCTGGGGCAGGGGCCTCAACAGTACTACATCGTCTATTCCTTTATTCAGGATGAGATCCGGGTTACCTACCCCGCCGGAGGAGAACAATTCGTTCCGGGTGTTCCGGAGGCCATCCGCTGGGATGCCTACGGAAACAATGGGAGTTTTACGCTCCAATACTCCGCCAATGGAGGATCTTCCTGGATCACCATCAGCAATGACGTTTCCGGCAGCCGCCGGTCCTACAGCTGGCTCTCGCCCAACCTCATCACCGGGCAGGCCCGCATACGGGTACTGAGGAACGGCCAGGCCGGGCAATCCCCGGGCAATTTCAGCATCCTCGGTGTTCCCGATTTTCTGGTGGACTCCGGGCCGGCCGGCAGGGTGCGCGTCAGCTGGGCGCCCGTTACCGGCGCCAGCCACTATGATGTCTTTACCCTCGGCCAGCACGTTATGGAGGTTGCCGCTTCTACCACTGAGAGCTTTGCCGACCTGCCTGCCATTGCCGGGCAGGGGCAGTGGTACAGCGTCCGCGCACGCTACGGCGATCAGATCGTGGGGCAACGGGCGGTAGCCAGGTACTATGTCTACTATCCCTGTGAAACCACAGTATCTCTGACGCTTCACTTCGACAACTACCCGGGTGAGACTCACTGGAGGATCGCCAGCCCCGCCGGCGAAGCCCTGGCTTCAGGAGGGCCTTACACCAACCAGGCGATCGGTTCCACCCTTACCATTGAGGAATGCCTTCCTTTCGGCTGTTTCGACCTAACCTTCTTTGACACCTACCAGAACGGCATGTGCTGCAATTTCGGTAACGGTTATTACGAACTGCGTGATGCGCAGGGGAACCTCCTCGCTTCCGGCGGCCAGTTCGGCAGGTCGGAAACCAGCCGTTTCTGCCTGGGCGGCGCCGCCCCTCTGCAGGCGAGCGCCGGCGCCCTTGCCCACGTCAGCTGCTCCGGCGGGAATAACGGCGTGGCGACAGTTGCGGCCAGTGGCGGCTCCGGCAGTTATACCTACCTCTGGAGCAACGGCGCCACTACTGCTACTATCGGGGGGCTGAGCGCCGGCGCCTATTCCGTTACCGTTTCCGACGGGCAGAGCGAGGTGCAGGCAACGGTAAATATTACCGCACCGCCCCCCCTCAGCCTGCTGGCCACCGCCACCAATGCCTCCTGCAGCGGAATGCAGGATGGCGCCGCTTCCGCCCGGGCCAGCGGAGGGCAGCCGCCATATAGCTACAGCTGGAGCCACGGGGCAAACACCCAGAATACCAGCGGCCTCGCTCCCGGCGCCTACACCGTGACGGCCACCGACAATAACAGCTGTACATCTGTCAGAACAGTGGAAGTCCTGGCCGCCAACCCGCTCACTGCATCACTTACCATTACCAACCCCACCTGCCAGGGTGCAGCCAACGGAAAAATTGTGGCCAGTGCGGGCGGAGGCACTCCGCCTTATTCCTTTACCTGGAGCAATGGCGCCGGCGGCCCTTCCGCTGATGGGCTGGATCCGGGAATCTACGTGGTAAGCATCAGCGATGAAAACAATTGTTCTACCATTGGAACCGCTGTATTGGGAGCGTCTTCTCCCCTGGTAATTTCCACTCAGGGAGAAGACGCCTCCTGTGCCGGCGCTGATGACGGGCGCGCCACCGCCCAGCTCACCGGTGGCTCCGGGAGCTATTCCTTCCTTTGGAGCAACGGCGCCACCGGCGCCTCCCTGAACGGGCTGGCCCCGGGCCTCTACCTGGTGGAAGGAAGAGACGCCTCCGGTTGTATCGCTACCGGGCAGGTGCAGGTCAGCGAGCCTGCGCCGATGCAGGTGCTGGAGGCCGCTACCCCGGCTGCTGACAGCAACTCCTGGTCGGTAACCCTCAACACTACCGGCGGGGCCCCTCCCTATACCTATGACTGGCAAAATGGGATGACAACTTCCAATGCTTCCGGCCTCTCTGCCGGCAACTATTCGGTGACGGCCACCGATACCAGGGGATGTACGGCCTCAGCCACCTTCACCCTGCAGGCTACCGCCCCCACCCCGTGTATTGCCCGGGCCGCGTCTGCGTATTATGAATGGATCGAAAGCGTTCAATTCGGAGATTTTTTCTTCGCCAGCGGTAGCAACGGCGGCTACGGCGACTTCCTTGAAACGGACAGCCTGCTGATCCGGGCCTACGCCGGAACGGCCTATAGCGTAACCCTTACTCCCGGTTTCAACGGCACGGCCTTCCACGAATACTGGCGCATCTGGGCCGATCTCAACCAGGACGGCGACTTTCTCGACGCCGGAGAGGACCTCCTTGCCCCGACTTTGTCTTCAGATACCATTTTTTCTACCCTCACCCTGCCCGACAGCCTGCTCCCGGGGGAGTACAGCCTGCGGATAGCCATGAAATACGGGGGCATCCCATCACCTTGTTCGGATTTTCCTTACGGTGAAGTGGAAGATTACAAGCTGCTCATCGAAGAAGGGGCCATACAATACTGTAATTCCGGAAGCCAAAGCTCCCGTTCGGAATGGATACAGGAGGTTCGTATCGGAAATATGGCCAATCCTTCCGGCAATGATGGCGGTTATTCCGATTATACATCAGAAGTGGTAACTGCCACTCCCGGTGAAGAAGTGTCCTTCTACCTCGAGCAGGGCAGCAGTGGTGGGCCGTACCCGGAAAGCTGGCGCATCTGGGCCGACCTCAATCAGGATGGCGACTTTGAGGATGATGGAGAACTCCTGCATTCAAGGCAGGGAGCTCCTCCTGCCTATAGCGGCAGCTTCATCTTGCCGGCGACGGTGGCGCCGGGCCTCACGCGATTGAGAGTAAGCATGAAATTCGGCCCGCCGCCCGGCCCCTGCGAGCCTTTTACCTGGGGTGAAACGGAAGATTACAGCCTGCTGTCCGAAGAAAGGCCCGGCCCGGCCCGCCCCCGCCCGCCATCCGGCCTGCCGGACTGGCATGCGGGCCTTTCCGAAAAAGCGCCGGTATTCTACCCCAACCCTGTTTCCGGTACGCTTTTTACCCGATTTCATCTTCCGGAAGGAGGAAACATCCGGATAGCTTTATACAATTCCACCGGAAAACTATGTGCTCTCCGGGAACTAAAGACGGGGCCCGGATGGCTGGATATCCCACTGGAAACAGCCCACCTGCCCCGGGGAGCCTACTATGTGCAGTTCAGTACGGATAAAGGCAACTGGTCGGCCCCGGTTCAGGTGGTAAGGTAGGACCTGGTGTGTGATGTAACAGAATAACCATTAACTATTTCTTAGCTTTGGCGAATGCAATCATTCTCAAGCCGCCGCCGAATGATCGTGGGAGCGGTACTGGTATTCCTCGGGGCTATTCTGTTCTCTACCAAAGCCGTGCTCGTCAAGCTCGCCTACCGATATGAGGTGGACAGCATTTCGCTGCTTGCCCTGCGAATGCTTTTCTCTCTGCCCTTTTTCCTGCTGGTCGCCACCTTTTCGGGGCGGCAAAAGAAGAAGCAGGGCCTTTCCCTCAGCCCCAAAGACTGGCGGCATATTCTATTGCTGGGTGTTTTGGGCTATTACCTGGCCAGCCTGCTGGATTTCCTGGGACTTCAGTACATCACGGCCAGCCTGGAGCGCCTCATTCTTTTCGTATATCCGACGCTGGTGCTGCTCATCGGGGCGGTGGTTTACCGGGAGCCGGTCAGCCGCCGTCAACTGGGGGCTCTGGCCCTTACCTATCTTGGCATTGCCATTGCCTTTTCCGAAGGCCTCTCGATGAACGGCGGCCCAAACTTCATCCTGGGAGCCGGTATGATCTTCTTCGGGGCCCTGGCCTACGCAGCATACATCGTTGGAAGCGGCCGTATGCTGCCCCGGATCGGCACCCTGCGTTTCACATCCCTGGCCATGACCGCCTCAGCGGCCGCCATCCTCATACATCACGGCATTGCCTACCATTGGGCCCTCTTCGGGTTTCCGCTCCCGGTTTACGGGCTGGCCGTACTGATGGCCCTTATTGCCACGGTCATCCCTTCATTTATGATCTCGGAAGGTATCCGGAATATCGGCTCCGGCAACGCTTCCATTATCGGCAGCATCGGCCCCATTTCCACCATTGTCCTGGCCTACATCTTTCTCGGAGAACGGCTGGGCTGGCTGCAGTGGGCAGGCACTTTACTGGTGATCGCCGGCGTACTGGTGATCACCTTACAAAAGCGGCCGAAACCAATGACAGGTCAAAACTGATACAAATAATTGGGCCGCAGATAAGCCAGCTGAAAACCCAGGCGCTGCACATTGCGGTAAGACTGGACGGCTTTTCCGGGTTGTTCCGCCGCCGTCTCCACGATGGCATAACGGCATCCGAGGCGCCGGGCAGCTTCCATACGCCGGGCCAGCAAGGCGCTCTGGGCTCCCATGCCCCTGAATTCCGGAAGGGTAGCAGCGATGGCCATGGAGGCATAAGGCAGGCGGACATAAAGCGCGGCTACGGCCGCCAGCCTTCCGCCGGCAAGGGCCAGATAATGATGGTATCCCGGTTTGCCAATGGTTTCACCGAAAGCATGGCCTACCGCCGGCGGCCAGCGAAAGCATTCCTGCAACACCTCTGAAAAGGCGCCGCTCCAGCCGGGAGTTGCTTCGATAATTTCCAGTTCCGTCTCCACTTCAGGAACAGGCTGCCCCAGGGGGCGGACGAGCTTGGCCCAGGCATTGTATTTTTCAAAACCGGCAGATTCCAGGATAGCCCCCGCATCGGACGGGAGAGCCCTCGGGCTCAGAGGGGCAAAAAACCGGGATACCCCCCTTTGGCGATAATACCCGATTATGGCGTCCAGCTGCCGGGGATGAACGGGCTCGCCCATGCCCAGGCCAAGGACACGGTTGAAGGCGAGGATATCTACCTCGGGCATACTGCAGGCAACGGCTCCGTTAACTGGTGCGAAATGGCGGGGAGCTCCCTCCTTTTCGCGATAAAGCGCCCGCCAGTATTCCATCTCATTCCATTCCATGCCTTGCCAGAACGGCCGGCCTTCCTGCCAGGTGGCGGGGCTCTCATCAATCAGGTTCATAACAATAGTTTTTCAGTAGTTTTCGGAAACAGGTGTTCCTCTTCAAAAGCATCCAGCAATTCCCTTATTTCCCGGCGCAGCTGTTCGTAAGCCCGCCGGCAATGGGCGGGATCGGTTTTCAGTCCGGCGGCCGGCCCTATGCTGATGCGGCACAGCTGAGCTTTCAGGCTGCGGCAGCGGCGAAGCTTTTCATTCGCCAGCCGCAAAAATGAGAAAGCCTCAAGAGCCTCCGCTTCATCCTGAATGGCCCCGTACGCCCGGCAGGCCTTCTGTATGCATTCATAGTATCTGGCCTCGAGCGGATCTTCAGAACTGACGGCCAGGGCCAGCATCAAGGCCGAAAAAAGGAGCCCGCCTGAAAATATCAAAGCGGTGGGGGTTGTTTTCATGGCCAATGGTTTTGAGGTAATGTGAATTATGCCCCAATGTGGCCGTTTTCGCCTCAGGTGTCAATAGGAAATGAGCGGATGGCAGGGTTATTGAGTGGAAGCAGTCAGCTGTGTATAAATGTTTTGGTGCATTCGTGCATTGGTAAGAGCGAGCCAGGTGGTTTGGCCAGGATCAGGCACAACGAAAAGTGGAGCATCAAGCCCAAATACACGAATACACGAATACACGGATACACGAATACACGGATACACGAATACCCCAACCTACAACACCCCCCTCTGCCTCAGGGCGAGCAGGATAAGGCTCAGGAGGAATACGCCGGCAGCCAGGCCCATCTGCATCCACTGAGCCTGTTCGCGGCGGACGCGGCTTTCCAGGTAGTAGGGGTTGGCGGCGTTGGGAGAGCCGTCCCCGTAACGGAATTCCCAGTTTTCGGGGTCTCCGTTATCGAGGTAAGGAAGGAGCAGGCTCAGCGTAAAGGAAGAATCTACGGGCGGCGCCTCATAGGCGATGCTGTCGACCATAGCGCCCAGGATGGAATATAGGGCAAGGGATTCCTTCCGCTTGTTCAGCCCGAAATCCAGGCCGTCGAGCACATTATAGGCGCCGGGATAAGCCTGGACGAACTTTGCCGAATCACGGGCCAGGACCAGATAGTCGTTGGGGCCGATATACACCTCGGGAAAAACGAACTCATTATGCTTGAGGTCGCCCAGCGTCCAGCCCTTAAGGGGGACGCGGTTCCGGGAGGCGTTGAAGATCTCGAGCCAGTCGCCGGCCTTGCCGTTCTTCGGGCAGATCTCGTTGATCACCAGTTTGCCCTCCATGGGGTGTGTGAATTCATCGAAACGGGCGTGGAGGCGGGTGGCGCCTTTCGTGAGAGTGAGGGTAAATTCCCGCCATGTTTCATTTGCTTCGATGCCTTCCCACCGGGACAGCTGGAAACCGTGGTGAGCCACCGCCTTGACCTTGATGGGAAAGTTTTCAAAAAATACCAGTTCGACAGTATCATTGGTTACGATGATATGATCGTTGATCAGGATGCGCCCGCCGGCAGTGGTGCTGATCACCAGGCGGCGCTGGGGCCCGGTTTTGAAACGCCCCATCAGGTGCATGCGCACGTAAGAAGGCCGTTCCTGGGCAAATTCCCGCATAATGCCTACTTCCTCTTCCCACTTGCTGCGGCTGAGGTTCCAGCGGCTGAGGTGGCGGTGCATTTCCGGCGACAGGTGATTATACATGGAATCGATGCGGTCGAGCACTGTTTCCTCGCTGAAGGAGGTGCTGAGATGGCCTGCAAAGCGGTTGACGAAATCCCTTTCGAAATCTTTGTTTTCCAGCAGCTTCCGCAACAGGAAAGTACTCCAGGGCGGGTTGGGCCAGGACGGCCCGTCCGGTTCCGTGTGGAAAGCCAGGCTGTTGTTCCGGTAAGTATTCCTGCCGTGCAGGCCAAAGCCCCAGTCGGTATCGTAGAGGATCCACCGCCAGCGGCCGCCCGGCTTTTGCGGGCGCCAGAATTTGATGTTTCCTCCGGCGTCCTGGTTATCGAAGTAGATCTGGGCGATCTGATAATCCATGAAATTTTCGACATCCATCTGAGTTTGCACGTAGGCATAGTTGGCAGGCTCGGCCAGGCTGTGCTTTTCGAGAAACTCCAGGAGATCGAGGTAATGGCGGGTATTACCACGCTTGCGGGTATAGCGGTGTTCGATCAGGTCGATGCTATCCTTATCTACTTCCGGCTGTTGGCCACCAAGAAAATAGCGGTTGACTTTCTCGCGGATGTTGTAGATGCCCCAGTATTGGCCGTTGATGTACACGTGCGCCGGGCGGTAATCCTGCTTCTCGATATCCCAGTCATCCACCAGGCTCGTCATGAGCGCATCACGGAAATGGGCTTTCCCGAAATCGCTGCCTGAATTGCGCAGAACGAGGAATTTGAATTTATCCAGCCCCTTTTCTCCGAACACCTTGTGCCGGATCCGGCTCTCTCCGTAACGATGGCGGGCCACGATAGCGATGGATTTCTGGGGGAAGAGGCGGCTCATGCCTCCGAAAAGGCGAAAGCCGGACTGGCTCCGGTAAACACACCTGCCATTGGTTTCAAAGAATTCAACGCTTGACGGAAATTCGGTGCGGCTCCAGAAGTTGGCGCCCGGTTTTTTCCAGAGACTGTCCACTGCGTTATTGCCCAGCATGAACAATCCGGTACGCGGATGGAAAAGAATGCCCGGCGAAATGCCAATGGAGACCACCGGGAAACTGGTGCGGGGTTCATCGATGAAGTAGGTGTGGCTGATCACGGGGCTTTTCCGCCCGTCGGCATGATGGGCCACGGCGCGCAGAACGGTGGTTTCCCGGATGCGCAGGGGGCGTTTATAGCGGGGTGACCGGGGCGAGGGCGTACTGCCATCAACAGTATAATACACACTGGCGCCGGGAGCCGAAAGTTCTACCACCACTTCAGCCGGGAAGAACCCGCCATCCACGGAAAAATTGAGCTCTACCGGAGGGGGCCCTTCCAAAGATGCTGCCGGCTTTTTCTGCGCCCACAGCGGAGCAAAGAGCAGGAGAAGTAATATGAGGAGGGCCGTTTTCTGCAAAGTAGTTGTTGATTTTTTGGCATTCGGCCTCTAAACTATTGATTACCAAATTGATTCAGAAGCCCTTTTCCCTTCAAGTGATGCAAATTAATACTTTTTTTGCTGGCAGCGCAAGGCCCTTCTGCCGGCAGCGCGAATTATCCCGATAATTAGCAGCCCCGGAACAGAAGTTCAAGTCTCCGGCCGTATCCATTTTTTGCCGGCCGCAACAAGCGCGTACCGAACAGATATACGCAAACCGGAGGCGGAGGTTACATTTTCCGGCTATTAGGCTGGGGCACAATATGCAGAATGTCTTATTTTGTGATTTTCTTTTAAAGAAAAAAACACAGGCATGTTCAGGGCAATCAGCAGATTTTTACTTAAGGCACTGGGTTGGAAGGTCGTCACTGAATTCGACGAACTGCCAAAGAAGTACGTGATCATTGCTATCCCCCACACTTCCAACTGGGATTTCCCCATTGGCATTATGGTGCGAAGCGCCCTGGGGTTTGACGCCAAATATGTAGGTAAGGATTCTCTGTTTAAAATACCCATACTGGGCCCTGTTATGCGATGGCTGGGCGGCTACCCCGTAGACCGCAGCAAGAGCAATAACTTTGTGGATGCGGTGGTCGATATCTTCAACAGCAAAGAGGAGTTTGCCATCACCATCGCCCCTGAAGGTACCCGCAAGAAGGTAGACAAGCTCAAGACCGGCTTTTATTATATCGCCCTGGGCGCCGGAGTGCCCATCATCATGGTGAAGTTCGACTGGGGCAACAAAATGATCACCTTCAGCCGGCCTTTTTTTCCCACCGGCGACAAAGAGGCGGACTTCGCGTTTATCACCGAATATTTCAGAGGCGTGAAAGGAAGGAACCCGGAAAACAGTTTTGCCTAAACTACGAAGTAGCGCTTGCCTTACCTTTTTTCCCTCTCCTTTATTAAACTTTTAAGGGCTTTTTCTGTCCTGTTTAGGAATTTTGGTTGATTGCTTGACTGGGTTGATAAAAAGGCCTGCCAATCAACCAGCCAACCAACCTGATCAACTTACTCACCCAATAAACATTTCCTATGAAATTCAGAATGCTCTACACCCTCTTAATCCTGGCTGGTGCGGTGCTGCTTTGGACAAACAATTCCAGCGGCCCGGCCTCCGTACAGGGGCTCGACCGCACCGGCAGCCCCCTCAGCCCGGGGCCCTGTCAGGCCTGTCACAGCGCCGGCGCCTTTTCGCCCACCTTAACTCTGGAAGTCCTGGACGGCGGCGCTGCCGTTACAGAATATGAACCGGGAAAAACCTACAGGATGCGCGTGGTAGTCGATGCAGACGGGGCGGCCGGTTACGGATTTCAGGCGGTGGCCCTCGCCGGAAATGACGATGCGCAGGCGGGCGGGTTTTCCAATCCTGCCAACGGCATCAAGATCACGCCGCTCAACGGCCGGCAGTACCCCGAACACAGCATGCGCCGTACCAGCAACATTTTCGAGGTGGACTGGACGGCGCCGGAGGCCGGAACGGGCGAGGTGCGCTTCTATTCAGCCGTGGTGGCCGCCAATGGCACCGGCAGCTCCGGCGGCGACGGCTCTACATTCCTCACCACCCCGGTTACCCTTGCGGAGGGGGCGCCCAGCAGCACGGAAGACGAAGAGCTGTTTGAGGCCTTCAGCATCTTCCCCAACCCTGCGGAAAGCCAGCTCGACCTCCGCTTCAACAGCCGGGAGCGGGGAGAATACCAGCTTAGGGTTGTCAGCCTGCAGGGGCAGAGCCTGCTGGAGCGGCGTATCGAGGTGGCCGTGGGCGAGCAGGTGCAGAGGGTTGATTTCAGCGGCATACCAGCAGGCATATATACCGTATCCGTTACGGATGGCAGGCAGGTGAGCAGCCGGAAGGTGGTGAAGCGATAGGGCGCGGGAAGGGCGGCCTTTGAAGGTAAAATGGGAGTTGATCCGGTTGGACTGAGCCGCCGGATCAACTGATTTTCCTCTTCAATTCAGCATAACCAGCCGGCTTCCGAAATATTCGGACTCCGGCTTTCCCTCACCTCTTTGGCAGATATTGGCAAAAACCCTGTAAAGTCCAGGCTTCAGGCTGGCAGCGCCGTAGATGGGGACCTCGAACCGGCCTTCCACCGGGCTCTGCTCATGGGCTTCGCCGATCAGGAAAGGTTGATTGTTATCCAGGGATTTAGCAATCACCCTGGCTTTAAAAGCGTAGGGCTGGCCGCTTCCGCGTACTTTCAGTATGAGCTCTACTTTTCCTATGCTGTTTTTCTCAGCAATTTTTTTTATTAATTCTCCACTACGGGTTCGCAGATGCATCTCCACCTCTTCCGGGATGGGTTCGGATGGTTTCCCGGCGGCTTCTCGCCGGCCGGCAAGACTACTCGTTGAAGAATACTCTGGCTTGGCGGCAGGTGTATCAGCATTTGATCCTTCGGCCGGGACGTGGGCCATGAGAAAAGCTTCGATCTTTTGGCCACTGCAGGTTTTCAGTTTGACGGATTCACCCGAAAAATCATTTTTGACCATCCATACTTTTGAGTCCGGATAATAAATGACCGAGAATTTATACCGGGGCATCTTTTCGGAGTTTTCGGCCTGTACGGGCGGCTTATCCTGAGCAACCACCTTTTTCTCCGCTTTTTCAGTAGCTTCGGGTGTTTTTTCCTCTTTTCCCGGGATTTCAGGCGGGGTTTCGCCCAAACCGTACTGCGGGATATCATCGTCAATACCTTTCAGAAGCGCCATCTGTTCATTCAATTCCTCCAGTGTTCCAAAGAGCCGGCTTCGGCCGATCTCTTTATGGTTTCCTGATCTCAGGACAAAAAAGCGCCTTCCTTTCCCGGCTTCCCCTATCTCGTATTGCTCGCCGTTTCCGGCCGCACGAATAACCGCCTGAATGCCATTGGCGCAGCTTTTTTCGGAGCTATACCCTTTGCTGAACAGAAGCGGTTGCCCTTCGGCATCATTGAAACGGAAGTAATATTTTCCATCTTCTTTGTAAAAGGTTTCGAATCCGAAGCGGGAAGGAAGAAAAGGGTGATGGGGACTGTCAGATTTTTTCATGGGCGAGCTGTTTTTTGGGTTGATGAAATAAGGAGTAAAGTATTTCAGGCCCGGCAAAAAAGCAGTTAAATTTCCTTTACACGGAGCTTAAAAATGAATTAAAATTTTCCACCCAAAAGCCGGCGGTGCAGTTTTTTCATCTCAGGAAAACCAATCTGCCGACGATTTCATCCGGGGAAAACACCTCGATTATTTAAGTGGTAATTAATCATCGCCGGGGCCGCAATTAACTGGTTATTAATCAGCACCCCCGACCTTGCCCTCAAGTTCTTAATCATTATTCATTCAATAACCCCGCACATCCATTTCGCATTCTGTTACCTGCGAAAGCTGTGCTTAAAAAACCTAATTTTATGCCTTCTGCAAATTTAGAGATTTCCGGTATCACCGTTGACATTCAAAATGCCACGGTTAGAATAACTGAACATTCGTCCACAGCAGCGGCGCCAGGCGCCCCCGTTTTTCCAGCCACTTCCAATAAGTTGATCCAGACGGATCAGGCCTGGGATATCTGGTTCAAATGGGACCAGGTGGCCGGCTCCTTCCTGCTCAACGGCGGGGAATGGGTGTTTGACGTTTACCTGGAAATGATGGGGCCGGATGAAGCGCCCGCAACAAAAGGCCATTTCGCAAAGAAGATCAACGCCAACCCGGTTGACGGGAACAACTTCCAGACGTACGTCCACATCAACGCCGGTGAAGTTCCCGAAGGAACGTACCGTATCGTGGTCAGCCAGCAGTTCTATTCGCTTGGAAAGCCAAGAGCAATTGCCATGTTCGGCGATATCGGACTGGTCAAGTTTTATAAAGAGGAAGTTTAGCACGGCTAAAGCGGATACCTTCCTTTACCATTATCCATTAGCCGCTTCATGAAACTTGAGAGAAGGAAGAAGCCCAAGAGATTGGGCTTCTTCTGTTTTTTGAACTTATACTCCTCCAACCTGCGAAGCGTTCTCCCTCTATTGCTTTTTTGCCTTCGGTAACAAGCCCTTTATCCGGCCCCTTTCGACGAGGTTCCAAATAGCCCCCTTCCCGAAACGCTTCCGCGAAATCTGCTATCCTTTCCTGCCGAAGTGCTCGGCACGCAGGCAGCTTGGGGCCCAGAACGCCACCTGCAAACATACCCTGATGCGGGAAACCGACAGAATTAATTAAAAATTAATTGCCAACTGCCGAAAAAATGATGCAAATTAAGTAACGGCTAAGGCCAGCGCTTCATTAAATGGAAACAGGCTCTGAGTTTTGCCGGGTGCTCCTCTGTAAAAAAACCTGCCGGCGGAGTACTTTCGAGAAGCATTCTTTAACCCCCCAATGCCCCTGAAACCCATGAGAAAACCCCGAGTTGTAATTCTTTGTTCTCACCACCCCGACGATCAAATCAGCCGGTTCGGGCCGGATATCCTGACAGTTTCGTTCCCTTTAGGCCATACATTAAACCGGGGAAACCTTCCCTGGCCCCCCTCGCTGATCATCGTCTGGGACTCGTCAAAAGAAGAAAAAGGAATTCCCTGCCTGGAAGCGATTAATACGGTTTTTCCCGAATTGCCCTTATTCCTGGCCGTTGAAGACCCCTCCCGGGAGTACCTGATTGCAGCCCTTCGGGCCAAGGTGTCCAATTTTTTCACATTGCCGGTATGCCCGGGCGAGCTACGCCAGGCCATCCTTCACAGCGCCGCAGATAACGAAGATGCCGCCCTGGTAGAAAACACTCAGAACTGGTTCTGGAAACTTCAACATTTTGCCCGGTCCCTGATGGATTCCTTTTCCCTCGCCCGGGCAGGGCAGGGAGCCCTGGTAATGGAAGGCACGGCCGCATCACCCTCCTCTCCCCACATCCCCACAAGAACCCTGGAACCGGAAAACGTATACGACATCAGCGTGCAGTTTTTTGGCAACTTGCGCATCCTGGCCAGGAAAAAGCCGACGCCCCGGATCAAGGGGAAAAAGAACGCTACCGTTCTGGCCTACCTGCTTTATCATCACCACCGGCCCACCCATAGAGAAATCCTGATGGACAGGTTCTGGAGAGATTACACCACATCTTCAGCCAGGAATTCCCTGAACGTTGCCATCTGCAGCATCCGGAAGCACTTGTCGAAAACCTTCACAGGCCAGGAAGTCATTATCTATGACAATCAAAGCTATGGGATCAATCCGGACCTGAAGATCATTACCGATACAGAAAAATTCATCCATTTCTGGAAAAAAGGAAGCGCCATTGAATCATCGCAGGGCCTGACCCCTGCACTGGAAGCGTACCACACCGCCCTGAGCTATTACAAACAGGAGTTTTTGTCCAATATAAGGTTTGATGAATGGTGTGAATATGAAAGGGACAACCTCAAGGAAGTCTATTTATTTATCCTTAACAGGTTGAGCAACTACTTTTTTGAGCAGGGCCAGTACGATGCATGTATAAACGCCAGTAAGAAGATGCTGAATGAGGACAGCTGCCTGGAGGAAGTCCACCGCAAACTAATGTCCTGCTACTATTATCTCGGCCTGGGCGACCTGGCGCTCAAGCAGTATTTCAAATGCAAAAAAGTCCTGGAAGAAGAGTTGAGCCTCTCTCCTTCGGAACCAACCGTTGAGTTGTTCAACCAGATCCAGAAGGGCAAATTCATACGAGTATAGGCCGGCGAGCGGAAATAACGTTTCAGGCCGGCAGCCTGGAGATGCCTTTCTCTTCACAGATCAGCCGGAACAATTCGCGGGTGGGCTGAGAGGGCTCGATGTGCAATTCCTTCTTTAGTGCCTCCGCACACTTGTAGTATTGCCGGATCGCCTTATCCCGCCGGCCCAGGCGGTAGTAACAGAGGATGAGCTTGCGGTGGATGTTTTCCAGGCATATATCCTTTTCCAGCATCTTTTTAAATACTTTCTCCGCCATAGCGCAGTCTTGCTCCTGCAGGAAAAAAGTACCAAGGCGGTCCAGTAAGGCCAGATAAGCCTCTTTGAGGTTGTCTCGTTCCAGTTCACACCACTCTTCGTAGTGAATATCCTCCAGGAAATCCCCCTGGTAAAGAGCTGCCGCTCTCTGGTAATATTCCAGTGCCCGATACGGGCCGTGACTGGCTTCCACCGCCCGCCCCTTGTGCCAGTGGCCGAGGAATTGATCGACATCGGTAATGAGATCCAGTTCCGGGCTGACCGAATAGTTATCGTTGTAGTATTGGATGATCTCCATTTCCGGCACGAATCCGCCAAGGTGCTGGCGAAGAGTATGCATTGCCACATTAAGGGATTTACGGGCAGCAGAAGGGGTGTTGTATTCCCAGAATCTGGACAGAAGGATCTCCCTGTGAACAGGCTTCCGGTGGTGGTACAACAAAAAGGCAAACAGGGCATTGACCTTTTCTCCGGGCAGTAAGGGCACCTCCTTTCCTTTGACCATCAGCTGGAAATTCCCGAAAAAGCGGGCATCCACATCATGCCGGGCAGGTTCTTCTCCGGTCGGTGAAAAGGGAAAACCTGAGAACTCCTTGAAACGCCCGGCCTTACTTTCCAAAGCGGATGCAGCAAAAGCGCCTCTGTACCGACCTCTTATCCCCATCCAGGAACTCAACTTTTTTTTCCATTTCACCAGCAAAGGTATTGAAACAGGGCTGTTGGCCACCTTCCAGTGTTCTTTTACCGCCCTCATAAACTCATCGGCCTGCAAAGGGAATAACAAACAATCTCTGACCCCAAACCGGAAGGCCTGGATGATATCCTCTCTATCCGGTTCTTCAGCGATCAGAATGACTGGCACATGGGAAAGGCTTTGCCGGACGGCTTCCAGAAAAGGCCGGGATTCAGTAAAAGGCCCGTTCTGGATAAACAATATCAAGCCAGGAGGAGGGTGGATATCCGCCTCGCGCAGCAGGTGGCCAACCGGAAAAACACTTATTGGCCACACCCCCATGATCAGTTCGCTTACCTGATGCAACTGGTACGGGCTGCCGCCGAAAATAATAACTCGGGGGTCAGTCATTATTGATTTTTTTGGGGCCTGGCAGCGACTAAAGACCTGATTTTTATACCTTGAGAAAAGTGGAAGGGTAGTTTCCGGGCAAGAGGCCTAAGAAGAAAATTAAGGTTGTCTATTCTTTTCCGCAGCTTTACAAGCTAAGCCTTTTGAACCATAATTGCACGTGCTTCCCGAAACAATTGTTATTTTTTTACGTTGAAGAATTCTATATTTAGGCCTCAGAAGCTGTTTAAATTAGAACATGCTTCTTCCCTTCGCTGGTTTATCCGAACGTGTAAAAAAATTATAATTTTTCATCCCATATTCTCCACGCCTTACCCATAGTTATCGCTAACCCCGGATCAAAACCCCCAAACCATTTGTTAAAATAAAATGTTTTTTAACAAACTATTTGTTTTATCAAAAATCACAGTGTCCATGCCTATGAATTTTGAGTTCCATTCAGAGGGGTTCGATAAGCACTCCTGCCAGGGGCGCCGCGAAGGCGACTGGCTCATCTTCGAGTGTACAGAATGCAGCTACGTCCGGAAGTGGAATCCGAAGACCAGCGAGATGAACCTGGTCGACCGTGGCGATGAGAATGCGCTACACAGCGGATTTTTTCAACCCGTAGGGCTGCAGATGGAAAAGATGAATCCGAATTAAACCAGAATACCTTTTGTTGACAGGCAACCTGAAGTTGCCGGCTCTTGTCAATCGCCGGGAGACAACTTTCCACTCTTAGGTTAACCTGGAGGTTGTCTCCTGGCATAATGAAAGGCCTGTTATCCCTGCTGCAGGGAATGCCCCCGTTATGGCCTTCAGTGAATGCTGAGCGAGGAACCTGTTTCCTGTTCTACTCCAAACCCAAATCACTTCCACTTCTCCCTCCTTTTTCTCTCAATATGCTGACCGAATACTTTTACCGTCATTTTACCGCTTTCTTACCACCGGATGGCCAGTAGATTAGGCTGAATTTATTGGCTGGGTTTATTATATGAACAAGTTGGCCCGCCGGCCCCAACAACGAAAGTGAAAACAAAAGATTTCCTAACCAGACCTGCTCTTCTCCAGGTTGAGTGAGAAGGGCAAGTAAAAATAATAAAAGCCATGACAAGCGACATCAGATTTGAAAGCCCGTGGTTCGGTGAAATGTTCAAAGTTTATGACGGCCACGTTATGATCGGTGAAGTACCGTTCTCTACTCCGGGCAAAGGCCACGGATTGCCGGACACCTGGATGGAAATGTTCCCGGTAGGTGAAAGTGCTCAGGAACGGGTTATCCACTCGGACCAGTCCCTCGATTTCCACTACAACTGGAGGGCTGAAGGCCTGCTTAACGGTTTAGACCTGAGTATTGCGGGCACCTTCCCGGGGCTGAACCAGCCTGCTTTCTGGGAAATCAAGACCCTGGTTGAAGGAGTTGGCCCGGGCCTTGAGGAAGTAGCCAGCACGATCTATGAACCCTTTGTAAAGGGTGCTGTTGGCCCGAAATTCCAGCACTGGTATCACAAGACCCTCACCGTTGCTCCTCCTTCCGGCGTATGGCCGGCCGGTGTTTACGACATTGTTGTGACTATTCAGCTCGTAGGCTATGACGGCACAGTTGTCAATGAGCGGCTGCCGATCGCAGGCTTCGCAGAAATGGGTAAGATACAGATCTATCACGCCTGATGCGGCCAGGAGATTCAGTATCCTTCAGCAGGGGAAGAAGGGCGCAGGCTCTTCATAACTCCTGAATGGCGGGATGCTCAGGACAGTTTCCATTACGACGGCGGCGCCCGTTTTTGCCGGCGCCGCCGTCCAACTTTAAAAACACAGCCATGAAACCGACAAATAACCCGGGAGATCTGCCCAACCCTGCCCGCGGTGGCTTCGCCACCTTCTTTAAAGAAGATGGCCAGTACTACTTCCAGCTTAATGACAAAACCGGCCGGCCCATCTTCCATAGCCATGGCTATCAATCGGAAAGGAGCCGCGATAATGGCATTCAGGCAGTCATCCGCAATGCTGCCGAAAAGGAGAACTACGAACCCCAGCAAAGCAAAAAGGGGCGGCACTTCTTCCTCCTCAAATCCGGAAATAACCAGGAGATCGGGCGGAGCGTCAGCTTCGACAGCAAATCTGAAATGGAGGAAAAACTGGATTTGATGATGGGCGTAACGGAAGAAACGCCGGTTTTCGAATTAATCCCCCCGGCAACAGAAAAGCCGGAAGGGGCCGAAACGGAAGCAATGGCAGAGCCCGCCGAAGAGGCCTCGGCCAAAGAGTTGCCTATTGAAAATATGCCGAGGTATAAATTCTCCATCATTTACTACCCGGATTCCGGCCTTTGGAACATCAAGCATGACCAATCCGGAAATACCCGCCAACTGAAAACCTGCGACGGCAAACAGATAGAGGCATTCCTTAAAGCGCACCTACCCTTAGAAAAGGTAAAAGCAGCGCTTGCTGCCGAACCTGTAATTGCACACCCCAAAGCCCCTTCTCAGGAAGGCATTCCGCGGAAGGAAGATCAATCGGCAGAGGAGGAAATAGAACTGAAGATCAGAAGCATTCAGGGGAAGGAAGTCCAGCACCTCGCCGGGGACAGAAACCTGGGACAGATAGAGGCCCTGCCAAAAAGGAGAACAACTGTTTCTTCTGATGTATACGAAGCAAGGGTTGTGGCCAAATCACTTGAAAGTGATGAAACAGTGGTCGTTTCCGAAGTCAAAGGCCGAAAACCGGCCTACGGCCGGTTCGTGATCCCTATTTTCGAGGCCAATAAGCTCAGGCCCGGAATGTACCGCTTTATGGTCAACATCCATCAGGGAGAAGAAGGGAAGGAAGAGCACGACTATTCCGGCAGCAGGCTTGTAATGCTGAATTGAAGGGCTCCTGGCCGCTTTGCTGAAACAGGGGAATACACAGAAATGAATAGAGATGGGGCGGAGGTGTAGTATTATCACCGGGGAGACGTTAATGTACTCAGAGATAGGTTCTTAAATCTTGCACAGCACCAGTATATCCTGAAAATCCCTGCACCCTTCCTTCTCCCGCCCGGCCCAGTAGCCATAGTGCGCCTGCTCCACTTCCAACCCCGCCGCTCCGATCATCTCCTGCCTCAGGTGATTTTCCTCGTAGGCCACATTGGCCGCCTGAACCTGTTCGTCCATCAACCGGTAGTGGCCCTGATCGTGGGGGAAGGTAAAATGGGGATTCCCATTCGAAAGGCGCGCTGCCTCCTCATTCCAGAGAAAGAAAGTGGCAAAGCAGCGCCCCCCCGGCCTGAGCACCCGCGAGATCTCCCGCAGGTAGTTGGCCACCTCGGCGGGCAGCATATGGGTGAAAACGGAAGTGAGGATCACCAGGCCGAAATCTTCGTCCGGATAAGGAAACCGGAAATCGGCCGCATTGCCCCCGCCGGAGCGGTAGAGATCGTTGTCCAGGTCGACATACTTAAAACGGAAGTTGGGAAAACGGTGCGTGATCGTCTTCTCACACCAGCGCACGCCCACCTCCACCACATCAAAGCCTTCGTAGCTCCCCTCTTCGCCGAGGTACTCCGTCAGGGGCACAGCGATGCGGCCGATGCCGCTGCCCACGTCGAGCACCCGGTGGTGAGGCTGCAGGCCGGCCAGTTCTACCAGATACTTTCGCATCTTCTCCCCCTGCGCCCGGAAATCGCCGGAGCCGGTATAGATCAATCCCCGGGGCGGCGTCATGGGATCGCGCTGCCCACTGAGGCCCTCGTACAGGTCGGCCGGCAGGTAGTAGAGGCGCCGCGCCAGGAAGCGCCAGGCGGGGGGGAGGGTGTAGAAGAGTTTGCGAAGGGTGGGCATGGGATTCGGGATTCGGGATTCGTTATTCGTTATTCGTTATTCGGGATTCGGGATTCGGGATTCGGGATTCGGGATTCGGGATTCGGCTCCGTCCACCCGAAGCCTTAGCGGAGGCGGGGGCTCGGTATTCGAAAGATAAGTAATAATTTGCAAAGATCAATAGGTCAATATTTCCTGCAGGCCAGTTTTGATGGTTTCCAGCTGTTCTTCAGTGACCGTTCCAATTTCATTGGCCAGCCTAGATTTGCTGATCGTCCGGATCTGGAAAGTTAATACTTCCGATCTTTGGGAAAGGTTGTTTTTGTCATCAGGCTCCAGCACCAGGCAGCCTGCATAGCCTTTGACTTTACTTGTCAAAGGGCATACAATACAAATACCCATATGATCATTCATCGCATTGCCACTAATGATGACCACTGGCCGAATGCCGCGTTGCTCATTTCCTTTAGACGGATTGAGGTTGGCGTACCAGATGGTTCCCTGTTTCATAGCAGCTCAACTTGCTCCAGAAACTCCTCTAATCCGGCTTCGGCTAATTCCATCTGCTCCTCATCCTTAGCGGCTCGTTGAAAAGACTGAATGTACTCGGCTTGCTTGATCTTTCTGAGATAATGGCGTATGGAACGCTCAATAAGCTGGTTCTTGGGAATGTTCAGCTTTCTGGCATATTCATTGAGCTGCTCCATCAATTCAAAAGGCAAAGTACTGGAATAAGTAGTCTTCATATTTACGATATATATTTACAGAACAAAAATAAACATTATAAGTTTTTTTGTCAATGTAAAATCTCATCCCAGTAGCGGGGGCAACTGTACGCTCCTCCTTAACCACTAAAAGCCCCTCTGAGTTGTTATCCTATAAAGGCAGGGAAGAAGGCTAATATATCCGCTCACCAAAAAACGAAAACCATGATCGCATTCGGCCCCGTCCCCTCCCGAAGATTAGGGCAGAGTTTAGGCATCAACAACATCCCTCCCAAAACCTGTTCCTACAACTGCATTTACTGCCAGGTCGGCCCGACGCCACATCTGGAAACCCGGCGCCGGAAATTCTACGAGCCGGAAGCTGTTTTACAGTCCGTCCGGGAAAGGGTGGAACAAGCCCGGGCCACCGGCGCCCGCATTGACTACCTGACTTTCGTTCCGGACGGCGAGCCAACACTCGACATCAACCTGGGCAGGGCTATCGAACTGCTACGCCCCCTCGGCATCCGGATCGCCGTCATTTCCAATTCCTCTCTGCTCTGGCAGGAGGATGTACGGGAGGAACTGGCCCTGGCCGACTGTGTTTCCCTGAAAGTGGACAGCGTAGCCGAAAAAACCTGGCGAAAGATCAACCGCCCCGATCCTCACCTGGACCTGCCGGCCATACTGGAGGGCGCCCTGGCCTTTTCCCGGGAATACGAAGGAGAGCTGATCACGGAAACCATGCTGCTGAAAGGACTAAACGATGACCAGGAAGAGCTGGAAACCACGGCGGCATTCCTCGGCCGCCTCCGGCCGGCAACCGCTTACCTGGCCGCCCCTACGCGCCCGCCTTCCGAAGAATGGGTGGCGCCACCCGATGAATCGGCCTTCAACGAGGCCTTCCTGGCCTTTTCCGCTCACCTCCCCCGGGTAGAGTTCTTGCTGGGTTTCTCCGAAGAGGCCTTCTCTGTTGCCGGCGATGTTACCCGGAGTCTGCTCGATATCACCGCCGTTCACCCTATGAGGGAGAGTGAAGTGCTGGAGTTCCTGGAAAAGGGCGGCGCCGGAGAAGCGGAGTTGAAAAAGCTGCTGTCCCAGGAAAAACTGGTTAAGGCCGTCCACGAGGGGCAGGCATTCTACGTTCGTAAGCTTTCTTTGAAGTAAGTTGCTGAGCACAAACAACGATATACCGCGAAATGCACTTTTTTCCCTCACCACCCCTTCGCCCCATCCAGGCTTGCCTCAAATACCTGGAAGTTCTCCATGGCTTCATACACGGTGCCAAGTATACGGCGGCGGGTTTTCATTTTGTTCAGCTTATAATTGTTCATGGAGGGATAGGTCCGGTTGGAAAGAAAAACATAGACCAGTTGTTTCTCCGGGTCAGCCCAGGCGCAGGTGCCGGTGAAACCAGTATGCCCGAAGGCGCCATCTGAGGCCTGAGCCGGCAGGTTGATCCAGCGGCCGGGGTCCAGCTGTTTCATGTCGAAGCCGATGCCGCGGCGGGTTTCCTCGGGGTGGCGGGTAGTGAAGGCAGAAATGGTTTCCGGCTTCAGGAACTGCCGGCCCCCGTATTCTCCTTTATTGAGGAGCATCTGCATGAGAGCCGCCACATCATGGGCGTTGGCGAACAGGCCGGCGTGGCCGCTGACGCCGCCCAGCATGGCCGCTCCCATGTCGTGCACATAACCGTGAACGGTTTGCAGGCGGAAGTAATCGTCTCTTTCAGTAGGCACGACCTTGTCTTTCGGGAATTGCCTCAGCGGGTTGTAGCCGATGCGGCTGAGGCCCATCGGCCGGTAGAAGTGGGTATCGACATATTGGTCCAGAGGTTGTCCGCTGAGGTGCTCTACAATACGGGCGATCAGGTAGAACCCCAGGTCGCTGTACTCGTAGGCGCGATCCGGCCGTAGTTCGGAGCGGTAGATCTGCTGCCAGATGGTGTCCGCAAAATCATTGCGCAGGAAAAGGTTGCCGGCCACGGCTATGGAGAAGGCGGCATCGGGGGTGCGGTGATAGAACTCGGGCCGGTGGCGCGCACGGCGGCGGCGGGTAGTCATGGTTTGTTTGTAAAACGGTATCCAGTTTACCAGGCCGGCGCGGTGCGCCATAATGTCGCGCAATACGAGCCCCGCCTTGTTGGTCCCCGCCAGCTCGGGAAGGTAACGGCCTATCGGTTCGTCCAGGCTGAGGCGCCCTTCTTCATAGAGTTTCATCACCGCCAGGGTAGCCGAGGCGATCTTGGTCAGTGAAGCCAGGTCGTAGAGGTCGTCCGGCGATACGGCCTTTTCCTGCTTATAAGTATGGTGGCCGAATGCCTTTTCGAAGACGATATTGCCATTTTTGGCGACCAGCACCGCACAGCCGGGCGTTGCCCTGGCGGCGATCGCATTCTCAGCGATGGCCTCGATCTGAGCGATGGCGCCCTCATCCAGGCCCATACTTTCCGGAGGGGCATACCCGAAGCGGCGCAGCTTGCGGGTGAACACCCCGGCGCCATAAGCGCTGAGGGAAGAGGCCGTCACCGGCAGGCGCCCCTTGAGGGCGATGGCGCCGAAGAGGGCCTGCGCCGCCAGGTCCTGAGTGGCGGGGTCCTCATCGTACGCTTCCAGGACCCAGTCGAAAGCATCAAAGTACCGCAGGCTGTAAGGGCTGCCGAAAACCGTAAGGATGACCCGGGTTTCCCGGTTAAGCGCCTGCAGGAAGTTTCGCGTACTCTGCGTAATGCCGAAATTCCTGCCCGAGCTGTTGCTCATATCGTGCAGGCCGACGATCACGGCGTCATACTTTCCCAGTTGTTGCAACAACTCCTGGCTTTTGGCGGCGGAAATCTCTTTACTCACCTGCAGAGCGGGCATGGCCTGATAAGAACGAAGCCGTTCCTGGAAAGGGTTGGAGGCGCCGGCCCCGATGCTGAGGCTGGCCAACTCCAGGGTGTCGAGTTGCTGGAAAGGAATGAGGCTTAGCGGGTTGCGCACCAGAGTAAGGGCGTTGGCGATGAGTTCGCGCTTGAGCTGCAGGGCCTGCCCCGAATTGAGCACCTGCCGGATGTTATCGGCATTCAGGGGTTCAAAGCGGGTAATGCCGAGCCGGTATTTATTCGCCAGAATTTTCTTAACGCTCCGCTCGATGCGTTCCCAGCTCAGTTTACCCTCCCGGACATACCTCTTGATCTCGGCAAAGGCGGCGCCCAGGTCTTCGGGCAAGAGCAGCATGTCATTGCCGGCGAGCAGGGCTTCGGCTTCCACCACTCCACTATCGAAATGCTTGGTCACTCCTTTCATGTCCAGGGCATCGGTGAGGATGAGGCCGTCGAAGCCGATGCCTTCCCGAAGCAGCTTGGCCACGGCGGCATAGGAAAGGGTGGTGGGGCGGTTCTCGCGGGCGTCCAACTCCGGGACGTGGAGGTGGGCGACCATTATACTGCCGACACCATACTGTGCCAGCACACGGAAAGGATAGAGCTCGACGCTGTCCAGCCGGCGATAACCGTGCCGGATAACCGGCAGGTCGTAGTGAGAATCCACATCGGTATCCCCGTGGCCGGGAAAGTGCTTGGCGCAGGCCATCACTCCGTGGTCCTGCATTCCTTCGGCGTACATATAACTCTTGACGGCGACATTCATAGGGTCTTCTCCGAAAGACCGCGTGTTGATGACCGGGTTATCGGGGTTGTTATTTACATCCGCCACGGGAGCGAAATTGAGGTGTACTCCTACCGCCTTCAGCTGGCGGGCGACCTCCTTGCCCATTTCGTAGATGAGGTGGTTGTCCTGAATGGCGCCCAGCATCAGCTGTTGGGGAAAGCTGATGGTGCTCTCCTTCATGCGCATGCCCAGGCCCCATTCAGCATCGATGGCGATCATCAGGGGCACGGGCCCGGCCAGTTGCTGGTACTCGTTGATCAGCGCTATCTGTTTTTCCGGCGTCCCCTGAAAGAAACACAGCCCCCCCACCCTGTACTGGCTTATCAGGCGCTTTATCTTGTCGACATGATCCTGCCCCAGGTCGGAATGGGCGCGCAGCATAAAAAGCTGCCCCAGGCGTTCGTCTTCACTCATAGCGTTGTAGACGGAGTCCACCCATCGCTGTCCATCCGGAACCGCGCCCCGCTCCCGGGGCACATAGAAAGCCGAAAAAACCGCCCAAAGGGCCAGTAGCATAGGTAGGGTCAGTCGTCTTTTTTTCATGGCCGCGTCAATTGAATGTTCTTTACTGTTTACATCAAAAATCCCACATCAAACGTCATACATCAAAAATCAGGCCCTCATCTCCCCATGCCTACTCCTCTACATTTGTGGGGGCTTGCACCCTCAGGCCGGGGTCCATCTCATAAGCCTTCTGGCGGTACTGGTCCCCCAGGCCGTTGTTTCCCAGGTTGTAATGGGCGGTGCCCAGGTCGTACCACCCTCTGGCGTTATTGGGGTCGGCCTGGGTGGCCAGGGTGAAGTACTCCATAGCCTCCACCCGGTCGCCCCGGATGCCGTGGGCGACGCCCAGCAGGCGCAGCACCTCGTATTCGTTGGGCATGATCTCTCTGGCCTGTTCCAGATAGCGGATGGCGCGGTTCAGGTCGCCTTTTTGCTCTCCGTAGAATTTGCCGGCGTCCTTGTAAGTGATGCCAAGGTTGCGCCGGGCATCCGCATAATCGGGGTCGAGCGCCAGGGCCTTCTCATAAGCCTCTATCGATTTTTCGTATTCCTGAAGGTAATTGTAGGCATTGCCGAGTAAAAGATACGCATTTTTATAATTAGGGTGGATGCGCAGGGCTTGTTGCAGGTGTTCTATGGCCTGGCTGAGCATGGCCTGCTTCCGGCTGGGGTCCTGAACGGACAGCGACTGGGTAACCAGTTCGCCCCCGACGGCGTTGCGCAGTTTGGCGCTGTTCGGAGAGTACTGTATATCCGTTGTGAACAGGGTATAGTTGTCTTTCCATACCGGGTTGCGCAGCACTGTCCGAACGGCATAGGCCAACGCTACAATGGCCAGCACGGCCAATACCGGCCGGAACTGCCTCCAGGCCGGCTCCTTACCTTTTGCCGCCCTGGAGGCCGCCCAGCGGTACCCCAGAATAGCGAGCAGCAGGCAATAGCCCACAGAAGGCATGAACAGCAGGCGTTCCGCCATGTGGGTCCCCACGGGAAAGAGCAGGTTGGAAACGATGGAAAGCGTAACCAGGTAATAAAGGATGGCAAAACTGACGGGATCTTTCTTCGGCAGCCTCCGAAGTGCGTAAACCAGCAGGGCCACATAGGCCACCAGGCTGAGCCAGGCGCTCCAATCCCCAAAATCCATAACTCCAATGTGGCGGGGATAGTAATCGTGAGTAAGGATATAAGGGAAGATCAGGAGCTGAATGTATTTGCCCAGGGTGTAAAAAACGGTGGCCAGGCGTTCTCCGGCGGTAAAGGGCACATATTGATTGCCCTCGAGCTTGACGAAAGGGTTGTTCATCATCTCCATCGTCGGCTCGCTCAGGCCGAAGCCCAGGACGGCAAAGCGGATAACCAGGAAAGCCACCGCAGCGATAAGAAATGGAACAGCCTGCCGCACGATGGGCCCCAGGCTGGCCTTCGTAAAAAAGTAGTAGGCCAAAGGCGCCACTGCCAGAAAGGTGATCGCATTTTCTTTGGACATCAGGCCCAGGAAAAACACCAGCCCGACGGCAATATTAAGCCTGGGCTTATTCTCCTGGTAGGCGCGTAAGGAATAGTACAGCGCCGCCAGGCTCCCCAACAGGGCCAGGATCTCATCCCGCCCTTTGATATTGGCCACCACCTCGGTGTGAATGGGGTGCACGGCAAACAGAAGGCCGGCGGCCAAGGCGATGAAGAAAGCCCGGCCCTGGCCCTGGCCCGGGCGGAAAATCCGGAGCAGCAGCAGGTAGAGCACTACCGTCGTCAGGCCGTAGAACAGGGCGTTGAACAGATGGCCCACAAATGGCGTTTTGCCGAACAGCTGCACCTCCAGAGCAAAGAGCACCAGGGACAACGGGCGGTAACGGCCGCCGGCCACCAGGCTGGCCTTGCCTTCTTCCTTGAAAAAACCGAAGAACGTATCCTTGGTGAGAATGCCGGGGATACCCGACACGCCATCTTCCACGAACATATTGTTATAGATGACGATGGCGTCATCCAGAGCATAGTCGTGCGTCAGGGTATTGGCATAGAGGAGAAAACTGATTGCGAACAATCCCCAGGCCACCCAGCGCCGGTTGGTGAACCAGGCGGGAAAACGCTTTGGCGCACCGGCTACTCCGGTTTGAGGAACCGCTGCCTTTTTCTTGGTTTTCTTTATTCGTTTCGCCATGTATCCGAAAAAAAGGAGTTTCGTATGTTGAAGCCGGAAAAGCGGGAAGCCTAGCCCCCCTTTGCCACTAATGATCCAAAATATTGAATTTTTCAGGACTTCCGGTAATGCCTTCCGGGAAAATTATTGTTAAGGAAGGATAAAGATCTATCTTTCCCACATGAAGAACATTGAAGAGTTACTCGGCCTGCTCAACCTGGAGGCCATCGAAGAGAATATTTTCCGAGGCCAGAGCCACAGCGTAGGCAGCCAGCGCGTCTTCGGCGGCCAGGTGCTGGCCCAGGCCCTGCAGGCCGCCATCCGCACCGTACCGGAAGGGCGCCTGGTGCACTCCCTGCACGCCTATTTCATTCTGCCAGGCGACATCAATTTGCCCATCGTCTTCGAGGTAGACCGCATCCGCGACGGCGGCAGCTTCACCACCCGCCGCATTAAGGCCATACAGAAGGGCCAGGCCATCTTCAACATGTCCGCCTCCTTTCAGAAAAAACAGGAGGGCTTTGACCACCAGATCAGCATGCCCAACGTGACGCCTCCCGACGGGCTGATGAGCTGGGACCAGTTGGTGGAAGAGTTCGGATCCAGGCTGCCGGAAGCCATCCGCCGCTTCCTGGAGGTCGACCACCCCATAGAGTTCCGCCCGGTGGAACGAGTACACCCCATGCTGGCCGGCAAGCGGCAGCCCCAGCGCCATGTGTGGATGCGCTCCAAAGGGCCCATGCCCGACGACATCACCGCTCACCAGGCCGTACTGGCCTATGCTTCCGACTACAACCTGCTGACTACCGCCCTGCTTCCCCACGGCGACCTGGCCGCCGCCGGCAACATCCAGCTGGCCAGCCTCGACCACGGCATGTGGTTCCACCGCGATTTCCGAATGGACGATTGGGTGCTCTACGCCATCGATAGCCCCAGCGCTTCCGGAGCGCGGGGCTTCACCCGGGGCAGTATCTTTGACCAGGAGGGAAAGCTCGTAGCCTCAGTGGTGCAGGAGGGGCTGATGCGGCCGGTGTAGGGGGAGGGAGGGAAGGAATGAGGGAATGAGGGCCCGCCTTCATTCTTCGGCGGATAAAAATGAAAGAAGTTCTGATTTTCAGGTTTACATAATGTGAAGCCCACAGTAGATTTTTGTATATTTATGTGTTTACCGAGTAATCGCAATCATGGCAGTAAAACTTGCACAACGGTTAATTACCGTCGAAGAATATTATAAAATGGTGGATGCTGACATCCTTAATGAGGATGACCGGGTGGAGTTGATCGACGGCAAAATCATAGAAATGTGCCCTATTGGTAGTAAACATGCAGGTTGCGTAGATAAGATCGTGGCCGCTCTGAATAGACTAAACCGTACTGATATTTTAATCAGGGGCCAAAACCCCCTGAGGCTGGGCAGATATTCTGAGCCGGAACCGGACATTGCGATAGTAAAATTCTCTTCCGATTATTATTCGGCCCAACATCCCAGCGCCGCAGATGCCCTCCTGGTTATCGAAGTGTCCGACTCTTCCTATGAATATGACAAGGAAGTAAAACTTCCTCTTTACGCTTCTGCGAACATTGCGGAATGCTGGATCGTCAACCTGGAAAAAAAGGAGATCGAAACCCATCATTCTCCCATCGGAGACCGCTACAAAAATAACGAACTATTCCTGCTCGACGATGATATCCACATAAAGGCATTGGACGTAACCTTCAAAGTCAACGAACTGGTCGTATAATCCGATATTCTATTATTTTAACACCAGCCCCTCCTCCTTCCGGAACGCCTTATACCGCCCCTTGCCGAACTTCGTCCCGTTGAATTCCACCTTGCCCCGCAGTTCTTTTTGCTGCTCTTCCGGTAGCTGGATGAAATCGCTGCACTGCTGCGAGCAGCACTTATGGTACTTTTCGGCACATTCCTCACACTGAATGAACAGGATATGGCAGGCGTCGTTGGCGCAGTTGACGTGCGTATCGCAGGGCTGCCCGCACTGGTGGCAGCAGGAGATAACCTCCTCCCCTATGCGCTCCCCCATGCGCTCGTCAAAGACGAAGTTCTTGCCCCGGAACCGGATGGGCAGGCCTTTTTCCCGGCACCGGCGCGCATATTCGATGATGCCGCCGTCGATCATATAGACCTTGCCGAAACCCTTGTGCAGGTAATAAGCGCTGGCCTTCTCACAGCGGATGCCGCCGGTGCAGTACATGATGATGGGATGATCTTTTTTGTCTTCCAGCATCTCCTCCACAATGGGCAGGGCCTCGCGGAAAGTCTCCACGTCCGGGCAGATGGCCCCTTCGAAGTGGCCGACCTCGCTCTCGTAGTGGTTGCGCATGTCTACCACGATAGTATCTGGATCGTCCATGAGTTGATTGACTTCCTCGGCGCTGAGGTGTTTACCCCGTTTCGTTACATCAAAACTCTCGTCGTCCAGCCCGTCGGCGACGATCTTGTCGCGCACCTTGATCTTGAGCTTGTAGAAGGACTTGCCGTCGTCGTCCATGGCAATATTGAGCCTGGCCCCATTCAGCCAGGGAATGGAATACATGTCTTTCCGGAAGGCCTCGAAGTTCCTGTCCGGTACGGAGATCTGCCCGTTGACGCCCTCCCTGGCCACATAAATGCGGCCGAAGACACCCAGCTTGCTCCAGCGGCGATACAGCTCGTCGCGGAACTGCTTCGGATCTTCAATCTGATGGTAACGGTAAAAGGAAAGGGTAGTCCGCGCCTCATCGCTTTCCAGCATACGGCGCTTAAGTTCGTCACTATTGACGAGGTTATACAATCTCGGCATGTTAAATGGTTTGGTACGTTGAGCAATAATGACAAGTTGCAGGCTTGTTGGGCGCGTGCCCGTGGCTGCTAACTGTACCCGCCCTGAAGATAGACATCGTCTTACGCTTCAGGGCTGAATTTTTCAGGGGGCAAAGATACGGGGAATTTGTGGGAATGGAAAGGGGGGCAAAAGCAGTTCTCTGCCGAAGGGCTGGGCTAGTGGCCAGTCGACTTGAAGTCGCCTGGCCACTAGCCCGCCGAAAAAAAGAACCTTGCAGTAAAGTTACGAAGTTCCCGCCAGAAAAAACAGGACAGTACAACGCTCCCTTTACATGGCTATTTCACCCCCAGTTTGAGTCAAAAAGCGTACAATATACTGATTTGCAATATTTTAAACCAGACTCATTTTGAAGCAAACAGCAAAAACCCGCTATAACCAACTGCTCTGAAAAGAATACCCTCGGCACGAGTAGCCATTTAAACATTGAGGGCATAACTCAATGGACAAGGAACCTGCATTATGCTGCCCAGGCAGGGGCGGCCAAAGCACTTGTCTCCAGGCATGTTCTTACCATTTACTCTACCGCCCGCTCCGGCCCGGCAGGTTTCTTCACTTCGGGCCGCGGAGTTTCCGGCAGTTCTTTCATGACCTCTTCCACGGCCCGCTCCAATTGAGGATCTTTGCCTTCGATCACCGCTTTGGGCGTCATTTCCACCTCTATATCCGGATGGACGCCCTCGTTCTCGATGATCCACTCGCCGGCCTTACTGAAGATGCCCAGGCGGGGCGCCGTGGCGAAGCCGCCGTCCATCAGCTGCGGATAGGAGTAGATGCCGACGAGGATGCCGAGGGTGCGCTTGCCGATCAGCGGCCCCATGTCCTGCTCTTTGAACAGGAAGGGCAGCAGGTCGCCTCCCGAGGCGGCGTATTCGTTGATGATCATGGCCTTGGGGCCAAAGATGGCTGCCATCGGAGTGCTCTGCACTTTGCCGGCGCGGGTTCCCCAGTAGTTCATCAGCTGGCGGTCGAGCAGGCCGATGATGTAATCGGCAGCGGAGCCGCCGCCGTTGAAGCGCTCGTCGATGATCACGGCTTCTTTGCCCAGCTGAGAGAAGTAGTAGCGGTTGAAGAAGGTATAACCGCCACCGCCGGTATTGGGCAGGTATACATAAGCGACGCGGCCGCCGGTCATTTCATCCACCTTCTCCCGGTTGCCCTCCACCCAGGCCATATTGCGCAGGTTGGTGTCGTCGCCGATGGGCACTACCGTCACTTCCCGGGCGCTCTGCATGCCGGGCTGGCCATTTACCGTGAGCACTACCTGTTTGCCCACTGTATTGCGGAAGCGGCGGAAGATGTTCTCCTCTCCGCTCAGCGGCTGGCCGTCAATGGCGAGGATGTAATCGCCTTCGTTTACATCCACTCCGGGTTCGGTAAGGGGAGCCCGGAAGGTAGGGTTCCAGTTCAGGCCGCTGTAGATACGGCTGATGCGGTAAAAACCGTTTTCGATGACGAGGTCGGCCCCGAGCAGGCCGGTGTTGACTTCCTCGATTTCCGGAAAGTCGCCCCCTCCGACATAGTTATGGCCGACCACCAGTTCGCCCATCATTTCCGCCAGCAAATAGTTGAGGTCTTCGCGGTGGCCTACATGGGGCAGGAAGGGCTCGTATTTCTGCTTAACTGCATTCCAGTCTACGCCGTGCATATTTTCCACATAGAAAAAATCCCGCTCGATACGCCATACTTCGTTGAAGATCTGCGCCCATTCTTTCGGCGGGTCCACATACACTTTCATGCCGCCGGTATTGAGCTTCCCATCACCAACCGAGGCCTTGCTGCCGGCATCGACGATACCATAAGTATTGCCATTGGCAGCATAGATCATTTTCTTGCCATCGGCGCTGACTTCATACCCGAAAATGCCTTCCATGAGCGTCTCGCTCTCCCGCTTTTCCATATCGAAGGCCTGCAATTTATTGCCGGGCATATTGTCTACCTGCTCCAGGTAGAGCAGCTTGCCTTCAACGGAGCCATCGAGGGCTGAATAGACGCGGGCAGGCGCCGGCAAGGCAACGATGCGGCTCAGCATATCTTCCAGATCAATACGAATGGGCTCGATATCTCCGGAAGGTTTATCGGTATCGCCTTCTTCACCGGTTTCGGCTTCCTCTTCTTCAGCATCTTCACCCGGAGCCGGTTCCTCATCGCTTTCCGGGCGGAAGGGAGAGGGCTCTTCCTTGCTCAGCACAACGGCATACAGGCTGCTGACCACATCCCGCTCATAGCTGGTCATATCCAGCCAGCCGGCGTTGAGGCCGTAGTTGGTGCTTGCCGCAAAGAAGAGGTGCTTGCCGTCGCGGCTGAAAGTGGGAAAATCGGCATGGCTCATGCCGTCCGTCACCTGATGCGTTTTGCCGGTAGCCAGTTCATAGACGAAGACCGCTTTGAGCTGGTTGTCCAGTTGGCGGGAATAGGTAATCCATCTGCTGTCGGGCGACCAGCCGGCATGAAAATCCTGTTCCGGCGAGGAGTAGGTATCGGTATCGATCAGGCGGAGGGCCTTACTTTCTACATCCAGCCAGTACAGGTTAAAATTCTTATCGGAGAAAAGCAGCTTCTTGCTGTCGGGCGACCAAACCGGGGCATTGAAATAAGTAGGATCCTCAATGGGGATCACCCGGGGTTCCTCCATGCCTTTCTGGCCGCTGATCATCAGCTGGTACTCCCCGCCGGCATCGGAGAAACAGGCGATGTGCTGGCCGTCGGGCGACCAGGCGGGGAAGCGTTCGAATGCGCCGGGCGTTTCCGTCAGGTTGCGGATGTCTCCTTTATCGGTGGGGATGGTAAAAATATCACCCCGGGCCTCCACTACTGCGCGCTTGCCGGTAGGGGAGATCCCGAAGGGGCCGATCTGTTCCCCGCCTTCTTCATAGCGAGGGTGGCGGGCAGGCAGGTTCGGGTTCAGGACGATGGGCAGGGCCTGAGCCTCACGCCCGCGGAGCGCCATCCTGTGGATGCGCCCTGCCTGCTCGTAGATGACTTCCGCCCCGTTGGTATGCAGCGTTTTCACATCGTAATCCTGATGGCTCGTCACCTGCCGCACTTCCTTGTCTTCTCTGCCATAAGAAAAAACGTTCATCCTGCCGTTCCGGTCCGAGAGGAAATATACCGTATTGTTATCCGCCCATACCGGGTAGATATTGACCGATCCATCGTGCGGGACTTCCTCTACTTCATACGTTTCATTGTTAAAGATCCAGATCTTGGGAGCGTTTCCGCCCCGGTAGCCTTTAAAGGGGCGATAGGTGTTGCCGCCTTCTGTGGGGTCCGGGTTTTTGATGTAAGCGGTAAACCTGCCATCCGGAGAAATGCTGCCCTGATGGGCTTCCGGCATCGGCAACTGCCGGGGCATGCTCTCCTCCGGCCCTATGGCGTACAGGCGGGCAAAGCGGTTGGAAAAGGTTTCGCGGTTGGAGGAAAACAGGACCTCCCGGCCATTCCACCCCCGGACAATATCGGCGCCGGGGTGATAGGTCAGCCGCCGGGGTTGCCCCCCCTGTGTGGATACGATGTACACGTCGAGGTTGCCGTCATAGTTGCCGGAGAAGGCCACCCACTGTCCGTCAGGGGAAATGACGGGATAGCCTTCCACTCCTTCGTGCACCGTGAGCCGGTGGGGGTTGCCGCCGTCCTTATCGGCGATCCAGATGTCGCTGGCATAGGCAAAAGCTACATGCTGCTCACTCACCGAGGGATGGCGCAGCATCAGCGTGGGCTCACCGGATTGGGATAATGCCGAATAGGAAAGGCTGAATGACAGCCACAGAGTTAGGATAAGGGGGTAACGCATGTTTTTAAGTTTTGAGGTTAAGGCTGAGGTTAAGGTTTAGGCCGATGCTCAGGGGCAAAGGCGGAACGCTCCAGGCCGAGCCATTCCAGGGTATTATTGGCAAAAATGTTTTCCACTGTTTTCCGGTGCAGGCCCATCTCCTCGATGAAGGCGCCGATCTCCAGGTCGCCCAGCGGGAAAGGGTAGTCGGAACCAAGGCATACGCGATGCTCTCCCGCTGTATCCAGGACGTAGCGCAGCATGTGGGGGTCGTGCGTGATACAGTCCACCCAGAATTTACCCAGGTAATCGCGGGGCGGCACGTCATTGTCTACGGCCACCAGGTCGGGGCGGCAGTCGAACCCGTGCTGTACCCTCCCGATGGTAGGCAGGAAAGACCCGCCGGCATGGGCAAAGCAGGCCCGCAGCCCAGGCAGGCGCTCAAATACGCCGCCGAAGATCATAGAGCAGATGGCGCGGGAGGTCTCCGCCGGCATGCCCACCAGCCAGGGCAGCCAGTATTTGCGCATGGAGTGAAAGCCCATCATTTCCCAGGGGTGGATGAAAAGGGCCATGCCCAACTCCTCCATCGCCTGGAATATGGGGAAGAATTCCGGTTCGTTCAGGTTCTTGTCGTTGATGTTAGAGCCGATCTGCACTCCCACCAGGCCGATCTCCTGGCAGCGCTGCAGCTCCTGAATCGCCAGATCCGCATCCTGCATGGGCAGGGCGCCCAGGCCGATATAGTGCCGGGGGTGATCCGCCACGGTTTGGGCAATATCATCATTGAGGAAGCGCGACAGCTCCAGGCAGTCCTGAGGCTTGGCCCAGTAGGAAAACATGACCGGAATGGTGCAGACAACCTGCACCTGAGTATCGTGCTGCGCGTACTCGGTGATACGTTCTTCGGGATCCCAGCAATTGGAGGCGATCTCGCGAAAGAACTCCCCGCCTTTCATCATGCGGGCGCGCCCGGGCTGATGGTGTTCCAGGTAAATGAAATCCCCGTAGCCGAACTTATCCGCAAAGCGGGGTAGCTTTTCGGGAATGATATGCGTGTGCATGTCGATCTTCAACATAGTGGCATGGCAGTTTGGTTAGGACAATACCGGCGAAGGTACGGCTTTTGTCAGGTTGCTACAAGTCAAGCAACCGGGCGTCCAGCAGGGCCTGCACGTAAGCGCCTTTGGCATTGGCCATCTGCCTCCGGCTGTCTACCAGGGTTTGCAGGGCGTCAAAAACGGGCTGAAAGCCGGTGGTTTCATTCTGATAATTAAAGCGGGCCAATTCAAGGTTCTTCCCGGCAGTTTCGATGGCCTGCCGGGCAAGGGCGGCCTGCGCCCGGGCGCTTTCCATCTGCAGGGATGCCCGGTTGGCCTTATTTTCCTGTTCGATGCGGTAGGCCTGCATCCGGTTGCGCACCTGCTCCATCTTCAGGTTCTCTATCTGTGCGCCGTAGCGCCTGTCCTGCCCGTCGTAAATGGGCAGGCTGGCCGTCAGGCCGATATAGCTCAGGCCGTACCAGCGTTTGAAGTTATAGAGGTCCGGCGACTGAGAAAAGAACTGGGCGCCAAGATACCCTTCGGCATCTACCGAAGGCAGGAGGGAACGATCGAGCCGATCCAATGCATTGCGTGATTCCTTCAGCTGAAGGTTATAGTTTCGGATGTCGTAATTGTCTGCCGTATTCAGGCTCAGCGTATCGCTCATGGGCAGGCGGAGGCTGTCGGTGAGGCGGAGTTCTTCCCCCGCCGGAAAATGCATCTCCAGCTTCAGGCCGGCCAGGCTCGCCCGCCAGTTGAGGCTGTCGGCATAGGCCTGGTACTGCTGCCGGCGATACTGCTGGTTCAAGGTATTGAGCAGGCTGCGGTTCTCCAGCTCGTTTTCCACCTGAATGCGTACGTCCTGCACCAGTTTCTCCAGGGCATCCAACAGGCTCAGGCTGTTCTGATAAGCCTCCCGGTTGAGCAAGGCCTGGTAATAGGCAGCCTCGACCCGGAGCTTTACTTTTTCATGCTCGAACGCTTCGTCCAGTTCAGCTCTTTCCCGGCTGATCATGCGCAATTCCCGCTCCAGGTGAAAGACGGGGTCGTAAACTTTCTGCCGCACCGTTACCCCCAGGCTGCTGGAAAAGGCCGTCCCGAACTGCACCTCCATTAGCTCTCCGCTGGGGCCGCCCGACAATTCCGCCGGTAGTAGCGTGGTCTGCAGGATGGGGTTGTAACGAATATCAGCAGAGGCCGAAACCCGGGGCAGCCAGGTGCGATCCAGGCGCTCCGCTTCCGCGGCCGAGATCTGCTGATCCAGCCGGCTGTTGCTCAGGCCGGCCTGGTGCTCCCGGGCGTAGGCCACCGCTTCACCGAGAGTGAGATCGCGCTGCCCCGCCAGGGTGTTTGCGATGAGAAGAAAAGATATGATGTACAGAATACGCTTCATGGTGTTAATTTTGGCTGTATCAACGGAATACAGAGGCCGGTTCTACTTTTCGGATGCGGAAGATGGCCAGCAGGGCGCCGCCAAGCGAAAGGAGGAGCGTGGCCAGCAACAGGCCCACCCAGAGCATCCAGCCGTACTCGAATATCACCCCGGCATTGGCGATACCTTTCCTAAAGCCTACCAGCAGGAGGGCGGCCAGGGCAAAGCCCACCGTAGCGATCAAAAGGGCCTGAGTGAGAATGATGCGGGTGACATACCCATTGGATGCCCCGATGGCCTTCATCGTGGCGTAATCATTGAGGCGTTCTATGGCTGCCGAGTACAGGGTCAGCCCTATAATGACCATGCCGGAAATGATGGCAAAAATGATCAGGGTGAAGGTCGATGTGCCGATGCCGCTGTTGCTGAGGTTCTCCTCCCGGGTTTGCCGGGAGAAAGCCTCGCGCTCCCAGGCGCGGATACCGAAAAAACTGCGGTTGATGGCCGCCGCCACACTGTCTGCCGAGAAGCCGTCCCTGACTGTTAGCAGGATGGCGCTGGCCTTATTGGACGGCACCTGGCCCAGGGCCCGCGCCCGGTTGACGGTAGTGACCAGGAGGGTTCCGCCAAAGCCCCGCGCTCCCCGGGTAATGGTTTTGATGTAAGACCGCTCCCCGTTGATCTCCAGGGGCTCGCCGACCACCAGGCTATCCATGCTGTTGATGTCAAAGATATCGACGGAAACGCCGCCATTATCCAGCAGGCCATATTTGCTGCCCCTCACCACCCGCCAGGGCTCGAGGAGGAATTCCGGAGCTTCTACGCCAACCAGCTGAACGGGAAGTTGTTCGCCGTTGCGCAGTTTGGCGTTGGCCCCGGCCAGTACCAGAGGGGATGCCATATTCACCCCCGGCACGGATTTCAATTCCTGGGCATAACGCATATCTATGGTACCCAGCCGGTTGGCGTCGCGGGCCTTGTCGTTGGTTACCCAGATGTCGGCCTTCGAATTGTCGACCAGAGTGGTCATCAGGCTGGTAAGGAAAATGAAAATGCCCGCTTGCTGGCCTATGAGGAAGATGGCAACCAGGACGCCGAGGGTGGCCCCAAAGGCCTTGGGCTTATCGTAATTGACGAATTGTAGAGCCTGTCGGAACATAATCAACGGTTTTCTCCGGTTTGGATGAGCGCTTCCACCTTCATGCCCAGCAGCAGGCTGCTCTCCCCTTCCAGCCGGATCTTGATGCGCCGCACCTGCAGGTCTTCAAACTGGCTGTTGTCTTCCGAGAGCACCGATTTCTCGCTCAGCTTATCGGCGGTAAAGATGACCTGCCCGCGGGCCAGGGTATCGGTATAGCCCTCCCGCCGGATGACGGCCTTTTGCCCCACTTTGACGTTGGTGGCGAAATATTCGTCCACCTCTGCTTCCAGGAGCAGGGGGCCGGCGGGTGCGAATTCTCCAACCATCTGGTAGGCGTTCACGGTAGCGCCCTCCCGCACCTCCCAGCGGATGACGGCGCCCTCGCCCGGGGCCCTCAATTCTTTCTGCTGCCGGAGCAGGCGCACTTCTTCCTGCTGAAGGCGCAGTTCCCGCGCCTGTGCCTGCAGGCGCTGCAACAGGCGCCCGGCGGCGGCTGCCTGGTTGCGGCTACTCTTCATATCGAGCTCCACCGGGTCGAGTTCGCTGGCAGGCAGGGCCCCGGCATCCACCGACCGTTTCAGGCGCTGGTAGGTTTTCCGGTGGTTTTCGAGTATTTCTTCATGGTATTGTTGCTGAGCCCGGGCGTCTTCCTGTTCCAGCCGGTTGCGTTCCAGTTGCGCTTCCAGAGTTTTCAACTGGTTGTCCTCCAGGCGGGTATCCAGCGCAATGAGCGGGCTGCCGGCCGGTACGCTTTGCCCTTCCTGGGAAAAAATATGCTCCACCCTGCCGCTGGTTTCGAAAGCCAGCTCCAACAGTTCTTCCGCCGGGATCACCTTACCGAGAGCCGCTACCTCTTCGGGGTTTTCCAGCCGGCGGATGGCAGCCCGGCGTTCAGCGGCGGCATCCTCCTGGCCGGCCGGGGGCTCTTCCTTCCCTCCACAGCCGAAAAAAAGAAAGGAGAAGGTTAAGGGCAGAAAAAGTATGAGGCCTTTACTGGGACACATAAAATCTGATTTTACGTTTTTTCATCCACTATTTTTCCATCTTCGACCCTGACGATCCGGTCGGCATACTCCTCGAGGCGGGGATCGTGGGTAACCACCACAACGGCTTTGCCTTCCCGGCTGAGGTTTCTCAGCTCACTCATTATCTTGTCCAGGGAAGCATGATCCAGGGAGGCGGTAGGCTCATCACAGAGCAGGATACGGGGGTTGGTGGCCAGGGCGCGGGCGATGGCCACGCGTTGCTTCTGCCCGCCCGACAGTTCCCGCGGGCGGTTCTGCCGGCGGTCAGCCAGCCCCAGCTTTTCGAGCTGGGCAAGGGCTTCCCGGCGGGCTTCCCGGCCGCTCTTTCCCATCAGGCGGAGGGGGAAGGCCACATTATCCCAGGCAGAAAAGGGAGCGATGAGGTTGAAATTCTGAAAGACGAAGCCGATGTTGTCGAGGCGCAGTTTGGATAACTCCCGGTCATTGAGGCCGCTGGTATGGACGCCGCGCACGAAAACCTTTCCATCGGTAGGATAGATCACGCAACCGATGAGCGAGATAAGCGTGGTCTTTCCTGAACCTGAAGGGCCTTCCACGAGGACGAGCTCTTCGCTGCGGATGTCCATGGTGGTAGAATCCAGGGCTGTGATCGTGGTATCTCCGGTGCGGTATACTTTTTTGGCTTCTTCCAGCCGGGCCAGTACTTCGGGTTCAGGCATAGAATTACTATTTATTGGGATTCGGAACAGCGGCTGGGTGATCAAAAGGGAAGGGAATACTGAAAAAGTTCCTGAAGGAAATTAACTCATCCGGCAGGAAAACCTCCCCTGCCACAATATTACATAACGTGATCAGGCAGGAGAGGTTTATTGAACAGGCGGCTTACTGCCTTATCAGTTTGCCTTTATACTGCCTGTGATCCGTCACTACCCGATACCAGTAGATACCTGCCGGCAGGGCGGAGAGGTCCACCGTCATAAGGTTTCCATTGGCGGTATTCCAGCGGCCGGAAAAGACGAGCTGCCCGGAAAGGGTAAAGGCCTCAACCTGAGCGTTTTCTTCCACTCCGTCCATCTGGAAAAAGGCCTGGCCGGATGTGGGGTTGGGGAAAACCCTGAGTTTATCCACATTTGTCAGCTCATCATCGCCGGTCAGCTCCAGGGCAGCCACAACTGCCGCCAGGGCGTCCACCCGTCCGTAGCCGTAGACGGCATTAGGAACCTGGTTGCCGGAAAATTCGCCACAGTCCTGCCCACTGAGCATAGGTATTGCCGTTCCTTCTATGATGGTTTCGATCTCTTCCACCTGGCCGGCCAGTTCCGGGCGGGCGGAGATGACTAAAGCCACCAGGCCGGCGACGTGGGGGCCGGCCATACTGGTGCCCGAAAAGGTAGCGTACCCGCCATTAAGCACCGAGGAGCGCACCCCTACGCCCGGGGCTGACACATTGGGTTTCAGCCGGCCGCTTCCATCCACCAGGACGGGGCCGCGGCTGCTGAAGCCGGCAATGGTATCATTCTGCTGTATAGCTCCGACTGAAAAGCTGTTCTCGTACATGGCCGCCGGCGTATTGACCGTTGCGCAGCTGCTTCCGCTGTTGCCGGCGGAGACGACCACTACGATGCCGGCCGCCTTGACGTTGTCGACCACCATTTCCATGGTAGCGAAGTTGGACGGGTTGCAGCCCTCCGATACCGGGCAACTCCAGGAGTTGTTGATCACATGGGGGGCAAGTTCCGGGTTCGCCGCCTCTCCGTTCAGGCCGTAGGGCGCCAGGAACCACTCGAAGCATTCAATATAAGTTGCCGGCGTTCCATCTCCCTCCTCCATATTCCGGCAGGCGATCCAGCGGGCGCCGGGAGCTACGCCGATGCTCTTACCGCTGTCATCCTCGAGGCCGGCCATGGTGCCCATGGTATGGGTGCCGTGGCTGTGATCGTCGCAGGGTTCGGTGAGGTCCAGCCCGCAACTGTTGGTGTTGGTGGTGTCTCCGATGAGTTCATGGATGGCGTCATGCCAGTTGTAGTTATGATTTACAGTATTGCCATCCCAGCCCCGGTAATTATCCTTAATGGCGGGGTGATCCCATTCGTAACCGGTATCCTGGCCGCCGATGACGACGCCCTGGCCGGAATAGCCCATCGCCCATACTTCTTCAGCGTTGATCTTGTCGATGCCCCATTCCACAGCGCCGCCGCGGAAGGATACCGGCGGATCGCCGGTTTCTGCTATCGGTTCCTGAAAAGACAAAACGGGGTTATCCTGAACCTGCGCCACGGCGTCCAGGCGGGCGATCTCGCGGATAAGGCCGATATCCCCCTCGGAAAGAATAGCGTTAACGATATAAAATGAACGGTAGCCGGCTTTGGCCTCTTCCAGCAGGGCGATCACCGGGCCCTGGGTTTGCCGGGCCACCTCTTTCAGTTTATCAAGAACAAAGCGCCCTTTTTCTTCTTTAAGGCGCACCTGCCGGCTTCCGCTCACATCTGCCTGTTCCCGGAGCAGGATCAGGAATTCAGCTTCGCCTCCGGCAGCTACCTTTTCCAGGAGGGAGGCATCTACTTTCTCTTTCCATTCACCAACTTCCCGCACCTGCCAGGAAGCCAGTGAAAACAAAGCAGTAGTGATCAAGAGTATTTTCTTCATAATCCTAAAATTTAAAACAAAAATAACTGTTATGGAAAGGATACTGTGTAATATGGGTTGCAGGATGTGAAAAGTGAGGCCGGAAAGGTAAAAAAAGAATGGTACTTCCTGAATATCAAGACATTTATAAAAAAATAATCCGAAAAATTTTTTGCCCGGAAAAAATCCTCTAATTTTATAACGCTTTGATTTTGACGGCCTAAAAAGAAAAGAGCGCTATGCCATACCAATTTACCCTTTACGATGCCTTTTCCGGAATGAACCTCATGGAAAAGAGCAAAGTGGTCCGTTTCGTTTGCGACCATACGCCGAATTCCAGCCGGCAAAGTGTGCAGGAAGCAGTGGAATATGCCATGAAGCTGAAACCTTCCTTCGGCGGTTATGTCCTGACTGTGGAGGAAGGCCGGCAGCTCATCGGCGCTGTTGTTGCCAACCGCACCGGCATGGAAAGTTACAATCCGAAAAATATTTTTGTTTTCGTTACGCTTCATGAGAATTGCCAGCAAGACAGAACGCTGGTTCAGGCCCTGATGCAAAAGGCCATTCAGTATGCCGATGGTGATATCGCCATGCATGTAGAACCGGATAATCCCGCTTTGAAACTGTACCAGGAACTGGGCTTTAAAGCACAGTACCTCGAGTTGCGGCTGCAAAACCCCAAGGCTTCCGCCGTTGCCTGACCCATCAAAACTTCCTTCTCCGGATATAACCACAGGCTGAATACCGGATGAATTCTACTCCAGCAACATTATAATTTCTCCATCCCTGAACATATTCTGATGATTTTATTGCTCCTGGAAATAGGCTCCCGGGCGGTTGCCGGTTTGTTGCCTGTGGGGCGCCGGCAACAAGCAACTACCGGGGAGGCGGTACCAGCCGGGAGGTGAGGGGCCCTCCGGCTGCTGTTTACATCAGAGAACTGACAACAATCAGCCTTTTTTCCCGTATACTTTTCCATCTTGCGCTTGTTATTCTAAAGCAGGGATTAAATACGTTATTCATGATTATTAGTAATTTTAGCCGTAACGCGGCTAAAACCATGGACACGGAAACTACAGAAAGAATTATTGGCCTATACGAGGGCCCGGAAAAGGGCCCCTTACTGATATGCCTGGGAGGAATGCACGGTAATGAACCCGCCGGCGTACAGGCTCTGGAGATCCTTTTCAAATTGCTCGAGATAGAACCGGAAACCAACCCCAGTTTCACTTTCAGAGGGCGCCTGCTCGGCCTGCGAGGAAATGTGCGCGCCATATCCAGAAAAATGCGCTACCTGGAGAAAGACCTCAACCGGCAGTGGACGCCGGAAAACATCAACCGGGTAAAATCAACGTCAACGGCAGAACTCCGGGCCGAAGACCTCGAGCTAAAGGAATTGATCACCATTATCGAGAAAAATATCGAAAGTTACCAGCCGGAAAAGATCGTCCTGCTTGACCTGCACACTACTACGGCCTACGGCGGAATATTCTCCATAACCACCGATGACCCGGAAAGCGTAAGGATTGCCGTGGAACTGCACGCCCCGGTGGTGAAAGGGATGTTGGAAGGCATCCGCGGCACCACACTGCACTATTTTAACCGGGAGAACTTCCACCGCCCGACGGTGGGCGTCAGCTTCGAATCCGGCCAGCACGATGAAACGCTGTCCGTCAACCGCGCCATTGCCGCTATCATCAACTGCATGCGTACCATCGGATGCGTGCGGGCCGAGCACGTCGAGAACCGGCACGACACCCTGCTCATCGAATATTCCAGGAACCTGCCCAAGGTGCTGGAACTCATCATGTGCCACGAGATAGAGCCCGGCGACGACTTCCACATGATGCCGAATTACGAGAACTTCCAGAAGGTCAAAAGAGGGGAATTGCTGGCCCATGACCGCCATGGCCCCATCTACGCCCAGGCCGACGGCCGCCTCCTTATGCCCCTATACCAGCAACAGGGGGATGATGGTTTTTTCCTGATCCGGACGGTGGGGGAGGAGGAGTGAAGGAAGGAGTGAAAGAATGAATAAGTGAGCTCAGTGTTGCAGGGGGGCGTTGTATCACAAAACCAGGAATCAACAGGCCTGTGAAAACGTAAACCCATGAAAAACAGGCCCTCTTTTAACCCTCCTCCGCCACTTCCAGAAACTGCATTTCATACAGGCGGCGGTAATGGCCGTCTTCCTGTTTGAGCAGTTCCTCGTGCGGGCCGAATTCTTTCACTTTGCCTTTACTCAATACCATAATGTTATTGGCATGCCGGATGGTGCTCAGGCGGTGCGCAATGATGATGGAAGTGCGCTTGGCGATCAGTTTTTCGATAGCATACTGAATGACGGACTCCGTTTCGGGGTCGACAGAGGAAGTAGCCTCGTCGAGGATGAGGATATCGGGGTTGAAGACCAGGGCCCGGACGAAGGAGATCAACTGCCGCTGGCCCATGGAAAGGGTGGCTCCCCGCTCCATCACCTTGTAATCGTACCCGCCGGGCAGCTTTTTAATGAACTCGTGAGCGCCGATCAATTTTGATGCTTTTATGACATCTTCCCGGGAGAAACGAGGATCACGCAGAGTGATGTTCTCCAGTACAGAACCGGAAAACAGGAATACATCCTGCAGCACGATGGCAATGCGCTGCCGGAAAGCCTTCAGCTCATAGTCCCTGATATCCACATCGTCGATCCGGATATTGCCTTTCTGGATCTCATAGAAGCGGTTCAGAATGTTGATGATAGTGGTTTTTCCCGAGCCGGTACTGCCTACAATAGCAAGGGTCTCGCCTGGTTTGATCTGGAAATTGATGTCTTTCAGTACATAATCTTTGGCGTTGTATGCGAAGAAAACATTTTCGAACTCAACTTTCCCTTTCAGTTTTTCCGGGCTTATGTTTCCGTTGTTTTCGATCTGATCATCTTTATCCAGTACGTTGAATACCCGCTCTGAGGCTACCAGGCCCATTTGCAGGGTATTGAAGTTGTTGGCCACCGTCCGGATGGGCCGAAAGAGCATATCCAGAAAGATGGGGAAAGCTACCAGTGCTCCCAGGGTTACCCCGCCGGCCCGCAGGGCGTCCTGCGCCCCCCACCAGACCATCAGCCCTAAAGAAAAAGCGGCGATGATCTCGACTACCGGAAAAAAAACGGCATAGTAGAGAATGGAATCCAGGTTGGCCTGTGTATACTCCCGGTTGATCTTCTTGAACTTTTCCATCTCCTGGCTTTCCGCATTGAAGATCTGTACGATGCGCATGCCGGTAATACGCTCCTGCAAAAAGGCATTCATCCTGGAGATCTGGGAACGCACTTTCTGAAAAGCGGTTTTCACTTTCTCCTTGAACACATAACTGGCGACGATCAGGAAAGGCATGGCCGTCAGGCAGATCAGCGTGAGTTTCCAGCTGGTATAGAACATCACGCCCAGCACGGTGAGCAGGGTCAGCAGGTCGGCAATGATGGTAATGGACCCCTGGGAAAAAACGGTATTGATGGCTTCAATATCGTTAATGGTGCGGGTCGTTGAGGTGCCGATCGGGGTGCGGTCGAAATAGGAAAGGCGCAGGCTCGTAAGATGCTTGAAGATGCGCACCCGAAGGTCGCGGATAACGGATTGCCCCAAGAGGTTGGTGGAATAGATGAAAACGTACCGAAATCCCGCTTCCAAAGCCAAAAGAGCACAGAGCAGGAGGGCCATCCTGGTCAGCCCCTGAATGTCGTTGACGAAAATATACTTGTCCACCATCTCTTTTACCAGGTAGGGGCGCAGGGTCGCCAAGGGAGCCAGCAATACAGCCAGCACGCCGGCCAGAATAAAGGTGCTGCGGTAGGGCCTGGCCAGGCCGAGCACCCTGCCCAGCAGGTAAAAGTCGATCTTGTTCTTGTCTAAGGATGCCATTTATTAAGGTTCTGGGTATTTTTGTAGCGGCCGTAAAACACTAATTTAGGGAACAAGAGAGCAACGAATTAGTTTTAAGGCCTCATATCAATCCCTCATCCGCAAAACTGTAATACCCCCCTTCCCCGATGATGAGGTGGTCGACCACGAGCACGTCCACGACCTCTCCGGCCTTTTTGAGCTTGCGGGTCAGGTCGATGTCAGCCTGGCTGGGGTTGAGGTTGCCGGAGGGGTGGTTGTGGCACAGTATGATAGACGTCGTGCCCCTGCCTTCAATGGCCGTACGGAAGACGATCTTGGCGTCGACCACCGTGCCGGCCACACCGCCCTGGCTGACCTGCTCACGGCCCAGGACGCGGTTGGCGCGGTTGAGCAGCAGTATCCAGAATTCCTCATGGGGGAGGTCCATCAACAGGGGAGCAATGGCGTTGAAGGCGTCGCGGCTGCAAGCCACCTGCGGCTTTTCCCGGATTCGGGACAGCTGCCGGCGGCGGCCGACTTCCATGGCGGCGACAATGGTGATGGCTTTAGCCTCGCCAACACCTTTGAATTTTCTCAATTCCGCCACAGAGCATTTGCCCAGTTCATTCAAATTGTTGTTTACCGAGCGGAGAATTTTCTGGGCCAGCCCCACTGCGGACGCTTCCCGGGAGCCGGACCCCAGGAGTATGGCCAACAGCTCGGCGTCGGAAAGGCTGCCCTTGCCTTTCATCAGCAGTTTCTCGCGGGGGCGGTCCTCTTCCGCCCAACTCTTGATTCCTAAGGCTGAAGGAGTATAGTTGTGCATGGATGTTCTGGTTTGAGTTCTTGTTGAATTGGGGAGGAGATAAGGGCGAGCCTTGCTCGCTTACATCTCTTCATTTTACGGGCCACCTAAAGGTAGCCCGTCCGAAAAGGGCAGGGCCCGCCCCGTTTGAGGGCTGCCGGCCCGTCCCCTAGCAATAAACAGTAACGTAAGCCTTAAGGGCCCAGTGAAGAATAACTTCCCCATTTGATACGGCTCTTTTTCCGCCATGCTGCGTTGCTCGTCGGTCAGGTAGCTACGGCTATCCTCCCTTCTCGCGCCTTGCCTGGCGAAAAAATAGCTCGCCTGAAATGAGGAACTTATTTTTCTCTGGCCCCTAAGGGTCAACCGGCAGAAGCCTCCGTCTTCTCCTTTTGATGCTGAATGGCATTGTTCAACGCATCTGCGAAGCTGTCGAAGTCCGCCGGAAAGACCATGATGCGGTCCCGGTCAAATTCACCTTCCTTCTCTTTGCTCTTGCGGCTTTCGGTAATGAGCAGGTACGGGTTGCCCTTTTCCGAGTGCCTGAGGTCAAAAAAGTAGGTGCGAACCTGGCCTTTCACTGTTTCAGAGAATCGAGCGTTCTTTTCCATAATTCAGAGGGTTTTAAGAAGTTGAAAAAAAAGTGTTCTCATATAAGCAGTCGCAGAAATCGAAAAATTCCATAAAAATTTTCCCACTTTTTTTATTTTTTTTTCTCATTTCCCGGAATTCAGGCCGTAAAACGGGTACTTTGCGTGAAGAACCACCGTAGTTTTTTGCCCACTATTCATATTATGCCAACGTATACATTTCAAAAAGGGGAGCGCCTGAAGAGCCGCAAGGTGATCGGAGCGCTTTTTAAGGAAGGGAAGTCTTTCGTGCAATACCCTTTGCGGGTGATATATATGCCGGTAAAGGAGCCGCGCAGCGAGTTCCCGGCACAGTTCACGGTGAGCGTCCCCCGGAAAAAATTTCCCCTGGCGGCGGTACGCAACCGCATCCGCCGGCAGATGCGCGAAGCCTGGCGCCTGAATAAACATCAGTTTTACCGGGCACTGAAAGGGGAAGAACAGCAATACGCCATTATGGTGATCTACGTAGCCAGGGAAACCCTGCCCTATGCCGAGATCGAACGGGCTATGCGGCAGTTGGTCCGGCGGCTGGGGAAGAAGCTGAGAGGGGGTGAGGAGGTGAGGAGGTGAGGGGGAGAAACCTGGTTAGCCAACCTTTTTTGGCTTCAATTATTCCTTACCTTTGAAGCAAACCAGAACGACTATGCGCACTACCCTTCTCTCCATACTGCCGGTGATCATTTGCCTCAGCCCGCTGAGCGCCCAGAAGGTCCTGCAGATCGAGAAATACGGCAAGGCCCGGACCGAAAAAATGTACATCGGGGACCCCATCACTTACCAACTCCGGGGCGAAGATGTTTTCCGCGATGGTTATATCGAAAATATAAAGGTAGAGGACAGCCTCATTCTGTTGTCCAACCGCTACGTCAAAGTCGGCGACATCAGCGCACTGAGATATGAACGCACCTGGCCGAAGGCCACCGGTATTTCCTTATTCTTTTTCGGGGTTGGCTGGTCGGGGCTGGCCGCCATCGGCACTGCGGTTGACGGAAACGACGACACCCGATACAGATGGTCAGACGCTATCGTCACCGGCACTTCCCTTGCCCTTTCTTTCACTATTCCCCGCCTTTTTAAGAACAAGGACGTCAGGATCGGCAAACGCCGCCGCCTGCGCCTGCTCGACCTGAGATTCAAAACGGAACCCTGGGAAGATTGAGAAAGCCCTCAAATGTTAAAGCGCTAAAGGGTTGCTCCGGTTAAAAAAATTTAAATTAATTTTATATAAGTTTTTTAAAAAACGTTTTTTTAACCAAAACCACACTAGTGATGAGATGGCTATCCCCCCTATGCCTCCTGGTATTTGTATGTAGTGGAGCTTTTGCCCAGAAAATGACAACGCCCAACGGCTGGGCTTACCAGACCCTTCAGCCGGGAAACGGCGCCCCCCTCAACAGCCAAAGCGGCGCTCTGACCCACAACCAACTCACTGACATCAACGGGAGTGTGATCGTTTCCACTTACCAGATCGGTGTTCCGGATTACCAACTTATTTCCGAGCTGCCTCCTGCCTTTCAGGCAGCCTTCAGCGTTATGCAGCCGGGCGGGAAATACCGCTTTCACATCCCATTGGCCGACCTCAGGGAAGCCATGCGGGGCGCCTCCGGAATGTCCCTGCCAGGAGATTACGCCATCTGGGAGATCGAGCTGAAAGAAGTACTGCCCCCCCTTGCCGATGGTGCCCGGCTGGTGGCCAGGGCGATGGAAAGCGGAGGCGGAGAGGCTGCCTTCAAGGAATTCAAACTCCAGCTCAACAGTTCCAAAGCCTACTTTGGCGAATGGGAAGTCAATCAGGTGGGGTATCTTTTTCTGGGGAAAGGGCTGACGGAAGAGTCCATCACGGCTTTCAGCTATAATGTCGAAAACCACCCTTATTCCGCCAATGCCCACGACAGCCTGGCCGAAGCCTACTACAAGGCAGGAGACCGCGACAGGGCTATTCAGCACTATCAAAAGTCGCTGGAACTGAACCCCCGGAACAGTAATGCCCGGCAGATGCTGGAGCAGTTGAGGTGAGGGTGGTGGATTGGTGATTCGTGATTGGTGATTCGTGATTCGTTGATTCGTTGATTCGGGAGAGGGAGAATTGGTGAAGATCCTGCCTGATCCGGCGATAAATTTGCTAAATTCGCCCAGGCATCCTTCCTGGTGCGGGATGCCCGCCCTTTCGGATGAAAAGCTATCCTCACCTGAACAACAACTTCCTTCAATGAGCCAGCAAATCAACGCCATACAGGCTGTACTCAGCGCATTCTTCCTGTTCCTGCTCCCGGCTACCCTGTCCGCTCAGGAGCCGGTAAGCCTGGTAAACCCTTTTATCGGAACCTCCAATTACGGCGCCACCCACCCCGGGCCGGTAATGCCGGCAGGGCTGGCGTCCGTTTGCCCCTTCAATGTGGCCTACAAAAAGGGAGAGGGCAACGTTTTTGAAAAGGACAGCGAGTGGCATTCCCGCCCCTATGTGTATGAGAACAGCTTCCTGGCCGGCTACAGCCACGTCAACCTCAGCGGGGTGGGGTGCCCCGACCTGGGCAGTATTCTCCTTATGCCCACTACCGGCGAACTGGAATTCGGCCCCGAACAATACGGCAGCACCTACCGGGGCGAGCAGGCCAGCCCGGGCTATTACGCTCATACCCTGGACAAATACGACGTGCAGGTAGAACTGTCGGCCACCCTGCGCAGCGGCATCAGCCGTTATACCTTTCCCGCCGGCCAGGCCAACGTGCTGCTGAACCTCGGCCTGGGGCTGACCAACGAAACCGGCGCCATGCTGCGCGTGGTTTCCGATCGGGAAGTGGAAGGTTTTAAGATGATCGGCGCCTTCTGCTATAACCCGGAGGATGTGCGGCCGGTGTATTTCGTGGCCCGCCTCAGCCGGCCCGCCGCCGAATACGGCGCCTGGAAGAAAATGCCTAAATACCAGGATGCCGAAGCGGCCTGGACGAAGTACGATGACGCCTATAAGCCATACCCGGCTTTCCGCCAGGAAATCGCCGGCGACAACATCGGCGCCTACTTTTCCTACAACCTACCGGAAGGGGGCGTCATCGAGGTAAAAGTGGGCGTTTCCTACACCAGCATCGAAAATGCCCGCCTCAACCTGGAAGCAGAACAGCCGGGGTTTGACTTCGACGGCACGCGCCGCGCCGCCCGCCAGGCCTGGAACGAGCTGCTGAGCCGCATCGAGGTGAAAGGAGGCAGCCAGGAAGACAAGATCATATTCTACACCGCCCTCTACCACCTGCTGCTCCACCCCAATATCCTGCAGGACGCCAACGGCGATTACCGGGCCATGGAGAGCGGCGAGGCCAGAAACACCGGCGGCAAGAACCGCTATACCGTTTTTTCCCTGTGGGATACCTACCGCAACGTACACCCCTTCCTCAGCCTGTTCTATCCCGAACTGCAGCTCGAAATGGTGCAAAGCATGTTGGAGATGTACCGCGAAAGCGGCTGGCTACCCAAGTGGGAACTGCTGAGCATGGAAACCGGCGTGATGGTAGGCGACCCCGCCACTCCCGTCATCGCCGACACCTGGCTGAGAGGGCTCCGGGATTTTGATGTCGAAACAGCTTACGAAGCCGCCCACAAAGCGGCTACCCGCCTCCAGAACAACACGCTGCGGCCAGGCCTGCTCTATTACGACTCCCTGGGGTATATTCCGGAAAATTCCCTGGCCGGAGTGGGCGGCACGGTTTCTGTCTCCCTCGAGTACAGCATTGCCGACTGGAACCTGGCGCAGCTGGCCAAAGCGCTGGGTAAAGAGGAGGACTACCAACGGTTCCTGCAGCGCTCCCGTTCCTACCGCAATTACTTCGACCCCCAGACGGGCATGCTGCGGCCCCGCATGCAGGACGGCAGCTGGCTAACCCCCTTCGACCCCGAGGCCGGCAAGAATTTCGAACCCGTCATCGGTTACATCGAAGGCAATGCCTGGCAATACCGCTTCTACGTACCCCACGACATCGGGGGCCTGAAAGCCCTCCTCGGGGGAGAAGACGCCTTTTTCGAAGCGCTCAAGGCGTGCTTCGATACCAACAACTATGACATGGCCAACGAGCCGGATATCACTTACCCCTTCCTGTTCAACTACATCCCCGGGAAGGAAAGCTTCACCCCCCGGACGGTGCGCCGGCTCATCCGCCGGCATTACTTCAACGCTCCGGAGGGCCTGCCCGGTAACGACGATACGGGCACCCTTTCCGCCTGGCTCCTCTTCAGCATGATGGGCCTCTACCCTACCTGCCCGGGCGATATGGGCTTTGCCATCAGCAGCCCCGTCTTCGACGAGGTGAGAGCCCGCATCAACCCTGACTATTACCCCGGCAAAGAACTCATCATCGAAACGGTGAACGCCAAAGGGGATGAACATCTGCTCATCGATAAAATGGAGTGGAACGGGAAAAGGCATAAGGCCTATTTCATCAACCATGAGGAGTTGGTACAGGGAGGCCGGTTGAAAGTTTTCCTGAAGTGAGGGGGCGCCTGCCCCAATATATTGTCCTGCGATTATTGAACAAATTTACAGGCGAGCCGTAAAACAGGATTACGGAAATCAGAAAAACATGAAAAAAGAAGAATATCTCCTGCCCGCCAACCTCTTCCTGTTTGGCTTTGCCGATGACGTAGCACACGAACAGCAACTGAACTACGAATTGGCCGGCCGGTGCAAAAAGGCCATAGCCGATACCCTCGAACCGGTGGAAGGGTTCAACCGGAATATCACCTCCTTCGCCCTGAAGCAATTCATAGAAAAACAAATCGGTGAAGAAGTCAGCAACGGAGAGTTCATCGCGGCGATGCTCGCCTCCGGGTATGAGTACGAAAGGCTGAAATGTACGCCCCATTGTTATTTCAATGCGGTTAAAAAAGGAAGGCAGGAGACTGGAAGCCAAGGGCAATAAACTTGCTTTTCATCGAATACATATGCGAGCCGGATGCGTTTTCCAGGCCATTAATGACTTGCATCAGAGAGATTATTTTATTATATTGAAAGGCGACTTTAAAGTCAGTTATGGCCCTTGTAAGCCATAGCGCCCTTCCTGCTTGGCTTTGGACTAAGCGGGAAGATTTCCGCCGTAGCGATCTTTCCTTCCCGAAGATCTTTTCCTCACTAAATTGAAGGGTGAATATCATCAGGCCCCTAATTTTCTATACGTTACGGAAGACACCCTTTCAAGCGGTTTCTCAAAGGTTGGGCGCCAAAAGAATCCGCTACGGCGGGAACTACAGAGGGCATCGTTCGGGAGCCCATTTTTTTTTACCCATCCTCCGAGTGTATGTTGGTAAAATTTATCTATCCTATCACTGATGTGCGTCCTTTCCTGGACGACCCCACGCACCACATTAAGGTTCCGGCCTTGGCTACACCAAATTTGACCAATTTTGTACGTGACTTTGGCTCTTTCAAGGTTAAACGGAAAAAGTGGGAAGGCCTCCCTGAAGAGTACTTCTGCACCGCATACCACAGCCTCAGAATTCCTGGCCTGAAGAAACTCGCCATACCGGCTGGAGACAAAACCCTTTATCCCAACCTCCTGGTACGCCGGCTTTACCACAGTTGGAGCAACGATTACGAATTCTTTTTCTATTGGGTGGAAGTAACCTTTGGCCTCGTAGATCCAACCAACCCCGATGCAGGCCTGCAAATGGACGAAAAGGGTTTGATAGAGGCTCTGAACCAATTGGTGCAGATACAGGCAAACGTACCGGTTTTTGAGGAAAATAAGGCAAATGGGAAAGAGCCCAAAAAGAAGAAGTTTAAACCCTATAACCTGGGTAACGCCGGGCCGGGTTTGGCCAACCTCTTCCTCCACTCCAGCAGCCGCTATCGGGCGCATGCTAACCTTCAGAAGTGGTGGGTTCGTTCCGGCCTGCCTATGGTAGTTGTCCACTGCCGCGAGGACGACCTGATAAATCGGCCTCGGCAGTTTCATCCAATACATAAAACGGGATTGCCCGAAATTTACCTCGACTACTGCCGGCTGCCCTTCCGCCGGCTTTTCCTCCATACGTGGTTACTCCGAAACCAGGGCACAAACCCCATTTTCGAGGTTGGCGCTCACCACCGCCTTCAGCAACGGCTGTCTCAACTTTTTACCGAATATGAACACTACAAACAAATTGTGGAAGCGATCGCCTATGAGCAACTGAAATGCCCCGCTTTCACTGAAAAGAAAGACCGCCTGACCCGTTATCTCAACCGTAGCGTAGACCTCCTGACACGGCCAAAGTACAACGGCATCAAGCAGGAAGAAATATTAGCTCAATTTGCGCCCGGCTACCGGGACTTCCTGACGAAAAACGAACTGGATCGTTTTATTCAACAACTTGAAGATGCCAGGATCAACATTCTAAGAAAGGCCGTCAACTTTACCGTCACAGGTGGTAAACAATCAGTTCCTCTTGACCACCATGGAAGAGGGCTGATCGATCCGAAACGCGGCGGCGCCGCCTCCTTGGACACTATCTCAAACTCATCTTTGAAAGAAGAACTGGAGAGGCTAAGAATTCGTATTGCCAAAGGGGAGCTTGCTTTGGCCTTTGATACTCTCCAATCCTTAATCAACCGGGCCAATGCTCTTGAAGGGGAGGCAAGAGATGAACTGCTCCTCCTTTGTTACAGGCACTCTCATCTGGAAAAAGAAAAGAGGGATGGGGTCCTTTCTGAGGGCGATTCCATCAAAGCATACAACCGCCTTGCGAAAGACTTTTTGAATAGTATCAGGGTGATAGTTCCAAATTTGTCAATGACGAGTTGCTAGTGTAAGCGGAACGAAGCGCTTCTCCAGCGGCGCGGCGCAACTGCCCACATAGTAGCGGTTCAGGGTTCGGGAGTAGAGGATGTAGCACTGATACGTATGTCCTGGAATAAAAAAAGGGATTAAAAAACCGTTCTGGTTTTTTAATCCCTTTACACTTTCGTGGGCGCAGATGGATTCGAACCAACGACCCCCTGCTTGTAAGGCATATAGCCATTTTGTTTCCTATAGACTATTTTTTATTTTATTTTATTGATTATCAACTATATATATAGTCTACTTTTTGATTACACTTGCCTTTTATTGCATTTTTTTGCTAAATTTGTTTCACCTATGTTTCACTAAAATAGCGCTCTATGGCAAGCGTGAAGATCGTACAAAAAGACAAACCCCTCAAAAGCGGGCTCTTCCCCATCTACCTCCGTATCATCAAAGACCGGAAGCTCAAGCGCATATCCCTCGGCTTTTCCTGCCGGAAAGACCAGTGGGATGAAAAAAAGGAAGTATTCAGGCGGAACTTCGACAACCATAAGAAGCGGAACCTCATCATCACCGAAGCAAAAGCCAGAGCGCTGCGCATCATCGACGACTTCACAGCAGAAGGGAAAGGCTTTACCCTGGCGCAATTTGAGGAGCGCTTCAGAGGCAAGCCCAACGCCCAGCAGGCTTCTTTGAAAGATTTCTGGATGGAAAGGATCTCTGACCTTGAGCGCAGCGGCAAAACCGGCAACGCCCAGGTTTATGAGGAGACGATGCACTCCTTCTTTAGCTTCACCGGAGACGCTGACATCAGGTTCTCTGACATTACCCCGGGCTTGTTAAGCAAATACGAAGTTTACCTCCGGGAGCGCAATGGCACAGACGGAGGCATAAGCGTCCGCATGCGCACCATTCGAGCGCTGTACAATCTGGCCATCCGCAACCGGCTGGCCAGCAAAGAAAACTACCCCTTTGACGAATACAAAATATCGAAGCTCAAACCGCAGAGCAGAAAGATCGCACTCACCCGAGAAGAGGTCCGGAAAATAGAAGCACTGGATATTGAGCAGTACCCCCACCTCGCAGATACCAAACACTTCTTTGTGTTCAGCTACTACACCCATGGCATGAACTTCATCGACGTTATGAAATTGAAGTGGGCCAACATCACCAATGGCAAGATCCACTACCGGCGCTCCAAGACAGGCACCTGGCAACTGACGGCCATCCTTCCCCCCGTCCAGGGCATTCTGGATTACTACGAGATCCACTATCCGGAAACCAGCTTTATCTTCCCCTTTATGGGAAAGGAAAACCTCACCAGGAAGCAGGTACTCTACAGAAAGAAAAAAATGCTCAAGCAAATCAACCGGGAGCTGAAAGAGATCGCAAAGATCCTCGGTATTCAGAGCAATTTAAGCTCCTATGTTACCCGCCACAGCTTTGCCACCAACCTGAAGTTTGCCGGTGTTTCCACCGAGATCATCAGTGAAAGTTTGGGGCATTCCAATGTCAAGATCACGGAAACATATCTGAAATCCTTTGAAAATAACATCATCGATGAAGCGGTGAAGAAACTCCTGTGAAAAGATGAACCCTATGGTATTAAAACCCGGGCTGGGGAAGGCTTCCGGAAAGCCGCCCTTCAGGCCACAGAACACCCCCAATGCACCAAGGCTCCTCCTGATCGCGCTGATGGCATGCCTTATTGGCGGACTGACGCTCTACATGAGCAAAGACAAGCCTTCGCCAGTAATCGAAGAGGGCGGCGAAAAGAAGCTGGCGCCCTGGCGGCAGGAGAAGCTCGACAAAGAACTGGAACAACTGGAAAATGCCGAAGTGTATGTTCTGTTGGCCCGGGAGCCGGGGAAATTCCCCTGCTACCATTGCCCGGAGCGAGATTTCGAAATTTTTCTTAATTTAGGAGAAGTCTGGCGCTATGGTGTGACGACTCAAAGCGAAGCGGGGCGTTATCCAATGGGATTGCCTGTAGAGGGTTTAACCTACAGGGTCTTGTACAGGGGCCCCTTGCAGGAATGCCTTAAGCGAGAAAAGTTGTACATTTACAACTACGCTTTGCTGCCCGAGAACGTAAAGCGCAATCCACCTTTGATCCGGCCTCCCGGCAATAAAAGAGACAATTGATATGAAAGAAAAACAATGGCCGCCAATATGGATAGGAACCGAAGCCTTCCATACCATCGGAAATAAGGACCTCAAAGTGACAGCTCTTCAGGAGGCGCTTAACAAGCACCTGTCTCTTAAAGATTACGGGGCAGGCATCCGGGAGCTTCGCTTCATCGCAGTCGTCATGCCCAAAGACGATACCCTCCATCCGGATGATACCCGGTATGCATCCCGTTTACACCGCCTGAGCCTGTGGAGAAACCTCGACTACGAACAGGCCACCGACACATCTGAGGAAGGCTTCCTGCAGATGGTAGCGCTGGCGTTCTTGAAGGCCATCAGCGAGATCCCTTCTCTGAGCATCAGCCGTTTCGACAGTGACGCTTTTTATAAAGACGCCGCTCAGGCGCTGAAAGAGGAAGGATATCTTCAGCATTCCGCCGCCTGAATAAGGCAGGCGTAACCAATCGCTTTAATAAACATTTTCCGAGAGCAGCTCTCTCTCGTTTTCCTTAATGCCTCCCAGGCCAATAACCGGGTTGTATGGAAAATTATGATCCCCGTTTTGAATTGGATGCCTTTCAGGTTTTTCACACACTGATGTATAAGGATGGCGCCTATCCGGAAAACAACGAAAAAGACCTCCCGTTCCTAAACGTGCTCAGCAACGCATTGCAGGAATACATTCTGAAGAATCACGCTGAAGAGCTGGTTTTCGCCGTCCGGAGCAATGATCCGGGATATTTTGAACAGAAGCAGTTTGAATTCTTTGGCTACCCCAAAGACAGGTTTCCGCTCCCTGATTTCTTCATTGCCGAAGACAAGCTTTTCCATTATTTCCATGTGCAACACAAGGGGAAGAAAAAGATCTTCCCTCAGTGGCTGCTCACCCCTGAAGACCCCATCTATGCAATATGCTTTGTCTATAAATTACGGCATTTACCCTCTGGCGAACTCAAAGAATTTCTCCAATATCATCAGCTGTTATCCGCCATTGATTTCGACGATTTCTGGAAACGCATCCGGCTTGATTACCAGCCCCTGCTCAAAGACAAAGTTTGGGAGTATCTGGATTACATTTATTCTTCAATTCAGGGAACGCCTTCACCGAATGAATTGTCCACTTCAGACTTCGAAATGACTAAAGCCCAGCAGGTAATTCTACTGTACTTCCTCTTTGAAAGTGAAGGCATCCAGTTAAGAAATGGTGGACATATGCCAATGGCTACTGCACTGCTCCACGCTTTAACAGGCTCCCGCTTTACCAGCTTTCAAAACTCAAATATCTATAAGCTCGTCCGAAAAGCCCCCCTAGTGAAATCTGACTCAAAATTGCTCGATGACTTCAAGGTTGTCCGGAACCATTTGAAACGGCTTAAGCAGGACAAAGCTGTGGCAATCCTTGAACAATACTATAAAGAGACACTAGACGAACTTGGCTTGCCAGAAGAGTAATTCTCAAAAAAATGAAAAAATAGGTCCCCACCTACAACCCCACCTACAACTGTTTCTCCCTATAGCTTTGCCTCAGTTCAAAAAACAATTGATCGAGTTATGGAGAAAAAGGTATTTATCGAGATTTCATTACGAGAATTAAGGCAGATAGTCCGTGAGGAATGCCATTCTGCATTGCAACTTCGGAAGGATAGCTCTTCCACTAATCACAATGAGGCCAAGCAAATCATGAGCATCGCTGACGCCTGTAGGTATCTCGATCTCAGCAAATCAACTATCTACAAACTGACGAGCCAGGGGGCTATTCCTCACCGTAAGCCTGGGAAAAGACTGTACTTCATAAAGACTGAGCTCGATGCCTGGGTTGAAAAAAGCAAAGTCAATGGGCAGGACGACCTCCGTCGGGAGTTAGAACAGCATCTCCACAAAAACGGAAGGAATTCGGCCAGTCTCGAAAATGGATGATTGTCTCTCAATGATCATACCTGATAAATAATCCTGCCCCCAGTTTGACAAGCAAAAAAGGGTCGAGCAATCGCCGCTCAACCCTTTTAAAAGCAAAATTTATGAATTTTAAAAATACTAATTTTCCTCGAGCAACCATAACTGCTGAGGAACTAAATCAAGATATCAATCGTCATACATCTGATCAGCCGCAGCCGCAGACCAATGCTTATAGCATACAAAGATCAAACTTTCCCGACGTCCTGCCACCATCCCTTCACCTACTCATTGAGGAAGCAGAAGCCGCCTTGGGCATTCCACGGGATTATTTTGCAACGTCAATGATTTTTGCCGCTTCGGCTGCCATTGGTAATTCCGTCCTACTCCAAATCAAAGAAGGCAGTGTACACAGAGCCAATATTTTTTTGATCCTGGTCGGGAATCCTAACTGCAACAAGAGCGGCGCATTAAGTCTTGCCTTACAGCCTATTCAAAAGAAGGATGAAAAGGAGTTTAAAGCCTTTCAAGCCAAAATAGCCTCTTATGACAAGGAGGAAGGCGGGCAAAAACCGGTCCTGAAAAAGCATCTTTTAAGTGATACTACTCCGGAGGCACTTGCGGCAACACATATGAATAACTTACGCGGGGTGGCTATATACCGGGACGAAGCCGCTGGATGGTTTAAATCCTTTAATCAATATAGCAAGGGAGCAGAACAGGAAATGTGGCTTCAGATTTGGAGCGGAAAGCCAATAGATGTGACGAGAAAGACCAGTGCCCCCATTTACATCCGAAGGCCCTTCATTTCAGTAGTAGGAACTATTCAACCGAGCGTCATCGAGGAAATCACCAAAGACAACCGTGCCAGCAACGGCTTCTTTGACCGCCTTCTATTCACCTGGCCGGATGGACTCGAAAAGCCCCTGTGGCAAGATAAGGAAATGCCCGAGGGTTTATTGAAACAGTACGCTGATGGAATAACCCAACTATTGGAGCTCTCTTTCAATAAAGAAGGAAAGCCCAATTATTTGAAGCCTGAACGAGCAGCCAAAGACCTGCTTTTTGAGTTCTTTAACGAGAAGAACAAAGGGCTTTGCGACAATAACGATAATGAACTACTACAAGGCCTACACGGCAAATTCGACCTCCATACCCTCCGGCTCGCCTTGCTCCTGCAGATGCTCTGGTTCGCCTTTGAGGATAGCCCTCTCGATAAATTGCAATTATCCACTGCTGAGCGAGCCATAGAATTGGCAGAATACTTCCGGGCCCAGTCCCTCAAAGTTTTCGACCGAATTCACAACGCTTCGGCTGTTGAAAAGCTGCCGGCCGACCGCCGCCGGGTGTACGAGGCGCTACCCGAAGAATTTCAAACCGGGGAGGGTGTAAAAATTGCCCAGAAAAGAGGCATGAGTGAGCGTGCTTTTAAGCGTTTTCTGAACTCCTCCGTTTTTGAGCGCATTGCCCGAGGCAAATGGGAAAAGCGCTATGAATAAGAGTTTGTTCAAATTTCGATGATGAGGCGAAAACGAGAAAATTTTGTTCTGAAC